>CAUQZM010000003.1:0-144159 GCA_963522765.1 uncultured Campylobacter sp. | reverse complement strand
TGCTAGACTCTCATCGGTGAAATTTAAACTTCCGCCGCTAAGCGAGATATTTTTTGCGCTCCACGCAAAGTTTGCCTTGCTTTTTGCGGATCTGCTAGGCGCAGCTTCGGCGGGCTTTGCGGCCTGTTTTGCCTGCGCGGTAGGTCTTATCAGCGAGAGCAAATTCAAACGCCTGTCTTTATTTAGCGAGATATTTGCCGAGGGTGAGCCAAGAGTGATCTTATTTAGCGTGAGGAAGTTTGGGCTTAGCGCGATTTGCGCGACATTCAGCGATGCAAGGGAGAAAATTTTATCCCTACCCGAGCTTAATGCCAAGCCCTTGCCCGATAGCTTCGCTTCGAGCGAGAAGGCGTTTGAAAGCTTCAGCTGCCCTTGCGTAGCGAGCTCGCCGGCGATGGAGCCCGTGATAAATTCCGCCGCATATTTGTTAAAAACGCCCAAGTTCGGCGCATTTAGGCTGAAGTTCACGCCTACGTTAAGCGGCGCGATGCTAGCCTTGCCGTCCGCGTTAGCGGTGATTTCGCCCGCGATAAGGCTTGCTTTGATACCGAAGGGCTTGGCGAAATTCGAGCTTAGCCCACTTAGCGTGGCGCTGAAATCCTTGATCTCGTGCACGTTGTTTTTAACGATAAAGCTCTCGCTGATCTTAGCCTTTGCGCCCGTTACGGAGGCCTCGCCGATCTTAAATTTTAAAGCGGGGCTTTTGGCGGGCTTTTTAGAATCCGAATTTGCATCGCTTGCCGTAGAGTTTACATCCGTCGGGTTTGCATCGCCCGCGCTCGCCGTTTTTTTAAAGCTCGCGTGATTTTTAGAGATCGCGCTTAAAATCGCCAGATCGTTTATGCTTTTGGCGCCGTTAACGCCCACTTCCGAGTTGAAAAACGGTTCGTTTAGCAAAATTTTATCCACGCCCAGATCGAGATCCGCGACGTTAAATTTCACCCCTTGCACGCCGAAGCTTTCAAATCCGCTAAAAATTCCGTTTTTGTTTGCGATTTTGGAGTTTGAAATTTTAGCAAACTCCAGGCTTACGCCGTTTTGCGCGCCCTCTTTGTCGTAGCTAAATGCGCCTAGCTCGGTTGCGGCGACCGAAATTTTATCGCTGCGCGCTAGCGTAATCTGCGTATCCGCGATACTAAAGGCGCCAAAGCCTGTATGAAGGGCCGTATCGTTACCTTCGGCGTTAAATTTTAAAAAATTTCCCGTGATTCTAGTATCGTTTGAGACGACCGAAATTTGCGGGTTTGCAAAGCTTGAGCGGTTTAGATCTACGCTTTTTACGGCGGAGTTTAGCCGCAAGTTCGCACCCGTTTTATTAAAATCCAACGCAAAATCTGCGACCCGCGCGCCATCAAAGCCCGTGGAAATTTTAGTTTCGTTCATATCGTATTTTGCGCCTGAAACTAGCACTTGCGGAATCATCACTTTGCCTGAAATTTCATTCGAAACGTCCGTATTCAGCTCAAAGCTCGGGATTTTTAGTGAGTCTAGCGAAATTAAATTTTGATCTTGCAAAATTTCTAGGCTCTCAAGCTCGAGCTTTGAGTTTTCAAGCGCAAATTTTATATTTTCATCGAGGCTCAATCGGTAATTCAGCTCGGCGGAAAGGAAGCCGTTCTTAAACCGCACGCCGCTAGGATCGAGGTATGATAGCCAAAACGGATCGATTTTCAGCCGCGAGATATCTACTTTGCCGTGCAGACGAAGAGGCGCCAGATCGATGGCTCCATCGAAACTCAGCGAGTCGTATGTATGCGAAACGGCGCTTAGATCGTGCTCGCCGATCGTTTCATCCTTTAAATTTAGCCCGTTGATCTCATAATTCAGATCGGTCGATATGAGCGAAAACGGCCTTTTCAGGGAGTTATCGACGTAGCCCAGAGAGCCGCGCTCGATCTTAAAATTATTCAGCGTGACGTTGAAGCTGGAGTTTTCATCCCTGCTTTCGCTCTTTTGCTCCGAAAGTAGCGGCTCGAAATTGAAAGTGCCGTTTTGCTCGCGCTCGACGTGGAATTTAGGCGATTTTAGGTGCAAAATTTCTACCGCGAGAGTCTTTTTAAAAAGCTTTGAAAAACCGATTTTTAAATTTATCTCATCGGCGCTGAACAGCGGCTTAAAGGTGCTAAGCTCGGGGCGCGTAATATTTAGCTCGTAGGTAAAGGGGTTAAATTTGGCGTCCTGCACGCTAAAGCTTGCTCTGCCCTCTAAAATTCTAGGCAGCGCTTTTTCGATAAAAAGCGGCACGCCGAAAAAGCCCGCAAGCACGTAAAACAGCGCAAATCCACTTACGCCGAAGGCAAACTTACGTCGGTGTTTTATAAAAAATTTTTTCATTTTTCCGCTCATTAATTTTGATAGCGTAAAATTATATCCAAAAATTTCGTGCAAAGGGTTAAATTTTGCTGGTTCACATCTGCTGCTCGGTCGATTGCGATTATTTTTTGCGCCGCTTAAAAGAGCTCACGCAAGAGCCGCTAATAGGCTATTTTTATGATCCCAACATCCACCCCTACGGCGAATATGTTCTTAGAATGCACGACGCAAAGCGGGTTTGCGAGAATTTAGGGATTAAATTTATCCTGGGTGAGTATGATTTTCAGGGCTGGCTAGACGGCGCGCGCGGGCTTGAAAACGAGCCCGAAAAGGGTGCGCGCTGCGAGTTTTGCTTTGATTTTCGCATGCAAAAAACAGCCGAGCTCGCGCTAAGTTTGGGCGAGCGTAAAATCACCACGACTCTTCTTATGAGTCCCAAAAAATCGCACTCTCAGCTCCGCGCCTCGCTACAGCGCATTTGCGAGCGCTGCGGACTGGAGTTTATCGCGCCCGATTTTCGCAAAAACGGCGGCACGAGCGAGCAGTTTGCGCTCGCGAAAAAAGACGCGCTCTATCATCAAAACTACTGCGGCTGCATCTACGCGCTTGCGTCGCAGCGGGATGATCAGCGAAAGGCTGAACGAAATTCGGACGGAAGTCTGACGGCGGATTTGAAGCAAAATTTAGCCCAAGGCACCGAAATTTTCGAACTAATGTCGCCGCTCGATCGGCAAATCCTGCCCGCTTCGGTAGAGGAGAAGTTGAAATTTTACAAAAAGCTTTGCTCGCTCGAAAGAAAAGGGATTAAATTTAGCGTGCTGCGCGATCGGTTTTTAAACTACCGCCTGCTCCGTGCATGGATTAAATTTGACGGGCTTGTAGTGCCCTCGTTTGTGCTATTTGGCTCGCATTTTATGCGCGAAAACGTGAAGTTTAGCATAGAGCGGAAGTGCGAAATTTTTTGCAGCGATAAGGGGGAGATTAAAATTTTAAGCCTGGCGAAATTTAACGAAATTTCAAGATTAAATTTCAAAAGCGTATCCGAAATGCTAAAAAACCCGCCGAGTCTTGCGCGCCAAAATAAAGCTCGCGCTGCCCTGTGCGCTGCGAGCTCGCTCTCGCCGATCATCGTCACGGACGAGATAAGAGCCGCCAAAGTTCAAATTTACGGGCTCTCGCGCATATTTTTAGACGTTAGGGAAATTTTAGTAAGAATTTGATAAAATTGCAAGATTTTTAAATAAAGGCAGATAATGATAGATATAAACGAAATTCTCTCCATCCTACCTCATCGTTTTCCGTTTTTGCTGATAGATCGCGTCGAAGAGCTCAGCATAGGCGAAAGCATCAAGGCTTATAAAAACGTAACCTACAACGAGCAGATCTTTCAGGGCCACTTCCCGGGGCATCCGATCTATCCGGGCGTAATGATCATCGAGGGCTTAGCGCAGGCAGGCGGCGTGCTGGCGTTTAAGAGCATGGAGAAAGACGGCATCGATCTAAGCGACAAGGTCGTGTATTTTATGAGTATCGACAACGCTAAATTTAGAAACCCGGTCCGCCCCGGCGACAAGCTTGAGTATCGCATCAGTGTAATCAAACACCGCGGACGTATCTGGGTGCTAAAGGGCGAAGCTTATATCAACGACGGCGCCACATTGGCCGCACAGGCTGAACTTCAAGCGATGATAATGGATAAATGATGGCTAAAGTTCACCACACGGCGATCATCGAGAACGGCGCCCAGATCGGAGCCGAAGTAACGATCGAGCCGTATGCTTTCGTAAGCGCGCAGGCTAAAATCGCAGACGGCTGCACGATCAAGCAGGGCGCGCGCATCATTGGAGATACTCAAATCGGCGAGAACTCCAAAATTTTTTCATACGCTATCGTGGGCGAAATTCCGCAGGATATGAGCTTTGAAGATGGCGAGCGCACGGGGCTAATCATCGGCAAAAACGCTACGATTCACGAGTTTTGCACGATCAGCTCGGGCTCGCATAAGGGCGACGGATTTACGCGCATCGGCGATAATCTATTTATGATGGCGTATTGCCATATCGCTCACGATTGTGTGCTGGGCAGCAACATAATCTTAGCTAATAGCGCCACGCTCGCGGGTCACGTCGTAATGGGCGATTATGCCGTTATCGGCGGGCTTACCCCCGTGCATCAATTCGTTCAGATCGGCGAGAGCTGCATGATCGCAGGGGCTAGCGCGCTTAGTCAGGACGTGGTGCCGTTTTGCCTAGCCGAGGGGAATCGCGCCTATATCCGCGGGCTAAATTTAACGGGTATCCGCCGCCGCTTCGATAAAGAGACGGTCGAGACGATAAATCGGGCGTATAAATTTTTATTCAACCAAGGCACGGGCTTAAAGGAGCAGGCGCAGATCCTTTTAGCCGAAACGAGCGATCAAAACGTGCGCAAGATGTGCGAGTTTATAATCAACACAAAACGCGGAATTCCGCTAGATAAAGGTAAAATTTAATGGCAAATAAGTGCAGTTTTTGCGGTGAAACGGGCGCGGACGGGCGTCGTATATATCCTAACGACGACGGTACGGCGGCTATCTGCAGCTATTGTATCGATATGGCATACGCCGCTATCCACGGCAGCGAAGGCCAAAACGAGGCGATACAAAATCAAAATAAAGAGATTGATTTCGAGGCTATCAAGCCAAAGGCGCTGATGGAGGTTCTCAACCGCTACGTCATCGGACAGGAGCGCGCTAAGAAAATTTTTAGCGTCGGCGTTTACAACCACTATAAAAGAATTTTCAGACAGACCGATGCGAAGGGCGACGATACAGAAATTTCAAAATCAAATATCTTGCTTATCGGGCCTACCGGCAGTGGCAAGACGCTTATGGCGCAGACTTTGGCGCGATTTTTGGACGTGCCGATTGCTATTAGCGACGCTACGAGCCTAACGGAAGCGGGCTACGTCGGCGAGGACGTAGAAAACATCCTCACCCGCCTTTTGCAGGCTGCGGACGGCGACGTAGAGAAGGCGCAGCGCGGTATCGTATTCGTAGATGAGATCGATAAGATCGCGCGAATGAGCGAAAACCGCAGCATCACGCGCGATGTAAGCGGCGAAGGGGTACAGCAAGCGCTTCTTAAGATCATCGAAGGAAGCGTCGTAAATATCCCACCAAAGGGCGGTCGCAAGCATCCAAATCAGGACTTCATTCAGATCGATACTACTAATATTTTGTTCGTCTGCGGCGGCGCGTTCGACGGGCTAAACGAGATCATCAACCGCCGCATCGGGCAGAACGTGCTCGGGTTTAACCAAACCAAGCGCAGCAAGAAAGAGAGCTTAAATTTACTAAATATGGTCGAGGCCGACGATCTGGTGCATTACGGCATAATCCCCGAGCTCATCGGGCGATTGCACGTAGTGGCTACGCTAAATGAGATCGACGAAAAGGCTATGGTTAGAATTTTAACCGAGCCGAAGAATGCGATCTTAAAGCAATATCAAAAGCTTTTCGCGATAGACGGCGCAAATTTAAAATTTGACGACGACGCGCTAAGGGAGGTTGCGAGCCTTGCGATTAAGCGCAAAACCGGCGCACGCGGACTTCGCAGCATAATCGAGGAGATTATGATCGATATTATGTTTGATCTACCTGAGCTTAAGGGCTATGACGTCATTATCTCCAAAGAGGTTGTAGACGGCGTCTCCAAGCCGATACTTGTAAAACAAAATTTAACTGCATAAAGGGGATAAATGTTACTTGATTCTATTCTAGGATTATTTTCAAGGGATATGGGCATCGATTTGGGCACGGCAAACACGCTCGTGCTACTAAAAGATAAAGGCATCATCATCAACGAGCCGAGCGTCGTTGCGGTGCAAAACGAGCGCTACGGCAAGCAAAGGATCATCGCCGTGGGCGCCGAAGCCAAAGAGATGCTCGGACGAACTCCGGGCGATATCGAAGCGGTGCGCCCGATGAAAGATGGCGTTATTGCGGATTTTGATATGACGGAGAAGATGATTAGGTATTTTATCGAAAAGACCCACAAGCGCCGCTTTTTCGTAAGCCCGCGCATTATCATCTCGGTACCTTACGGGCTAACTCAGGTCGAGCGCAAAGCCGTGCGAGAAAGCGCGATGATAGCGGGCGCACGCGAGGTTTATCTAATCGAAGAGCCGATGGCTGCGGCGATCGGTGCGGGTTTGCCGGTCAATGAAGCGCGCGGCTCGTTGGTCGTAGATATCGGCGGCGGTACCACCGAGATCGGCGTTATCTCTTTAGGCGGTATCATCAGCGCCAAATCCGTTCGCGTCGCAGGCGATAAGATCGACGCGAGCATCGTTAACTACGTCAAGGAAAAATATAGTCTACTTATTTCGGAACGCGCGGCTGAGGAGATTAAGATCAAGATCGGTACGGCGGTGCAGCAGCAAAAAGATCTTACATACACGGTCAAAGGAAAAGATCAGATCAGCGGGCTTTTAAGTTCAGTCGATCTTACGAGCGAGGACGTTAGAGAGGCGATCAAAGACTCAATCAGAGAGATTGCGGACGCGCTGAAATTTGTCCTTGAGAGCATTCAGCCAGAAGTCGCCGCCGACATCGTTGAAAACGGCGTCGTGCTAACGGGCGGCGGTGCGCTAATTCGCGGATTAGATAAATATCTAAGCGACACCGTAAAGCTTCCGGTTTTCGTCGCGGACGAGCCGCTGCTGTGCGTCGCAAATGGCACGGGAAAAGCCCTAGAAGAGATCAAATCGCTAAAACAAGCGGCAAATGACTAATCTCAAACTCCTCCTCGTCGCGGTTTTGCTGGTAGCCGTTTCGCTTACGTTCGGCTCGTATATCCACGGCAAATTTATCGGATTTGCAGGAGGAATTTTAGAGGTTTATTACGGCGTGAGCGATCGGGTAAAAAGCGCTGTGAACGAGCATTTTAACCAGGCAGAGACGATCAAAGCTCTACGAGAAGAAAACGCCGAGCTAAAAAAATCGGCGATGCTGCTTAGTACGTTCGCGGGCGAGCTGAATAAAATTTTGATCGATAAAAACAGCTCCATTTATGAGCCCAAAGTCCAGCTCGTAAAGGCGTTGAGCTATGCAAATCTAAACGACTACAATAAATTCTTCGTAAATTTTGAAAATTTTAACCCAAACAAAATTTACGGCCTCATCAGTGAGGGCAAGACCGCAGGAATTTTAGTAAATAAAGACGGGCGCCCGCTTGCGATCTTACAGCGCGACGAAAAGAGCAACTTCTCCGTTTTCATAGGAGATACCCAAATTCCTGGTGTCGCAGGCGGCGAAAATAACGAGCTTGTGGTTAGATATATCCCGCAATGGCTCGATCCCAAGGTAGGTGATGAGGTCTTTACGAGCGGGAAAGATGAAATTTTTTTTGCCGGCGTGCCGGTAGGAAAGGTTAAAGAGATTCAAAGCGGGAAGCTATACAAAAGCGCCGTCGTAGAGCCCTACGTGAGCTCCGAGATGCCGGCGTTTTTGTATGTCGTTACAAAGGAAAATTGATGCCTAAAAGAGATGATATTAAGACGATTTTACTGATCGGTAGCGGTCCGATCGTAATCGGCCAGGCGTGCGAGTTCGATTACAGCGGCACGCAGGCTGCCAAGACGCTAAAGAGCCTCGGATACCGCGTAGTGCTAATAAATTCTAACCCCGCCACCATCATGACCGATCCCGATTTTGCCGACGCCACCTATATCGAGCCGATCACCAAAGAGAGCATTTTACGTATCATAAAGCGCGAGGGCGTCGATGCGATCCTACCTACGATGGGCGGACAGGTCGCGCTAAATGTCGCGATGGAGGCTTACGAAAGCGGCGAACTGGCGGGGGTGAAATTTCTAGGCGCCAAGCCTGAAGCGATAAAAAAGGGCGAGGATAGAGTGAAATTTAAAGAGGCTATGATTAAGATCGGAATGGATCTGCCTAAATCCAAATACGCCTACAATATCGAAGAGGCGATGGCTGCGGCGAATGAGATCGGCTTTCCGCTCATTGTTCGCGCTAGCTACACCCTAGGCGGCGCGGGCAGCGGCGTGGCGTACAATATCGACGAGTTTAAAGAGCTCGCGCAAAACGGGCTAGACGTGAGCCCGATAAATGAAATTTTGATCGAAGAGAGCCTGCTTGGATGGAAAGAGTTCGAAATGGAGGTGATCCGCGATCATAAGGACAACTGCATCATCGTCTGCTCGATCGAAAATTTCGATCCGATGGGCGTGCATACGGGAGATAGCATCACGGTCGCGCCCGCTCTTACGCTCACCGACAAAGAGTATCAGAGAATGCGCGACGCGAGTTTTAAAATTTTACGCGAGATCGGCGTGGATACAGGCGGCAGTAACGTGCAGTTTGCGGTAAATCCGCAAACGGGGCGGATGATCGTCATCGAGATGAACCCGCGCGTAAGCCGCAGCTCAGCGCTTGCGTCTAAAGCCACGGGCTATCCGATCGCCAAGGTCGCTACGATGCTAGCGGTGGGCTTTAGCCTGGATGAGATCAAAAACGACATCACCGGCACGCCCGCAAGCTTTGAGCCCGTGATCGATTATATCGTTACTAAAATTCCGCGCTTTGCGTTTGAAAAATTCCCAGGCGCAAACCCCTATCTCGGCACTGCGATGAAAAGCATCGGCGAGGTGATGGCGATCGGGCGCAGCTTTAAGGAGAGCATTCAAAAGGCGCTGTGCTCGCTGGAGAAGGGCTACTTCGGCTTCGTGGAGCTAAATTTAAGCGAGAAGGATCTCATCTTCGGGCTTCGCAACGCGCAGCAAGATAGAGCTTTATATATCGCCCAGGGCTTTAGAGCGGGTATGAGCGTGGATCAAATTTACGAGCTTAGCAAGATCGATCGCTGGTTTTTGAGCCAGATCGAGCAGATCGTAAAATTTGAAGAGCGCATCGATATGGAGATCATCAACGACGCGGCGCTTTTAAGACAGGCCAAGAGCTGGGGCTTTAGCGATAAGATGATCGCAAATTTGATCAACAAAAAGGACAATCTGGGCCTTACGCAAAACGACATCCATTTTGCCTGCGCCAGACAGGGCATCGACCTTGAATACAACGAAGTAGATACCTGTGCGGGCGAGTTCGCAGCGCTCACTCCGTATCTGTACTCCAGCACCAACATAACGCCCGCCATCGCAAGCCGCAAAATTTCAAAAGATAATAAAAAGGTCCTCATCATCGGCGGTGGTCCGAACCGCATCGGGCAGGGCATCGAGTTTGACTACTGCTGCGTGCACGCTAGCTACGCTCTGCGCGATATGGGCATCACCACGATAATGTATAACTGTAACCCAGAAACCGTCAGCACCGACTACGACACGAGCGATATTTTATACTTTGAGCCGATCGATTTTGAGCACGTTAGAGCGGTCATCGAGGCTGAAAGCCCCGACGGCGTGATCGTGCATTTCGGCGGCCAAACGCCGCTAAAGCTCGCCAAGCGCCTAAGCACCGTGGGGGCCAAGATCATCGGCACGAGCGCACGCACGATAGACGTGGCGGAGGATCGCAAGAAATTTAGCGAGTTCATCGCAAGTATCGGCGTCAAACAGCCGAAAAACGATACCGCCGTAAGCGAAGCCGAAGCGATCGAAAAGGCCGCGGCAATCGGCTATCCGGTGCTCGTGCGCCCTAGCTACGTGCTCGGGGGTCGTGCGATGCGGCGCGTACATAGCGAAGCGGAGCTTAGGCAGTATATGAGTGAAGCGGTGAGTGTGAGCCACCACTCGCCGGTGCTGATAGATAAATTTTTGCTTGACGCGACAGAGCTTGATGTGGATGCGATCTGCGACGGACGCGACGTGTATATCGGCGCGATAATGGAGCATATCGAGGAGGCGGGCATCCACAGCGGCGACAGCGCGAGCATTTTGCCGCCACTTAGCCTAAGCGCGGAGATGATCGATCTGGTAAGCCGCCAAACCAAAGAGATCGCGCTAAATCTCGGCGTCGTGGGGCTTATGAATATTCAATTCGCTATTTTTGAAAACGAGCTTTACATCATTGAGGTAAATCCGCGCGCGAGCCGCACCGTGCCGTTTGTGAGCAAGGCGAGCGGAATTCCGATGGCTAAGGTCGCTACCCGCGTAATGTGGCAAGGGGGTCTGCGCGAGGCTTTGAAATTTTACGACGAGTTCGGCGTGCTAATCGAAGAGAAGGGAATTTTAAAACCGCGTATTAAAAACCATATCTGCGTCAAAGAAAGTGTCTTTCCTTTCAACAAGCTTGCAGGCGCGGATCTGATCCTGGGGCCTGAGATGAAAAGCACCGGCGAGGTGATGGGTATCGGCGAAAATTTCGCCAAAAGCTTTGCCAAATCGCAAATCGGCGCTAGCAACGCACTTCCAAGCGGCGGCAAGGTATTTTTATCGCTCGCCGATCATGATAAAGTGCGCGCCGTGGAGCTTGCGCAGGCGTTTAAGCGCTTGGGCTTCAGCCTCGTCGCGACCGGCGGCACGCACAAGCTACTGGGCGAAAACGGCGTGGAGTGCGAGTTTATCTACAAAATCAGCGAGGGGCGCCCAAATATCGAGGATAAGCTCAAAAACGGCGAAATTTCGCTCGTCATCAACACCAGCGACAGTAAATCAAACTCTGCCGATGCGGCGAAGATCCGCCAAAGCGTGCTGAGGTTTAAACTGCCGTATTTTACGACGATGAAGGCGGCGATCGCCGCGACGCGCTCGGTTTGCGCGATCAAAGACGGCTCCGCACTCGAAGTAAAAACGCTGCAAGAATATCTGCGGGGAGAATAAATTTAGTGAAAATTGAGTTGGATATCGTTAAATTTAGCTAGTTATGAAATTTTAATAGCCGTATTTTCTGCAACTTCCCATATCTACTACTGTTTTGGAGGTCATGACATCATTAATAAAATTCTGTGCAACCCCATATTTTATACCGCTCTCTTTAAGAGCAGACACTTCGTTGACTAAACCACAAAACCATTTTTCAGTTCCTCTATATATAGATTTTTTCTGTGACGCATTCATTTGTTTTACTCTTTTTATTACTTCGTCACTATTGGGTCCAGAATATAAAACGTAACCGCTTTGAATTATTGTATTATTTTCGCATGTATTCAAAGTATACGTTAAAGTGTCGCTATGATTCTTGTTATATGCATTATCACTTTTAGCCGTAATATCATTTAAATATTGTAAAATTCGCTTTACCCTTTCGTTATCGCATGCATCATAGGCAAACGAAGTACTGAGTGTCAATATGAGAAAAAACATTATTTTACGCATGATAGAAGACCTTAAAAATTATTTATCGTTAGGAAATTCGCGCAAACTCGCTAAAGTTTTGCCTCTTTGCTCGTTAAGCTCAACGCATATTTCTAAAGCATTGGAGAATTTTTCAAATGCGGTTTTTAGTTTATTTGTATCTTCATTGTTACAACAAAACGACGTTAATTGCTTATCTCCCATATAGATATCTACTGAATTTTGCGGATATTGTGAATTCTCCATCTTCGTAATTCTTAGTTTTATTCCCTCAGAATATTGGGTGACGATGTTCATAACTTCAGATTTATCCGCTCTTTCTTTGATGATTAGTTTCAAAGTGATCTCCTTATTTAAAATTTAAATTATGATACCCCCCCTTTTTTTTACAAAATGCTTAAATTTAGAAATATTAATTTTAAATTTTTATTGCGTTTGCCAATAATTTTTATATCAAAGCATAGAGCAAATGAGAGTTTTAACACTTAGATCGGTAGTTAATTCGTAAGTCGGTATTGAAGTAGATATCGGATATAGAAATTTATATAAATCTTGGTAATTAAAGATTTTTCTAAAAGTTTTAAAATCTCAACAAATTATACCGTCATTTACTTACAAACTCGGTAAAATCACTGATTATTATCGCTAGGCACCTTTAAAATTTGAACTAAATTTCACGTTTTTAGAATTCTTATTAAAACTGAATGCCATTAAGGCTGCTAATTTATATTTTCTCGCGATAGCATATCTTAAAATTCCGATTAAATTTAACGCGGCGGCGGATTTTAAAATTTACCGCCTTTTTTGCACTTTAACTTTCGGAGCGGTTTTTGTGCCTTGCGCTTTTGCCTGTGGGCGCTCGATGATGCGGATATTAGCGTTTGAGCGGAGTCTGTCGTTGAATTCGGCGATCGCCTTTTTGCGCTCGGAGGTCACGTAGCCTTCGATCGCCTTGTCTTGCACGCTGTCAAAATCAAGCGTACGAAGCCCTTTTTTGTCGTTTACATAAAACATCTCATATCCGTTGCGCGTAGGAATTATCGGCGAAAATTTACCCTGCTCGACATTTGTGACGATATATTTGAGCCCCTCGTCCATTTGATTGGCCTTGAGGGTTCCTTTCATCACATACACGTCGCTTGGGCGGAGCTTTGGATTTGTGCGGATTTTATCGAGCGGAGCCTGAGATTTTGCGATGTAGCGGGTGAGCGTGATGCTGTCGAAAGTCGTGAATAATGAACTATTTTGGCTATAAAATTTTTTGACATTTTCGGGGGTCGTGCGGTGCTGTACGTCCGCAAATATCGAGCCGTAGAGCTTTTCTTCAAGCAGTGTGCGGCGGATATTTGCTTTAAAGTCATCGTAGTTTATACCTTGCTTTTGCACAGCGGTTTTGAGTTGGTCTAAGCTAAGCTTATTTTGATCGGCGATCGCTTTGAGCCTCGCGTCGATCTCCGCGTCATTTACCGCGATGCCACGGCGTTTAATCTCGGATTGTTGCAGCTTTTGCCCGATTAAAATTTCCATCGCGGCTTGCGGCGAAGCACCCGTTAGTTTTTGAACTTTGGCTAGTTCGTAGCGGGTGATGGGCTCATTATCTACCACGGCGATGACGCCGTTTACTACTTCGGCATTTGCACAAACGGCACATATCATTGCGGAAAAAAGCAGTTTCTTTATCATTTTTAACCTTTATTTAGTCTTTTTGCTTTATAATTACAAGATCGCGATTATAACATTAAATGGTAATTTTTGCAAAGGAATTTTTATGATAGTAACTCGTTTTGCGCCGAGTCCTACGGGATATTTACATATCGGCGGACTTAGAACGGCGCTTTTTAGTTATCTTTACGCTAGAGCAAACGGCGGCAAATTCCTGCTGCGTATAGAGGACACTGATCTGAAGCGCAATTCGCAGGAGGCTGCTAAGGCGATCGAGGAAGCCTTTAAGTGGTGCAATCTGGACTATGACGGGCAGATCGTATATCAAAGCTCGCGCTTCGATCTTTATAAACAATACATCCAAAAGCTGCTAGATGAGGGCAAGGCATACAAGTGCTATATGAGCAAGGACGAGCTAGACGAGCTGCGAGCGCAGCAGGAAGCTCGCAAAGAGCGCCCGCGCTACGATAACCGCTATCGCGATTTTACCGGTACGCCACCTGCAGGGATCGAGCCTGTCGTGCGTATAAAAGCTCCGCTTAGCGGCATGATAGAATTTAACGACGGCATCAAAGGCGATATTAAATTTAACGTAGAGGACATTTTGGACGATTTCATCATCGCTAGAAGCGACGGCACGCCTACGTATAACTTTACGGTCGTGATCGACGACGCACTGATGGGCGTCACGGACGTGATCCGCGGCGACGATCATCTAAGCAACACCCCGAAGCAGATCGTGCTGTATAACGCGCTAGGCTTTAAAATCCCTAAATTTTATCATGTCGCGATGATCAACGGCACCGACGGCAGCAAGTTGAGCAAACGTCACGGCGCTACCGACGTGATGGAGTACAAACGCATGGGCTATCTGCCGCAAGCTCTGCTAAATTTCTTAGTGCGCCTGGGCTGGAGCCACGGGGATGATGAAATTTTTAGTATGGAGGAGATGAAGCGCTACTTTGATCCTAACCATATCAGCAAGAGTGCCAGCACCTTCAACCAAACCAAGCTCGAGTGGCTAAACGCGCATTATATTAAAAGCTCAAGCGATGATGAGCTTGCCACGCAGCTTGTGGAATTCGGCGTCGATATCCGCTCGCACGCGAAAAAACATCTCATCGCGCAGCAGTACAAACAGCGCGCAAAGACGCTAGTGGAGATGGCCGAGGGCATTAAGGTTCTTCTAAACCGCCCGAGCTGTTATGACGAGAAGGCGTATAAGAAATTTGTAACCGAAAGTTCGCTAAGCTTACTCACAAAATTTGCGGATACTCTAAGCGCAAATTTAAATGCAAAGGAGTGCGAGGAAAGGACGATGGGGTTTTTGGACGCAAACGGCGCCAAGCTAAAGGATCTTGCTCAACCGCTGCGCGTCGCGATCACGGGAGGCAGCGTTAGTCCGTCGATTTTTGAAATTTGTGAAATTTTAGGAAGCGACGAAGTTAAAACGAGAATTTCAAATTTAATCAAAAAAGGATTATAAAATGGCTAAAGTAAACGTTGAAGCGGCTTTGAAGTACCACATAGGCGGTAAAATCGGAACGAATGTAAAAACGCCGTGCGCTACGGCGGAGGATTTGGCGCTTGCATATACACCAGGCGTCGCAGAGCCTTGCAAGGTGATCGAAGGTGATCACGAGGCTGCGTTTAAATACACTAATAAAGCCAATCTCGTAGCCGTCATTACTAACGGTACGGCGGTTTTGGGTCTCGGAGATATCGGCGCGATCGCCGGAAAGCCCGTAATGGAGGGCAAGGCGGTTTTGTTCAAAAAATTCGGCGGCGTTGATGCGTTTGACATCGAGATCGATGAAAAAGATCCTAAAAAGATAATTGAAATTTGCAAAGCGATAGCGCCTACATTCGGCGGTATAAATTTAGAGGATATCAAAGCTCCCGAGTGCTTCGAGATCGAGCGCGAGCTACAAAAAGCCGTCGATATCCCAGTCATGCACGACGATCAGCACGGTACTGCGATGATTACGGGCGCAGGGCTAATCAATGCAGCCCTTATCAGCGGCAAAAAGATCGAGGATATGAAGATCGTAGTCAGCGGCTCAGGCGCTGCTGGCATAGCGTGTGCAAAGATGTATCGTAATTTAGGCGCCAAACATATCATAATGCTCGATTCCAAAGGGGTGATCCACAAGGGTCGCACCGATCTTACCGAGCAAAAGAAAGAATTTGCCCTAGATACCGCAGATCGCACGCTAGAGGATGCGATTAGGGGAGCCGATATGTTTTTGGGTCTTAGCAAGCCGGGCGTTTTAACCAAAGAGATGGTAAAGACTATGGCGCCGCATCCAATCATTTTTGCGCTTGCAAATCCGGTACCGGAAATTTATCCAAGCGAGGTCGAGGAAGTAAGAAACGACGCGATCGTAGGCACCGGCAGAAGCGATTTTGCAAATCAGATCAATAACGTTTTGGGCTTTCCGTATATCTTCCGCGGCGCGCTTGACGTAAGAGCCAAAAAGATCACCGAAAATATGAAAATTGCAGCGGCGCGCGCGATGGCAGATCTTGCTCGTGAAGAGGTTCCTGCAGAAATCCGTAAGATGCTGGGCAAAGAGAGCTTAAAATTTGGCAAAGACTACGTAATCCCAAATCCTTTCGATCCGCGCGTATTTGCCGTGATCTCGACGGCGGTTGCAAAAGCTGCGGTAGATGACGGCGTCGCTCGCGTCAAAGAGTTTGACGCTGCGGCTTATAAAAAGAGCCTGGAAGCTAAAAAGCTGTGATTTTTTGCTCCTGCACGAGGCGAGATTAAATTTAAGAGGCGTAAATGAAAGATTTGGCTTTACTTACCGATTTTTATCAGCTTAGCATGATGCAGGGCTATTTTTTTACGAAGCCCGATCAGACAGCGGTTTTTGACGTTTTTTATCGTAAAAACCCAAGCGGCGGCGGTTACGCGATATTTTGCGGCTTAAACGAGGTTGTGGATTATATCGAAAACTTAAAATTTAGTGACGACGACATCGCATATCTAAAAAGTCTAAATTTCTTTAAGCCTGAATTTTTGGAATTTCTAAGAGGCTTTAAATTTAGCGGCGAAATTTACGCCATGGATGAGGGGCAGATCGTATTTCCGCACGAGCCGCTTATCCGCGTCAAGGCAAATATCATGGAGGCGCAGCTCATCGAGACTGCGATCTTAAATACTATAAATTTTCAAACTCTCATCGCTACGAAAAGCTCGCGCATCAATTTTAGCGCTAAGGGTGATTCGGTGATGGAGTTTGGCTTGCGCCGCGCTCAGGGGCGAAGTGCGGGCATCTACGGCGCAAAGGCTGCGATTATAGGCGGCTGCAGCGCCACGTCAAACGTGCTCGCCGCAAAGAAATTTGACGTCCCTGCGATCGGCACCCACTCGCACTCTTGGATTCAGAGCTTTGATAGCGAGCTGGAGGCGTTTCGCGCCTACGCTAAAATTTATCCAAACAGCACGCTTTTGCTTGTCGATACCTACGATACTCTCGCAAGCGGCGTGCCGAATGCGATCAAGGTTTTTAAAGAGCTGCGCGCGAGCGGTCATGAGCCGCTTGGAATCCGCATAGATTCGGGCGATCTGGAGTATCTGACTAAGCAGGCGCGCAAGATGCTCGACGCTGCGGGCTTTGAGAACGCAAAGATTACCGCGTCGAATGATCTAGATGAATACGCGATCGATCAGCTTAAGCTTTTTGATGCCAAAATTGATAGCTGGGGGATCGGCACGAGGCTCATCACCGGCGGAGATAGTTCGAGTCTAGGCGGCGTGTATAAGCTAAGTGGTATCGAAAAAGATGGCGAGATCGTGGCTAAGATCAAAATTTCAAACGATCCGCGTAAGATCAATAACCCGGGCTACAAGCAGGTCTTTAGACTTTACGACAAAGATAACGGCATGGCACTTGCCGATCTGATCGCGCTTGACGGCGAGAGCATAGACGAGAGCGCGCCGCTTGAAATTTTTCACCCGCTTTACACCTACAAGCGTAAAATTTTAACGAATTTCAGCGCGCATAAGCTCTTACGCCCCGTTTTCAAGGAGGGCAAATTTGTAGGCGTGCGCCGCACGGTAAGCGAGATCGTGCGTTTTAGCAAGGAGCAGAAGAGCAAATTTTGGCTTGAGCACCTTCGCAACGTCCATCCGCAGAGCTACAAAGTGGATCTCTCTCAAAAGCTTTGGGATATCCGAAAATCACTCATCAACGAGTGCAACCTCAATTTAAAGGAAAAATATGTTTAAAGTTCTATCGTGCGCCGCTTTGGCGTTAGTTTTGCTAGGATGCGGCTCAAACCAGCTCCGCCAATCCCCGGACAGCGCTATGAATAAGCAAGCACAGAGCGAAAAAACCATAACCAAAGAGAACGCAAAGACCTTCTATTTCGTCGATGACAAGGGCAAAAAACTTTCGCTTAGCTCAAACGACGATTTCAATACCGCCGTGTTAAAGGACGATAGCGGCAAAAGCTACGACCTCAAGCGCGAGCGCGCCGCCGACGGCATCTATATGGAGAATAAAGACGGAGTGAGCATCCACTTCAAAAAAGGTGAGGGCATAGTGGAGTTTAGCAAATACAAATCTATCCCGATCACCGAGGTCAAATAAATCCTGAAATTTTTTGGTTAAATTCCGATTTAGCGCCGGAATTTAACCTCTTTTCCTGCGCTAAATTCGGAGAAAGTTATGTTATTAGGCAAAATTGATTATCTAAATTTGCTCCCATTTCACGTATTTTTAAAATCACTTCCGCTGCCGTCCTATGTTAAAAAATCGATAGAATTTAAAAAAGGGGTGCCGAGCAAACTCTGCGCCGATCTTTATTATAGGCGCATAGATGCCGCGGTAATCTCCAGCATCGAAAGCCGCCGCGCAAAATACCGCAGGCTGCCTCTTGGAATCGTCGCAAAGCGCGAAGTGCTAAGCGTACTCGTGCGCAAAAACTCGGCGCCCAGGCTCGATCCCGCGTCGATGAGCTCAAATATGCTAGCCCGCGTGCTGGAACTTAGCGGCGAGGTGCTAATCGGCGATAATGCTCTAAAGGCTCTGCTTTCGCAGGGCAAGGATAAATTCTACGATCTGGGCGAAATTTGGCAGCAGCGCACGGGCTTGCCCTTTGTTTTTGGGCGGCTGTGCTGCGTGAAAAACGATAAGGCTTACGCGCGCCTGGCGACGGAATTTTTACGTTCGCGCATTAAAATTCCAAGATATATCCTGCAAAGCTACGCCCTTTCGCGCGGCATAAAAGAGCGTGAAATTTTAAATTATTTGAAATTTATAGGCTATGAGATCGGCGTCCGCGAGGAGCTGGCGCTGAAAAAATTTATCGCTAAAGCCAAAAAATTAAAATTTAATCCAATTCAAAAGGAGGAACTATGAAGTCTTACATCGACGGCTTGCTGTTAAATTTAAAGCGCGCCAATCCCGGTCAGGAGGTCTTTATCCAGGCATCGACCGAAATTTTATACTCGCTCATACCGCTTCTAAAGCGCGACGAGAGGTATGTGAAAAATAAAATTTTAGAGCGCATTTTGGCGCCCGAGCGCACGATGATGTTTCGCGTCGTCTATATGAGCGACGGCGGCGAGCCCTGCGTGCATACGGGATATCGCATAGAGTTCAACTCCGCTCTGGGCCCTTACAAAGGCGGACTGCGCTTTCATCCGAGCGTAAATTTGGGCGTTTTAAAATTTTTAGGGTTTGAGCAAATTTTTAAAAATTCCCTCACGGGTCTTAATATCGGCGGCGCAAAAGGCGGCGCAAATTTCGATCCCAAGGGCAAGAGCGACGGCGAGATTATGAGATTTTGCCAAGCTTTTATGCTTGAGCTTCACCGCCTAATCAGCTCCAATACCGACGTGCCCGCGGGTGACATCGGCGTGGGCGGCCGCGAGATCGGCTATATGTACGGCGCATATAAAAAGCTCACCCGCAGATTCGACGGCGCGCTTACGGGCAAGGGGCTAAGCTGGGGCGGCAGCCTCGCGCGCACTGAAGCTACGGGCTACGGATCGGTCTATTTTGCAAACGAGATGCTCGCTACCAGAGGCGATTCGCTGCACGGCAAAATTTGCACGATCTCGGGCGCCGGCAACGTCGCGATCTACACCGCCGAAAAGCTCTATCAAATGCAGGCTAAGCCCGTTACAGTAAGCGATTCTACGGGCTTTATCTATGATGCCGATGGAATCGACGTAATGCTTCTTAAAAAGCTAAAAGAGCAACTGCGCGTGGGGCTTTGCGAATATATTAAAGAGCGTCCTAACGCAAAATTTATCCCCGTAAGCGCCTATCCCGCAGGCCGCAACGGCGTGTGGAGCGTGCCGTGCGACGCGGCGTTTCCGAGCGCTACGCAAAACGAGCTTAATCTGCAAGATGTAAAGACTCTCTATGCCAACGGATGTCGCATGGTTTGCGAGGGCGCGAATATGCCAAGTACGCTTGAAGCGATCGATTTTATGCTCGCGCAAAAAGACTTTCTTTTCGGCCCTGCCAAAGCGGCGAATGCTGGCGGCGTAGCTACGAGCGGGCTTGAAATGGCGCAAAACGCGCAGATGGCGTCATGGAGCTTCGAGGAGGTCGATAGCAAGCTGCGCGAGATCATGCGCCACATATTTCGCACCAGCTATGAAACCTCGAAGGAATTCGGCGCGGAGGGTAATCTCGTGCTAGGCTCAAACATCGCGGGCTTTCGCCGCGTAGCCGATGCGATGCTGGATCAAGGTCTGGTTTAAGCTTACTTGTTTTTGCCCAAAGCGGCAGCTCGCTTTTAAATTTAGCTCTTTAAATTTGCGGCGAGCTTTTTGGCTGCGGCGGGCTTGATAAAATTTTAATCGTTTGCGCCGAGGATATAGCCCGCTCATCGCTATAATTTGCTTTATGTGCCTTGCGTTGGCATCGTTTGCGCTGCGTAAATTTAAATAGCTCCAAGCAGTGCGGTTTTAAAATTTTAGCTCGTCGTAGCGATGCTTTTAAAATTTAGTCGCAAGCATGACAAAGACCGCCCAGCCAAACGGGCTGAGCGTTTACCGCAGTTTGGCATAATGGCGCAAATTTTATCCAAAGGTTGCAATATGAAAAAATTTATGATTTTGCTCGCCGCTGCGGGGCTGTCTCTTGCGCATGCGGACGTGACGGATATTCTAAAGCAGGGCGCGGACGCGCTCGGTGCGACTAGGAGCGGAAACTACAAGGATCTGCTCGCTTCCGCTACGAACCGCGCCGTAGCCGAGCTTACCAAGGGCTATATCCACAGTAAGACCGCTAAAATCGAGCTTCCTCCTTCGCTGAAGGCTGCTGCGAAACTTGCGAGAAAGGTGGGCGGCGATAAATGGGAGCGCGAACTCGTCGTGAGTATGAACGATGCCGCTACCAAGGCGGTGAGCGGCGCGAGCAAGATATTTTTGCAAGATCTGAAATCGATGAGCGACGACGACGTTAAAAAGCTCATCGGCGGCGGCGATACGGCGCTTAGCGAGTATTTGCAGAGCAAGTCGGGTGCGAAGCTGCGGGCGGTTTTTAGGCCGATCGTAAGCGATATGATGAGTAAAAACAGCTTTGCAACGGCGTATAACGGGCTAAATTCCTTCGCGCAAAACAAGATCGCAGGCAATGAAGCGGTGCAAAACATCGCGCGCGGGCTGGGCGCGAGCGAGTATCTGCCTAAGCAGGGTGAGGATTTGAACGATTACATCACGCAAAAGACGCTGGACGGGCTATTTGCGGTGATGAGAGAAAAAGAAAGCGCGCTTCGCGACAGCGCCGTCGGCAAAGGTGCAGGAATTTTAGGCAAGGTGCTTAAATAAAGCTCGCGGCGAGGCTTTGGCGTAAATTTCGCCGTATAGCTACTTCCTGTTGCTTCGCGCTGCCGCCCGCGTAGTCTAAAGCTGCGCGCAAAGTGCCCGCTCGCGCGAAGCGGCTGCTTGCATTAAAGCGGGCGCGCGGCGAAATTTAGAAGTTCGTTTACCGCGCTTGGAGCCTGTTTGCTTTATACGATAATCTTAGCGCGGAGTTTAATCCGCGAAATTTGAAACTGTAAAATTTAGAAATTTAGCAAGGCGCAAAGGATTTGAAATTTTAAAATTTCACGCGGAGCTTTAGAATTTCGCGCGGCAATTGAATGCGCGTATATCTAGCGTCTGCGTCTGAAATTTTAAGAAGCGACGGAGTATCGGGAAGTAGGGCGGCAGCTGATAAGCGCGTAAGGATAAAGTAAGAAAGCCGTCTTATAAATTTCATCGTTTTTATATCTCTCTTTATTGTTCCACAAAACCCGGTTTACTCATTAGTCCTATTATTTTCCTTATTTCCTTAAGCGTTCTATTATGGACATTAGCTTTCTTGTAAGCTCTACCTTCAGCAGCAATATATCTTACTAAATTTATACCTTTCATAGCTGTTGCTATCAATAGTTTACTCAAAAGCCTTTCCTTTTATTTTTAAATTTAAATATCTTTCGCTTAATTTTTATAAAATTTTCCAGTTGCTTATCGGTAAAATTTAAAATCTCTTTTCGGTTTTGTAAATTTACATAAGTATGTCTTATATCACAGCACCTATAAAAAATATATTTCCAATTTTTAATTAGCCAGTTTGCTTCTACCATATTTTTATCTGTTTTAAATAAAAACGGCAGAACCCATAAACCCGCCTTGTAGCCGCTAATTACGATCAATTTTATAAAATTTACTCCATCATCGTCTTTTGCTTTTACTACGATAAAGCTTACATTTTTCTCGTATGGATAGCAGGATTTTCTACATTCGATAATATCTCCGACCTTGATCTTTCCGAGGAATTTCAAGAGAGGAATACTAAGCTTTTCTATCAAATTTGTCTTTATGCATCTATTGCGTCCGAATTTATCCCTAGGTTTTATCAGTCTGAAACCAGGGATTGTTTCGTCGCAATCTTCTTTGTAATCTTTTAGTTCATCGCTACTAAGATAATTATCGGAGCATATAAATACCTCCTGGGGGTCCGCATTGATACCGAAATTTGCTAAATTACGAATCAATTGCTCCTTATCCACGACAAACCCCGCTTTGCTTGATAGCATCTCATCCGAAAGCTCAAAATATCTGGTATCTTTTAAATTTAAAAGGCAAGGATTTTCTGTCCAGAAACATCGCTCATCGCAGACCATAAACTCATCGTCGTTAAATTTTATAATATCGCCTCTTTGTAAATCATTGTCGAAGGTTGATATTGGTAAGATAGTCATTCAAAGTCCTTTTTTGCTTGCTAGATTAAACATGTTCATAATAAATTTTCGTTATTATAATCGCTAAATTACACCTCTATAACCACATCCTTATACTTTTCATAAAGCCTCGGCTTTAAAATTTTATCACGATACTCTTTGCCCGCCTTAGTCATACATATCCAGTGACTAAATCTACTCCAGGTATCGGGATTTTTCCAGGTTATTTCTGCTTTGGGAGTTATGTTCTCCTCCTCTAAAAATTTATACCCAAAAAAGAAATTATCTCTAAAATAGATCCACTTCTCATAAAGCGACATCCCTAGATCGATCTTGGATAAATTCGTATCTAAGTCAGCCCATTCCTTTCTTAAATTTTCGCCCTCTATGCCGAAGTCTATCATACCCCCTAAAAACAGCTGACCCATTACTCCGAAATACTCTCCCGCGTATGTCGGATAGGCTGAAATTTCAGGATTATCTTCGTCCGCTAGCTTATAGTCGCTTTGGATAATCCCATGTAGTTCAAACCATTCGTACCAATCAAAGATTTCATATTCAAGGTAATCCAAAATATCTTTTTTTCTGGTACCGGGAATTTGAGCTAATATGCGAATAAACGAATCCATCCAGCAATCAAATCCTAAAGCCTTATAAAGTTCTTCATCTTTGTTAAAAACCCAGCCGTATAGTTCATTCGGTTTTAAAATTTTAAATTTCATAGTATCTCCTTTTTAAATTTAATCGGTTGGCGATATAAAATTTACCTCATCAATCCGTTTAATTGATCTCATATAAACTCGCTAATATAAAAATTATTTGATTCCGAGAGTTTAGGCATACTTTTTATTATTTCATCTAAATCGACGCTCTTTATTTCGGCGCAATTTTTTACATCGCCGCAGATGCCGACAAAAATAAGATCGTCTCTATTTTTGCCTATAAATTTACCCTTTGCGTAATAGCCGCCTTCAAATCTTTCATAGGCTATATAATATAATATTTGCTTTAAAATTTCACTTTGATCCAGCTTGAAAAAGGTGCAGAATTTCGCGCCCTTTATATCTTGCGATATGTCGGTGGCGCCTACGGAGCTTTTTTCATATTTTTTAAGATCTATTTTTCCGATATTGTTTTCATCTCCTTCACCTATTGCTCCAAGCACGCGAAAATCCCTATCTATCTCGCCGTAAATATCAAAAAACAGATAGCTGCCCTTAAAGCTTTTATAGGCAAATTCCTTTACGGCGTCCTTAATAATTTCGATATTTGCAAGCGTAACTTCGGTCTTTTTGCAGGATTCGTTTTTTATCTCGACTTCGATCATCTAGGCTCCTTTATTTGTCTTGCTAAATTTTAATCCGTTAGCCATTTTACCACGTATTCCAATAATTCCTCTAAATTTTCGGCTCCGCAACTTCCTTTGAGTTCGTTTTCCGTGGCATTGATGAAAAACCAATCCTCGTCATCTCTATCGATATTTATTTTGATCGGCTTTTTCCCGCTCTCGCCATCGATTTCAATCCACCAACCGGGATTATCGACCGTTTCTAGCGTAAGGCCATATTCATGCTCCCATTCTCCGTCGCATTTGGAAGCGTACCAGTTTTGTATGAGTTTTAGATTACTCATTACTCCTCCTTTAATTTTATAAATTTTAAAATTCTCGATTTGTTAGGCTTTGATATTGCAATTGAAGCAGGGCTTCTTTGCTATTTAAATTTAATCGCTTATTAAAAATTTCTTTTCTATACCATCCTTATTTACGGTAATTATCTTCGAGTTCGGAATATTTAAAAATTTTATAGCTTTTTCATCCAGTTCGGACAATGGCTCCTCTTGATTGCATCTGGTTTTAAGATAATATAGCGAAAGATCACCCGTTCGATTTTCATCCATAAGCTGCATTATGCACTTATCGTTTGGATACCCACTATCATAGCGGTTTATCATCATAAATGCCTCACAGCTCTTATGAAACGGGAAGCGACCGAAATTAAAAAGATTGCCAAAGAGCTCAAATACAAGGACAAAAAACAGAAATAAAATGAATAGTTTAATTGCTCTGCGTTTCATTGCGGCGTTTCCTAAATTTTGAAATCAAAAATTCGTTTGTGTTTTAATGCCGGACGGTATTTGTGCTCAAGTCGCGGATGCGCCTAAGCGCTAGTAGCGGTCGGGCGCAAAATTTACGAGGCTATCTCGCTTTTTGCCGCGCCAGTTGCGGCGGATTCGCTTTCGTCCATGATGATGAGCTGTTTTGCACGCTTAATCTTGGCATCGTCGCGAAACGCTGCGCGCACCTTGTCCATGCCGGTGTAAAATTCCTTCATCAAAACAAGGCACAAATACGCGCCGAATTCCGTCGTGCGGATGATCTCGCCCTCGATCCGCACGGCTCCTGCAAGCCTTAGCAGGCTAAGCTCTCTGCCCAGTTCGCGACGCAAATTTAGATCGTTCGCGGCGTTAAATTTAGCGATATCGATCTCGCCGTTGAAAAGCTCGGTCAAAAAGAGGTATTTTGCGCGCTCGGATCTGCTAAAATCGCAGGTGGCGATGACGGTACTTTCGTTTTTGCGCACCCTGCTTGCGTACTCTTCGAGGTTGAACGCATTTACGAGCAGCCTGCCGCCTAAAAAGCTAAACGCGCCGCTTCCGATGCCTACGTATTCGTGATTCGTGCCCACGTATTCGTCGTTGATGTTTGATTTCTCGCGAGCGAAGGCCCATGCGTTGCTGCGGTGCCAGCTAGAAAATTCTTTGCAGATGATGGAGTAAAATTCCTCTTCGCGGTCTATGTTGCTAACGCCGAGACTTCGCGCTATTTGATCGCGCATCAAAGGCGATTTCATCAGCGGATACAGCGTGATCTGCTCCGGTTTTACCGCCTTTGCCGCTTCGATGTCGCGAAGTAAAATTTCGCGAGTTTGAAACGGAAAGTTGAAGATCAGATCCAGGCTTAAAATCGGTAGAATTCCGACTGCTCGGAATAGCTTTTCTTGCAGAATTTCGCCCGAGCCGAATTTGTCGTAGCGCGAAGCTTTGCGTAAAATATCGTCATCAAAGCTCTGAACCCCCACGCTTAGGCGGTCTATTAGCCCGCGAAATCGCAGCAAGCTCTCAGGCTCGATGTGGTTGGGATCGCTCTCGCACGAGACCTCTTTGATGCTAAAAAGCGACTTGGCAAGCTCCAGCGTGCGTGCTAGCTCATCCTCGTCGATGAGCGTCGTGCCGCCGCCTACATAAAGCGTCTCAAAGTCGTAGCCTGCGTCCTTCGTGCGCTGCATCTCGGTGCGTAGCGCGCCGAAATACGCCTTGCACGCGCTGCGCTCGTAGGCGTATTTGTGAAAAGAGCAGTACGGGCAAAACGTGTGGCAGAAGGGCACGTGCATATAGAGCATATATTTTTTATCGGGGTTTGGAATTTTAGCGATGTTCTCTTGCGTGATGTCGATTCTAAGGGAGTTGTATAGGGATTTTTGCATGGTGTCGGCGGCGTATTTTTTGGCGAAGCTATGCACCATTTGACTGATAAAATTCATAAAACTTTAACCTTTTTTAAACTTAAAAACTAATTTTTGAAGTTTATCGAAAACTAACTTATAAATTTATCAATAATTTAATAAAAAGCGTAGCGCCGCCATATATATTAGCGTAGGAAGCGCTATCGTAACGAGGGAATTGCGAAATTTAGCATGCACGGCAAACGCCATAATTAGGCAAAATAGCAGCATCGCCGTTTGCAGCACGTCCGTGCTAAAAGCCCGCTCGCCTGAGAAGCTAGGCAGCATCGTCTTAAGCGCATAGATCGTCAAAACGACCATTATCAAAAGGCCCGAGTTTTTCTGCAGATATGATAAGCTTGGACTCGCGGTCTTTTTCTTAAAAAGCAGCAGCGGCAAAAATCGCGTCAAAATCGTAGCGAGCGAGGCCAGGAAGATATAGGGCAAAATTTCCACTACCTGCTCCTTTTTAGGAATTTTCGCAGCCTGCGTCCCGTACGCGAAGGTCGCTCGAAGTATTTACGAAAGAGCAGCAAAACCCCTGTGCCAAAGATCAGAGTGCCGAATAAAAAGTATTTTGTAGGAAAGATAAAAAGCCCCGCAAATGCGCAGGCAAAGCCCAGCAATAGCACTTTGTATTGCGGATTTGCTTTAAAAACCTCATAGGTTAGCATCGCAAAAAGCGCAGTCAGGCTAAACTCTACTCCGCTAAAATCAAGCTTCAAGCTTACTCCCAAAACGGCTCCTACAACGACGCCCGCGACCCAATAGGACTGATTTAATACCGCGGTTAGATTATAGAACAGATCAAGCTCTTTTAGTCTTTGCGGCGTTACGGGCTGTTCGCCGCTAAGCTCCTCGGGGCGCAAAAACGCGCGCGCTTTTAGCAGCGCAAAGGTTTCATCCGTAAGGGCATATACGGCGTAAATTTTATGACGCACGAAGCGCAGCTCGTCCAACAGCGACATCGTGTAGAAAAAATGGCGAAAATTTAGCAAAAACGCCACGACGAAGGTATCTACGAGCGAGGCGTGGGTTACGATGAAGGCGATCAGCACAAACTCCACGCTTCCTGCGTAGATTAGCAGTGAGGTTAGCGCCAGCGCCCATACGGGCAGGTCTTGGCTGATGCCGTAGATACCAAACGCCAGCCCTAGCGGCACGTAGCCCATCATCACGGCGAGGGTGGATCTAAAAATTTCAAATTTACTCATAGCTTTCCTAAATTTAAAAGCGCGATTGTAGCTAAAATTTTATTAAATTTTACAGGGCATGTGGGCGAAATCTGTGCCGCCGTTAGCGAGTTTTATGTGGTGTGCGGTCGCAATAGGAGCTGTAAAATTTACTCGCTTCGGTGCTGTAAAATTTTAAAATTTAGCCTGCGTAGAATTTTGCGAAATTTTAAAATTCCGGGAAGCGGATTTTTAAAATTTAGCCTAAAATACGTGGCGCAAAAGCACGAATGCAAACGCCGAAAGCAGCGCCGAGACGGGCAGGGTGATGATCCACGCTAGCCCGATCGGCTTCATCAGAGACCAGTTCGTGCTGTGATTTACCAAGCCGATTCCCAAAATCGCGCCGATTAGCACGTGGGTCGAGGAGATCGGCAGCCCCAGCACCGATGCCGCCATGACGACGACAGCGCTTGCGAGCTCGGCGCTAAAGCCCGAGGCGGGGTGAATTTTCGTAAGATTGGTGCCTACGGTGGCGATTACCTCTTTGCCGATGAACCAAAGCCCCGCTATGAGGGCTACTGCGAACATTATCATAATCTGCTGCGGCACGGGAGTGGAGGGATTGATACTATTCGTAGCCATCGTATCGATGATGGCGGCGAACGGGCCCACGGCGTTTGCGATGTCGTTACTGCCGTGCGAAAACGCAAAGCCGCTAGCGGTGAGTACTTGCAGCCAGCTAAACATCAAAAACGCGGATTTGTTTAAATTTGAGCGGCGCAGGGTTTTAGCGAAAATAAACATCAAAAGCCAAGTAATCAGCGTCGACATACCGATGATGAGGTAGTTGTAAAAATTCGTAAGCCCGAAATTTAGATTATGCAGCCCCTTAAATATCAGCATCGCCGAGATTACGAAAGCGCCGATACCCGCTACGGCAGGAATCCCGTACTCTAGGGCCTTGTGGGATTTGAGCTTCTCTTTTTTGGCATCAAGCTCGATCACCTTTTTATAATACTCGCTATCCAGCTCGCTTGGGTCGAAATCGGGATCGCGCATCGCGTAGATATCGTGATTTAGCGCTTCTGCATAGGCGATCTTTTGAATGTCGTCCAGGGTCTCGAAGGTCTTTTTATGCAGCTTGCGGAGAGATTTTTTTTCGCGCTTTATGCGGTCGATCTTTATTTGAGCGTAGCGGTTGTAATCCAAAATATAATGTTTGATGAGCCAGAAAATTCCAAAGGAGATCACTCCGCCCAAAATCGGCGAGAGTACCCAAGAGATCGCTATTTTGCCGATCTTATCCCACTGCACGAGCCACAATGCGGAAGTCTCTGCGGTATTAAGCAGGGCGCCTAGCGTAAGCCCCGAGCCCACGATACCGCCGATGATTGCATGCGTAGTAGATACTGGCAAACCCTTTCTGCTGGCAAAAAGCAGCCACGCGCCCGCCGCAAAAAGCGCGCTCATCATTACGTAGATAAAATCCCTAGGATGTACGTCCATTTTGCTAAGATCGATTATGCCGCTGCGGATCGTCGAGGTTACTTCGCCGCCTGCGATTACAGCGCCGCTTGCTTCAAATACCGCCGCGATACAAAGAGCTTGCGCGATACTAAGGGTGCCGCTTCCGACGCTGGTGCCGAAGGAATTTGCCACGTCGTTTCCGCCGATATTAAAGGCCATAAAGATGCCCAAAAATACCGAAACTAAAAATAGCATTTTATCGCCGCTTCCTATAAAACCGAATCCCCAGATAAGAAAATAGATTGTTACGCCGCAGAATATGCCGTAGAAAATGAGACTTATCTTGCTAGATTTCATAGCTCTCCCTTAAAATCCGCGAAATTTTACCACACGCGCCTTAATCCCCACTAAATCGCACGAGAGAGGTATATTAAATTTTACTTTTAAAAGCGAATTTAGTGGCGCGCGCTAAGCTTTATTAAATCAATACTTCGTTACAATCCACATTAAATTTTAAAACCGAGGCGAAAAATGTCTAGAATTCCGCTGCAAAGCCCGTATTTCGGAATATTCGTAATGCTAATCCTGGCTTTTTGCGTCTTTTCGCTCATCGTTAAATTATCCTCTTTGGTAGGCTCGCGTTTAGCAGATAGGCGCGACGAGCGGCTAAAGGGCGAAATTTACGAAAGCGGACCCGAGGCCGTCAAACAGCCCAACCGAATGAACTCCCACTTTTTTTTGATAGCCGTGCTTTTCATACTTTTTGACGTCGAAATTATCTTTATGTTTCCCTGGGCGGTAAATTTTAAAATTTTAGGCGTGTTCGGGCTCGTGGAGATGGCGTTTTTCATCGTATTATTAGGCATCGGTTTCATCTACGCCTGGAAAAAAGGAGCGCTAAATTGGCAGAGCATAAGATAAACTACGCGCGCGAAAACGGGCTTCCCGTAGTTCTTACCACCGTCGATAAGCTGATTGCGTGGGGCAGGAGTAACTCCTTGTGGGCGATGACGTACGGGCTTGCGTGCTGCGCGATCGAGATGATGGCGGCGGGCGCGGGCAGATTTGACTTTGACCGCTTCGGCACGATATTTCGCGCAAGCGCCAAGCAATCGGATGTGATGATAATCGCAGGTACGCTTAGCAAAAAGCACGCCGAGTTTACTCGCCGCCTATACGACGCGATGCCAGAGCCCAAATGGGTCATCAGCATGGGCAGCTGCGCCAATACCGGAGGGATGTTTAATACCTACGCGACCGTTCAAGGCTGTGACCGAATAGTGCCAGTTGATATCTATCTGCCCGGATGCGCGCCGCGCCCCGAGACGCTGCAGTTTGCGCTAATGGTGCTGCAAAAAAAGATCCGCACCCAAACCCCGCGCCGCGCGCAGAAAGCAAAAAGGCTGATCTGATGAGAAAATTTAATCCCAAAGGCGATCAGAGTAAAAAAAATTACTACAAAGACAGATTTTTCATCCCCGAGGAAACGCCTAAATCCAGCGCAAACGAGAGCGATTTCAAAGACGATCTAGGCGCGCTTGAAGGCATCCAAATTTTAAACTCATACGTGGAATTTAACACTCTCGTGCTCTACGTGGAGCCTGCGCAAAATTTAGCGGCGCTGCGTGCGCTTAAGAGCGCGGGATACGAAATTTTATGCGAGCTAAGCGGCGTAGATTTTACCGAGGCTCGCGGCGGCATCGAGGTTTTTTATCAGCTTTTGGATATCAAAAGAGCGCGCCGCGCGCGACTAAAGTGCTTCGTGCCGAACGAGAGCTTTTTGCAAAGCGCTGCGGGCATCTACAAAAGCGCGAACTGGGCGGAGCGCGAGCTATACGATATGATGGGCGTTTGGATTGAAAATCATCCGAACCTGGCACGCCTAATAATGCCCGATGATTGGTTCGGACATCCGCTTTTGAAATCCTATCCGCTGCAAGGAGACGAGTTTGCCAAGTGGTACGAGGTGGATAAAATTTTTGGGGTTGGCGCGCGCGAACTAATCGGCGAAGAGAACCGAAATTCCGCATTCGTAGATGAAAAAGATACCTTTAACTTCGCGCGGCTCTATCACGAGAGCGGTTATGGCGAGCCTAGGCCGCAAGATAAAATTTTACAAGAATATCAGGAAGAGGGCGGCGTGCGCTTCGTAAAACGCGTTAAACGCGGAATTTACAAGATCATCACAAAGAGAAAATAATGCAAAATCCAAGCAAGCTAAGACCGTTTTTCGAAAACATCGAGTACGAGCGCGAGGGTGCGAATATGATCTTAAATTTCGGTCCGCAGCATCCAAGCGCGCACGGCCAGCTAAAGCTCGTGCTGGAGCTTGACGGCGAGCGCATCGTGCGCGCGCACCCCGGCGTGGGCTACATGCACCGAGGCATCGAAAAGATGGCAGAAAATATGATCTACGCGGAGTTCGTCCCCGTAACAGATCGCATCGATTACGTCGCATCGGGCTCGAACAACTATGGCTTTTGCGCCGCGGTCGAGAAGCTCTGTGGCATCGAAGTGCCGCGCCGCGCACAGATCATCCGCACGATCTTATTGGAGCTTAATCGCATCAGCTCGCACCTTCTGTTTTTGGGTACGCACGCGCTTGACATCGGCGCGATGACGGTGTTTCTATACTGCTTTCGCTCGCGCGAATACATACTCGATCTCATAGAAAAATACTGCGGCGCGCGCCTTACGCACAATAATATCAAAATCGGCGGCGTGTTTTTGGATCTGCCTAACGGCTGGTTAGAAGAGATGTTGAAATTTTGCGACGAATTTCCAAGCGACATTAAAGAGCTTGAAGATATGCTCGATACCAATAGAATTTGGCTGATGCGAACCGAAGGCGTGGGCGTGATCTCGCACGAAGACGCTCTTAGCTGCGGCTGTAGCGGCGTGACGCTCCGCGCTAGCGGGCATGCGTGGGATATCCGAAAAGAGGAGCCCTATCTCATCTACGACGAGCTTGATTTTGACGTGCCGTATGCGAGCGAAGGCGACTGCTACGCGCGCTATAAGTGCTATATGGCGGAGATGCGCGAGAGCCTTAAAATTTTGCGCCAGTGCGCGAAACACTATCCGCTAAGCGATCCGCAAATTTTAGCGATCGATCCCGCTTACGTAAATCCTAACAAAGAGCAGATTATGACGCAAAACTACTCGCTGATGCAGCATTTTGTGCTGGTTACGCAGGGCTTGCGCCCGCCCGTGGGCGAAATTTACGCCGCGAGCGAGAGTCCTAAGGGCGAGCTTGGATTTTATATCCGCTCGATGGGGCAAAGCCGCCCGTACCGCCTTAAGATCCGCACGCCGAGCTTTTGGCACTGCGCGGTCTATGAGGAAATTTTACCCGGGCAGTATCTTGCCGACGCCGCGGCGATCATCGGCAGTACGAATATTATCTTAGGTGAGGTGGATCGATGAAGCGCTACGATTTGAGGCATCTGGGTGATAAATTTTTAAACCGCATGGGCGAAATTTTAAAAAATTCCGCTCGCGGCGAGACGATGATCTTTATGTTTGAGATGGGCGATTTCAGCGCGGTTCAAAAGAGCGCCGATCTGGTGGAGGGGCTAAATTCTACGCTTTTAAGCTCGATCCGCTATAACCAAGTCGATTGGATGGTCGTCGCCAAAAAGGGGAGAGGATGAAAATTTTAAATTTCGCGTCGTTGCTTAGCTTGCAAAATCCCGCGCTTGCAGAAGGTTTTAAGAGCGCTGAAATTTTAAGCGTATCGCCGCTGCAAGATCCGAAGCTGCCCGGTGAACTCATAAAATGTGAGATCGGCGCGCAAAGCTTCGTGCTGGCGCTAATCTGCGCTAGTTTTTGCGACGAGCCCTATTTCGCGGAGCTGGATCTGGAGTATCTAAGCGGCGAAAGCAGCGTGGGCGAGGAGGAGATCGAGCAGATCGCGGAGTTTCTACAAAGCGGCTGCGACGCGCTTTTGATCGACGATGCGCTCATTCAAACTCATCCGGACGCGGAAAATATCAAAGCATTTCTATCTCTCATAGCGGCGAAATTCGGGATTAAAATTTTAAGCTTACGCGGCGAGCAAGCGGATTTGGGCGCGCAAGGGCGGGCAAATTTAAGACCCCTTAAAGAGCCTGAGAATTTCGACGGCGCCGTGGTTTTCAAACACGATGCGGACGACCGACTAATCGGCGGAAGGTATTTTAGCATGGTCGCAAAGATCAAGGGCGGCGATCGCGTCCGTATCAAAACGCCGCATTTAAATTTGGAAAAAGAATTTATTTTGGATGAGGAGCTAAAGGGCACGATCGCGCTTTTGGGCTCGGGCGGGCATGGCTTTGGCGGTTATAATTTCGAACTCGCAGAAATTTCTAAGGTTTAAAATGGCAAAGATCACGATCGACGGTAAAGCTTGCGAGTGCGACGAGGGCGAGTATATCTTGCAGGTCGCGCGTCGCTGCGGCGTTTTTATTCCTGCGCTTTGTTATCTAAGCGGCGGTACGCCGACGCTTGCATGCAGGCTTTGTATGGTCGAAGCGGACGGCAAGCGCGTCTATAGCTGCAACGCTAAAGCCAAAGACGGCATGGTCGTTTACAGCCGCAGCCCCGAGATCGACGCCGAGCGCGAGGCGATTACGCAGGTTTATTGCATCAACCATCCGATGGCGTGCGGGGTTTGCGATCAAAGCGGCGAGTGCGAGCTTCAAAATTTAGCCCATCTGATGCGCACAAATACCCAAAGCTATGCTATCCGCGATACGGCGCGCGAGGTGCAGGATTGGGGATATTTGAGCTACGATCCTAGCCTTTGTATCGTCTGCGAGCGCTGTATTACCGCCGCGAAGGACCGCTTGGGCGTAGATGCGTTTAAGCTCGTTCCGCGCGGCGGAGACGCGCTTAGTAAGGAGCTAAAGGACGCGATGCCCAAAGACGCCTACGCCGTGTGGAACAAGCTTCAAAAAAGTCTAATCGCGCGGGTTAACGAAGAGGATGATTGCGTAAACTACGGCGAGAGCGCGGCCGTCTGCCCGACGGGGGCTCTGGTAGAGAGCGCGTTTAAATACGTTTCAAACGCCTGGGAGCTGCGTCAAATCCCCGCTTCCAACCCGCATAGCAGCGATTGCGAGCTACTTTATTACGAGATCAAGCGCCGCGGCATAGGCGAGCCGCGTGAAAAAATTTATCGCGTTAGCAGCGACATAAATTTTAGCGTCCTGCATGCTGCAGCACGCTTCGGCTGGGATTTCTCAAACGAGCGGGCGAGCAAAAACGAAGCGGTTTTTAACCGCATCGTGCGCGGCATCGAGGACGGCGAGATCAAAAATATTAAATTTAATAGCTTCATCACCAATGAGGAAGCTCGGATTTTAGAGCTTTTGCGGCAAAAATTTAAACTCGCTTTGATCAACGACGAAGCGCTTGCCTATCAAAAATTCCTGCGCGAATTTTCAAAGCTTAGCGGCACGAAATTTTATAATGCGGATTCGCAGACGATTAAAAATAGCGATTTCATCGTCGTTTGCGGCACGTTTTTGCGCAGCGACGCTCCAAATCTAGGCTATGCGGTAAACAGCGCCTGCAAGCTAAATAAGGCAGGCGGGATCTATTTTCATCCATTTTGCGACGAGGGCATTAAGGGCTTTGGTAAAAATTTCATCCATCAGCCGCACGCTGCGGGCTTGGAGGCACAGATCCTGCTTTGGATCTTGCAGAAATTCGGACATGATTTGCCTGAGTGGCTGGATGCGAAACTCGCGGCGGAATTTAAAATTTCGCGCGCCGCGGCGAAGCAAAATTTAGACGAGAAATCCGCGGGTTCGCAAAATTCTGAGGATTCTACGGAGGCTAATGGCGCCGAGAATGTTGCGAGTGCGAGCGGTGCCGAAAATTCCGCAAGCGCGGATGGCGCTGAAAATCCCGCAAAAAATTCCGCGCAGAATTCCGAGAATCCCGCGGAAAGTAAAATTTCAAATTTCGCCCGCACGCTCGGGCTGGACGAGCAGAAAGTGGATGAGCTTTTGGCTAAAAAGGAGAGCTTTTCGCTCATCATCGGCGAGGATTTTATCCGCACGCCAAATAGCGCCGCGCTCGCGCGCCTAGCGGGTTTGGTGCAGCGCTACACGCCGCTAAAAGTGCTAGTGGTGCCGCCGCGCACGAACAGCCTTGGCGTCGCGCTCATCTGTGAGCTTAGCGCGCAAATGAGCGCGGGTGAGACGCTAGGCTACAACGAAGCGGGCGATATAAGCTTCGGCGTGCTGGAAGCCGATCTGGACGCGCCTAGCTTGGTTCAGCAGGAGGGCACGTTTACGAACTACGACAAGCGCGTAGTGCCTACCAATGCGGCGCTTGATTACGGCGGATACGAGTTAAACGACATCGCCTGTGCGCTTGGGGTTTGCGCGGAGCATGCGATCGGCTATACGCCTAGCTTGGGCGCGGATTTTGAGCCGATTAAATTTGACGATTTAGAAAATTTCTACGACAACGGCGGCGCAAACCACCGCGGATATGAGCTGCGAAATAAGGAGCTTGCCGCGAGCGAGGAGGAGTTTGAAATTTCGCTTTCCGCGCCGATTAGAGCAGGCGAGGGCGAAATTTTAATCTATGAGGCAAATCCGCTGCATCAATTCAATAAATTTAGCGGCGCAAGCAGCGCTCTGGGCGAAGCGGGCGCACTGTATCTAAGTTCCGGCATGGCCGAAAACTTAGGCGTGAGCGCAGGCGACGTCGTTAAAATTTACAAAGCGGACGGCGCGGGCCATGATGAAAAAACTAGCTGCGCGCGTAAAACGGGCGCTGCTAGCAACGAAAGCGACAAGGGCGGCGCTAGCGGTGCGAAAAAAGCGGATCGCTCTAGCAGCGCGCACAAGGTCGGTACCTTTGATAATGAAAATAGCGAAAGCGGCACAGAGGAGCTCGTAAGCTTAAAGCGCGAAATCGTCGCTAGCGTAAAGATCGATCCAGGCTTTAGCGGGGCGTATCTGCCGTATTTTGATGAGAAACTGCGCGGCGAGATATTTTTCAAAACTTCGCGCTACGCCGGCGTAAAAATCGAGAAAATTTCAAATTCCAAAGGAGAGGGCAGATGAGCGATAGTGCATTTTATTTCGTAGTCACCGTCTTAAAGGCGCTCGTGATTTTAGCCGTCATCGCGCTGCTCTCGGGGCTTGCGACCTATGCCGAGCGTAAGGTGCTTGCCTTTATGCAGCGCAGGATCGGACCCTCTATGGTCGGGCCTGCGGGGCTTTTGCAGGTGGGTGCGGATATGATAAAGCTTTTTACAAAAGAGGACGCGATTCCTGCGCGGGCAAATAAGCTTCTTTTTAAGATCGCGCCGATAATATCGGCTACGGGAGCTTTCGTGGCGCTTTCGGTAGTGCCGCTGCTGCCGGAGTTTACTATCTGCGGGCGGACTATACAGCCGATTTTAAGCGATATAAATGTGGGAATTTTATTCCTGCTCGGAGCCAGCGGCACCTGCGTTTACGGACTGCTGATCGGAGGGCTTGCGAGCTACAATAAATGGGGCACGATAGGCGCGTTTCGCGCGTTTTTGCAGATCACCTGCTTTGAGGTGATAAATGGGCTTAGCCTAATCCCTATCGTGATGATCACGGGCTCGCTCTCGCTTATCGACATCGTAAGCGCGCAAAGCGGCGGCATAGATAAGTGGTTTATCTGGAAAGAGCCCGTCTGCTTCGCGTTATTTCTCATCGCCGCCTTCGTAGAGTGTAACCGCACGCCTCTGTGCCTTACCGAAAACGAAACCGAGATCGTAGCGGGCGCAGGTACGGCGTATTCTGGCATGCGCTGGGGTATGTTTTTTATCGGCGAATACGCCAATATCATAACCTACTCCGTCGTTACGACGCTACTGTTTTTGGGAGGATTTAACGCGTTTTGGTTTATCCCCGGCGGCATTATGATGGTATTAAAATCAAGCCTCGTGTTTTTCTGCTTTCTATGGGCGCGCGCGGCGTGGCCGCATCTGCGTCCCGATCAGCTGATGGGGCTTTGCTGGAAAGTCTGCATGCCATTAGCTCTTGCTTGCGTGCTAATTACCGCGCTAGCGATCGTTTAAGGAGGGGTGTGATGGCAAGATACGTCCAGATCGATAAACGAGCCTCTATTAAATCTAGCGGCGATAAGCTTCGCAGATTCCTAGCCCGCACCTTTAACGGCGAGCTTTTCGTGGGGCTGTGGGTGGTGCTAAAAAATATGTTTAAGCGCGGCGGCTCGCACACGCTTCGGTATCCTATGGAAAAATTTGTTATGTCGCCTAGATATCGCGGTGTGCACAAGCTAATGCGCCTGCTTGAAAGCGGTAGCGAGCGCTGCATCGGATGCGGCTTGTGCGAGAAGATCTGCGTGGCGAACTGCATCGCGATGGAGACCAGCCTCGGCGCCGACGGCCGCAAAAAGGTAGATAACTACTCGATAAATTTAGGGCGCTGCGTCTACTGCGGGCTTTGCGCGGACGTCTGCCCCGAGATCGCTATCGTGCACGGCTGCGAGTACGAGCTTGCGAGCGAACAGCGGGCATACTACGGCTTCAAAGAGGATCTTTTGATTCGCGGCGAAAATTTATGCTTAAACGGCGCGGCGCAGGAGTTTGCGGGCTACGGCAGTCTGGATGAAAACGCGGGCGCGCGGATCAAGATGACACCGAACGCCTATATAAAAAGCGACGCCGCAAGCGATGAGCCAAGCTTAAAGAGCGCGGATTCAAATTTAAAAAATAGCGCCGCGGAGAGCTCTAAAAAAGAGGGTGCCGCTAACGATAAAATTCTATTTTCAAAGGGCGCTGGCTTAAGCGGCGAAATTTTAGCCGAGCGGCAAGACGCCGAGCAGGCGAGCTTAAAGGAAAGTTCCGCCGCGGACGCCAAAAATTTTAAAGAGAATTCCATTGCGGACGCTCAAAATTCTGAGCTTGATTCGGCGCGAAATTCCAAAGAAAATTCTGCTTCGCAAAGCGCAGAAGACTCCGCTACGGATAGTAAAAATTTGGCGGAGAATTCTAAAGAGAGTTCCGTTGTGTCGCATGCTGAAAATTCTGTCGGCGATTCTACGGAAAATTTTAAAAAGAATTTCGCTACGGACGACGATTCTTCGGAGAATTCCAAAGAAAATTTCGTTCCGCAAGACGCGGGGAATTCTGCGATGCGAGGTAAAAAATCTAAGGCAAATTTCAAAAAGAATTCTACTGAAGAAGCTGAAAATTTTACGCTTGATTCGCAGCGAACTTCCAAAGAAAATTCTGCTTCGCAAAGCGTAGAAGATTCCGCCGCGCATGGGGAGGAGCAATGATACAAACGCTTGCATTTTATTTTTTCAGTGCGGTTTGCCTGGCGCTTTTTTGCATCAGCGTTTTTAGCAAAAACGTCCTTTACGCCCTTAGCGCGCTAGCCGGCGGCATGGTTTTTATGAGCGGATTTTTCTTCTTGCTGGATGCGGAGTTTTTAGGCGTGGTGCAGATCATAGTTTACACGGGCGCCGTGATCGTGCTTTACGGCTTCGCGCTGATGTTTTTGGGCGCGGATAAAAACATAAATGAGCCGAAAAAGGGCGCAAGGCTATTTTTCGCGCTTAGCGGGGTGATCGCATTTTTGCTCGTGATTATCGTGCTTGGCGCGGTGGTTGCGAACAACGTAGAAACGCTTAAAATTTTAAACACCGACGATACCGAGGCGCTTGGGATGATCATCTTTACGAAATATCTGGCGATTTTCGAGCTTGCCGCCGTGATGCTGCTCGTGGCGATGATCTGCGCTATCGTGCTTGCGCATAAGCAGATGGACGCGAGTCTGACATACGAAGAGAGCGAGGGGTAAAATGGGTCTAAATCACTATCTGATCGTCGCTGCGATGATGTTTGGGCTCGGGCTTGCGGGTATGATGAAGCGAAGAAATTTAATAATGCTCTTTTTTTCGAGCGAAATTTTATTAAACGCCGCAAATTTAGCCCTCGTCGCCGTGGCGAAATTTTACGGCAATATAAACGGCGAAATTTTTGCGCTTTTCATCGTAGCGATCGCCGCGAGCGAGATGGCCGTGGGGCTTGGGCTGCTCATCTTGTGGTATAAGAAAACGGGCAGCATCGAACTTGACAGCTTCGTAAATTTTAAAAATCCTTCTAAGGACGGGCCGGATGCTTGATACCGTTTTTGTATGGCTCTTAATCGCCCTTTTTGCACCGCTTGCCTCGGCGATCTTCGCAGGCGTTTTCATTCGCGCCAAAGATAAGATGTTTATTGGCGTAATCTGCTCGGCGCTGGTGATTTTAAGCACTATCGCGTCGCTTGCTTTGATGGAGCTCGTCTCTGACAACCGCCTAATCAGCGTAAGCTTAGCCGATTTCATAAGCACGGGATTTTTGGACGCAAAATTTAGCTTTCTCATAGATAGCGTAAGTGCGGTGATGATGGTGGTCGTAGGCATCGTTTCCAGCGTCGTGCACGTGTATTCGATCTACTATATGTGGGATGATGAAAACTTCTCTAAATTTTTCAGCTTCCTGGGGCTTTTCGTTTTTTCGATGCTGGTTTTGGTAACGAGCGATAATTTTTTAGGACTTTTCATCGGCTGGGAGGGGGTCGGACTCTGCTCGTGGCTGTTAATAGGCTTTTGGTACGACAGGAGCAACTACAGCTGGTGCGCCAACGAAGCTTTCATAATGAACCGCATCGCAGATCTTGGGATGCTGCTTGGAATTTTCTTGATCTATTTAAATTTCGGCTCGCTACGCTACGAGGTAGTATTTGCGAACGCGGCGGGCTTGGAGCCTGAAATTTTAACCCTGATCGCAGCACTTTTATTTATCGGCGCGATGGGCAAAAGCGCGCAGTTTCCATTCCATACCTGGCTTGCCGACGCGATGGCGGGTCCGACGCCCGTATCCGCGCTCATTCACGCAGCAACGATGGTTACGGCGGGCGTTTATCTGGTAATCCGCGCAAACTCTATTTTCGCGCTCGCGCCAGAAGTAAGCGGCTTTATCGTCTGCCTAGGCGCTTTTGTGGCGGTCTTTGCGGCGTCGATGGCGCTGGTTCATAACGATCTTAAAAAGATCATCGCCTACTCTACGCTTTCGCAGCTTGGCTATATGTTCGTAGCCGCGGGGCTCGGGGCGTATTGGATCGCGCTATTTCATCTGGCGACGCATGCGTTTTTCAAAGCGCTTCTATTTTTGGGAGCGGGCAACGTAATGCACGCGATGAAAGACGATCTAAATATCCAAAATATGGGCGGATTATATAAGTTTATGCGACCGACGGCGATTTTAATGTGCATAGGCTCGCTTGCGCTTTGCGGATTTTATCCATTCGCGGGCTTTTTCTCAAAAGATAAAATTTTAGAAGCGGCGTGGAGCGCGGACGCGTATTTCATCTGGGCGCTGCTGTTTGCGGGCGCTGCGATGACGACGTTTTACAGCGTGCGTCTGATAATGCTCGTGTTTTTCGGCAAGCAAAAATTTACCCACCATCCGCACGAGGCGAAAGGCTTTGCCCTCATCGCGATGGGCGTGTTAGCCGTGCCTGCGGTGATCGCAGGCTTTTTCGAGCACGATTTTGCGGAGTTCGTGCTTAGCATACTGCCGGGCTTTAAAGCTTCGATCCCGCACGGCGTGGAGGTAATTTTGATCGCCCTAACGTTAGCGATGATAAGCGCGGTGGCGATCGGCACGATTTGGACATACGGCAAGGGTAAATTTAGCCCAAATTTAAAGAACTGTAAATTTTATAAAATTTTGATCGCGCAGTATTTTATCCCGCAAATTTACGAGCGCGTGATCGTGCGCGGATACGAAAGGCTTAGCGAGATCTGCGCTAAATGCGACGGCGCGATCATAGACGCCAGCGTAGATCTGATCGCTCGCATCGCGGTAAAAAGCGGCGAGGGCGCGGATCGCATAAGCAATAGCGGAGATTTGAGCGCAAATTTAAGGTGGATGGTTTTGGGATCTTTCATTTTGCTGATTTTGGCGTTTGCGCTGTGAGGTGGGCATGGAATACTTTTTAAGTTTGGTTATATTTTTTCCGGCGGTAGCTGCGGTTTTGGGCTTTTTAATCGACGAAGCGAGCATCAAGACCTACGCCGTTACGATGAGCTTCATAGAGTTCGTGCTTTCGCTCGTTTTGTGGATACTTTACGAGCCGATGGAAGGCATCGCTTTTAGCGTGCTGCACCCTTTTATAAGCGAATACGGTATCAACTATTTCATCGGCGTGGATGGAATTTCGCTATTTTTAGTGATCCTAAGCACGCTGGTTACATTTTTAGCGCTACTTAGCCTAAGCATTAAAGAGCGCGCTAAAAATTTAATCATCTGCATTCTATTTTTAGAGATGACGATGGTGGGCGTTTTCGTGGCGCTGGATGCGATTTTGTTTTACATATTTTGGGAGCTTTCGCTCATTCCTATGCTCTACATCATCGGCGCGTGGGGCAGCGGCAAGAGAATTTACGCCGCGGTAAAATTTTTCATCTACACCTTCCTCGGTTCGATGTTTCTACTCGTTGGACTCGTAGCAATGAGCTATTTCTACCACGAGGCTACGGGCGAGTATAGCTTTAATATCCTAGACTGGCAGAGCCTGTCGCTGCCGCTTAGCACACAAATTCCTCTGTTTTTGGCATTTTCGGTCGCCTTTGCGATCAAGACGCCTTGCTTTCCTTTTCATACCTGGCTGCCGTATGCACACGGGCAGGCTCCTACGATAGGCTCGGTTCTGCTTGCCGCGGTGCTTCTTAAGATGGGCACATACGGCTTCGTGCGATTTTCGCTGCCGCTATTTCCCGACGCGAGCGTGCATTTTAGCGGGATGATGTGCGCCGTAGCGATCGTTATGATCATCTATGCGAGCTTCATCGCCTTTGCGCAGAAGGATATCAAACAGGTTATCGCGTATAGCTCGATCGCGCATATGGGCGTCATAATGCTAGGAATTTTTTCGATGAGCCGCGAAGGAATGAGCGGTGCGGTATTTTTGATGATAAGCCACGGTATCGTAAGCGGCGGGCTTTTTATGCTCGTAGGCTTTTTATACGACCGCAAGCATACGAAGCTTTTCAGCGAGTTCGGCGGACTTGCGCGGGTGATGCCGCTTTATGCGTTTTGCTTTTGCGTCGTGCTGCTAGGCTCGATAGGCCTTCCGCTTACGATCGGCTTCGTGGGAGAATTCCTAAGCCTTGCGGGGATTTTTAAAATAAGCTTCAGCTACGCGCTTTTGGGCGGGCTCGGCATCATAATGGGCGCGATCTATTCGATGAATCTTTATAAAAAGACCTTCTTCGGCGCGCTCGTGCATGAGGAGAATAAAAAGCTAAGCGATCTAAACAGAACCGAGCTTTGCTCTATCGTCCCGATCTGCGTGCTGGTGGTAGTGCTGGGCGTCGCGCCGAATCTGATGTTAAAGAGCATCGAGCCCAGCGTGACGCAAAGCCTTGAGCTGATGTTTAACAAAGCCTCTCAGACCGCGACTCGCGCCTATATGGAAAAAGCAAATTTTAAGGTAAGAAGCGATGCAAAATAATCTTTTAAATTTAGCCTCGATCGCGCCTATGGCGATACTTGGAGGATTTGCCCTGCTGATGCTCGCGGTTTCGCTTTTTGCGCGCACGCTATCGTATAAATTTTACGCCGTCATCACGATACTGGCGCTAGCTCTGGGCTTCGGGCTCGTTTTTGGATACAACAGCGGCATACGCGGGCTTTTCGACGTAATGCTGGTGGACGGAATCGCGACGCTATCGATGCTTATTATGCTCGCAGGCTCGATATTTTTCATCTTTCTATCTTTGGGTGCAAGAAGTGCGCACGAGTACCACACGGCGGAGTTTTTCGTGCTGTTTTTATTCGTGCTCGTGGGCTATGAGTTTATGGTCGCGAGCGAAAGCTTAATGATGATCCTCGTTGGGCTTGAGACGGGCTCGCTGGCGCTTTATACGCTAATCGCGCTTCACAACCGCGCCAGATCGGTCGAAGCGGCGCTAAAATACTTCATAATGGGCGCGCTGGGATCGGGCTTTTTCGCATTCGGCGCGGCGATGTTTTTTCTATCGACCGGCTCTATGGAAATTTCAAATATCGCGCAGATCGCCAAGAGTTCAAATTTACAAACCAACGTCTTGCTTTTCGCCGCCTGCTCATTTATGATCGTCTCGATAGGATTTAAGCTCTCGCTGATCCCGTTTCACACCTGGACGCCCGACGTTTACGAGGGTGCGAGCTCGGCTATGGCGGGCTTTTTGTCCGTAGTGCCTAAGATCGCGGGCTTTGTCGTGGCGATCAGGCTGTTTGAAGCGCTGCAAAGCATCGGCGTGCAGTGGCTAAACATCGTGCTCTACGCCGTTGCGGTGCTTACGATGAGCTTAGCGAACCTTATGGCGCTCGTGCAGCGCGACGTCAAACGGATGCTGGCTTTCAGCTCCGTTTCGCACGCAGGCTTCGTGCTCTGCGCGATCGTGATCGGCTCGACGCAGGCAAATGCGGCGCTTTTCACCTACTGGATCCTATATGCCGTAGCAAATCTCGGTGCGTTTGCGTTCGTCTGGTGCGTGCGGCAAAGGCGCGCGCGCTCGTTAAATTTAAAATTTAAAACCCAAAGCTGCGCTTTAAATTTAAATGCAAACGGCGAGAGCTTTATCTCAAACGCGAAGCTCGTTTTTTCGCAAAATCACGAGCTGGGCTCCGCTGGCGAGTTAAATTTAGGCACGAACGGACAAATTTCAACCTGCGGCGAGTGGAGCGTTAAAGCGAGCGAGCAAAATTCCAAAGCGAGCGAGCAAAATTTTAAAGCGATCGAGCCCGGCGCGGAAGCGAGCCTTTTCGGCACTGAAACTTGCGAGCCCGGCGCCGAAATTTGCGCGCAAAGCTCCAGGCTTGCGGCTCGCTTCGAGCATCCGTTTGAGAAATTTGACGGGCTGATCCGCACCCATCCGCTTTTTGCGCTATGCGCGGCGATCTTTATGCTCTCGCTTGCGGGCATTCCGCCGTTTAGCGTGTTTTGGGGCAAGATGTATCTGCTAAGCGCCGCGGTCAATTCGGGCTACTTCGCCCTCGCCGTCATCATGGCGGTAAATAGCGCGCTTGCGCTGTATTATTACCTGCGCCTTATCGTGCGTATGTTTTTGCACGAGCCGCGAAAGGACGCGGAGCTTGACGGCTCGCTGAGCGCGGTCTCGGTGCAGATAAAATTTGCCGTCGTACTAGCTAGCGTGGCATGCGTGCTGGCGCCGTTTTTGGTGAAATTCCTAACCGGAGCAGTAAATAATTTCGTCTTTTTAAGCGGGTATTGAGCTAAAATTTTAAGCGCGAATTGAACCCATCGCGCTTTGCCAACAAGGAGAGATATGTTTTTGGGCGAGCTAAGTGCTGACGGCTACGGTTTTGCGCTGCTTGATGTGCGCGATTTGAGTGAGTTTTTAAAGGAGCGAAAATGCAGAGCAAAAAAGCTTCTAAGCTACTGGGACGCGCACAAGCAGCTATTTTATGACGCCATAAAGGGCGCTAAAGCTTTGCCCTTCTACCCGCTTACGGTGCGCAGCTATGAGATCTTCGTTTGCATGGACGAGGAGTTTGCGCCGCCTGCGGGCTACGAAGTAGCTTTCAAGCGCGATAAGCTGTATTTCGCCCCGCAAAGCGACTCCGCGATCCTAGCGAGCTTCGATGCTTTGCAGCATCGTTTCGATAAGCTAAAAAGCGACGAACTCGAGCTAGGCTATGAGTGTCAAAGCGGCGTTGCGGGCAAGATACGAAAATTTAATTCCACGCTCAAGCTTGGCTTGCAAAGCGGCGCTTACGAGCTTTGCGTCGTTGGGCTAAAAAACAGCTCGTCGCACTCCGAGAAATACGGCTACGCCTTTATTTTCAAGCGCAACGCAAGCGCGGAAAATCAAAATTTCAGTAGGCTTGATAACGATAAATTTAGCTTTGATATTTGCGAAGGCGGTTAAATTTAATCGAAATTCTGCGCCATGCAAGGCTCGGAGCATACCCGCAAAATTTCAAAGATGCGACCGGCGCGGTAAAATTTAAATCTAAATTTTACTTCCTTGTCCCGCTGCTTTCTAGCAAGAGTACAAATTTTGATAAATTTCGATTTTAAATCTCGTAGCGAAAGAATTTTAAAATTTCACGCTCCAGCTCTTGCGGCGGCGCTGAAATTTTATCCACAAACTGCGAGCGGTTGAAGGTGCGTTGGCGCTTTGCAAGCTGTACCGTGTGCAGGCTTACGAGCTGCTCGCACTGCGCCCGCGAGATCTGCCCGCGCAAAAGCTGCCCGCACTCCTTTAGTCCGATGCAGCCTAGCGCCCTGCATTCCGAGCCGTAGCGAGCGAATAAAAACCCCGCTTCTTCCAAAAGCCCGCGCTCAAACATCGCCTTCGTGCGCGCCTCGATGCGTCCTGCAAGCCACTGTTTGGGTGCGTCGATCTCAAAAATTTTAATATCCGAAATGACGGGCGGAGCGGTGTTTTCGTGCAGAAATTTACTCGGCGCCTCGCCGCAAAATTTATAGATACTTAGCCATTTTTTTAAACGAAAACTGTCTGCCGCGCTAAGCTTTGCGGCAAATTCCGGATCGATCTGCTGCGCTAGAGCGTAAATTTCATCGTTTGAAATTTCACTTTTAAAATCGGGAACCTTCGGCGCCAGCCCGCTTAGCATCGCTTTGAGATAAAACCCGCTGCCGCCGGTGATTATCAAAGGCGCGCCGCTACGATCTGCAAAAGCCCGCGCGGCGGCGTATTCTTTGATAAACTCGCCGACGCTGAAGTATTCGTTTGGATAGATTAAATTTACGCCGAAGTGCCTGATCTTGCGCAGCTGCTCCTCGCTTGGCTTGGCGCTTGCGATGTCGATCTGCCGGTAAATGCAGAGCGAATCAAGGCTTAAAATCACGGCGCCGATTTCGCGCGCGATGCTTAGCGCAAGATCGCTTTTGCCGCTTGCTGTGGTGCCGATGATCGCGATCTGCGGGCTTGCGTGCGAGTTTTGATTTTGGCTCAAGGCGTTTCCTTTCGTAAATTTTTCGTTCAAATTATATCAAATTTAGAGCTATTCTTACTTTTTTTTGATACAATGGTGCCCAAAATAAGGGGCAAAATGGCTAAATTTAAAGAAATTTTATCCGATATCAACGAATTAATAGTTTTTAAACACTCAGTTTTTGCGCTGCCGTTTATCTTTACGGCGATGATTACTGCAAGCAAGCTGCAAAACGGCTCGGTATGGTTCGGCTGGAAGTTGCTTTTTTTGGGAATTTTATGCGCGGTAAGCGCGAGAAGCTTCGCGATGGCACTAAATCGCTACTTGGACGAGGACATCGACCGCGCCAATCCGCGCTGCGCTTCGCGCCCCAGCGTGGACGGACGGATCGGGCGCGGGAATTTGCTGCTTTTCATCATCGCAAACGCAGTGGTTTTCATAGCGGTTTCGGCGCTTATAAATCCTTTGGCGCTTAAGCTTTCGGTGCCGATTTTAGCGGCATTGGGCGGGTATTCATATTTTAAGCGCTTTAGCGAAACCGCGCATTTGATGCTCGGCTTTTGCCTAGGGCTTGCGCCGATTGCGGGGGCGATCGCCGTTAGCGGCGTAATTCCGCTCTGGTCGGTGCTGCTATGCTTTGGAGTAGTATTTTGGGTAGGCGGCTTTGACGTGCTGTATTCGCTTCAAGATATGGAATTTGACCGCACGGCTGGGCTTTACAGCATCCCTGCGCTTTATGGCAAGGAAGCTTCGATGTTTATCTCCAAAATTTTTCACGCCGTAGCAGTGCTTTTTTGGCTGCTGTTTTGCGCGGCGGCAAATTTAGGCTTTTTTGCCTATCTTGGTGTGGCTGCGTGCGCGACGATCCTGTACTTCGAGCATAAGATCGTGCAGAAAGATTTTAGCAAGATCGATCGTGCGTTTTTCACGCTCAACGGCTACTTGGGCATCGCCTTTTTTGCTTTTGTTTTTGTAAATTTATTTTAAGGAACCCCTATGGATCTTAACACTATCATCATTTTAGGACTTTGCGTCGTTATATTTTTGATGTTTTTCGTCATATATTTTAAGGATAAGCAAGCGGATAAAAAATTCGAACGCTTCGATCAGGTGCTGACTGACGCTATGCAGGAAAACTATCTGCTTAAAAAGAAGGTCGAGGAGCTAAAAGAGATGATCGATTCGGGCGGTAAAGTCGCTCCCAATATCGATATAAACGCGATTGCAGACGTGATCGACGAGACGATAGAGCAGAGACTAGATGTAGTGCCTACGATGATCGACGAGCGGGTAGAAAAGCAGATCAGACCGCTACTAGATCAGCTTAAAGAGCTCATCGGCTCGGTAAGAAAATAGCCTGAGCAATATAAAAATAAAATTTTGCAAAATCGCTTTGTTTTTTATATAATCGCCGCAAATTGATATTAAGGCAAAATATGCTAATTGATAAATTTGGACGAACGATCGATTATTTGCGCATTTCGGTTACGCAGCGGTGTAATTTCAGATGCAGATATTGCATGCCGAGCACGCCGTTTAATTGGGTGCCGCGAGAGAATATTTTAAGCTTTGAGGAGATGTTTTTATTCGTCAAAGTTGCGATTGACGGCGGCGTAAAAAAGATCCGTATCACCGGCGGCGAACCGCTGGTGCGAAAGGGGATCGAAGATTTTATAAAGATGATCGCGGATTACGCCCCGGGCATCGATCTTGCGCTTACCACCAACGGATATTATCTCAAAAACTACGCGCGCGCCCTGAAAGACGCCGGGCTAAAGCGAATTAATATGTCGCTTGACTCGCTGCGACCGGAGCGGGCTAAATTTATAGCTCAGCGCGGCGTGCTTTATAACGTCTTAGAAGGCCTTGACGCCGCGCTTGAAGCGGGACTAAAAGTCAAGCTAAACACCGTCGCGCTAAAAGGGATCAACGACGACGAGCTTATTTATTTGCTGGAATTTGCCCGCGAAAAGGATTGTCAGATCCGCTTTATAGAATTTATGGAAAACACCCATGCCGGCGATCTTACAGGCTTAAAATCGAGTGAAATTTTAGATATTTTAAGGCGTAAATTTATCTTTACCGCCCTGCCGAAATCGCAGAGCTCGCCCGCGTCGCTTTACGCTCTCGGGGATGGCTACACCTTCGGCATCATCGATCCGCACAAGCACGATTTTTGCGAGAGTTGCAACCGTATCAGACTAAGTGCCGAGGGGCTTTTGATCCCGTGTCTTTACTTCGAGGACGCACTAAGTATCAAAAAGGCGGTCAAAGAGGGCGACATCGCCGCAGCCGCCGAAATTTTGGCTAAAATTTTAGCGAATAAGCCCGAAAAAAATCGCTGGCAAACGGACGCTTCGAATGAAATTTCAAGTCGCGCATTTTACGAGACGGGCGGATGAGGCTCGTAGAGAGCTTTTTAAGTATCCAAGGCGAGGGCAAATTTGCGGGCAGGCTCGCGTTTTTCTTTCGCTTTGGGGGCTGTAATCTGCGCTGCGAAGGCTTCGGCGGCGAGCGCGTTTCGCCAAAGACCGGCGAGATCTTGCGCGGCTGCGATACGATTCGCGCGGTTTTTACGAGCCACTTTGAGCACGAAGAAATTTTAAATTTAGCCCAGCTTTTGAATAAAATTCCAAATTTATCAGGTTCGTCCTATTCTGAACCCGTGTGCTCTACGCTGGGCTTTTGCGCCGCCGAGCCTTTTTCTGAAAGCGATACCTTAAATTCCGCCGCCGCGCAAATGCCTCCCCACCAAAACGATAGCGCAGAAAATTCTTTAAATTTAACGAGCGAGAATTCTTTAAATTTTGCGGCGCAGAATTCTTTAAATTTAAATCCGCAAAGCTCCGCCTCGCCGCAGAGCGCTAAGCTTAATCAAAAGCCGATCGTCGTTATCACCGGCGGCGAGCCGATGTTGCATCACAAAGAGCCGCTGTTTTACGAGTTCGTCTGCGAGCTGCTCGCGCGCGGACACGCGGTGCACTTCGAAACCAACGGCACGATTTTAGTGGATTTTGAAAATTTTCCCGCCTACAAAAACTGCGTCTTTGCAGTCTCGCCTAAGCTCTCAAACTCCGCCGAGCCGCGCGAACGCAGGCTGAGCTTCGCCGCGCTACGAAGCTTAAAACAAAACGCAAAGGATAGCTTTTACAAGTTCGTCATCTCGCCAGAATTTGACGCGCAGCCCGAGATCAGAGAAATTTTAGCGGCGTGCGAGAGCGAGGTTTATTGCATGCCGCGCGGCGTAGATCGTCGCGAGCTGGAAAGCGGCGCGCAATTTTGCGTGGATTTTTGCCTAAAAAACGGCTATAATTACTCCGATCGCCTGCATATTAGAATTTGGGGCGAGAAGGACGGAGTATGATAATCAGGAAATTATACGAATTCGAAAACGCTCACATCGTGCGCCTGTGCGGCTCGAAGCGGTGCCGCACGAGCATCCACGGCCACTCCTACAGATGCGAAATTTTGCTTAGCTCAAATTTTTTGGATGAAGCGGGGATGGTTTACGACTTCGGCTACATGAAGCTCGGTATTCGCGAGCTTATCGATAGTTTCGACCACGCTACGACGATCTATGCGCGCGATGATGCCAGCTATATCGCGGATCTTAAAAAACACAGCGCGCGCTGGGTACAGATACCGCTAAATCCGAGCGCGGAGCAGTTTTGTAGAATTTTTTTCGTTCTAATTGACCGACTTTTGAGCCTAACTCAGATGCAAAACGGCGAGCGCGAAGTAAAGCTTCACAGCGTCATCGTGCACGAAACCGCGACCGGCTACGCGCAGTGCTTCCGCGAGGACGCCTACAACGCGCAGATGGGCGAGATCGCGCTGGAAGAGATAGAATTCTCGCCCGCCGTGCGCGAGGAGTGGAGGCAGCCGGAGCTTTGGCAAAAGCTATTGCGCGGCGAAAAAATCATCTATCCAAAGGACTGCTGATGAGAAATTTCTTTAAATTTGGCGCGGGGTTTGTGCGCGTTTTTGCCGCGTGCGCGATCTTTGTCTGCGCGCTTGCTTTGGGCGGTTGCGATGATGAGAAAAAGGACGCCTTGCAAAAGCCGCCGGTAGATAGCGAGGTGCCGAAGGACGTGCCTATCGCGCCTAGCGAGCCCAAGGTCGATATAAACGCCGATATGCCGCCGCTTCCGGTGACAGAATAAGGCGGAGTGTTGAAAAATCCGCGTCTAAATTTGAAAATTTTTAAAATTTACGTGATTCGTATGCGGCGCGTAAGCGCGATTTTAGCGTCATTTTTACCCGTGCGATCTGCGCAAAGAAATTTTAAATTTTATAAAGCTCTATCCGCAAAATTTCATTCTTGGCGCGAGAGATACGGCGCGAAATCAGGGTTGAGAGAGCGCGCAGTAAATTTTGGCGCAATAAATAGCCGCGGCTACTTTGAAGGGTTTTTAAAATTTCAAAGGCGCGGAGCAGGTCTGTTTTATCTCGCGCCGAAAAAATTTGCGTTAAAATTCGGTACTTTCGGCTCTAGCCGCGCAAAATTTTATACTGCAAATTTAACTCCTCGGCGGAAGTGATGGATTATCTGTATCAAAGCGCTCTGGGTTTTCATAAGTTTTTCGCGCTAGCTGCGGCGATTTTAACGATAATTTATCTGATCTTTACCCAGCTTAAGATCGATGCGGCGGCGGAATTTTGCCCGCGCGGCAAGGCTTTAAATCCCGCCGTCTCCGCGCCGCAAGCTGAAAATTTAAAGCAAAAGAGCAGATCTGGGCTTAGATTTCTTAGACGCATCAGGCTGTTTTTGCCGATCTATTATTCGTGCATCGCGGCGCTTATAATTAGCGGAAGCGTGATGCTACCGGTACTGCGCTTTGATCTGAGCTTTAAAATTTACTTTATGGCGGTCGGATCGCTAGCGATGATCGCGCTTAGCGTGGTATCGTACAAACGGCTGAAAATCGCGTATCTAAGTCAAAACTTTGCGCCGTATCAGCGCAAAATGCGAGTGATTTTGGGGCTAAGCTTAGCGATAATTTTGATAGCGAGTGTTATTTGATGGTATATTTTTACGATAAGCTTGCAGGCGAACAGAGCCTAGTTTTGCAGAATGATCAGTTTTTGCACCTAAAGGCCAGGCGAGCAAGGGCGGGCGAGCGCATAGACGTGCGAAATCTAAAGGACGGGGCGAGTTATCTATATGAGATCGCCGAAATTTCGCGTAAAGGTGCGGCTTTAAATTTGGTTTTTAAAAGCTCCGTTTTTACGCCGAGCCACGTTTTCTGCGTCGCTTGGGCGGTCGTCGAGAGCGCCGTGATCGAAAAGAGCCTGCCTGCACTAAATGAGATGGGCGTCGGGCGGCTTGTTTTGGTCTATGCCGATCTGTCGCAGAAAAACGTGCGGCTCGATCTGCAGAGGATTGAGCGGATTTTGATCAACTCGTCGCAGCAATGCGGGCGAAATTCCATCATGCAGATCGAGGTTTTGGGCGGCTCGGACGAGCTTGCGCAAAGGTATGAAAACATAAGTCTGATCGATTTTGGCGGCAAGAACATCGACATTTTCGGCGGTGACGAGATTGCGTTCGTAGGCCCGGAGGGCGGGTTTTCGCCGCGCGAAAGGGAGAAATTTAAAAACGCCTATGCGCTCAATAGCCCTTATATTTTGCGCTCAAACACAGCGCTGATCGCAACTTGCGCGAAGTTGATGTTTTAAGCGCTCGGCAAATTTTAAAATTTAAAAGTCGGGCGCTTAAAATTTTGGAATTTAAAATTTGCTCTGCGTGATCCGCTATGTTTATCGACGGCTTGACGCACTGCGCGTATTGCCGCGGCGTATCTTTGCGCGCTGTATTTTGCACGCCGCAGTAAATCAAAATTTTACCCGCAAAGCAGGCTAAATTTTAAAATTTCGCGTCCAAAAAAGCATATTCAAAAAGAAAATCCACGCTTTGCCGAGAGTTTTTTTAAAACCCTTTAAATTTGCTTTTTAGATAAAAAAGTTGTATAATCGCTGCCTTTTAAAATCATCAAAAAGGATCAAAAATGAAAAAAGATATCCATCCGAACTTTGTCGAAACGACCGTTACCTGCGCTTGCGGCAACACTTTTAAAACGCGCTCGAACAAGGCCGAGATCCGCGTCGATATCTGCTCCAATTGCCATCCGTTTTTCACCGGCAGCGAGAAGATCGTAGATAGCGCGGGTCGCGTCGAGAAATTTAAGCAAAAATACGGAATGAAATAGTTGTTATATCTCATTCCTACGCCGATAGGAAATTTAAGCGATATCTCGAGCCGCGCGCTTGAGGTATTGCAAAGCTGCGAAATCCTAATCTGCGAGGATACGAGGGTTTCAAAAAAACTTCTAAACTTATTATCCGATAAATTTCAAATTTCATTTAAAATTTCACAGTTTTACTCGCTGCACACGCACAACGAAGCGGAGTTTTTCGCGAGCTTTGATGCGGCGCTTCTGCGCGAAAAAGCTTGCGCATACGTAAGCGACGCAGGCATGCCCTGCATCAGCGATCCGGGAATTGCGCTCGTTAAATTTGCGCAACGAAGCGGCGTGCCTTACGAGGTGCTTAGCGGCGCAAACGCTCTGCTGCTCGCAACCGCCGCAAGCGGGCTAGTGCAGAAAGAATTTAGCTTTTTAGGCTTTTTGAATAATGACGGCGCGCAGCGCAAAGCTCAGATCCTAAATTTGATGCAGAGCCCCTATCCGTGCGTGCTCTACGAATCTCCCAAGCGCGTGGTAAAGCTAATAGGGCAGATCGCGGGGATCGATGCGCAGCGCAAAATTTTTGCGATCAAAGAAGCTACGAAAAAATTTGAAACAAAATTTTTCGGTAGCGCCGCAGAGGTTCTATCCAGCCTAAACGGCGCAAATTTAAACGGCGAATGGTGCGTCGTGATTGACGGCGCAGGCGAGAAAAGCTTTGAAAAAATCACGCAAGAAGATATTCTGTCGCTTGAGATCGCGCCGAAAATAAAAGCGAAACTGCTCTCAAAAATCAGCGGCGAACCCGCCAAAGAAATATATAAAAATTTGATACGCTAAGTCATATTTTAACCGTTTTTCGCTAAAATCCCAAAATGATTATTTACGGCAAGCAACTGTTTTTGCACCTTTTAAACCGGCATCCGCAGAAATTTATCCGCATCATCCTTGCAAAGGAGTGCGAGAAAGAAATTTTTAAAAAGATCGCCGCGACCGGCGTAAAAATCGAGCGCGCCGATGCGAAAAAAGCTCAAGCCCTCGCTCGCGGCGGCAACCATCAAGGCTTCTTGGCCGAGGTGGAGGATTTTAGCTTCGGCGATCTGGCTAGCGTCAAAGACGATAAATTCGTGCCGATCCTTTATGGGCTTACCGACGTCGGAAACATCGGCGCGATAATGCGCAGCGCCTATGCTTTGGGCGCGGACAGCGTGATCGTCGTCGCAAATAATCTAAATATGGCGGGCGTAGTGCGCGCAAGCTCGGGCGCGGCGTATGAGCTAAACGTCGTTAAGGCCGCAGACGGGCTTAGCGTGCTAAACGAGCTTAAACAAAGCGGCTTTGAAATTTACGCCGCGAGTGCGGGCGGGACGAACTTTAAGGAGTTAAAGCTCGGCGCGAAAAACGCACTCGTAATGGGGAACGAAGAAGAGGGGATACCTGCTAGGGCGCTTAAAAAATGCGACTGTGCGGTATCGATAAAGATGCGCGAAGGCTGGGACTCGCTTAACGTAAGCGCGGCATTTGCGATACTATGCGATGGAATTTTAAATGGAAGAAATAAAAGAGAAGCTAAATAATACGGACGAGCAGGCAGAACAAACCGAGAAGCCGGAGCAAACGCAGCAGCCAAAAAGCAGCGATCTAGATAAATTAAAATCTATGGATCTCATCGAGATTGCGCGCGCGACGCGCATCGACGCGCAAAATTTAGAATACATCATAAACAAAGATTTTGAGAAGCTGGCAAATTTTAATGTTAAGGGCTACATTAAAATTTTAGAGCGCGAGTTCGGGCTGGATCTATCGGACTGGCTTAGCGAGTTTGAGAGCGCCAAAGCGAGCTTTGCGCCGGTTAAAAAAGCTAAAGTCGAGCAGGTTTATGGTCAAAGGGTCAGCCCTAACAAAAGTGGCAGCGGTTGGCTTTTATGGCTGCTTGCGATGGTGTTAATCATAGGCGCGATCTTTTATTTTGGACTTTATAAAAGCTTCGGCGAGTTTTTGGGCTCGCTTTTAGGGGAGCAGAACAAAACCACCTACTCGGACGCCCCAATCGTAAATAACACTCAAAAAAAGCTTGAAAATATAGGCATTGACGTCGTTTCGCGCAATGCTACGGAGGAAAAATTCGCGCTAAAGTCAGATGCCAATGCAGAAGCTGCTGCGGATGAAAATTTAAGCTCGCTAAACGCGCTGGACCGCTCTATTAGGATCGAGCGCGCGAGCATTAAGACTGAGGAAAATTCCACCGACGAAAACGCCACGCAAAGTGCGCCCGCGCCCAGCAAAGATATCGTGCTTAGCCCGCGCGGTAAGATGTGGATCGGCATCATCGATCTAAAAAGCGGCAAGAAGCGTGAGATGGTCATAAATACCCCTTACGTCGTCGCTTCGCAAGGAGATGAGGAACTGCTAATCTCTACCGGTCATGGGATGTTTGAGCTCGGCAAAGCCGATGGCAACGTAACTTTCAGCGAAAGAAACACTCAAAAATTCCACGTCAAAGATGGCAATATCACTAAAATTTCAGCCGATGAATTTCTGCGCCTAAACAGGGGCAAGAAGTGGTAAAGCTCTCGCTCGCGCGCGGTTTTTTACTCGTAGGACTTCGCCGCCGCTGAGGATAGAATTTCGACTTTCTGCGGCGAGTGCGACTTAAAATAAACCCACGAGCGTAAATTTAGAGGGTTTTGAACCGCGCCGCCTTAGATAGAATTTTAAGCGGCGCAGGCAAAATTTAACGGTGCGATAAAATTTCAAACGGTGCGAGCGCCCGCGGTAGAGCGCTAAATTTAAGAGGCGTTGTCCACGGCGCCGTGCAAAACGGAGGTCTCGGTCGTTTCGATCGGATGTAAATTTAAACAGCGCCGCAAAGGGTCGTGATGCTCTAAATTTAAACAATCAATGCCCCCGCGGTTTTAAAATTTTAGCGAGGTAAAAGTTTAAATTGCTCGAGCAATATAAAAAGCGCCGCCGCGCCGCTATAAAGGCTTGAAATTTTAGCCTCCGTGCAGCATGAGCAGATCGCTGCGTTTAAGGCGCGAAATTTTAAATATGGCTTGAAAATTACTTTAAAATAAGAGGTTTGAGATGTTTGACGAAATCCGTTTTTCAAAAATCGAGCGTTTGCCCAATTACGTTTTTGCCGAGGTCAATGCCATAAAAATGGCGGCGCGTAGAGCCGGCGAGGATATAATCGATTTTTCAATGGGCAATCCCGACGGCAGGACGCCGCAGCATATAATCGACAAGCTTTGCGAAAGCGCGCAAAAGGACAAAACGCACGGCTACTCCGTAAGTCAGGGCATCTACAAGCTGCGACTTGCGTGCGCGAATTGGTATAAGCGTAAATACGGCATGATCTTGGATCCAGATAGCGAGATCGTCGCGGTGATGGGCTCCAAGGAGGGCTTCGTGCATTTAACTAGCGCGATCGTAAATCCGGGCGACGTCGCGGTGGTGCCCGATCCTGCCTATCCGATCCATACTCAAGCCTTCATCATCGCAGGCGGTAACGTCGTTAAAATCCCGCTTGCCTATGATGAAAATTTAAATTTTAATGAGAACAAATTTTTCATCGATCTGCAAAAAACCTTCGACGAGAGCATTCCGCGCCCAAAATACGTCGTCGTAAATTTCCCGCACAACCCTACCACCGTCGTCGTGCAGAAGAGCTTCTACGAGCGGCTCGTGGCGATGGCGCGGCAGGAGCGGTTTTATATCATCAGCGACATCGCTTATGCAGAGATCGCTTTTGATGATTACAAAACGCCGTCGATCTTTGAGGTCCAGGGCGCAAAGGACGTCGCAGTCGAGGCATACACGCTTTCTAAAACCTACAATATGGCGGGCTGGCGCGTGGGTTTTGTTAGCGGCAACAAAAAGCTCGTAGCCGCGCTTAAAAAGATCAAGTCGTGGTTTGATTACGGCATGTTTACGCCGATCCAAGTAGCCGCCACGATCGCGCTGGACGGGCCGCAAGAGTGCGTAGAGCAGATCCGCGCGAGCTATGAGAAGCGTAGAAATTTTTTGATCGATACTTTTGCGGATGCGGGCTGGCAGATCGCAAAACCCAGCGCATCGATGTTTGCATGGGCGAAATTACCGCCGGCTGCAGCTCATCTAAGGAGTATGGAGTTTTCCAAACAGCTTCTTACCAAGGCGCGCGTCGCCGTAAGCCCCGGCGTGGGCTTTGGCGCGGCTGGAGACGATTATGTGCGGATCGCTTTTATCGAAAACGAAAACAGGACCCGTCAGGCTGCTAGAAATATAAAAAAATATTTGAAAGAGATCTGATGAAGGTAGCGATTTTAGGCGTCGGCACCGTAGGTAGCGAAGTTGCAAACATTTTGATCAAAAATAAAGATATCATCCTTGCGCGCGCGGGCGTTAGCATAGAGCCCGTAATCGGGCTCGTGCGCGATACGAGCAAAAAGCGCGATGTGCAAATTCCGCTTAGCAGCGACGCTGGGAGTATCATCGAGCGCGACGACATCGACGTTTTCGTAGAGCTTATGGGCGGAATAGAAAAGCCCTACGAGATCGTAAGCGAAATTTTAAAGCGCAAAAAGGCGGTCGTTACCGCAAATAAGGCACTTTTGGCTTATCATCGCTACAAGCTCCAGGCTTTGGCGGGCGATACGCCTTTTGGCTTTGAAGCGAGCGTAGCGGGCGGAATTCCGATTATCAAAACCCTGCGCGAGGGGCTAAGCGCCAATCGTATCGAAAAAATAATCGGCATCGTAAACGGCACGAGCAACTTTATTCTTACGAATATGATGCAAAAAAACGAGAAATTTGAAGACGCGCTAAAGCGAGCTCAAGAGCTCGGTTACGCTGAAGCCGATCCAAGCTTTGACATCGGCGGGTTCGATGCGGCGCATAAGCTTTTGATTTTAGCTAGCATCGCATACGGCGTGCACGGCGATCCCGAAGATATCCTAATCGAGGGGATCGAGGAGATCACGCAGGAGGATATCTATTTTGCGCGCGAATTTGACTTCATAATCAAGCTGCTTGCGGTAGCCAAGCGCGCGTGCGATAATAAAGTCGAGTTGCGCGTCCATCCTGCGCTCATTTCAAAGGATCAAATGCTCTCAAAAGTCGATGGCGTGATGAACGGCGTGAGCATCTACGGAGATTGCGTCGGCGAGAGTATGTATTACGGACCTGGCGCGGGCGGAAGCGCTACGGCAAGCGCCGTTATAAGCGATCTCATCGACATTGCGCGCGATAATAAAAATCCGATGCTCGGCTATAAAATTTTGCCGAGCGAAAATTTTATGCAAATTCTGCCGAGCGAGCAGATCCGCACGAAGTATTATTTCAGGCTGCGCGTGCGCGACGAAAAGGGCGTGCTCGCGAAGCTTACGAACATTATGAGCTTAAACGATCTTTCGATCGACAGCTTTTTGCAAAAGCCGAAGCTCAAAACGGACGAGGAAGTGACGCTGTTTTTCACGACGCATACGTGCTGCGAGAAGGACATAAAGCGCGCAATAAGCGTGATCGGCGGCGAAAATTTCATCACGCAAAAGCCTTTTATGATCAGGATCGAAAGCTAAGTTGGGCTTAAAAGAATATCTTTTCGGCTTTGCCTGTGAGGACCGTGCGGCAGAATTTTTACGCGGCGAAGGGTTTGAAATTTTAAAGCGAAATTTCCGCTGCCGCTTCGGCGAGATCGACATCGTCGCGCGCAAAGACGGGATTTTGCACTTCGTAGAGGTGAAGGCCACTAGCGGCGATTACGCCGCCGCAGAGCGCGTGACGGGCGCTAAGATGGCTAAAATTTTAAAGGCGGCGGAATTTTATCTGATGAGCTGCGATGCGGACGAGCCGTGGCAGATCGACGTTGTGGAAGTTTATCCAAAGCAGATAAAATTTATCGCCAACATATCTTTTTAAATTAGAATTTTTATTATTTATTTAAGATAATGAACTATAATCCGCGGAATTTTAACACAAGGAGAACATTATGGGAAAGTATATAGAGCTTACTTCGGAGAATTTCGATGTTACTAAAGAGGGTGTTGCGCTAGTCGATTTCTGGGCGCCTTGGTGCGGACCGTGCCGTATGATCGCCCCGATCATCGAGGAGCTTGCGAACGACTACGAGGGTAAGGCTAAAATTTGCAAAGTAAATACCGATGAGGCGCAGGATCTTGCGGTGCAGTTCGGCGTTCGCTCGATCCCTACGATACTATTTTTCAAAGACGGCGAGCTAAAAGCTCAGCTTATCGGCGCACAATCCAAGCAGATCATAGCCGACAAGCTAAACTCGCTTCTATAAATTTCAAAAGGGCGGCTTTCGCCCTTTTTTCTCCCACTCATCGTTTTATTAATTAAATTCGTAAATTTAAGGCCCGCGGTTTTACTTAATAAAATAATTAAGGAGAAAAAATGTTAGATTTAGCAATTATCGGTGGCGGTCCTGCGGGGCTAGCGGCGGGGCTTTATGCTACAAGAGGCGGTTTAAAGGATGTCGTGATGTTTGAGATGGGAATGCCCGGCGGGCAGATCACCTCAAGCTCCGAGATGGAAAACTACCCGGGCGTCGCCGCGGTGACCGATGGGATGAGCTTTATGGCGCCTTGGCAGGAGCAGTGCTTCCGCTTCGGGCTGAAGCATGAGATGGTGCGCGTGCTGCGCGTCTCAAAAGACGGCGACGGAAATTTTACGATCTATCTCGAGGGCGATCAAACGCGTCGCGCACGTGCCGTTATCGTGGCTACCGGCTCTACTCCGCGTCGCGCGGGGATCGAGGGCGAGGATGAATTTTTCGGTCGCGGCGTCAGTACCTGCGCGACCTGCGATGGATTTTTTTATAAGGGCAAAGAGGTTGCCGTCCTCGGCGGCGGCGATACGGCGCTAGAGGAGTCGCTGTATCTGGCCAAAATTTGCTCTAAAGTCTATCTGATCCACCGCAGGGACGAGTTTCGCGCCGCGCCTTCGACCGTGCAAAAGGTGCGCGAAAGTGAAAATATCGAGCTCATCACAAACGCGCTCGTAGAGCAGATAAAAGGCGATGCAAGCGGCGTAACTGGCGTCGTAGTCAAGGATAAAACAAGCGGCGCCGCGCGCGAGCTGCAGCTGCCTGGGATCTTCGTATTTGTGGGGCTTGACGTACGAAACGAGGTGCTAAAAGACGAAAGCGGCAAGTTTATCTGCGACGTCACGCCGGGCGGACAGGTCGCGGTAAATTTAAAGATGCAAACAAGCGTACACGGGCTATTCGCGGCGGGCGATATGAGACAGGATGCGCCTAAACAGGTCGTTTGCGCGGCAGGCGACGGCGCGGTTGCCGCACTTAGCGCGATTGCGTATCTGCAAGGACACGATAAATAAACCTATCTTCGGAGCAAAATTTCACGGCGCGGCGGGCAAAACTGCTTCTGCCGCGCTTTAAATTTAAAACTTCACATAAAATTTTGAATGAAATTTTGATATAAAAAAGCGGCTAAATTTTAAAATTTCATAAAATTTAGCCGCGAGATGAGGCGCTTATTGCCTTTCGTAGAAGCCTGCTATGACATCTTTTGACTTCATTTTATTCACGGGATCTTCTTTGCCATTCGTGATAAGTTTAAATTTATCAGACAGATTTACGCTTTTACCCTCATTTACGATAAAATTTAGCTCGATAGCAAGCTTTGATGATCCGCCTTCTTTATGTCCGAAGCTCGCGTCCAATTGTTCTGCGGTTATTTGCGAGTAATAAATGGCTGCTTTTAAGCGCTCCATAATAGAGTCTATGTAGATTTCTGTGTTGCTCTCTTTTAGTATCTCCCCTTTTAATTTGTCGTCACAATCGACCGACTTCCATTTCTCCTCAAAAATTCTATTTTGCCTTTGGTTTTTAAGCGCTTCTTGAAATTTAGCTTCGTTTAATTTGCAGTGTTCTTTTGCCAGCTTAAGCAAACCCTGCGCGTCGTAAGCCTTACCCTAATAAAAAGTCATAACCCTTTTTAAAGACGAGTCCAACATCTCTTGTTTATATGATTTAAGCCTCTGCTCTACATCCACGTCGCACGTCATCTTAACTGTCTTTAATCCGCCGTTTTCCTCTTTACTCCACGTGATATTTTTGCAGATTTTCGAACCCTCGATCGCCGCGCCGATACTCATCCCTTTAAAATCGGGCAGAGTGTAGTTTTTCACGAGCTCTACTTCGTCCTCGCCGCATCCTGTTAAAATAAACGTCGCAAGCGCAGCGCCCAATACGTATTTCATACTCGCTCCTTCAAGAAAAGTTAACGAATAATGCTAGCCATCTCTGTTTAATAATGGATAAATTTAGAGCTAAAATTTGAGATAAATTCGAGAAGCACTAGAGATCAAGAATCGTAAAAGTGAAATTTGATGAAAGAATTCGGCGAGAGAGGGAGGGAATCGAACCCCCCGGAAAACGGTCAACCGCCCTCCTATCGGATTTGAAGTCCGCAGACGCCGCCAGGTCGTCATCCTCTCCAAACGCAGCAAATTATAGCGAGATAAAATTTATTTAGCTTTAAAGAGGCTAAATTTCAAACCCTTTCGGCTCATTATTAGCGACGGCAGGATTATGAGCGCGCCCAAAAGCAGCAGGCTCATCACCAGACATATTAACATCCCGAAGTAGATCGTAGGCCAGAAATTACTCATCATCATCACGCTAAAGCCCAAAATGATCGCAAACGACGTATAATACATCGCGTATCCGATGCTTGCGTGGCTCGCTCGGATCGCTGCAGCCTCGTCGCCCAGGCGCGCAAACTCCCGCTTGTAGCGGTAGATGTAGTGGATGACGTCGTCCACGCCGATACCGATGCTAATCGCCGCTATCGTGATACTCATGATATCCAGCGGAATGCCCGCAACACCCATGATGCCGAAGCAAGCGCAAAGCGGGATTAAATTTACGACGATCGCGATAAGAGCATATGAAAACGAGCGAAAGATGATCACAAAAAGCACGAAAAGCACGAGCACGGTGATACCCAGGGTGTCTATCTGCGAGCTCATCAGGCTTTGAAGCATATTGTTATAAAGCACCATTATGCCGCTAATTTGCGCGCTTGCCTGCTCGCCCTCGAGCAAAGAATTTAGCCCGCTTTGCAGATCTTTTAGGAATTTCGCTCTGCGTAAGCGCGGATCGCTATCTATCGTGCGGACGCTAAAATGCGCCTCGTTCGCTTCGATATTTACAAAAGGTGAAAGCACCATTTCGCGGTAGTTTGCCGGCATTTCAGAGTAGATTAGAGCAAGGCTCAGATCATCCAGATCGCGCCCTTGATTAATCTGCTTGCCTAGCTTCAAAAGCGATGCTAGCGAGCTTACGTTGCCGATAAACTCGTGCCCCGCGATGTTTTTGTCCTTCAAAAAATCATCTATTTTGCTGATGATACGCATCTTTTCGGAGGTGAACCAATACTGCGGCTTGTTTTCGTTGGCGGCGTATTCAGCTTCGAAATCGCCAAAATCGTCGCTCGCAGTGGAATTTTGCTCTAAATTCGCGGCACGGGTTTGATCTAAATTTACGGCGCCGCTTGGCTGCGATGTCGCGACGGAGCTTTGCTCGGTAAAATTTTGATCATTGAAATTTTGCACCGCGGCAACGGAACTTTGAGGTATGGAATTTCCTGCAATAGAATTTTGCGCCGTGGCGGTAGAATTCTGAGCGGCGGAATTCTGCGCGATAGAATTTTGCCCCGCGGGATTGGAATTTTCGCCGTTCTTAGAATTTGCGCTGCCACTCGCGGAATTTTCACTCTCGCTAGCGGGATTTGCGCCGCCAAATTTAACTACGATATCAAGCGGGATTGTTCCGCCGAGATTTGTATCGATGACCTCCATGCCTGCGCGGATGTCGGTGCTTTTTTTGAAGTAGCCGATGAAGCTGTTTTCGACGCGCAGCTGCGAGATACCGTACAGCCCAAAGATCACCGCCGCAGCGCATACGCCATAGACCGCGCCTCTGCTATGTAGCGCCGTTTCGGCGCACCAAAGCGTAAATTTAAAGTGCTGCTCGAAGCTGCGATTATTGTGCGTGCGCGGCAGAAGCGACATAACCGCGCCGAATACTCCAAATGCCGTAACTAGCGAGATACTGATGCCTACGCTCATCATAATTCCCAGAGAAATTACGGGTTTTATATCGCAAAAAATTAGCGACATAAAGCCGATAACGGTCGTAAAGATTGCGAAAAAGCAGGGCATCGCGCGCTCGCGAAGCACTGCGTAAACGAGCTGGCGTTGCGAAAATGCGTGAAAGCGCGCGCTAAACTCGCGGTATGCGACGATTAAGTGGATACAGACCGAAACCGTGATGATGAGCTGAAGCGCTATGAAATTTGAGCTAATCACCGTGACCTCAAAGCTCAAAAAGCCGAAAAGTCCGGCTGCGAGCACGACCGAATACGCGCAGATGATGAGCGGCAGTAGGATAAATTTCGCCTGTCTAAAAAAGAGCCAAAAGCAAGCTAATAAAAGCACCAAGGCGCCGAGTCCGTAGGTCGCCAGATCCGAGCGAACGTAGCCTACCATATCATCTGCGATCATATTCAGTCCGCCTAGAAACAATCGGTCGCCCGCAAATTCCTTCTCAAAGCCCGCGATCAGCGCGCGCAAAGCCATAATATCTCGGTGATCCTTTTCGCGCAGCTCGTCGCGGTAGGATTTAAAATTTTGCTCCGCAACTTTAAGCGTATCTTTGAGCTGTGAAATTTGAGCCCCCGAGCGGTTGCCCTCATGCTCTGCTTGCTCTAGAGCGCTTTTGGCTCCGTCTCTTAGGCGCAAAAGCTCCTCGTAGCGGGTCTGCGGCTTTAAATTTATTAAAATTGCAGTAGTGCGAAAATCGGCGCTTACTAAATTTGATGCGTAAAAGGGGCTTGTGGCAAACTCGCGCCTAGCCGCAGTTAAATTTACGTCCGCGTCGGTAAGGGTGGGTATGTGTTTAAGCAGCTCGCTCATGCCGCCACCTTTGTTTAGCAAAAGCGGTACATTCGTGATGTCCGTGACGCTAGCGACGAAATCCAGCCTGGAAAAAGCTGCGTCCATCTGCTCTATTTTGCGGATCGTCTCGGGCGCTAAAAGATCGCCCGTGGGAGTGTATGCAAGCACCAAGAAATTCGGCGTTTCGTAGCGTTTGGATACTTCGCGCCAAATTTGAAGGTCTTTGTCATTATCTAGTAGAAGCGTCTGGCTCGAAGCGTCGATCTCAAGCTTGGTGGAGTAGTAGCCGAAAAATAGCGCCAGCGCTGTAAACAGCGCGAGCGTGATTTTCGGAAACGCGACGATTAGACGGAAAATTTTTTTCAAATACCGCTCTTTTGGGCGCGTTGTTATTCGCCGCTATTGATGACGGTGGAATTTAGCCGCTTTATAAGCTCGTCAAAGCCCAAGCTTTGCGTTACGTCGCCTAGCTGCGAGCGGTAGGTCTGAATTAAGCTGACGCCCACGATATCGACGTCGTAGATACGCCAATCGGCGCCGGTAAGATAAAATTTAAAATCGATGTCGTAGTTTTTCTGTTCGCCGATGACCTGCGTTTTTAGCACGCGGCGCTTATCGCTCGGGCTTTGTTTACTTAGTACCTTCATATCCTGATCGGTATAAAGCGAAAGCTTTTCGATAAAGGAGCGCTTTAGATGCGCCTCGAAGGCCTTATTAAATTCCGCGATCTGCGCGGGGCTAAGGCTCGCGTAATGTTTAGCAAGTGAAAGCTTTGCCATCATCTTGTAATCAAAATAGCCGTCAAAAAGTGCAAAAATTTTCGCAGGCTTTGCGTCTTTGGGAGTACTGCTTCGCATGATGCTTACGGCTTCGGCAACCTTTTGGCTCATCACCGGCTCGATATCCGCATCGCTAATAGCGTGCGCCGAAATCAAAAGCGCTCCGCAAAGCGCTAGAACTTTTAAAATTTTCATTTTCATTCCTTTATTAATTTCTCGCGATTTTGCTCGTAAGCATCGCGCAAAAATGGATATAGATCCACTGCATCTTTGGTCATTTTTTCATAAAATTTCGGATTGCGCGAGTAGTCGTTAAATATTCTAAATCCGTTGACGGAGTTTCGAACGGTGCCATCTTTAATATAATTTATCGGGTTTGAAAAATAATCTCCGACAAGTCCTGCTGTATCGCGTAGATTGCTCTGCCCCAAAATCGGCCAGACGATGTGCGGACCTGCCGGCACGCCCCAATACCCGAGCGTTTGCCCGAAATCCTCGTCGTGGCGCGGAATCCCGTAGTATTTGCCTGCCATATCGTTAAGCCCGCCGAAGCCGACGGTCGAGTTGATCAAAAATCGCTTCGTCTCATCCCAAGAATTTTCAAATTTGCCTTGCAATAGGTTGTTTACGAGCCTCATCGGATATAAAATATTATAGAAAAAATTTGAAAACGCGCCCTGGATTGGATCGGGCATTACGTAATCGTAGCCGCTGGCTACGGGGGTTAATATGTATGAGTAAAATACGTCGTTAAAGCTCGTCATAACGCGGTTATAGCCGCTAAGCGGATCGAAAACCTCGCGTTTGGCAAACTCCTCGTCAAAACCATCCGTATCGCTAGGCGCTACGTCTTGCTTTTGCGAGCAACCGCAAAATGCCAATGCCGCGGCTAAGAATAGAATTTTTATAAATTTCAAATGCGACCCTTCTTTATAAATCAAAGTGGCGATTTTACAAATTTAAAGAAATTTTGTCAATAAGGGTAAAATTTCGTATAGAATTTCCCTCTTTATATCGCAGAATAAAGCCCGTAGCTGTTTAAGAAATATATCAGAGGATATATTATAAAATCACGCGAAAGTAAATAAGAAAGGATGAAAATGGATGCAAAATTTGCTTTGGAATTCCTACTTGGCAAGGAAACATCGCTTCTAGCCAAGCACATTAAGCTGCTTAAGGCCGTAGATGAGACTAAAAGTATTACAAAGGCCGCAGAGATTGTGGGAGTGTCGTATAAAAACGGCTGGGATGCGCTAAATTTAATCAACAACGCGAGCAAAAAGCCGCTCATCGTCCGCACTCAAGGCACTAAGAAAAATAGCGGCTCCGAGCTTACCCCTTACGCTCACAAGCTGATTCGCGCTTATGATGCTATCAGCCACGCGGGCGAGACGTTTTTGAGTGAAATTTTAAAGCTTGATGAGATCACCGAAGAGAGTCTTTTAAGCTTAGAGAAGATCGGTATGAAGCTTTCTGCGCGAAATCAGTTAAGCGTTGAGATTACGGATGTTCAAACAGGCGCTGTAAATTCTCAAATCACGGCTAAGCTCGCAGGTGGCGAAATTTTATGCGCAACGGTAACCGTAGAGAGCGAAAAGAATTTAGGGCTAAAGGTGGGCAAGGATGTGCTGTTTTTATTCAAAGCTCCAAGCGTCATCATTTCCAAAGGAAGCTCGGAGAAGTTAAAACTTAGCACGACGAATCAAATCAAAGGCACGATTAGTGAGGTCAAAATCGGCGCGGTAAACGCAGAGATCTGTCTAGGCACAAGCTCGCATCAAAACATCACCGCGATCATCACGCGAGAATCTGCCACCGCGATGGCTCTAGGAGTAGGAGATGAAGTAACGGCGATCATCGAACCTAGCGAGATCATTATTGGCGCGTAATAGGATGAGATCGGGTGCGCAAAATCTTAAAATTTAAGGCGTAAATTTAAAATTTTAGATACAATTCAATTCTCGGCGAGAGCCGAAACGAAAGGCATAAAATGAAATTAAAAGCACTGCTTTTAGGAATTTTAACCGCAGGCGCGCTAAGCGCAGGCGAGGTTAGCATCGCAGCCGCTGCGAACACGACGTATGCGTTTGACGAGATCAAGGCGGAATTTGCCAAGCTACATCCGCAAACCACGCTAAACGTGAGCTTGGGTGCTAGCGGTGCGCTTAGCACGCAGATCAAAAACGGCGCGCCGTTTGATATTTTTATGGCGGCGGATATGAAATTTGCAGACGATCTGCATAAAGAGGGCTTTGCGACGGCGCCTGCCAAAACCTACGCAAAGGGCAAGGTGGCGATGTTTAGCGTGCGCGGCATAGATCTTAGCAAGGGGCTTGAAGCTTTAAAAGATCCTAGCGTCAAAACGATTTCGATAGCAAATCCAAAGACTGCTCCTTACGGTACCGCAAGCGTGGAAGCTTTCAAAAAAGCGGGAATTTACGAGGATATCAAAGGTAAAATCGTAGAAGCAAAATCGATCGGCGAGGCTCTTTCGCAAGCGCTTAAAGCTTCCGACGTCGGCTTTATCGCGGCCAGCGCGATGTATGCGCCTAAGATGGCAAAGGACGGCTGCAATGGCAAGCCTTGCAAGCAGGGAGAAAATTTCGTCTTGGTCGACACCAAGCTCTACGAGCCGATAGCCCAAGGCATGGTTATTCTAAACCGCGCCAAAGACAATGCTGAAGCCAAGGCGTTTTATGATTTTATCCTAAGCGATAAGGGCAGGGCGATCTTTGCTAAATACGGATACGAGTTTTAATGATTAGAGCGAGAATCAACGAAATTTTACAAAAAGACGGCATCCATTCTGTAGGATTTATCGCGGGCGGCATCAAGCTGCGTGGCGTATTTTTGCAGCTAAGTAGCGAGCTTAAGGTGGGTAGCGAAGTTTACGTGGGCTTTAAAAGCACCGATGTGCTTTTATCTCGCGAAGCCCTAAGTGGTGTATCTAGCGAAAATGAAATTCACGGCAAGATTATGAGCCTAAGTTTGGGCGAAATTCTATGCACGCTCAGGTTTGAAGGCAAGATAAGCTTTGATGTGCTCATTAGCGCGCATTCTGCGCAGGAGCTTGCTTTACGCGAGGGCGACGAGGTTTTCGCATACATTAACGCCACTGCGATATATATAGAAAAATATGATAACGATTGATTGTAAGAAAAAAATCAGTGATGATTTCTCGATTGATGCTCGCTTAGAGATTAACAAAGGCTCGTTTGTGTGCCTATATGGGCGCAGCGGCAGCGGTAAGACTACGCTACTGCGCATTTTGGCTGGATTTTTGCGCGCAGATAGCGGTAGCATAAAAGACGGCGATCGTGTGCTGCAAGAAGGCAATGAATTCTTAAGTGCGGGCAAGCGCAGGATCGGCTTTTTATTTCAAGACTACGCACTTTTTGAGAATATGAGCGTGACGGGCAATCTACTTTTTGCCAGAAACGATCCGCAAAAAGCTGCGATGCTGCTTGAAATTTTAGAGCTTAGCGAGTTTGCAAAATCCGGCGTCGAGGGTCTTAGCGGCGGACAGAAGCAGCGCGTGGCACTTGCTCGCGCACTGATGCAAGAGCCTGAAATTTTACTACTTGACGAGCCGCTTTCGGCGCTTGATTTTACGATGCGCGAAAAAATCCAAGAGTATTTGCTAAAGATCCACGAGCAGTTTCATCAGACCGTGATCTTAGTAAGCCACGACGTAAGCGAGATCTATAGGCTTTGCAAGCGAGTTTATGAGATGAAGGACGGCAGGATCGTCCGCTCCGGTACGCCGGAGGAAATTTTTCTTAAAACAAACGGCTCTCAGAAGTTTTCTTTCGTGGGCAAGATTGTCGATTTGCAAGCACGCGACGGGGTCAAAGTAGCTGTCGTAGCGATCGGCAGCCAGCTATGCGAAGTGGTGCTAAGCAATACGGAAGCCGAGGGCTTGCAAGTAGGCGACGAGGTCAAAACAGGCGCCAAAGCCTTTAATATCACTCTGCGTAAAATTTAAACGCAGGCAGGCTTTTGAATACGCCTAAGTGAGAAATTTCAACTGGATTAGAGATTTTGACGTAAACCCTTATGGAATTTCACGCAGGCAGTGCTGTTAAACTCCTTCTTCGAATTTATTGATTGGTGCGGTCAGTTTATTTTTAAATTTAGCGACTTTTAGCTTACTTTTTTGGCAGGAGTTGCGTGAATTCTATCATGCGATCTTGGTAAACAATTTAATGTGAAGCTTCGCAAAAACTTAAATTTTTAGATTTAGAATTTTGCCTGGATTTTGTGGCTTTGAAATTTTAAAAGCTTTAACGGCTCGAAGCTTGAGTGTTAAACTCGCTTAATAAGCTATGACAAGATTTCATTAACCGGGTCTTTTGGGTTTATGAGAAATTTTAAAATTTTGTTTTGTCAGGCTCAATGTAATTCCGCTAGATTATTCGAAGAGCGTCGTTTGGCCATATCTTGCGTGAAATTTTCGCTCAGATAAATCCTGCTCGCTCAAGTTTTAAAACCTAGTGAAGCTTTTTGGAATTTAGCTAGGCAAAATTCGTGGTCTTAAAAATTTACCAGCTTGGTAGAGAGCTTAAAGGTTCAGTAGGATTTGCACGCTTGAAGGAATTTATTAGCCAAGCAATTTATAAAATTCCGCTCGCTTTAGCTTGCGCAGAATTTTTCAAAATTTCATTTTGCAAGACCTTATGACTATGAGGTTTGCGTAAATTCTATCTAGCTTTGCCTCTAAATAGGGCTAGGCTTTTAAAATTTTATAGTTTGGGCCCAGCGGCTCGGCTCGGAGGATAAATGTTTGAAATTCTGAAGGGGCTCGATTACACGCCGTTTCTCGTCTCCTTAAAGCTTGCGAGTTTAACGACATTCGCGTTGTTTATTGTCTGCGTGCCGCTCGCATTTTTTATGGCGAGAAAAAATTTCCGCGGCAAAAGCGTGATAGAATCGATCATCTCGCTTCCGCTCGTGCTGCCGCCCTCGGTGCTGGGGTTTTACCTGCTCGTTTTTTTCTCGCCGTATTCGGTGCTGGGGGAGTTTTTTGACAAACACTTTGAGCTTCGGCTCGTATTTAATTTCAGCGGGCTTGTGATCGCGAGCTGTATCTACTCGCTGCCGTTTATGTTTTCGCCGCTGGTTTCGGGCTTCCGTGCGCTTCCGCGCTCGCTTTTTTGGGCGTGCGATTCGCTGGATAAGAGCTATTTTTCCAAGCTTTTTCGCGTCGCATTGCCCGCGATACGCCACTCCCTGCTTAGCGCTTTGGTGATCTGTTTTGCGCATACTATGGGTGAGTTTGGCGTCGTGCTGATGATCGGCGGCAGCGTGAGCGAGCAGACTAAGGTCGCTTCCATCGCGATTTATGAAGCGACTGAGACGCTCGATTTTGCGCAGGCTCACGCGTATTCGGCGCTGATGCTTATTTTTAGCTTTGTAGTGCTTTTGATTATGCATTTTTTGAGTGCGCGCGGAGCAAAAATCAAAGCTTAAATAGGCTTTAAAACGAAATTTGCTAAAATCCCGCAAAATTTGGAATTTGGCATGAAAAACAAAAAAGACTTCGTTACCGAAAGATTTAACGCCGCCTTGATTATAGGCGTTGCGCTACTTACGCTTGTAGTAGTTTGTGAGATTAGCTTTTTGCGCACCAGGATCGCTACGCAGCTTGATTTGCGGACGCGCACAGCGATTACTTTACTCAAAAATACCGACGAGTCGCTTTTTAGCGAGCTTGAAATTCTAAAAGAAACTATCCTTTCTTTAGACGCAAGGCACGAAGCTATGCAAAGTGAGCTTTACGCGGATTTGATCCGCAACGTCGTAAAATCTTCTCATAGATTTGACGCTATTTTTTATCTGCGCGCCCGCGGCGCGGAGCAGGAGAGCTTGGCGCATTTTTCATCGGATGCGCGTATTTCGGATCTTGGCGAGATACGGCTTGCGGATATCGCAAGCGAGCTAAAAAAGGATGAATGGGTATCGCGCTATATGATGATGGATGGGGCATGGCGGTATTTTTTAATCAAGCGCGTAAACGCTGATTCATATCTGCTAGGTTTTGCCAACACTGCTAGGCCGATTGCCAGGCTCTCTTCGCTGGGAGATATTTTGGTCTTTAACGCCGAAGGTAAATTTTTTAACGCTCCTGGCAGCGTAACCGATATATTAGGGCAGGATTTTGATTTTTCGCGCCTAGGCGAAGTGGTAAGCTTTGAAGACGAATCTGGACTAAGCTTTGCATATCTTGTGAAATTTGGGGATAATTTCGTAATGGCTCGCGAACGAGCCGGCTATTTTTTAGGCGCGGACGATTTTATCGTCGTAGCGCTAGCGGCGGCTATTTTAGCTTATTTAATCCTTCTAATTTCAAATTTTACGTTTTTAAAAAAGCGCGTTTTTATCCCGCTTGCAGCAGTTCAAAACGCGCTGCGCCAAGGGGATTATCACTCAAAAATTCGCGATATAGAAGCGCTAAATCCTCTGAATTCCGTCTTAGAAATTTCTAAATCCATAGACGAGGTTTTGAAGTCTAATCTGCGCCACGGCGATTTTAGTCTCAGCTTTAAAGATGCACTAAAATACAGCTCCCTTTCGGTGCTTAGCATCGATAACGTAGCAGGCACGATCGAAAGCGCTAGCAACGGCGCGCGCGAGCTTTATGGCGATGATGTCGTGGGGCGGAATATATTCGCGCTGCAAGCAGGCTCGTTTTACGATCACGCCTATCAAACCCAGCGCGCAAACTATGTCAAAGAAAACTATGTCGTAACCCGCCAAGAAACCAAAAATGGCGTCAAAGACCTCTATGTTAAAAAATCTTATATTCGCGACGGAAGTAAAATTTCAACTCTTTTTGTGGTGCTGGATGCGTCAAAATATCGCAGATTTTATGATGAAACTAAGCAAAAATATGAGTATTTAAATCACGCGCCTATCGTTACGCTCGTGTTTGACTACACTTCGGGCAAGATCGTAGATGCTAGCAAAAATATAAAAGAGCTTTGGGGCTACGAAGCGGCGCAGTTTTTAAGTGGTGAGATAAGGCTATGGGATTTGCTGGATGAAAAGGACGCGAATGAGGCTAAAAACGAAATTTTAAACCGCTTAGCCGATATGCCTTCAGAAGAGCTAAGCTTTTCTCAAAGCTATAAAATTCGCCACAATGACAATATCCGCTATAGCTACGAAGTGAGCATCTATGTCAAAAAGTCCGCCGCCAGGGCTGCGTTTTATTTTCAAAATATCGATGACGATGTTAAGGCGATCCGTGGCCTGCAGGAGGATTTGGACTTTTACCGCACCGTAATTGAGACTAGGAATTTTTGCACCTGCTTAATCGATCTTGACGAGCAGACGCTGTCGTTTGATAAAAATTACTTTAAAATTTTAAAATATCGCGGCAAAAGGCTAAACACTGCGATGAGCTTTGGGGAGTTCAGTTATGAAATTTACTTCGCAGATTTAGAGAATTTCAATAAAATGATCCGCGAATGCACCGCCGGGCTTAGGAGCGATTTTAGCTGCGAATTCCGTCTGCGAAACGCCGCCAATGCCTATACTTGGATCAGTATGCAAGGCTACGTCACCGAAAAGCATGGCTCTCGCTCGCGCCTTGTAAAAACTACGCTTGAAGATATCAGCTCGCGCAAGCAGACGGAGCTGGAGTTAAATTTAAACGCCAACGTCTTTTCGCGCTCGCTAGAGGCGATTTTAATCACAGATGAGAGCGGTCGCGTGCTACGCGCTAATAACGCTTTTTACGAAATTACCGGCTATAGCGAAAGCCAAACCATCGGCAAAATTCCAAATTTCTTCGCTCCTACGGAGGGTGGAGCGGACGTGATGGAGAGGATTAGAAAAAATCTCGTCGGCAAACAGACCTCTTACAAAGATGAAATTTACGGACTAAAAAGAGGTGGTGGCACCTTTCCTGCGCTATTTACGGCAATTGCGATAAAGGATGATTTTTCGCTTACTTCAAATTTCATTTTGATGTTTACCGAAATTTCGCAGATCAAGCAAAAAGAGAGCGAGCTAGCCAAGATCGCCCATCACGACGCGCTTACCGGGCTTCCGAATAGAGTGTATTTTATGAAGGCTGCGCAGAGATTTACGGCAAACTCAGGCGAAAATTCCAAGCTTATGGCGGTGCTTTTCATCGATTTTGACGGCTTTAAGGCGATCAACGACACCTACGGGCACGAGGTCGGCGATATGTTTTTGCAGGCTATCTCAAAGGCGATGAGCGGGCTACTGCGTAAAGGCGATATTTTAGCGCGCCTTGGCGGCGATGAGTTTGGCGCTATCATCGGCGATCTGCAAAGCAAGGATGCCGCGCATGTGCTATTAGACCGTCTGCTTGGAATTTCAAAGATGAAATTTAACCTCAAAGGCAATGAGATCAGCGCAAGCATCAGCGTTGGCGCAGCGTTTTACGATGGCGGCGAAAAGATCGATTTTCCAGGACTTTTATCGCGCGCGGATAGGGCGATGTATCGCGCCAAAACGAGTGGTAAAAACCGCTACTGCATCTTTGAGCGCGCCGAAGCAGACGAACCCAGCGAGGAAGGGATTGCTGCAGCGATCGAAGAGGGGGAGTTTTTCGTGCTCTATCAGCCGATCATTAGCGGCGCGCAGATTTATGGATATGAGCTGCTTTTACGCTGGGATCGCGGAAAGCGCGGAATTCTTGCCCCACAGGATTTTGCGCAGATATTAAGCGAGCCTCGATTTGAGTTGCCGATCTCAAAATTTGCGTTTTCAAAGATGATGGAATTTAACGCTCAAACGGGCGCAAACTGCTCCATAAACGTAAGTCTAGCCGTGCTTACAAACGACGAATTTTACGATTTCGTAGCTCACAGCTTGCGAGACAGAGCTAATGCAAAAGGCGAGTTGATGTTTGAGATAACCGATTTTAGCGAGCAAAATTTTAAGGAATTCGCCCCTGCGCGTGGGCGTTATGCAGATCTTGGGATTAAATTTGCCCTTAATAGTGCAAATAAAAGCAATATCCCATTCCTGAATGCCCAGCCTTTCGATGTCGTTAAAATCGACCGCGAGCTCTGCCTTGACATAGGCAAGAAAAAAAATGCTATCCGAACGATGGTGGAGATCACGGGCAAGCTAAAGCGGGAGTTTGGTTTTGCTCTCGGCGCTCAAGGGGTCGAAAACGCGCTGTCGCTGCGGCTCTTAAACAATTTGAAATTTAACTATCTGCAGGGAAATTTTATTGCAAAAGCGCTGGATCGCAAAGAGATAGACGCTTTCATCGCGCGCTTTAAAGACACGCCGAAGCTCGCGGCTATCGACAAAGATGAGTTTATCAGCTTTTTAAACGCGCTTGATTACAAAGAGCTTGCTTTAAGCTTCGTTTCGCGCGCCGATGCGGGCGAGCTTAGCCCGGGAGAGTTCGAAGGCTTTAGAGCAAAATTCGGCGAAATTTTAAATAAAACTCAAAGCGCGGGCAGCGAAAAATTTGCGCTAACTACAGAAATACGTAAGCAAATTTTAGATATTCTTTCGCTTGATTATCGCGCTTTGGCAAGCTTCATTCAGAGCTTTAAAACGCGGCTAAATCAGTTCATAAGCGATTTGGAGGCAGCATGATAGATAGCGTTAGCGCCGATTTCGATCACGAGATACCCAACGGTTCGAGGCTTTATTTCGGAAAGAGCGCGCAGCTCAAGCGCGAGCTGGAAAATAAAGCGAGCGAAATCCTCGTTAAAAACGGCTTTAGCGAAATTTTAACGCCATATTTTTCATATCATCAGCACCTAAGCGTCGCGCCGCAGAAGCTTCTTAAGCTCTCCGATCCCACAAACCACGAGCTAGCGCTTCGCGCAGACAGCACCGTAGACGTCGTACGTATCGTGCGCAAGCGGCTGAAAGACGATAAGCTAAGGCGGCTATTTTACGTTCAGCCGACCTTCAAATACCCAAGCGACGAGTTTTATCAGATCGGCGCGGAGCTGATCGGGGAGAAAAATTTGCCGCTTGCGATCAAAATCGCGCAGGAATTTTTTAAAGAATTTGATCTTATGCCCGCGCTTCAGCTGAGCAATATCGAAATTCCGAAAAAAATTTGCGAAATTTTAAACCTGCCGCTTGAGATTTTTGAAAAGGGCAAGATTGAGACGCTGCTTGAGCAAAATTTGCCTTGGCTGGATGCTACGGCTCGCGCCACGTCGCTAAAGGACGTGCAGGCTCTGCGCGCGCAGGTGCCTGAAGAGCTAAAGCCTTGCTTGGATGAAATTTTAAGCCTGGGCGTGGATTACGAGCGTATCTGCGTTTCGCTGCTGTACTACTCTAAAATGCGCTATTACGACGCGCTATTTTTTAGATTTTTAGACGCGGGCGCAGTGTATTGTAACGGTGGAAATTACGAGATTGACGGGCTAAAATCCAGCGGCTTTGCGCTGCTAGTGGACGCTTTGATAGAAAAAATTATGCAAAAGGATGAGAAATGAGTAAAGTTGACGTAGTCATCGGCGCCCAATGGGGCGATGAGGGCAAGGGCAAGATCGTAGATATGATAAGCGCGAATTACGATTTCGTATGTCGCAGTAGTGGCGGGCACAACGCGGGTCATACCATCGTCATAAACGGCGAGAAATTTGCGCTGCATCTAGTTCCTAGCGGCGTGCTTCACAAAAATATCATCAACATCATCGGAAACGGCGTCGTTATCAACCCCGACGTGCTGATTACCGAGATGGCGCAGTTTGAAAATTTAAAGGGCAGATTTTTCATAAGCGAGAAAGCGTTTTTAAATTTACAGCACCACTCGCTGATCGATCAGGCGCGCGAAAAGAGCAAGGGCGAGCTCGCGATCGGCACCACCGGCAAGGGCATAGGGCCTGCGTATGCCGATAAGATCGCGCGCTACGGACACAGAATGATCGAGCTTTTGGAGCCAGAAAGGCTCGCCGAGGCGCTATCGCGCGATTTCGCTTCGCATGAGAGCGTTTTTGAAAAAGCGGGGGTTAAAATTCCTAGCAAGCTTGAAATTTACGATGAGCTAAAACGCTATAAAAGCGCGCTCGAGCCATACATCGCCGATACCACGCACATGCTGTGGAAGGCGCTTGATTACGACAAGCGCGTACTCGTAGAGGGCGCGCAAGGAAGCCTGCTTGATATCGATCACGGCACCTATCCTTACGTCACGAGCTCGACTACCATCGCGGGTGGGGCTTGCAGCGGGCTCGGGCTCGCACCGAAAGACATCGGCACGGTGATGGGAATTTTAAAAGCCTACACCACCCGCGTGGGCAACGGCGCGTTTCCTACCGAGGATAAGGGCCCGCAAGGCGAGGCGATGCGCGAGATCGGCAAAGAGTACGGCACCACGACGGGACGGGCGCGCCGCTGCGGCTGGTTCGACGGAGTGGCTACGAAATACGCCGTGCGCCTTAGCGGCATCGACAAGCTCGCGCTTATGAAGCTTGATGTCTTAGACGGCTTTGAGAGCATTAAAATTTGCCGCGCATATCGCTATAAGGGGGAGGAGATCGATTATTTTCCGATCGATTTGGAAGCTGCCGAGCCGGTTTATGAGCAGATGCCCGGCTGGGACAGCGTCAAAGGAATTTCAAAATTTGAGGATCTGCCGCAAAACGCGCAAAATTATATCCGCAAAATAGAGGAGCTAAGCGGCGCGAAAGTGGGCTTTATCTCCACCAGTCCCGAAAGAAGCGACACGATAATTTTATAAAATCGGGCGGAATTTTAAAATTTCACCCGTTGCGGGCGGCGCGACCGCTCATAGAACTGAATTTAAAGGAACGATCATGCGAATACGACTACCACACGTGCCATATATCGCGCATAAAATAGCGCTGGATCTGCTAAACTCGGGCTGCGTTATGCTTAGTGCGGGCATAGAGCCCGTCGCGAAGGAAGCCGACGAGATCATAAGGGCCGATCTGCAAAAAGAAAGAGCGATAGACGAGCGCGCAAACGAGCTGATAGATGAGCGCATAAGCGAGCTAGATGAGATGAGCGTGAATAAAAAAGATATGTTTTGGCTCATCAAACGCCACATTGCAAACGACGAGAATTTCGAGCTAAATTTCGAGGATCGCTACGGCACCATATCGCATAAAATTTTAGAAACCATTTGGAAGAAAAATTTGATCGATTACAAAGTCTCGGAAAACAGGCTAAAGACGATAATTTATAACGCGATCGACGAATATCTTAAAAATTATCAAAAGATTGAGGATGCGGTCTATGAAAAGATCGATGGCTACAAGCAAAAACTGATCCCGGGTACCGAAGAATACGAGCTTGTGTTCGAAAAGCTCTACGAAGAGGAGCTAAGAAAACGGGGCATGCTGTAATGAACGCGTATATCTATATAGAAAACGGCATCTACCTGCAAGCTAAGGCGTTCGGCAAGGGCGGTAGCGCATTCGGCGAGCTCGTGTTTAACACCTCCGCCACGGGCTACGAGGAGATCATCTCCGATCCCAGCTACGCGGGGCAGTTTATCATTTTTACGATGCCCGAAATCGGCATCGTAGGTATCAACGAAAACGACAAGGAAAGCTCCAAAATCCACGCAAGCGGAATTTTCGTAAGAAATTTTAACAACGAGCCTTCAAATTTCCGCTCGCAGATGAGCTTGGAGGATTATTTTCTTCAAAACGGGAAATTCGGCGTTTACGACATCGACACTAGATTTTTAACCAAGATGCTGCGCGATCAGGGCAGTCTGCGCGCCTTCGTTTCGACCGAGATCAGCGATAAGACGGCTCTTAAAAAGGCTCTTAGCGAGTCTGCGCGCATAGAGGAGATCAACTACGTAAGCATCGTAAGCACGAAGGCGCCGTACAAGCACACCTCAGGTCGCTGGGACGCCGAGCGAGGAAGCTACGCTCAGCCCGCAAGCTGCGGCAAAAAGATAGCCGTGATCGATTACGGCGTAAAGCGAAACATCCTAAACGAGCTTTGCAATCTGGGGCTCGGAGTAGAGGTTTTTCCGCACGACGTTAAAGCGGAGAGCTTGATCGCAAAATTTAAAGAGGGGCAGATCGATGGCGTGTTTTTATCAAACGGCCCGGGCGAGCCTCGCATGCTTAAAGAGGAGATCGCGCAGATCAAAAAGATGGTCGAAGCGCGCGTGCCTATTTTTGGAATTTGCCTGGGTCATCAGCTGCTAAGCAACGCGATGGGGTATGAGACCTACAAGCTGAAATTCGGCCAGCACGGCGCAAACCACCCCGTTCAAAACCTGCGCACCAAATCGATCGAGATCACCGCGCAAAACCACAACTACAACGTCCCAGAAACGATCGCGCAGATCTGCGAAATCACGCACCGCAATCTTTTCGACGGCACGATCGAGGGTGTGCGCTACAAAGACTATCCCGTATTTTCGGTACAGCACCACCCCGAAGCCAGCGCGGGGCCTACCGAGAGCAAATATATATTCAAAGAATTTCTTGAAATTTTATGATTTTGAAATTTTGCCTGCATGAAATTTTACCGCGGCCCTGCGGTAAAATTTTAAATTTGCGGAAGGCTTTAAATTCTAACGCGGTCTTTGCATTGTAAATTTAAAGCCCGTCTCAGCCTGGATAATTGCAGGCTAGAGCGGTACGCAAAGCACGCTTTTACGGACTAAGGATTGCCGCGGTGATTTTAGATTAAGAAGCTTTTTGGATGAAGCGATCTGTGCTGGTCGTGATTTTAAATTTAAACCGGCTGCGCGCCGCATGCTTTTCATTCGTGTGATTTTTGCATCCGCTTAGCTTTTAAGCGCACACGCGGCTAAATTTTACGCACTTTAAAGATCGGGCTTGGCACGCTTAGCCCTTTCAAAACAGATCCTGCGGTATATTTAGCATGGCTTCAAGCTCTTTAAATTTGACGAACCGTTTTGTTGCCGTTAAAAGTTTCGCTAGCAAGCTGCCCTGTCGCCCGTAAAATTTTATCTAACGTCGCCCGCCCGTTAAAGTCTTATTGACGCAATTTTGCCAGTTATGCCCTAGTTTTTGATAAACTATACCTGCCCTTCAAACCTTATCGGCGCCGTTTCATCTCCCTCTAAAAGCCATTTGCCTAAAATAAAATTCCGCTCCGCCGCGTAGTGAAATTTTACCTGCGTTTGCTTTAAAATTTTACTTTCAGCCCCTTTTAAATCTCTTTCGCACCGATAAGATTTAGCTCGCGTCACTTTAAATTTTGCCCCACTTCTAGGCTGCGGTTTTTATCCACGCTTGTTTTTAATCCCGCCCATATTTGCGCCTAAAATAAGAGTTGTGTTACTTTATGAAATTAAATTTTTAACTTAACATTGTTTTAAGCTCAATAAAAGAGAAAATTTGAAAGAATTTCATTTGAAATTTCGCCTTTAGGGGTCTGCTATGAGCTGCGCTTTAAAAGAGCTGGACGTCTTGCTAGTCGAGGATGATACTAAATTGCTAGCCTCGCTGCATAAGGCGTTTGAGGGTATTTTTAACAACGTTTACAATGCCCAAAACGGGCTTGAAGGTGTGAAAAAATTCAAAAAATTTAGTCCCAATCTCGTCATTACCGATATTCTAATGCCGATCGAGGATGGGCTTGAGATGATACGTCAGATCAAGCAGATCTTTCCGCATGCTCCTATCGTGGTGCTTAGCGGCTTCAGTAGGGAGGAGCAGCTAAAAGGCGTTATGGAGATTGGCGTCGAGCGGTATTACTTTAAGCCGGTAGATATCGCCGCATTCGTGCTAGAGATAAGTGCGCTGATGAAGTCTAAGCTGGACTCTGTGCGAGTCGTAAATATGGGCGCAGGCTACGTATTTGACGGGCTTCGCCGTATTTTGCTGAAGGATGGCGAGCAGATCGTGCTTACTAAAAAGGAGCTTTCTTTTGTCTCGCTGCTAGCCAGTCGCGTGGGCGAGCTGGTGCTTTACGAGGAGATTAAGCGTTATGTTTGGACCGAAGGAGCCGTGAGCGATACGGCGCTTCGCACCTTCGTCAAGCGTATCCGCGATAAAGTGGGAGGCGAAATCATAAAAAATGTCCCGAGCCTGGGATACAAGATCGAGCTTGAGCCTGCTTAAATTTGATCGCGTTTTTACCGCTTTGTAATTTAAGGAATTTTATTCGTAAAATTTTGCGTTTAAATATGCCGCGATTAATGCGGAGCGAGGTAGAATTCCGCGCTCAAAGCGCCATAGATTAAAATTTTAAGCTCGTCCAACTTGCTAAATTTGACTTGATAAAATTTAGCCTCTTAAGCTTTTCAAAAACTTCTTTGCTTAAAAGGCGAAACTAAAATTTTCTTGCTAAAATATCGCAAAATTCCGCGTTCTGCGAATCGCCCTAAAGGATTTGTTTTGAAAAATTTGCCCTCTAAAAATCTCTTTGTCTACACCAGCTCGCGTGCGCTACGCGCGGCGCTGCAAAGCGAGAGCGGCGGCGTGCTGGCGCCTAGGATTACTTTGGCGGAATTCTACGAAAAGGCGCTTTTTGTGCCGGATCTTGTCGCTTGCGGCGAGATAGACCGCGCGCTTTTTATGAAACAAGCGGTGAGCGAGAGCAAGCGCGCAGGCGAGAGGCTGAAATTCCCTAGCGAGCTTTACGAGTTTATGCGTAACCGCGAGTATCTTTTTGGCTTTTTTAAGGAGCTTGCGACGGAGCGCGTGAGTATCGATGCGCTCGATCTTAGCGACACCTACGCGTGGTATGCCGAGCATTTTGAAATTCTGCGAGAGCTAGCGGGGGCGTATGCAAGGATTTTGCGCGAGCATGGATTTTACGACGAGATCACGCTGCCCGCGCTTTATGAGCTAAACGAGTCCTATCTGCGTGGATTTGAGCGGATAGAAATTAACATCGACGGCAATCCTAGCGCATTTGAGTTCGAGGTTTTTAAGCGCGCGGCGGAGCTTAGCGAGGTCGTACTGAGCTTTAGAGCCACGACCTTAAATTTTAAGCCCGTGCGCGCGGTGGAGGAGCTTTGCGGCATAAGCCTAGAGTTAGGTTTTGCATACCGCGTAAATCTTGGTACGGGTGAAATTTTAAGCCGCGAGCCGCTAAGCACTGGTGGGGCAGTTGTGTGTAGAGGCTTTGAGCTGCGAAGCTTGCAGGCGAGCTACATTTTTGAAAAAATTTCATCCTTCGTGCGTGCAGGTATCGCGCCGGAGCGCGTCGCGGTGATTTTACCCGACGAGAGCTTTGCCGGCACGCTGCAGCTTTATGATGAGCGCATCGCAAGGGCTCGCGGCTCACACCGCATGCTAAATTTCGCGATGGGAGAGAAGCTTAAAGATAGCCTATTTTACGTAACGCTAGAAAAAATTTCGCAGTGCTTAAAAGAGGCGCGCACGCCGAAATTTGGCGTAGATTACTGCGCATTCAAAAGTCCGGATGGAGGATTTTTGAATGCGGAGGATTCCGCGGTACAGCAAAATTTAGCGCTAGGTAATTTTGCTTCGGAGAATTCTGTTTCGCAAAATTTAGCACAGAAAAATTCCGCGTTTGATTACGAAATTTTTTCAAATTCTAAAACGGATTTAAATTTTATGTCTGCAGGGGCGTTTGAAAATACGGAAAATTTTGAAATTCTGCGCGAAATTTCGGCGGAACGCACGGATGGCTCGCACGGGCAAAGCTTTTCTTTAGATCTTGCGGAGTTTCAAGAGCCCTTGGAGTGTGCGCAGCAGCGCGATTATTCGGTTAGCGCAAAAAGGCAAGAGAGCCTACGATACTCTATGCAACTGGAGCATATAGAGCTTGAGGAAGAAGATGGGTATTCAAAAAGCCCTGAGCGGTGCGATCGCTTTAGGCGCTCTAAAATGCGCGAGGACGCAGATGAGTATCCGCAGCGCCCAAACCCGCAGGAGCTTGATCTGTTTTTTGCGAGTGTGGGAGTGGATGAGGCGCTTTTTGGCGGGTTCGCACGCGATTTTACAAAGCAAGTAAGCTTTGAGCATTTTGCGGCACTAATTGCCAAGCTCGCCTGTTTACCTAAAATTAGCGACGCGCTGCTGCAAGAAAAGCTAAAAGAGCCGCTATATCTAATTAAAATTTTACTTCGAAAATTTAAGGACGAAAACCTAAGCTTGGGCAATCTGATTGATCTTTTTTTGTTAGAAATTTCGCGCATTAAGCTTGATGATGTTCGTGGTGGAAAGGTCACGGTAATGGGGCTTTTAGAGAGCCGTGGGCTACAATTTGACGGCGTGATAATTCCCGATTTTAACGATGATCTGGTGCCTAAGCGCAGTAGCGGAGAGATGTTTTTAAACTCCGCTTTGCGCGCTAGAGCAGGGCTCATCAGCCACGCAGACCGCGAAAATTTACAAAGATTTTACTACGACGGCTTGCTAAGAGGCGCTAAAAAAAGCGCGATTTGCTATCTGCAAAGCGTCGAGAAATTACCTTCGCGGTTTTTGAAAAGCTTTGAAGTGCAGCAAGACGCGGAATTTTCGCAGGAGGATTATTTGCGACTTTTTGGGCGAGAGGAATTTAAGCCCGCCTTATGCGGACAAGAAGATCCCGTGGCTCGCCATGATTTTTTTGCCGAGGAGCTGTCGTTTTCGCGGCTGGATACGTTTTTAGAATGCAAGAGGAAGTATTATTACCGCTACGTTTTCGGGCTGAGGGAGGGGCTAAAATTTGGCGAGGATAATGCGCTTTTGGGCAAAATTTTACATACGAGTTTTCAGCGTTTATATGAGCGAGCAGGGATGAAATTTAGCATGGAAAAATTTCGCCCTATTTATTCGCAGCTTGCGCGAGAAGCGGGCATCGCGCGCTTTGATGCAGAGCTTGAGCTAAAATCGGTAGAAAAGCTAGCTGGGCTTTTAGAAGGGCATGAGCAAATTTGGAGCTTTAGCGGTAGTGAAGTATCGCTAAAAGGCGAGCTTGACGGAGTGCGTCTGAGCGGGCGGATCGACCGCATTGACGAAGATAAGGCAGGGCGGAAGTTCATCATCGATTACAAACGCGGGTCAGCTAAAAAGCATATGGAAAAATTCCAGCTTACGTTTTATCGCGCGCTTTTAGCCCAGGAGTGCGAATGCGCCTATCTGTCGCTAAAAGATTGCGCGTTTGCAACTCCTAGCGACAAAACGCCTAACTTAGAAAATCTACGCGAGACGCTAAATTATATCGGCAAGGAATTTGCAAGCGAGGTCGCTTTTACGCGCACGGAGGCGGTGCAAAGCTGCGAATACTGCGATTATAAAATCATTTGCAAGGGGCAGATCGATGGCAAAATTTGAAAATTATCTGGCGCTTGAAGCGAGCGCAGGCAGCGGCAAGACCTTCAATCTCGCAGTGAGGTTCATCGAGCTGGTGCTAAAAGGCGAGCCGATCAATGAAATTTTAGCGCTTACCTTTACCAAAAAAGCGGCTGCTGAGATGAAAACGCGTATCGTGGAGAAATTTCAAAATTTGCTGCTTTTGCAGGATGGCTCGCTAAAGCCTAGCGCCGAGCTGGAGCAAATTTGTGCTGATTTGGGGCTAAGCGTGGATGAGGTTATGGCGGCTCAAGAGCGGCTGAGCCCAAAATTTTTAAGCGAAAGCTTAAATATTTTTACCTTTGATGCGTTTTTTGCAAAAGCTCTGCGCTCTTTTGCGCTAAACAGCGGCATTGACCCAAGCTTTGAAAACGATGAAGGGATTTTGGGTGTGCAGCAGGCGGCGTTTTTAGGCGCGATTTGTAAAAACGAAGCGCTACTAAGAGAGGTCGTGGACTACGTAAGCGACTCAGGAATGACAAAGGGCGAGTTTTTAAATAGCTTACAAAGCATTTGGAGAGGCGATATAAGCATAAATCCGCCCACACTTCCCGCAAGCTCCGCGCTAGCAGAGATAAATGAAATTTTATCCCACTTGCAAAAAGCGGCGAGAGATGCGGGCGTAAGCGCTGGAGCCGTAAATGGGCTAAGCCCTGTTAGCGATCTGTCAAAATTATCCTCTGGTTTCATTCTTTCGGCTCTTGCTAACGGCAGTTTCGATTATCCGCGCTCGCAGCTTAAAAAAATTTCGCATTTTGACGGCAAGTTAGCAAGGCTAAAAGACGCCATAGCTCGCGAAATAGCGTGGATGGATGCGACATATGCGGCTAAGCTGGCAGGACTAATTAAAATTTATGCCGAGGCGCTTAAATCGGTGCAGCGCAAAAGCGGCAAGCTTACATTCGGCGATGTTACCGCAGCTGTGCACTCGATGCTAAATCCAAGTGCAGAGGCGTTGCGGGGCAATCGCGAGCTTTTGTATTTCAGGCTCGATTCTAAAATCACGCATATTTTAATTGACGAATTCCAAGATACCGACATTTGCCAGTATGAAATCATGCTGCCGCTAATCTCTGAGGCGCTTGCTGGCAAAGGGGCGGAAGAGCGCTGCGGCAGCTTTTTTTACGTAGGCGATAAAAAACAAAGCATCTATAAATTTCGCGGCGCGGAGAGAAAAATTTTTGATATTTTACGCGAGCAGTTTAGCCAAATCAAAACGCAGAGTCTGCCGCGCAATTATCGCAGCTTAAAACTTATCGTAAAATTTGTAAATGAGATCTTGCGCGATAAATTTGCGTCTTATGAAGATCAAATCGCGGCAAATAAGCTAGATAGCGATCTGCCCGCTTCGGTGCTGCAAGAAATCAAGGACTATCCTCTTTCTCATCCGCAAATGCCGCTATTTGAGGTGCAAAGCGACGATTACGGCTACGTAGCGGCATTTTCATACGACGACGTGCTAAAGGGGGCTGCGGAGCAAGCGCGCAGACTTGTTGAGGAGTGCGGCGTGAGAGCTGATGATATTGCGATTTTATGCTGGAAAAATGAGCATGTAAGCGCGTTAAAAGAGATGCTATCGGAATTCTGCGAGGTTTGCAGCGGCTCAAATAAGGCTCTGCGTTGCAGCGAGCAGGTAAATGCCGTAATTCAATATGCGAAATTTTGCGTAGGTGGCGATGAAATTTATCTGCGAAACGCCGAAGCGATTTTGGGTAGGCGGCTTAAAAAGATAGCGGTCGATCTGCATAAAAATGCGCAAAAAACGGCGGAATTTATAGCTAGCTCGCTGAAATTAAATTTTGTCGATCCGGATCTGCTGCTATTTTTTGAGATGCTGGCAAAATTTAATAGTTTTAGCGAGTATCTGTTTGCAAACGACGAAACGGAGGTATTTGCCAAGGAACAAAGCGGCATTAAAATTATGACCGTGCATAAGTCCAAGGGGCTTCAGTTCCCGCACGTAATCGTCTGCGACCGCATCGGGGGAAAAGACCGGGGCGAGAGCTCAAAGCTCGCGACGGACTATGATTTTGCCACGCATAAGTGGAGGATTTTTTATAAATTTGCGAGCAGAAAGAGCCTGGATGCGGAATTTGCAGCATTAATGGATGAAAACGATCGCTCTGCGCATGAAGAGGATATAAATAAGCTCTATGTGGCATTTACCCGCGCCGAACGCTCGCTCGTAATCGTAAAACGCTCCGAGGCAAAAATAGATCAATACAATTATAGCTTTTTTTCGCCTTACGCCAAAAAGACCAAAGGCGCGGGCGTCGTGGAGTGGCTGGATATCCCGGATTTTCAATACGGCTACGTAATCCCAAGCTCCGTAAAATCAGAAGAGCAGCCACCGCGTAAAAAGATCGCGCTCGTAGCGGGCGAGCTTCAAGGCGCGCAAGAAAAAGCAGGCGGCGGCGAAACGGAGGCGCTAAGCGCGATATATTTCGGCGAGGCGCTGCACTATGCTCTGGAGATGAGCGAAAGCTTTGCGGCGGATGAAATTTTGCGAGGAGTAAGCCTGGCAAGAGGTCGCTACGCTAAATTTTTAAATGATGCGGATTTTGAAAATATCGCGGCACGGGCGCTAGGACTAAGCAAAAACGAGGAATTTTTAGCTCTGATAAAGGGCGCTCAAGCTTATAAAGAGATGCCGATAAAAAGCGCGGAGGGTGAGCTTTTGCGCGTGGATCTGGCGTACTTTAGGCAGGATGAAATTTTACTTTTTGATTACAAAAGCTCCGAAAAATACCTCGCGCAAAACAAAGCCCAAGTGGCGCGATATAAAAGCGTAACCCGAGAGTTTTATCCGAATGCGCGAGTGCGTGTCTTTGTGCTGGCTCTCGAAGCTGCGGGCGCTAAGCTGATTGAAGTAAATGAGGAGAGATAAAATTTTAAAGCTTAGATAAAATTTGAGCGCAGATAGATTAAAGATAGCTTAAATTAAGCTATACGTAAGGATATTTTTATATAATCACAGCTCAAATTTTAATAAGGCGGAAATCATGACAGAAATTACAAAGCCTAGCGAAGTTAAGCGCGACTGGGTCGTTATCGACGCGACCGATAAAAGATTCGGTAGGATGCTTACCGAAGTTGCGGTATTGCTACGCGGCAAACACAAACCAAGCTACACTCCAAACGTGGATTGCGGAGACTACGTCGTTATCATCAACGCTTCAAAAGCCGTATTTACCGGCAATAACAAAGGCGACGATAAACTTTATCACAGCTACTCGGGCTATTTCGGAAGCGTAAAGAGCGTGAAATTTCAAGACCTGCTTAAAAACAATCCCGCAAAGCTCTACAGACTTGCGGTTCGCGGCATGCTTCCTAAGACGAAGCTCGGCAAGGCGATGATCAAAAAGCTATTCGTATATGAAGGCGGCGAGCACCCTCATACTGCGCAAACAACTAAAAAAGGAAAATAATCATGGCGACAATTTATGCAACCGGAAAGAGAAAAACTGCCGTAGCTAAGGTTTGGGTAAAACCTGGAAGCGGCAAGATCGTAGTAAACGGTATGGATCTAAACACCTGGCTAGGCGGTCACGAAGCGATCAAACTAAGGGTCGTTCAGCCGCTTTTGGCAACTAAACAAGAGACCTCGATGGACATCACCGCGCAAACTTTAGGCGGCGGATATTCGGCTCAAGCGGATGCGCTAAAGCACGGAATTTCAAAAGCGCTTGCCGCGATGGATAAGGATTTTAGAGCGGCTCTTAAGCCGAAAGGTCTGCTAACTCGCGATAGTCGCGTGGTCGAGCGAAAGAAATTCGGCCGCCGCAAAGCGCGTAGAAGTCCGCAGTTCTCTAAGAGATAATGTTTTTACAAATTTGTGGCGAAATTGTCGCGAATTTGTAAATTCTTTAAAAATTTTATGGTAATATCGAATTACAACTTTATTTGAAAGGATGTTTAATGAAGAAAGTTCTACTTGCATTAAGCTTATGTGCATCTAGCGCGTTGCTCGCTACAGATGCTGATTACCACTGGGAGATCACCCCTACTATCGGTGGAATGACTCATGAGGGCAATATGGATTTGGATTCGAATTTTATGTTCGGTCTACGTCTTGCCAAAAATCTACAGAATTCATTCATTGATCAATTAGAGGCAGGTTTCGATTACTCTCGTCATATCGGCGTAGAGGATCTAGCTTACAGAGCCGGCAATGCTAAGCCTAGCGCTAGATACTACCACATCAATGCTGTAAAAGACTTGGTAAATTTCACCGATAATTTCAAATTATACGGCTTGCTAGGTCTTGGCTATATGGATTACACTAAAGACGTTTACAACGATGGCGATCAAGATAGTGGCTTCGGTCAATACGGCTTGGGTCTAAAATACTACATTACCGACAATTTTGCTACAAAACTTGAAGCACGCGATGCTATCAGATTTGACGACGGCAACCACGTATTGTTCTATACTCTAGGCTTTGCAGTTGATTTTGGCAAGAGATATGCTGACGCAGCTCCAGCTGCCGCTCCGGCTCCTACAGGCTGCAAAGACGCAGATAACGACGGCGTATGCGATAATGTCGATAGATGCCCAGGCACACCTGCTGGCGTAGTTGTAGATGAATATGGTTGCGAGAAGGTTATTAGATTAAATTTAGGCGTAAATTTCGCTACAGATAGCTCAAAAATTTCTCCTGAGTTTATGAACCAGATCAAAAACGTAAGCGACGTGCTAGTAGCTCACCCTGATTACAAAGTAATTCTAGAGGGTCACACCGATAGCACCGGTTCGAATGCATATAATCAAAAGCTTTCCGAGCGCAGAGCTGCTGCTGTTGGAGGTGCGCTTAAGAGCTTCGGCGTAGATGCCAGCAGAATCACCACTGTAGGATACGGCGAGACTAAGCCTATCGCTACAAACGCTACTAAAGCAGGCCGCGCTCAAAATAGACGCGTTGATGCTAAATTTAGAAAATAATCTTTTCTAGATCCACATAAGCGGAGCTTCGGCTCCGCTTTTTTTATATCCAAATTAAATTTTAAAATGCCAAAATTCCAAATTACACTGCTTTTCGATCTGGACGGCACGCTCATAGACTCCACGCCCGCGATACTGGACGGCTTTCACTACGCGTTTGCGCATTTGGGCGCTGCAGAGCCTAGCGACGAAGCGATTAAAAAGCTTATCGGGCATCCGTTAGAGGTAATGTTTGAGCGTCTAGGTGTGACGCGCGATGTACAGAATTTCGTGCTCGCCTACAAACAGCGATATGCGCAGACTTTTTTGGATCAGACCGTTCTGCTAAGCGGTGCGTTCGAGGCGGTTTGTGCGGCGAGCGAGTTTGCAAATTTAGGCGTCGTGACGACCAAGACGTCGAAATTTTCTAAAATTTTATTGCAGCATCTTGGTATTGCGAAATTTTTTGGCACCATCGTCGGGCGAGAGGATGTGCAAAACCCCAAACCAAGCGCCGAACCGATCTTAAAGGCGCTCGAAAATTTAGGAATTTGCGGCGCGACCGCTAGCAAAAGCCCGCATGCGGCTTGCGGTAAAACTCACGACGCGACTGCCGATGAAAATACAAGCGCTGCTAGCAGGAACGCGATTTTGAGTGAAATTTCAGCGCCTGATTTAAAGAGCCTTCCTGCGCTTGATCCTGATCCTAGCAAAGTTTACGAGCAAAATTTAAGCAGCATCGCGAGTCAAAATTCTGATAGGATTTCGTTTAGAAATTTAAGCAAAGCAAAGAGCAATAGACATGAGGCTGGCGATAAGAACCGAAAGGACAATATCGGCATCGAGGGCGAGAGCGATAAAGGCGGAGCGCGCGGCGGTAAAATTTATGATGCACATGAGCTAAATTCCACTCCTAGTTATGACAAAATTTGCAGTGACGAAATCCTGCCTTCTGTAAGCCAAAATATCTTTATGATCGGTGATACGTCGCTTGACGCCATCGCGGCAAAGTCGGCAGCGGTGCGAAGCGTGGGCGTAAGCTGCGGCTACGGCAGTGCCTCGGAGCTACGGGCGCATTTCGAGTTCGTATGTGCGGACGCAAAAGAGGCGGTTGAGTTGATACGCGAAATTTCATCGAAATTTTAGGCGCGACGGAGCGAAATTTTTCTAGCTTCGATGCACTATTTTTGCGAATACTTAGAAGTGAACCCGCGCCCGAAATTTAAAATTTCCAATTAATTTTTGCGTTTTAAACAGCGCGCAATATAAAATTTGTCCGCGCTATTTAGCTGGAGGGGTAAGGCGCTTTCTAGGTGTTCAAACAATACGCGGAGTTAAATTTCGGACATTTCTGCTCTGGTTTAGCAATAGCCTGTGCCGAACTAACAATGTACGTGAATATTTCACTTCGTCCATAGTACTTGATCTGATTTGTTTAATGTTCGGTATTAGCAGCGTATGGAAAAATTTTGCTACCTCGAGTAATTGTGTTCTATTCACTTTCGGTTTGTATTAACACAATGTATAAGAAAATTTCACCGTAGTCAAATTTTATGTAATTTCGCAATATCTTTTGAGCTTGCGAACGGCTTTTGCAAGAAATTTTATGCAATCTTCGTGCTCAAATTTTGGCTTTGATTTTAGTTAAACTCCACTTAATCGCGATAAATTCTACGCTTCGCTTGAGGCAAGTATTTGACAGGCTTTTTGTGCGATCTTGCCGCAAGTCTATTGGACACTTATTTTGGCGCTGTATTCTGGTTTAGTCGCAATTATGCTCGCTACGGATTTTCGGTGTGATTTATAGCATTTAAGGCCGCGCCCGCGCCCAGCTAGCACTAAACATATATGTTTTGAAGGCTTATATGCTAAAATTCCATCCTGCGACAAATAGCTCGCAAAGGCGCGAATATAGGATAAACTAGCCAAATTTTAAAATTTAGCTCCGCGATGATAGCCATATTCTTTTATCGGAGCCGATTAAAGCAGCGTTAGCTTTTGCGTTTGAATTTTATCGTTTCGGCGCAGCAGGGCTTTAAATTTAATCAAAAATTTTACGAAATTTTAAAATTCCGCCCGCTCTTATGCTTTTTTAAAGCAAAATTCTATAAAATACCGCTTCCGAAATGGGCTATCGTCTAATGGCAGGACAACAAACTCTGGATTTGTGAATATAGGTTCGACCCCTATTAGCCCATCCATCCGAATTTTAATTTCCTTTATCATGCTAGTTTTTGAAATTAATTTGCGCGTCATTTTTGCATATAGTGGCAGCATTCGCCGGCTAAAGCAAATTGCGCCAAGCCATAAATAGGCAAAATTTTATCGAGCCAATAAGTAAGTTTGCCGCTTTAAAGCGGCGGATTATTTGATTTTTTCTTTGCCTTTGTAAGTGGCGATGCTTTGATATGAGCCGTCTTTTTTAAACGCCACCACGTCATAGACCTCGGGTTGTGAGCCTTGCTCCATACCTGGCGCTTCTAGCGGCATGCCAGGTACTGCTATGCCGATAACGTCTTTAGGCTTATTTTTTAGTAGCGTGTGGATCTCACCTGCTGGCATATGCCCTTCGACTACATACCCATCTATGATCGCGGTGTGGCAGCTAGCGAGCTCCAGCGGAAGTTTGAGCTCATCCTTCTTCTGGATAAGCGGCTCGTCGGCCAGCGAAATCATCTCGACTTCAAAGCCATTTTGCTCCATATATTTTGCCCAGTTATGGCAACAGCCGCAGCTCTCGCCGTGATAGACCTTGATGTGTTCGCCCGCCGCCGCATAGCTACCTAATGCCGCTAAAAGCGCACCTATAAATAAAATTTTCTTCATATTTTACTCCAGTGATTAAAAGTTCTCGATTATACAATACGAATAGTAAATTTTTAAGAGTGAACCGTAGAATGTTAAGATTAGATTTGGCGAAGCAGACCCGCTCGTAGGCCGAAATTTTACGAAATTTTAAAATTTCGGCGTCGCGGATAAATTGGTTATAGGCACTGAGAGAGTGCTGATTTGATAGCGGATTTTGATACGTAGCCTTCCGAGTCGCTGGTAAGTGATACGTCGCAGCCTGGCTTATAGTTTTTCCAGGTGTAGATGTTGCCATTGTCTTCGGTTGTTTTGATGGAATCTGGCTGTTTATTCCATGCAGAAATTACTTGGTTGATATGAAATGCATCACTGCGATCTTTCGGCGCATTAGTCATGCCTGTGCTATCGGGCAAGGTCGTTTCGACCATATCGGTGGTGCCTGCAGTGGAGACCTCTTGGACTTTATCATTTACGCCGCCGATATTTGTTTTGCTGCTTTGGGATTTTGTTTGATTGCGTACTCCGCTTGGTTCGTTGGATATATTCCAGTTGGAACAACCGATAAAAAATACCGCTGCTACGAGCGCAGCTATTAAATTTCTCATAAAATTCTCCTTCAAAAATTTCGTTGCGATAGTAGCACATTTATCTTTAGTTTAAAATAAATCCGAGCCCTTGAAATTTGAAATTTCGTAGGAATTTTGCGAGGCGTTTCAGTAGGAATTTATAAAATTTCGGATAATATTCAAAGTTTCATACCAAACGGGCTTTTAAATTTTGCACGGCAAATGCCTTTTTGGCTACCAAATTTTAAAGGATTTTTGATGTATGCTATCATCAAACACGGCGGCAAGCAGTATAAGGTCGAAGAGGGTAACTACCTAAATTTGGACCATTTTAATGCAGAGCCGAAAGCAAAGCTCGAGCTTAGCGAAGTTTTAGCGCTAAACGACGGCGAGTTAAAGGTAGGAGCACCGTTTGTAAAGGGTGCCAAGGTGGTTTTGGAGGTCGTTTGCGAGGGCAAGGATAAAAAAGTCGTTATCTTCAAAAAACGCAGACGCAAAGATTCAAAAGTAAAACGCGGCTTCAGACGCCAATACACGCGCGTCAAAGTCGTTTCGATCAACGCATAAAGGATAGGAAATGGCACACAAAAAAGGTCAGGGCTCAACCCAAAATAATAGAGATAGTATTGGACGCCGCTTAGGCGTCAAAAAATTCGGCGGCGAGTTTGTGCGCGCGGGCAACATCATCATCCGCCAGCGTGGCACTGCGACGCACCCGGGCTGCAACGTAGGCATGGGTAGCGATCATACGATTTTCGCGCTGATCGACGGCGTCGTAAAATTTGAGCGAAAAGATAAAAACCGCAAAAAAGTGTCGGTTTATCCGGCCGCGTAATTACCGCTAAAATCTTCGGGGGCGTAAGCCCCTCTTTTAAAATTTCATCCATTTAAAAATTATCTTCAACTCATTTGGCTATAATTGCCGTTTTAAATTTAAGGATAGCTATGTTCATAGACAGCGTAAAGCTTAGCGTCAAATCAGGGGACGGCGGCGCGGGCTGCGTCAGCTTCCGCCGCGAAAAATTCGTCATCTCAGGCGGTCCCGACGGCGGCGACGGCGGCGACGGCGGCGACGTGTATTTCAAAGTCGATAAAAACTCCCATACCCTCTCATCCTATAAGGGCAAGCGTGAGTTTAAAGCGCAAAACGGCGCGCCCGGCGAGGGTCGCAAAAAGACCGGCAAAAGCGGCGAGGATCTCTATCTCATCGTCCCTCCAGGCACCAGCGTTTACGACGAGGATAGCGGCGAGCTGGTGCTTGATATGCTAAATGACGGCGAAACGAAGCTGTTTTTGCAAGGCGGCAAAGGCGGGCTTGGCAACGTGCATTTTAAAAGCTCGATCAACCAAGCCCCCGAATATGCGCAAAAAGGCCTAGAGGGGCAGACGCGCGAGGTGAGACTAGAGCTAAAACTCATCGCAGACGTTGGGCTCGTGGGCTTTCCAAACGTGGGCAAAAGCACGCTAATCTCGACCGTCTCAAACGCCAAACCTCAGATCGCAAATTACGAGTTTACCACCCTTACGCCAAAGCTCGGCCTCGTCGAGGTGGACGAATACAGCGGCTTTGTCATGGCCGACATCCCGGGCATCATAGAGGGGGCTAGCGAAGGACGCGGGCTTGGCGTGCAGTTTTTAAAACACGTCGAGCGCACTAAAATTTTGCTTTTTATGCTCGATCTTGCAAACTACCGCAGTCTTGAGGAGCAGTTTGACGCGCTGAGGGCCGAGACGGCGAAATTTTCAGGAGAGCTTGCAAAAAGAGACTACGCAATCGCTCTAAGCCGCGCGGACGCGGCTGAAAATTTGCAGGAAAAATTTGACGCGTTTTTGTCGCATTTGGGACTTGCGTGCACGGCTGGCGAGATGAAATTTCAACAAGATATTCATGAGCTTGACGCGGCTAAGCCGTTTTTCGTAATGCCGATCTCCTCAGCGACGGGACAAAATATAAACGAGCTAAAATTTAACCTGCTTGAGCTACTTAAAAAGGAGCTGTAGGTTGCGCCAAAAGCCGCGTCGCAGAGGGCTTTTGCGAACGCAGGCCTTAAGCGCGCCCGTATGTGCGGGTAAATTTTATGTTTATCGTTCACAAGCGTCGAAAAAAATAAAATTTAAGAAGGCGAAATGAATAAAATTTTTATACTTGCACTGTTATGCTTCGGCGCATACGGTTGCGATCCCGCCGATCCGGTGCCGAATTTTATGGAGTTTAACGATAAGGATCACGACGGCGCGCTGAGCTTGCAGGAGTGGATGGCGAGCGAGGTGCCGTCTGGGCTGAGAGTAGAGCTAAATCTGCGCTCAGGCTCGGAATTTAAGAGGTTGGACACTAATCGTGACGGTAAGATTAGCCTTGATGAGCTGGGAGCGAAACCGTCTGCAAAGATTTATTGGTCCGAAGATCCGTGTGCTTTTTGGCCTTGGCCGGACGGATCAGAGGACAAAAATCAATCCGCCGTCAAATAAGGCGCGCGAGTGTGGATCCGTGTTTGCCCCGTGATCTGCGTAAAATTTATTGCGAGCACGATTAGCGCCCGCGCGATCGCTTGCGCCGTGATGCGGCTAAATTTAAAGGAAAAGAATGAATATAGTTTTTATGGGAACGCCCGAGTATGCGGCTAAAATTTTGCGCGCGCTTGCGGATGCGAAATTTGAGATCGCGGCCGTTTTTACGCAGCCCGATAAACCCGTCGGCAGGAAGCAAATTTTAACGCCTAGCGAGGTTAAGGTTTATGCGCAGCAGCATCTGCCCGCCGTGCCGATCTTTCAGCCTGCGAGTTTAAAAGACGAGGCGGTCGCAGCGCAGATAAAAGAGCTAAAGCCTGATTTTATCGTGGTTGCCGCATACGGTAAAATTTTACCGCAAGCCGTCCTTGATATCGCGCCTTGTATAAATTTGCACGCCTCGATCCTGCCTAAATACCGCGGCGCGAGCCCGATACAAAGCGCGATCTTGGCGGACGAAAAGCAGACGGGCGTGACGGCAATGCTGATGGATGCGGGGCTTGACACGGGCGATATGCTTGATTTTGTCTACACGCCTTGCGAGGATAAGACGGCGGCGCAGCTGTTTAGCGAGCTTGGGGATTTGGCGGGCGAGCTTATCGTGCGAGTGTTGCGAAATTTTACAAATTTAACGCCGCTCAAGCAAGAGGGCGCGCAGGCTACGCACTGCAAAAAAATAAGCAAATCTGACGGGCTTTTTGGCTTTGAGGAAAGCGCACGGCAAATTTATAATAAATTTCGTGCGCTAACGCCCTGGCCCGGGATCTATCTATCTAGCGGGTTAAAAATTTTAGAACTAGAGCTTTTGCGTGAATCCTGCGGGCGTAAATTTGAACGCGCGGGCGAAATTTTGCGCGCCGACAAGCTCGGTTTTTGCGTTTCTTGCGGCGAGGGCGCGGTTAAGATCATAAAGGTGCAAGAGCCCGGCAAAAAGCCGGTGGACGCTAGCGCGTATCTAAACGGTAAGCGGCTAAAGATCGGCGATCTGCTATGCTAAGCGGGATTTTAAATTCTTGCGTTTTATGCCGCACTTTTGGGGTCACGGCAAAATTTTGCTCCAGGTACGGTCGTGAAGTAAAATTTTGCCGCGCGGAATTTCGAAGTGAAGCTCCAAAATTAAGGCTTTATAAAATTTTAAAACCTCGTTTCTATGCTCTAAAATTTTACGCTCGCAAGAGCTTAAGATTTCGCCGTCGCGGTTGCAGACTTTGCGGCGTCGCACCGAACACGCACTATTTAAAATTCTATGATCGTGCCGCAGAATTTTTGCGAGATAAAGCTTTAAAATTTTATCGCAGTGCCGCTAGGAAAATCCACGTTGCCGAAAAATTTAGCAAGATCGCAAAATTTCATCGCACAAAATTCCGCTACGCCGTAAAATTTTATCGTGCTAAATTTTATCTTGTCGCAAAATTCTATCGCTACACGGAATTTAAACACTTGCGATATTGTAAGGCGAGCACTTTGTCTTACGCAAGGAGCGAGCTATGCAGATAAAATTCGTAGAACAGATAGCCTCGACACAGGAGTTTTTGGTGGGCGCCGTGCGCGAAGGCAGGATAACGCCGCCTTTTGCGATCGCCGCAAATGGCCAAAGTGCCGGTATCGGCTCGCGCGGCAACGATTGGCAGAGTGTAAGCGGCAATCTCGCATTTTCGTTCTGTGTCGCTCAAACGGATCTGCCCGCAGATGTGCCGCCGCAGTCGGCGAGCATATATTTTGCGATGATAATGCAGGAGCTTCTCGCATCGCTCGGTTCGCAGCTTTGGCTAAAATGGCCCAACGATTTTTATGTAGATGAGCGCAAAATCGGCGGAACGATGACGAATAAGATCAAAAATACCCTAGTCTGTGGCATTGGCATGAACCTACTCGGCGCGCCCGAATATGCGGGAATTTTAGATATAAAAATCAGCGCAAAAGACGCTATAGAGGGCTTTTTTGCGCTATATGAAAATAAAATCTCGTGGAAGCAAATTTTTAGAAATTTTTCGTTACAATTCCAAAAATCGCAAAAATTTAGCGTTCATCTAGGCGGCGAAAAAATTTCACTCGCGCAGGCTAAACTTTGCGAAGACGGATCGATCATAATAAATGAAGAAAGGGTTTATGCTTTAAGATGAGTGAAGTAATTACGATTGCCAATCAAAAAGGCGGCGTCGGAAAGACGACCACAGCGGTTAATCTCGCTGCGTCGCTAGCGATAAAGAAAAAGCGGGTCCTACTGATCGACGTAGACCCTCAGGCGAACGCTACGACCGGACTTGGCTTTAACCGCAGCGACTTTGAATTTAACATTTATCACGTCCTAACGGGGCGTAAGAGCATGTCCGAAGTGATCCAAAAGACCGAACTTGAGTTTATGGATCTGGTGCCGTCAAACATCGGACTTGTAGGCATCGAGCGCGAAGTAAGTGAAGAGAAAGACTTCAAACTAATGCTAAAAAATAAAATTTCCGAGGTTAAGGACAGATACGATTTCATCATCATTGATTCGCCGCCGACGCTCGGTAGCATTACGGTAAATGCCTTGGTCGCAAGCGATAGCGTCATCATCCCGATTCAGTGCGAATTCTATGCACTTGAAGGCGTCGCGCTGATCCTAAATACCGTAAAAGTCGTCAAGCAAACGCTCAATAAAAATTTAAAAATTCGCGGATTTTTGCCTACGATGTATAGTTTGCAAAACAATCTCGCCAAAGAGACAGTTGCGAATTTACGCGAGTATTTCGACGATAAGCTCTTTCGTATCGGCAAGAGTGATGATCTAGTCATCATTCCGCGCAATATTAAGCTAGCTGAAAGCCCAAGCTTTGGCAAGCCGGTGGTTTTATACGATATAAAATCTGCTGGCTCCATCGCTTATCAAGACCTCGCTAAATCCATAATGGAGCAAAAATGGGCAAGGTAAAAAGAGCACTCGGGCGCGGGCTCGGTGCGATTTTAGACGACGTAGAAAGCTCCTATAACAGGGAGCTAGAAAGTGGAAATGCCGATAGCTTAGTTATCGAAATCGATGTCGATAAAATCGAGCCAAATCCATATCAACCGCGTCAAAGCTTCGATGAGGAGGCACTTAGGCAGCTGAGCGAAAGCATCGCCCGTCACGGGCTTATTCAGCCTATCATCGTTATTCAAAAAGATGATTCTTACGTCCTTATCGCCGGCGAGCGGCGCCTAAGAGCAACGAAGCTTTTGGGCGAGAGTAAAATCAAAGCCGTAGTCGCGGACATAAAATCTCAAAATTTAAGAGAGCTTGCCCTCATCGAAAATATCCAGCGCGAGGATCTAAATCCTATCGAGCTTGCTAAGTCCTATAAGGAGCTCATCGGCGAATATAGGATCACGCAAGAGGAGTTAGCCGACATTATCAAAAAGTCCCGCACGCAGATTACCAACACGCTAAGACTTTTAAATTTATGCTCCGAAGTGCAAGACGCCATAAGCGCAGATAAAATTTCGCAAGGGCACGCCAAGATAATGGTTGGACTCGAAAAAGAGGATCAAATTTTAGCGCTAAATACCATTTTAGGACAGCGTCTAAGCGTAAGAGATACTGAAACTTTAGTCAAAAAGCTCAAAGATAAAACCGTTCCAAAAGAGAAAAAGCCTGGTGCGGAATTTCAAAGCTTCAAGCCTGAGCTTTTAAAGCTAAAGGCCAAGCTTGATCAATTTGGTAAAATAAGTATCAAAGAGCGTAAAATTTCGATCGAATTTAGCGAAATTTTACAAATTTCCGAGTTTTTAAAGAAAATCGGATGATTTTTTATAGTGTATTTTAATTTTTTATATTGTAAAATACACATTTTGTTTAAAACTAACCTGGAGGAGGTGCGATGCTAGACGTAAGTTTGACCGCCATGATAACGACCATTGTCGTATTTTTAGCTTTGATTTACTTCTTAAATATCAAGCTTTATAGACCGCTACTTTTGCATATGGAAAAGCGAGAGGCCATTATTAAAGAAGATGAGGCAAATGCGATGAAAAACGCGCAGGATGCAGATGCCGATAAAGCAGAGATCGTACGAATCATGGATGCTGCGAAGTTGCAGGCTGTTAAAATAAAGCAAGAGGCGATGGATAGCGCAAAGCAGGCTGCCGCCAGAGAAATAGCCGAGAAAAAAGCCGCTATGGAGGAGGATTTCGATCAATTCTTAGGCGGTTTGGATGAGCAAAAGCGCAACCTAAGAAATGATTTGCAAGCCAAAATTCCGGAATTTAAAAAAGCTCTAAGCACTGCCGTGGCTAAAGTATGAGGATTTCAGTATGAAAAAATATCTATTTTTATTTATAATTCCGGCGTTTGTTTTAGCAAGCGGTGGGCACGATGGAGTCAAAGACTACGACGTGCTGTGGCGAAGTATAAATTTCATTTTGTTTTTCGGAATTTTGTTTTATCTTTTAAAAGGTCCCGCAAAAGCAGCATATCAAGGTAGAATCGACGGCATTGCATCTAGACTTGAAGCTAATCAAAAAATTTTAAAAGAGTCCGCAGCTCGCAAGGAGCAAGCTAAAAAAGATCTGCAAGATGCTAAGGTCCAAGGTGCAGCTTTAATCGAAACCGCTAAAAAAGAGATCGTGTTCGCCGCCGAAAAGATAAAAAATGTAACCGAGCAAGAGATTGCGAATTTGCAAAAATCTTTCGACGAGCAGAAGAGCTTTGAGGCGCGTAAGATCAAAAAAGAGGTCGTAAGCGAGATACTGGATGATGTTTTTGCATCGGACGACATTAAATTCGGTCAAGACAAACTGGTTAAAATCGTAAAGAAAAAGGTCGGATGATGATAAATAACACCTCAAAAAGATATGTAAACGCCCTGATACTGAGCTATAAAAAAGATGAATTATGCTCTGTTTTGCAGACGCTCGAGAGCGTTGCGAGTGCATTTAGAATTCCAAAATTCCAAGATATTGTAAAATCTCCGACGCTAAAAGAGGAATCCAAAGTGGAACTTATCGCGTCATTTATAAAAAATCCAAGCGAAAAAATCGTAAATTTTATTAAACTCCTAGCTAAAAATAGGCGTATTGCACTAATCCCGCAGATAGTCGAGGAACTGCGCAAGAATATTGCGGCACTGGATAATAAATATTTGGGCAAAATTTATTCCGCTACCGAAATAGATACCGCGAAAATAAAAGAGCTAGAGACTAAAATTTCAAAGAAATTTAATGCAGATATTACTCTGCAACCCGTTAAAAGCGAGCTTGAAGGCATTAAGATCGAAGTCGAGGATCTTGGATTTGAGATTAGTTTTTCAGTTGATAGATTGAAACAAAAAATGAGCGAATATATTTTAAAAGCAATTTAAAGGAGTAAAGCGTGGGTGCGAAAATTAAGGCAGACGAAATCAGCAGCATAATCAAAGAACGAATCGAAAATTTCGATCTTAGTGTTGATATCGAAGAAACCGGTAAGGTCGTTTCGGTCGCAGACGGTGTTGCTAATGTTTACGGCTTAAAAAACGTAATGGCTAACGAGATGGTCGAATTCGAAAACGGAGCTCGTGGTATCGCGTTAAATTTAGAGGAGAGCAGTGTCGGCATCGTTATTTTAGGCGATACTAGCGGTATTAACGAAGGCAGTAGCGTTAAAAGACTGGGTAAGCTTTTACGCGTTCCGGTAGGTGATGCTCTAATAGGTCGCGTAGTAAATGCCCTGGGCGAGCCGATCGACGGCAAGGGTGCGATAGAGACCAGCGATACTAGATTTGTCGAAGAAAAGGCTAAAGGCATCATGGCTCGTAAATCCGTCCATGAGCCACTTCAAACCGGTCTTAAAGCGATAGATGCGTTAGTGCCGATCGGTCGCGGACAGCGCGAGCTCATCATCGGCGACCGCCAAACAGGAAAAACCACCGTTGCTGTTGATACTATCATCAATCAAAAGGGCCAGGATGTCATCTGCATATACGTAGCAATCGGCCAGAAGCAATCTACCGTCGCGCAAGTCGTTAAGAAGCTTGAAGAATACGGTGCGATGGACTATACGATCGTAGTTGCAGCCGGTGCTAGCGAGGCGGCTGCGCTTCAATACTTGGCGCCATATTCAGGCTGCACCATGGGTGAATATTTCAGAGATAACTCCCGCCACGCGCTTATCATCTACGATGATTTGAGCAAGCATGCGGTTGCGTATCGCGAGATGTCGCTTATCTTGCGCCGTCCGCCAGGACGCGAGGCGTATCCTGGCGATGTATTTTACCTGCACTCCCGCCTGCTTGAGCGCGCTAGCAAACTAAGCGATGCACTCGGTGCAGGCAGCCTAACGGCGCTTCCTATTATCGAGACGCAGGCAGGCGACGTTTCGGCGTATATCCCTACAAATGTCATTTCCATTACCGACGGTCAAATTTTCTTGGAGTCGGGTCTATTTAACTCAGGAATTCGTCCTGCGATCAACGTAGGTCTTTCGGTTAGCCGTGTCGGCGGTTCCGCGCAGATTAAAGCGATCAAAAAGGTCTCGGGAACCTTGCGCCTAGATCTTGCTCAATACCGCGAACTTCAGGCGTTTGCGCAGTTTGCGAGCGATTTGGACGAGAGCAGCCGTAAGCAGCTGGATCGCGGACAAAGAATGGTCGAAATTTTAAAGCAACCTCCTTATTCGCCGCTTCCGGTCGAAAATCAAGTGGTCATCATCTTTGCAGGAAGCCGCGGATTTTTGGACGATGTGCCTACGAGCTCTATTGGCAAATTTGAAGCCGAGCTCTATCCGTATATCGAGGCGAAATATCCTGAAATTTTTGAAGAGATCAGAAGCAAAAAGACCATCGAGAAGGATTTGGAAGAAAATTTAATCAAGGCTCTAAATGACTTTAAAGCGACCTTTGCCGCTTAAAAAGGCTAAATTATGGCAAATTTAAAGGATATAAAACTTCAAATTAAAAGCGTCAGAAATACAGAGAAGACTACCAAAGCTATGAAGCTGGTCTCCAACGTTAAGCTCAAAAATACCAAAGAAGCGGCGATGCGCTCGCGAGCTTATGCGGTGAAGATTAACGAGGTCTTGGGTGAAATTTCTGCGCGCGTTAAAAATTATGTAGGTAATAATTCAGGCAACGACGAAAAACTTAGAATTTTTGATACCACGCGGGAGGTAAAGGTGGTTGATCTGCTGTTTATCACCGCAGATAAAGGGCTTTGCGGCGGTTTTAATATCAACACCATCAAAAAAATTAAGGCTCTGATCGAGGAGCTTAAGGCGAAAAAGATCAAGGTTCGCCTTCGCGCCGTCGGCAAAAAAGGAATAGAGTATTTTGATTTTCAAGGCGTTGAGCTTTTGGAGCGATATATCGGCGTGAGCTCATCTCCATCGTCCGAGAAAGCTAACGAAATCGTCCAAGCCGCGGTTAAGGATTTTAACGAAGGTAAGACCGACGAGGTCATACTCGTCCACAACGGCTATTTGAATATGATTACCCAAGAGATGCGGGTAAATACGTTGGTGCCAATCGGTGAGCCTGCGATTAACGAGGATGCTTTAAAAACATCTACATTGGAAGTAGAGGTTGAAAGCCCTGAGGACGAAGAAACATTGATGCTAAATTTAATCCAGAGCTATCTTAGCTACAGCATGTATTACGCGCTTATTGACTCTTTGGCAGCGGAGCATTGCTCGAGAATGAACGCTATGGAGAATGCGACAAATAACGCCAAAGAACGCGTATCGCAGTTAAATTTAGCATACAACAAAGCCAGACAAGGCTCTATCACGACTGAGCTTATCGAGATCATAAGCGGCGTCGAATCAATGAAATGAAAGGAAAACGGATGAAAGGAATAATTTCTCAGGTAATGGGGCCCGTGGTCGATGTCGATTTCAAGGACTATTTACCGAAGATTAACGAAGCTATCGAGGTTAAATTTGACGTCGAGGGCGCTCATCGCAGGCTGATCCTAGAGGTAGCCGCGCACCTTGGAGACAATCGCGTCCGCACGATCGCTATGGATATGAGCGATGGACTTAGGCGAGGGCTTGAGGCTACGGCTCTTGGCGCACCTATTACAGTGCCTGTGGGCGAGAAGGTTTTGGGTAGAATTTTTAACGTCACGGGCGATCTGATCGACGAAGGCGAGGATGAAAAATTTGAAACCCGCTGGTCGATCCACAGAGATCCGCCTAGCTTTGAAAATCAAAGCACAAAGAGTGAAATTTTTGAAACCGGCATTAAGGTAGTCGATCTGCTCGCCCCTTACGCAAAGGGCGGTAAGGTAGGACTATTCGGCGGTGCTGGCGTCGGTAAGACCGTCATCATTATGGAGCTAATCCACAACGTCGCTTTCAAACACAGCGGTTACTCCGTATTTGCGGGCGTCGGCGAGCGAACGAGAGAGGGAAACGACCTTTATAATGAGATGAAAGAATCCGGAGTTTTGGATAAAGTCGCCTTAACCTACGGTCAGATGAACGAGCCGCCGGGTGCGAGAAACCGTATTGCGCTAACAGGTCTTACGATGGCTGAGTATTTCCGCGATGAGCTAGGGCTTGACGTTTTGATGTTTATTGACAATATCTTCCGCTTTTCGCAGTCGGGTTCGGAGATGTCCGCGCTTTTAGGACGAATTCCATCCGCGGTCGGCTATCAGCCTACGCTTGCTAGCGAAATGGGTAAATTACAGGAGCGCATTACTTCTACTAAGAAGGGCTCCATTACCTCCGTTCAGGCCGTTTACGTGCCCGCGGACGACCTTACCGACCCTGCGCCTGCGACCGTTTTTGCGCACCTTGATGCGACGACCGTTTTAAACAGAGCGATTGCCGAAAAAGGAATTTATCCTGCCGTCGATCCACTTGATTCGACCTCAAGAATGCTTGATCCGCAAATTATCGGCGAGGAGCATTACAAGGTCGCTCGCGGCGTTCAAGCAGTGCTTCAAAAATACAAAGATTTGCAAGACATTATCGCGATTTTGGGTATGGACGAACTTAGCGAAGAGGATAAGCTCGTAGTCGAGCGCGCTAGAAAGATCGAACGCTACCTATCTCAGCCGTTTTTCGTGGCCGAGGTATTTACCGGAAGTCCGGGCAAATATATCTCGCTAGAGGAAACTATCGCTGGCTTTAAGGGAATTTTAGAGGGCAAATACGACGACCTGCCGGAGAATGCCTTTTATATGGTGGGAAATATCGACGAGGTAGTAGCAAAAGCCGAAAAGATGAAAGCATAGGAATTTTAAGATGAAAGAATTTTTGCTTTTAGATATCGTTACGCCCGAAGGGATGGTCTTTTCGGGCGAGGTTAAATCCGTCCAACTCCCCGGCATCACCGGTGAGATGGGCGTTTTGCCAGGGCATGCGAGCTTGCTAACGGGGCTTAAAGATAAAAGCGAAGGCGGAGTCGTTGAGATCGTAGATAAAGACGGCAAAAAGCAGCTTGTTTTGGTAAACGACGGATTTTTGGAAGTTACCGAAGAAAAAACTACTATCCTAGCCACTCAAGCCGTAGCTATCGGAGGCGATAGCGAAAGCGCCGTAGCAAAGTCTTTGCAGCGCGCCAAAGATATGCTTGCGTCCATTAGCTCCGATGCGGCAAATTCCGCAGCAATCATGGCTAGAGTCGACGAATTCGCAAGGCAAAGTTAAATATGCTAGATCTAATTTTAAGTTATTTTACGAGAAGCACGTTTATTACGATATTCGTGCTTTCTTGGTTATCCGTCTATTTTATCGTCACTTTTACGATTTTGATCTCCAGATTTGTAGGGCTTAGTGCATGGCAACACCGTGAAGCAAAGGCACTCGAATCCTTGCTTATGGGTGGTAGGATTTCGCTTTCGGGCTCTATTTTTCAAAAAGTAAATACCGATAAAATTTCAAAAGAAGCCTTGGAAATTTATAAAGGCAAAGCCGAACGCGACTCTACTAGCGGACTTACCTGGCTATCTATCGTCGCCTCCACTTCACCATTTATCGGGCTATTTGGTACGGTTGTTAGCATACTTCACACATTTTCCAAGCTCGGCGGTGGAAATTCAGGCATCGATACTATCGCTCCTGCGATCAGTGAGGCGCTGGTTGCCACAGGATGTGGAATTTTTGTAGCGATCCCTGCATACACCTTTAGCTTACTTATAAAACGCAAAGCATACGAAGTTATGAGCATCATAAATCGTACAGCGGATATTTTGCTATTTAAAGCAAACACTGGAAAAGCTATTTAATGTATAATTTCGACGAAAATCCAGAGTTAAATATCACTCCGCTCGTCGATATTATGCTTGTTTTGCTAGCGATTTTAATGGTCGCGCAAACGGCGATTATCTACGATGAGAAGATCGAACTGCCTAGTGGCTCAAAAGCACAGGTTTCGGAAAATACCGCGGAATTCTTGCTTGTGCGTATCGGCGAAGATCGCAAGGTTTATATCGACAAAAGCTCGATGAACCTAGCTGAATTCCCGGATAATCTCGTGCTGCTTAAAGGCACCGGCAAGTATAGCTTGGAAAAACCCGTCTATATCCAAGCCGATAAGAGACTCGTTTACGACGATGTAATGTTTGTCTTAAAGAGCTTAAAGCAAGCGGGTTTTACTAAAGTCGCGCTTCAAACAAATGGCTAATTATTCAAATTTTACGGGGGTTAAATACGATAATTTCAAATCGTTTTTAATCGCCCTTTTTGCCTATCTGCTGGTGATTTTCGTTCTTTTATATCAGATTTCAAAGCCGCAGGAAAAATTTAAAAAATATACTGACAATCCCAACGATTATATGGATGTTACTTTTGATTTCGAAATAGATGATAAACTTCCGTCCGCGCCTGAAATCGCTAAAGAAACAAAGCAAGGCGAGTTTGACAATAAGAATGTGAAGGATGTGCCGGAGGATAAAATTAAGACTACGGCGCAAGTAGTCCCGCCGCCTTTGGTGCAGGCAAAGCCGAAAGAGCCCGAAAAGCCGAAGGAAGAGCCGAAGACGGAACCTAAAAAGGACGAGCCTAAAGCTGAGCCCAAAAAAGAGGAGCCCAAGCCCGAGCCTAAGTTGGAAGATAAACCTTCCGAAAAAGTAGTAGAGAAAAAGGAGGAAGCTAAGCCGGAGCCGAAAAAAGAGGAAAAACCGAGCTTGAGCGATCTTTTTTCAGATACGACTAAGGACAATAAGAAGCTTGAGGAGAGTGCCAAAGCTAGCGACGCCGTTCAGAGTAACAAAAAGTCCGATAAAGAAACCGCCACCTCTAGTGCTAAGGATAAAGCGGCATCTAAAAACGCTGTCGTCAAATCCGATAAACTTGGTGGTAGGACGCAAAGAACGGGCGAGTATAACGCTTATTACGGTGCTATCGAGAAGAAGCTTCAAGTTCTATGGAGCAGATATGTGGCGACCGCGAAGGACGACGCAAGGATTAAAATAGTCTTTAGCGCAGATGGGCGAGTGGCGGATTATACTATTATAGAGTTGGGGCGAGAGACGGAATTTAATCAGAAGTTGCGGGATTTTTTGGATAATCTATCGACTCAGAGTTTCCCGAAATCTCCCGACGGAGCGTCGCATGAGATTGATACTAGGATGTCCGACGTGATGAAGACAAATTAGAATTTTGTAAGGAAAAAAGTGAAGAGACTTTTTTGTATTTTTGCCTTTTGCTGTATGCTTTTTGCGGCAGATTCGGAACAGAATTTTATTTATGAAAGAAATTCCGTTTCGCAAAAATCTGGTAAAATTCAAATTTCAAAGGAGCTAGATGCTTATTTTTCGCAGATGGCGTCGAAATTGCAAGCTCTATGGACGAAGTATAAAGCAGGTATTTCCGATGAGGCTAGAGTCCGCATAGAATTTAGCAACAATGGACGAGTTTTAAATTATCAAATTTTAGAGCTTGGACGTAGCACAGAATTTAACCAAAAGCTAAGGAAATTTTTAGATGAGCTTCCTAAGCGAAGCTTTCCAAAATCACCGGATAATAAATCTCACATATTTGAAATGGTATTATCCGACGTAGCAAATTAAATTTAAGGAGAAAAGATGAAGAAACTACTTTTGATTCTTGCATTTTGTAGTAGCATTTTCGCGGCAGATGCGACTATGTCTATCGTAAACGAAGGGGTAAACCTCCCTAAAATCGTTGTTCAGGATGCATCGAACCTTGCAAATTCAGAATTTGGCAACAAATTCTTTAAACTTATGGTGGGCGATCTCAAGGTCGGCGCGACTTTTGAAGTCAGCGACGAGTATCTACAAAGCAGCTATGATGCGGGTGCTTCCGATAATCTAGGCTCTAGCGGTGCCGCTCTTATCGTGCGCTACGTGGTAAGTGATAAAAGCTCGCCGATGAGCCTAAAAGCCAAAGTGCTCGAGGCGAACAGTGGCAGGGTGATGTATGAGAAGAGCTTTACGCTTTCAAATGCCGAAAAGTATCCGTTTTTGGCACACATGGCGGTATCTGAGATCGTCAAGCAGCTAGGGTATTCAAACGTCGATTGGATGAAGGAGATGATTTTGCTATCTCGCTACACTTCGACGCGCGAGAGCGAGATCATGGTGGCTGATTATACGCTTACTTACCAGCAGGTTGTGCTTCGCGGCGGATTAAATATCTTCCCTAAATGGGCAAGCGCAGCGCAGAACGAATTTTATTATACCTACTATGTCAATAAAAATACGCCCGCTATCTATAAATTTAATCTATCCAACGGTAGCAAGAGTAAAATTTTTACCGGTCATGGCATGACGATAGCTTCAGATGTAAGCGCCGACGGCAGAAAGCTTCTAATCACCAATGCGCCTAAAGATCAACCCGATATTTATTTGTATGATATAGCCTCGGGCAGCGCTAAGCAAATTACCGATTACGCTGGCATTGATGTAAATGGAAATTTCATTGACGGCGATTCGCGCGTGGCTTTTGTGAGCGATCGTCTGGGTTATCCGAACGTATTTGCCACTAGCATAAATGGCGGCAACGTTCAGCAGCTCGTCTATCACGGCAAAAATAATAACTCCATCAGCACAAATGGTAATTACGTTACTTACTCTAGTCGCGACGGCGGGGGCGGATTTAATATATATTTAATCTCAACTCAAACCGATATGATTCGCCAGTTAACGGCTAGCGGCAAAAATATGTTTCCTAGATTTTCTAGCGATGGCGGCAGCATTATGTTTATCAAGCAAGACAGCGGCGGAAGCTCGGTAGGTATTATCAGAGTTAACGAGAATAAAAGTTTCCAATTTCCGTTAAGAGTGGGTAAAATTCAGTCGGTTGATTGGTAAAATATTAAAAAATCTCGTGATATAATGACTTCAATTTTTTTTGAAAGGATAGAAAATGAAACATTTAGTTTTATCTTCGATAGCAGTTGCTGCTCTATTATTGAGCGGTTGTTCTAAAAAGACCCCAGAGGCCGATACTACAAGCACAAGTGGTGCAGATAGACTAGCTGCTTTGGCATCTCAGATCCAAAGTGAAGTTGGCACTGTTTATTTCGACTTTGATAAATTTAATATTAGAGCCGATCAGCAAGGCACAATCAATAATAACGCAGCTCTATTCAACCAAGCAGGCGCAGAGTCCCTAACCGTCAAAGTTGAGGGTAATTGCGATGAGTGGGGTTCTGATGAGTACAACTATGCTCTTGGTCTAAAGAGAGCTACTGCAGCTAAAGACGCATTGGTTGCTCAAGGTGTAAATGAGAGCAGAATTTCCGTAGTAAGCTACGGCGAGAGCAATATGGCTTGCACAGAGCATTCTAAAGAGTGCGACGCTCAAAACAGACGCGACGAATTCAAAGTTGGATTCTAATTTGAAATTTAAAAATTTCACGGTGGCGACTCTTTTGGGAGTCGCCACTTTTTTAAATGCAGAAACTTCTGCATTTGATGCTGGCAATATTGATTCAGGCAGCTCTTACGGGTTAACTGAAAACGAACAAGTATTGCGCGACAATCGCAAGCGTATAAGCGAGATGCAAACTAGTGTAGATAATACACGCGAGAGTGTCGAAGGTTTGCGAAGCGTCCTTGAAGGAACAAATTCTAAAATTTCGAACCTGGAAAATAGGGTAGCGGATCTAGAAATTCGTACTACGGGCAAAAGTCAAGGCAACAGTGAGCTAGATCAGATGAAAAGAGATATTGCAACTATAAAAGCCCAAATTGCTGAAATCAATAAAAAATTAGGCAGTAGTGGCGGCGTAAAAAAAAACGCTGAATTAGACGCAGGCACTGCTTCAGTTCCTGCTAGTACAAAATCAGATTCCGATTTTAAATCAAAAGATCAAGCTTCAGTATTGAAAGAGGCTGACACTTTATATGCCAAAAAAGACTATTCGGGCGCAAAAGAGCGCTACAATTATTTAGTATCTAAAAACTACAAGCCCGCTAAGGCAAATTACATGCTGGGCGAAATTTCATATTTTTCTGGCTCATACGCAGAAGCGATAAACTATTATAAAAAGAGCATCTCGCACAACGAGAGCCAAGACTACACCCCAAAGCTCCTCTATCACACCGCTATCAGCTTCGATAAGATTGGCGATAAAGACAGCGCAGATAAATTCTACAAAGCGCTAAAGGCTTCATACCCGGACTCCAAAGAAGCTAAAGCCGCGCCCACTAGATAACCTAAATTTAAATACAAACTCAAAAATAAAATTTTAAATAGGAGAAAACTATGGCTAACAACCGAGTTATAAAGATGTATTATGAGCTAAAAGACGGCAAAACCGGCGAAATTTTAGAGTCAAATTTAAACTCCGATCCGATCGCTTTTCTTAGCGGTAAAGATCAAATCATCCAAAAGCTGGAAGATGAAATTTTAAATCTACAAGCGGGCGAGAGCAAAACGGTTCGCATAAGCCCGAGCGACGGGGTCGGCGAGTATAAGCAGGACGCCGTGCAGATCCTGCCTAAAGAGCAGTTTGCGGGCATCGATCTGGCGGTGGGCATGGAGCTTTTCGGACAGGCGGAGGACGGCGCGACTACCCGCGTAAGCGTCAAGGCTATCGGCGAGCGGGACGTCACTATCGACTTCAACCACCCGTTTGCGGGCAAGGAGCTGGAATTTAATATAAAGATCGTCGAGAACCGCGAAGCGACGGCGGATGAAATTCTTACCGGTCAGCCGGAGGGTGCGCACAGCTGCGGCTGCGGACACAACCATCACCACGAGGGGCACGAGTGCTGCGGCGGACACGGACACGATCACGCAGAGGATCACGAGTGTTGCGGAGGTCATGGGCATGCAGACGGTCATGAATGCTGCGGGGACCACGATCACGGAAAAGATCACGAGTGCTGCGGCGGGCATCACCACGAGCATTAGGATTTTTTTATGAAATTCGCTTTTATCTTCCCCGGACAGGGCAGCCAAAGCGTAGGCATGGGCAGGGAGTTTTACGACAGCTCCGCCTCTGCGCGCGCGCTTTTGGATGAGGCTTCAGAATTTACCGGTATCGATTTTAAAAATTTACTGTTTGAGCCTAACGACAAGCTCGACGTTTCGGAATTTACGCAGCCCGCTATCGCGCTAAATTCCATGATGGCGCTTGCGGCGCTGCAAGAAAGGCTGGATCAAGAAAAGCTTAACATCGCTCCGCAGTTTTTGCTCGGACATTCGCTGGGCGAGTTTAGCGCACTAAGCGCTGCGGGAGGCATAGAGCCGAAGCAGATGTTAAAGCTCGTAAATATTCGCGGTAGGCTCATGCAGAGCGCCTGCGAGGGCAAAGACGCCGGAATGATGTTGATCTTAGCTCTTGCCGACGAGGCAGTCGAGAAAATTTGCGAGGATGCGAGAAGTGCCGGTAAGCAGGTTTGGGCGGCGAATTATAACTGCGACGGTCAGATCGTAGTCGCCGGCAAAAAAGACGATCTCTCGGCACTCGAGGGGGAGTTTAAGGCCGCAGGCGCAAAGCGCGCAATGCTGCTGAATATGAGCGTTGCAAGCCACTGCCCGATGTTAGGGAGTGCTAGTGACGAGCTTTTGGAATTTTTACGCCCCGCACTAAAAGAGAGCTTCGCCCCGGTCGTCGCTAACGCCACGGCGCGCGCATACAGGGTGAAATCCGAAGCGCTGGAGCTGCTTAAAGCCCAGCTTATCAGTCCCGTGCTTTACAAACAAAGCATCAAAAATTACGAGGGCGAGACGGACTGTTTCGTCGAGTTCGGCGCGGCGGTTTTAAAAGGGATAAACAAAAAGATCACGCAAAAGCCGACCTTTAGCATCACGGATCTTGCGAGCTTAGACGAGTTTCTGAAATTTGCAAAGGAGAACGAATGAAAGTAGCGATCTTGGGCGCCATGCCCGAAGAGATCGAGCCGCTGCTATCCGCACTGCGCGAGCGAGGCGTGAGCGTGGATGCTACGGAGCATGCGAATAATAAATTCTACACCGCCAAGCTTAACGGTCACGATCTAGTGATCGCATATTCAAAGATCGGCAAGGTAAATTCCGCTCTAACGGCTACGGTTATGATCGAGAGATTCGGTGCGCGCGCGCTCATTTTTACGGGCGTTGCGGGGGCTTTGAAGCGCGGCATTAAGATCGGCGAAATTTTATACGCCACCTCGCTCGTGCAGCACGATCTTGATATCACGGCGTTCGGTCATCCGCACGGATTCGTGCCTGGAAGTAAAATTTCAGTCCAAACCGACGCGAGGCTAAATTCCATAGCGCAAAGCGTCGCCGAGCAGCTAGGCATCACGCTAAAATCGGGCGTCATCGCTAGCGGCGATCAGTTCGTAAGCGGCGAGGAGCGCAAGAGCTGGATCGAGCGGACGTTTGACGCGAGCGCGGTCGAGATGGAGGGAGCGAGCGTGGCGCAGGTATGCGACGCGCTGGGCGTGCCGTTTTGCGTGCTGCGCGCGATAAGCGACGAGGCGGGACACAAAGCCGAGTTCGACTTTGACGAGTTTATGGTAAAAAGCGCGCAAACGAGCGCAAATTTCGTCCTAAAAATGATCGAAAGGTTATGATAAACCTCTCCAAAAATTTGCTTCGTAAGGTCGGACAAACCAACGCCAAATACCAGATGTTCGAGCGTGGCGATAAAATTTTACTAGCTCTTAGCGGCGGCAAGGATAGCATGAGCTTGGCGCACGTGCTGAAACACTTCCAAAGCGTAAGCCCGCTAGATTGGGAGTTTCGAGCTGTTACCGTCACCTATGGTATCGGCGAGGACCTGCGCGAGATAAGCGCCCATTTTAAAGAGTACGAGATCCCCTACGAGATAATCGATACCAAAATTTTTGAATTCGGCAAGGAGAAGATCCGCGCAAACACCACGTTTTGCAGCTTTTGTTCGCGTATGAGGCGCGGATACATCTACTCTTACGCGCTCGAACACGGCTTTAATAAGATCGCCATCGCCCACCACCTCGACGACGCTGCGGAGAGCTTTTTTATGAATTTCACCTTCAACGGCGCGCTTCGAACTCTCGCTCCGCGCTATGTCGCCGAAAACGGGCTTGTGATCATCCGTCCGTTCATTCTCGCGCGCGAGCGCCAAATCGCCGCCTGTGCTAGAGATAACGAGCTTCCGATCATGCGCGAGGAGGAGGTTTGCCCCGCGAAGCAATATGGCGGCAAGGAGCCTACCGCGCGTGCCGCTACGAAGGAGCTTTTGGCGCAATACGAAAAGGCTCATCCGAGGTTTTTTATCAGCCTGCAAGCCGCCTTTGCCAACATCCACGAAGAGACCTTTTTCGAGCCTAAATTTTAAAATTTTAAGCGGTTTGTACTCCTTCGCTCACACGAATTCAAAGCGCGCAGTTTTTGCGATAACATGAGTTTCGTGCGCCTAGTTCGATTTTTTGGCTTGAATGAGTCTGACGCACGCAGAGCAGTTATCCTCCCCTGTGCTCGAACGAGTCGCGAGCCGCAGCGTAGGCAATTATGCCCTGGGTATGAGTTGTGCACGAGCCGCGGCGAATAGCTATCCCCTGCGTCTAAGAAGCTGTGCGCGCGAGTGATTGAGCCCTCCGAAGCTGTGCGCATGAGCGACTGTGTCCTCTGCGCTCGAGAAGCTACGAGCGAGAGCGGATTGCGCCGCCTGTATCTGCTTTTGCAAAACAGCGCGGCTACTTTCGGCGCCGCACTTTCGTCCTGCTCAAAAGCCGCCCGTACCAAGCGGAGCCTTACGAGCGAGCGTTATGGGCCTGCAAAGCTCGCGCGAAAGACAGTTGTAGAAATTTTATTCCAAAAAGTATTTTTGAAATTTTACTTCACAAAATTTTAAAATTCTCAACCAGACTAAATTTTAAAATTTTAACGAAGCCCGATTCAAAACTCCGACGAAGCCGAATTATGAAATTTTATCTCGCAAAATTTTAAAATTTTATCGGCAGGCTATAGTTTGAAGTGCATTCGCAGATCCGCCCGCCGTGCGCCGTAAATTTAAACCGCTCGCCCGTTCCGCAAAATGTTTCAAAAATTTTACTTCGCAAAATTCTGAAATTTCACCGAAGCCGAATTCAAAATCCAGGCGGAGCCAAATTTTAAAATTTCGCGCAACCTAATTTACGCTCTCGTTTCATAAACGTTACCTTTTGAAATTTCGCCGCTCGCTCTCGGTTAAATTTCACGCCGCTTCAAAGCCGCTTCAAAGCTCCGCTGTCGCGCGCGCAGATTAAATTTTAAAATTTCACGGGCGCCGCATTGCTTCTCAAATTTACACACCGCAAAATTTTAACCGATTTTCGCTCCGAAATTTATGCCGCATTAACCGCCGCGGATATATAATAGTAGTTGTCAAATTTCATATAAGGAGTCAGCATGGCTACAATCCAACCAAGCTATAAGCTTTTCATCGACGGCGAGTTTGTGGGTGCCGAAGGCGGCGCGAGCCTAGACGTTTTTAATCCCGCTACCGGCGAGAAAATTTCAAAGATCGCAGATGCTAGCAAGGCGGACGTCGATAGAGCGGTTGCCGCGGCGCGCAAGGCGTTTGAGAGCTTCCGCCGCACTAGCGTTTATGAGCGCAGCGCGCTGTTAAATAAGATCGCCGACGTCCTAGAGCAAAACGCCGAGTTCATCGCCACCGTAGAGACTATCGACAACGGCAAGCCGATCCGCGAGACGCGCGCGGTCGACGTAGCGTGGTCGATCGAACATTTCCGCTATTTTGCGGGCGTGATCTTGGGCGAGGAGGGCAGCGCCAATATGCTAAAAGAGCGCTATCTATCCGTCGTCTTGCGCGAGCCGATCGGCGTAGTAGGACAGATCGTGCCGTGGAATTTCCCGTTTTTGATGGGCGCGTGGAAGCTCGCTCCGTTACTTGCCGCGGGCGATACGTGCGTATTTAAGCCAAGCTCCGAAACCAGCCTTAGCATTTTGGAGTTTATCCGCCTAATCGCGCCGCTGCTTCCAAAGGGCGTCATCAACGTAGTAACCGGCAAGGGAAGCAAGGCAGGCGAGTTCGTCCGCACTCACAAAGGGCTCGATAAGCTCGCGTTTACGGGCTCTACCGAGGTGGGCAGAGGCATCGCGCTAGCCGCAGCGCAAAAAATCATCCCCGCTACGCTTGAGCTTGGCGGCAAGAGCGCAAATATCATCTTTGACGATTGCGATTTCGACGTTGCGATCGACGGCGTGCAGCTGGGGATCCTTTTCAACCAAGGTCAAGTCTGCTGCGCGGGAAGTAGGATCTTCGTGCAGGAGGGCATCTACGATAAATTCGTATCGGCGCTCGTGGAGAAATTTAAGCGCATCAAGGTGGGCGATCCACTCGATCCGAACACCCAGATGGGATGCCAGATCAACAAAAAGCAAGCCGATAAAATTTTAGAATATGTAAAAATCGGCGTAGAGGAGGGCGCTAAGATCGCCGTGGGCGGCAAGCGACATAGCGCGGGAGAGGCTTTCGTCGAGCCTACGCTACTCGTGGACGTACGCAACGACATGCGCGTTGCGCAGGAGGAGATCTTCGGTCCCGTGGGCGTCGTGATTAAATTTAAAGATCAAGACGAGCTCGTCCGCATGGCAAACGACAGCCTCTATGGACTAGGCGGCGCCGTATTTACGCGCGACATCGCAAAAGCGCTCACGGTCGCACGCCTGCTTGAGACGGGTCGCGTGTGGGTCAATACCTACAACCAGATCCACGCGGGCGCGCCGTTTGGCGGCTACAAAGAATCGGGCATCGGTCGCGAGACGCACAAGATGATCCTGGAGCACTATACCCAGACCAAAAACATCTACATCGACACGATCTCCAAACCGAGCGGCTTTTACGAGCAGTAAGGGCTTAGTGCGGTATTTCGGGCGGTTTACGCCGCCCGAGAATTTATTCATATTTGAAATTTTCAAAATTAAAATATCTCACGTTGCGTTCTTTCAGCAAAATTTCCAATTTTTCAAAATCCTCGTTTGCTACGTAGTCCATCGGTATGGAAATTGAGCCTAAATTCAAATGTATTTTAAAATTTGCTATAGTAACGGCAAAAGTACAGAATTGCAATAAAATTTACTGCTTATCCATACTGCCAAAATAAAATTTAAGCTATCTATGAATTAACCTCTCAAAATTGCTTCTATCTTATACAATTCTATAAAGCCGGCTTTATTTTCGCCTGCTTTATGAAATTTAACGAGCCCCGTAGTACCTAAAAACGGGTGCTTTCCACTAAGCCTTGCTCCAAACAGCGCTTTGATCAAACCCCAGAATTTAGATCTGCACCATCTAAATTCTATCATTTCATTCGCATTCAACTTAGTAAATAAAAATACCGTTCCAAGATTTACGCCGCCGTCTTTGTAGTCGTGTCTCAGAAGGGCGTGATTTTTATCTATTTTTTCACCGCTTTCGGTCAAAAACTCGCTATCCATATCTACCCCGCTTATATAGTAGCAATCTCCCGCAAGTATCCTGTCTCCGTATAATTTAATATAGTCCCAAGTACGAATTTTACGTAAAATATCATCTATTTCGCCAAATGTTTTTTTATCAAAATTTTGATACCATAGTTCAATTAAAATTTTTGAATTCTCTTTTGAGACCAGTAGTCCAATCAATCCCGAAACGACGTTTTCTACAAAGTTGCTTTTTCGTATTCCGCCCACAAAAGTATCTATTTCCCTAAAGCTTATTAAATTTTCGTCATATGCTAAGGATTCGTGGAAAGTTAAATTACTATTTACAAAAACTATCTTATATACTATTTTTCTTTCATCTATTTTTAAGTTGTTATCCTCGAAATAACGTATCAATGCCAAACGTTTTTTCTCATTTAAAAGCACCATATTTTCATGCAATATATACTTTTTATTTTCTATACCGCCTTTTTCGTAATAGGTCTTTTCTTGCATCCAAATATTTTTAGTGTTTTGCAGTTCGTTTTTATTTAGTTTAGTTTCCATTTGCGGAGATCGTAAAATTTTTTCACGTTCGGCTTCGCTTAATCTATCAAAAGGAGTCAAAATCCCCGTCCAGTTTTTTACCTCTATCAGATAGATAAATTTTTGAGAAAGTACGATCAAATCTATCTCGTATCTGCCGCCCTCGCTCCTAGGAATGCGCTTACCGCTGTAAAATTTAGCATTTTGTCTTTTTAGAAATACGCCGTTAAAATGTTTTTTAAGCAAGGCGGATAAAAATTCCTCCCCGTCCCTACCTGCTAGGACCGTTTCATCCTCAAGTATTTTGGGTACATACGGATATACTTTGTATTCATCTAAATTCATTTTAAACCGTCCAATATTGATATATGTAGTCGTAAGGCGGGAAATGTAAGTTACGCAAGAAATTATTGTATATCCAATTATATATTCCATTATCAATAGGTAATTCCCCTAATTTTATAAGCATAACAATGTAGATAAAAATTTGAGATAAGTAAAAAATAGCCTTACGAATCGATACGCTTAAAAAGCCTAACGTAGCTATATTTACAACGGCTGTAATAAGCACGGCAACTATGCTTGTCGCTAAAATAATAGGCAACATGCTTATAAGAATAGGCAGAAGCATCAAAAATAGTAAAGAGAGTATGAGATATAAAAGTGCTTTTAAATTATATGAACCGACTTCTCTCTTTTGAGGCTCGGAGTTTAGTTTGCGCTCCCCTTGCTTTTTACTAAATTTTTCAAATGTAGATTTTTTTACGAAATCCATCTTTAGCCTTTATTTGAGATCATAAAACGATTATTCTATAGCAATAAAACATAAAATTTGATTAATTATACAAGTTAAATTTGATATGCATTTAAAAATAATTTTATTTGAAATTTACTTTTCTCTTACTCTCCGCTCCAAATATTCGCCATCCACGCGAGCGGGCTCAAGAAATAGCCTCGGGCGCCGTTTTATCGCAGACTTCCGTCCGCATCAAGTTATACCGAGCCGTGCCAAAGCCCCAAAACTCACGCGATTGCTAATTTCGCTACCTAGCCGCACCGAACCGCAGCTAAACTCGCGCGGCGAAAATCTAAATTTACGCTATAATCTTGCAAAGCGGAGCATAGAACTCCTGCTGCGCGTGTGCGGCGAAATTTAAACAAAGGCCCGCGAATGCGGGCTTCTTAGCTTTCGCGCGGCTGCGGCGTAACGCTAAATTTAACGGAGGGCGCATGGATAAGGAGCGATATATTTTTGAGAAATTTAGATCGAAACTTAACGGCGATGATTGCGCCGTAATCGGCGAGCGGGCGTATTGCAAGGACCTTTTCGTCGAGGGCGTGCACTTTCGCCGCGGCTGGCTGAGCCTGCGCGAGATCGGCGCAAAGGCGATGCTCGTAAACATCTCGGATATGATCGCGACGAATGCGCGCGCCAAATACGCTCTGCTGGGGCTTGCGCTGCCGCGCGAGATCGGCACACGCGAGATCGACGAGCTGTGCGCGGGCGTGAGCGAAACGGCGCGGGAGTGGGGCATACGGATCATCGGCGGCGACACGATCGGCTCGGATCGCATCGCGCTTAGCGTGAGCCTGATCGGCAAGTGCAAGCGCCCCGTGTTTCGTAGCGGCGCGCGCGTGGGCGATCTCATCGCGCATACGGGCGAGCTAGGCAGCGTCGGGCGCGATCTGGCGGTGCTTTTAAGAGATGAAATTTCGCCCGCTAGCTCGCAGACGCAAAACCGAAACGATAAAATTTTGTCGGTGCAAAGCTCAAGCACCGCGCCGCAGGGTCTAAACGCCGAGACTTCGGCGGCACAAGATCCTGGCGATGAGGTGCGAAGCCCGGGTGATAAAATTTCGCTCGCGCATGCTAAGCTACAGAGCCTGGACGCTGAAACTTCGGCAATGCAAATTTTGGACTTTGAGCCGCAAAGTCTGAACGATAAAATTTTTCCTGCGTACGTCGAGCCGCGAAGCTTGGATGCCGAAATTTCGGTGCAAAATTCCGTGTCACGAAGCGGAGAGGATCACAAGAATTCTACGTCGCAAAGCTTTGCAGGCGAAAATCCTGTGCCGGGTAGTGGCTCATATCGCTTGCGCGAGGATCTTCGCGCAAAAATTTCAAAAAATTCGCGCTTCGTTAGGCCCGTTTTGCGCGATAAGTTTTTTTACAAGGCGGCGAAGTTCATCAGCGCGGCGATGGACATTAGCGATGGGCTCGCGCAGGATTTGCCCCGCCTGCTGGAGGCTAGCGGCGTGGGTGCGCACTGGATCGCCCGCCCTAGCGAGGCTGCGCTGCAAAGCGGCGAGGAGTACGAGATTTTGTTTAGCTTCGCGCCGAAGTTTTTGCCTAAAATCTACGCGATTGCCGCTAAAACGGGCGTTTCGATCAATATCATCGCCGAGGTTTGCCCACGTACGCCGCAAAGCTCTATGGAATTTCACGGCAGCTCACACCACTTCGCGCCTTGAAATTATATTTAAATTTCGCTTATCAATAGCATCAATAATCTATATTTATGAGGTCTCTGAGGCCTTCGTTTGGCTGTAAGAATTTTAGTTAAGATTAATTGGAGGGGGGCTATAATTACGTTTATTTTTAAAATTTCATATAAGGCGAGAAAATGGTACCATTTGTAATCGGAGGAGTAGCGGCGGCAGCTTTACTCATTGCGCTATTTAGCGATGATGAGTCAAAGAAAACTACCTATGCAAAGATTTTACTCTTAGGCAGAACGGGTGCAGGCAAATCTACATTAAGCAAAATTCTAGCCGGAAAAGGATTTTTACCTGATATCGTAGCTACAACAAGCGGCATAACATTAAAGGAAGAAACTGATATATGTGGAGTGCATTGTAAAGTTATAGATATTAGCGGCGCAAAAGAAAATGCAAAATTCGGAGAAAAAGTTAGAAAGAAACTAGAAAATCTACCAGAGGATGAACGAAAAAAATCTATTTTTATCTATGTTTTCGATGCCGAAGACTTTGTCAGGCATAAAGACCGCCGAGAAGATATATTATTGAAAGTCGAAGCTTACTTTGGTCAAGTTATGGACTATAAAATAAGGATGAAATGTATAGGCACTAGGCGCGATAAAATATCTGGCGCCGAAAGAGATAGCGTAGTGGCGCGCATCCGTAAAGCTGTGAATGTAGATACGGAGATTTTCGATATGACGACTAATCCAGTAGAGCAAATCAAAGAATTTATATCAAGGGAGGTGTAATGCAAAGTTATGCTTTGATTCAAAATAAGGGTGACGGGCATCTAACGGTAGTAAAAAACGGCGAAATTCTAAACGGAAGCGAGAAGGAGCGAGCTATAGAGCTTATCCATTCAGTTCAATCGGGGCTTAAACAAAAATATATCCAAACAGAATTTTATTGCAAGATCAAAGGCAAAACGTATTGTTGCGTATTTCACGGCGAAAGAGACAACTACGGCAGGCTAAGACCGTGCGTTTTTGTATGGGAAAAGGGCTGCGATATGCAGGGGCTAGCCAAAACGGCGTCCGCGATCGGCGTAGATATTCAAAAAATATCTGAGCTAAAAGCGGCAAACGATAAGTGCGAGCGTAAAACGCTAGCGATAGGGGCGGTGCTAGGAGCTATCATCGGCGGAGTAATAGTCGAAAAGAGTTTAGCGGTGGGAATCGTAGGCGGTGCGGCAGCCGGAATTTGCGCCGCATTAGTAAAAAATACTTTAAAAGGTAAGATATGAACGATAAAATTTTAATCCTAGATCCGCTTACTAAATGTAAGCTGGATGAAAATCCGTCTTATAAGGATATTTTAGAGCTGAATGATTGCAAAATATTGCTTACGAGTGATGCTTCAATAGGCTCGCTAATCGTAGGTGGAGGTAATAAAAATAAGCTTACAGATATTATAAAAGACGACGAGGAGACATTTCGTCATTTGGTAAAGTCTCCGATTCTGCAAAATACGTATTATGAAATTCAGACATTCGGAGAATGTTATAACCGAGATTTGGAATATGTTGCAATAAAAATATTGCAAGCAATGGGGGCGCAAAGTATTGCGTTTGAATTTCTTGAAGAAAAACAGACTGTTACTCGACAATCTACCGATAAAGTTCACGGTATAAATGCAAATGTAGGCAGTATAGGCGTAGGTGTAGAAGCAGAAGCTAAGTATGAGAGCTCCAAAAAATCTGCCGAAATAAATAAAGAGAAGAAATCGTTAGAATTTAGCCATAAGGGAATGAGCTTTAAGGTAAGCCCAAAAGAATTTACGAGATTTATAAAAAAAGAGGGGATAATCATAGAGGCGCTACCGACGTATTTTAGGGCTTTGGTAGAGCACTATATTGATGGTAGAGAAGTTACGGGCATTATCGAAAAGATCGAAGAAATTAAAACCGATATAGAAAGCATAAATGATTATGCTCGTAATATTTCGGCAAAATTAGGTATAGAGAAGATACCAAAATTTGTTGTTTCCAGTAGTCTGCAATCACAAATCCAAAAACTATACGCTCGTAGCGAAAGCTACTACAAAAAGATCTATTATAAGATAGAATTCTAATAGTCCGCTTTTTGATTGATAGGACCGTAGAGAGCGTATTTACAATCGTAGATTTTGCTATTAAATTTCTGCGGATAAATTGCGAATTTTTAAAAAGTGCGCCTTTAGAGTGTTTGATAGTTTTTAAAATTTTAAATAGATTGCGCGCTAGCGCCAAACTTAAAATTTCATGTGCAGAATTCTGTCGCTATCTTATAAAAAAGCTTTGAAAATCAAGAACTGCCCCACTTCCTTTGATTGCCACTTTGTAAATAAAAATGGCAAATTTCATCAATTCTTGGAGGATAAAATTAACTAGCTTTACTCCAATTTGCACCTGCTACGGCTTAGATGCAGCAGGTGCGCTCGCTTAATCCGCCGCCCGCTTAGATATCTTGCGAAACGAATGACATACGAATTTGAGCTTTGAGGTTTAAATTTAAGCCGCTGGGTGACTCCGCGTTTCGCGATGCTTGCTGGATTATCGAGACTTTGGTTTAAATTTAAACCGCCCAGCGGCTCCACTGCAAATTTTATCCTCGCTAAATTTCGCGCCAAAAAGCGCGCATCGACAGCAGCCCGCATAGATACGAGCGCCGCTCCGTCTAATTCGTGCCTCAAAAGCGCGCGAGCTAGGCGGCGAAATTCGGCTCTGTAAATTGAATTTTACCAAAATCCATATTTCTTGATACCAAAGCGCTCAAATTTCAGGTAGAATATCGCCACATAAAATCAAGGCGGTAAAATGAGAAAATTTATAGTCGTTCGCGGACATGCGGGCTCTGGTAAAACGACTTTCGCAAAAGAGAAGATTAAAGAATTTAAAAACGAATATCCGCAGGCGCAAATTTATCATCTGGAAAACGATATGTTCTTAACCGATGAGGCGGGGGTTTATACTTGGTCGCCGAAGCTTTTGGAGGACGCGAAGCGCAAGGTCGCTCGCGAGATAAAGCAGGCGTATAAATTTGCTCTGGAAAACAAGACCAAAGACGTTCTTATCGTGCTTAGCAACGTGAGCGCGCGCACCAAAGAGCTGCTAAGCCTAAAAGAGCAAGCCGCCCAGAATGGATTTATTTTCGAATGCTTTAGAATGCAAAATTTCTTCGCTTCCGAGCACGACGTCGATGAAAATACGGTAATAGCGATGTTTATCAAGGTCACAAACAACAAAATAGAGGGCGAAATTTTAATCCCGCCCGTTAATCCTATGAGCCAAAGCGTAGCGCAAAAGATTAAAGACGCGGCGGCTCTAAACAGGCGCGATCTGCCCTTTGATGCGGCGCAAAATACCTACGTAACGAAAAAATATATCGCCGCTACGCAGGATAAAAGGCTCTGGAGTGCGCGTCAAAGCGAGCTTTATCCCGAGCTTCGCACCTACAAATACTCAAAACGCGTCTTTTTCAAAGCCGATTGGGATAAGGCGCTACTTGAGATGCGCGGGCTCATAATGGACGATAATCTAAATATCATCGTGCGTCCGTTTAAAAAAGTCTATAACTATTCGGAATTTACCTCGCGCAAAAGTCTTTATCCTATCGATATCACAGACGATACGCCCGTGCTTGCCGTACGAAAGGTAAACGGCTTTTTGGGGTGTTGCACCTACGTAGATACCCACGAAAGCGGCGCGAGTTTTAACCGCCGCGTCATCTACTCCACGACGGGATCGACCGATAGTAGATTTGCACAGATGGCGCGCGAGCACTGCTGCAAATTTGAAGAGATTTTCAAACGCTATCCAAATAAAACTTTTTTATTTGAGATCACCGACGAGAGCGACCCGCACATCGTAGAAGAGGAGCTTGGAGAGACTTTTATCGGACTTATCGACGTTAAAACCGGCGCGCAAGCAAGCGAATTTGAGCTGGATAAAATCGCCGCAAGTACCGCTGGCGCGCTAAAAAGACCTTTTTATAAGGAGGGCGAGCAGTATCTAAAAACGAGCTTTTCGGAGCTAAAAAATATAGTCAAAGAGGCGAAATTCGAGGGCTTTATGGTGTATATCCCGAGCCAAAACGATTTTTGTTTTAAGATGAAAACGCCTTATTATCTCGTGAATAAATTTTTCGCTCGCAGTAAAAACGAGGCGCTTTCCGGCAAACTGGATAAAACCAAGCTTGATGAGGAATTTCACCCTTTGGTCGATCACATCAAAGCAAACGAGCGAGAATTCAGATCCCTTGACGAACAGGGCAAGCTAGGCTTTATAAAAGAATTTTTGGAAAAAATTTAACGATTAGTGCGGATATTTGACGCCGTGCAAATTTACGTAAAGCTCAAATTTGATGTAGCGATTAAAGTGTAAAGGAAAAATGATGATATTTTTTACCTCCGATTTGCATTTTTATCACGCCAATATTATGAAATACTGCCCTAAATTTAGGGCTTTTAACGACGTAAGCGAGATGAACGAAAAGCTAATAGAGCTCTGGAATGCCGTAGTGGGGCCTGAGGATACGGTTTATGATCTAGGCGATTTTGCATTTTGCAATAAATTAAAGGATCTAAAAAGCGTCGCGCGTAGGCTAAACGGCTCGCATGTGCTGATTTTAGGCAACCACGATACGCTCATTAGCCAAAACAAAGAAGCGCTGCTACGCGAGCTAAAAGACGACGGAAATCCTATCTTTAGCGATATCTTGCACTACAAGGAGCTAAATTTTGACGGCGGCGCGGGCGCGATAAAGGACGGTAAAACGGGTATGAGCATCTGTATGTTTCACTATCCCGTAGAGGAACACAACCGCGCCCAGAAAGGTTCTTTTATGCTTCACGGACACTTGCATGACCGCGCTTCCAGCCTAGAGGGGCGCATACTAAACGTAGGCTTTGACTCGCACGGCAAAATTTTAAGCCTAGATGAGATCGTGTAAATTTTAGGGCAAAAGCAAATCGCGGCAAGACATTTGTGATCCGGGCTAAACACGGACAGCCGCAGCATTGATTTAAGCGTAGCCTACCGCAATATCTTGCAAAAGCACCCGCATAATACGGGGATAGGCAAAGCGCTCGGCGGTATCTTTATCGACAAGCACGGGCACACGGGCTTTGCGTGGACGAAAGATAAGCCCGGCATGTATCACGGCGAAGCTAGACTCGGAGCAAACCGATCGTTATTGCCCCGCCTGTTTTGATTCGGGCGGGGTCAAATTTGGTTAAATTTAATAGCTTATTCAAAAATCCCAGAATTTGATTTTATATGAAAGACGAAGTCAAATTTAAAAGCGACAAAACCTAGCTTCACCGCTTAAATTTTGCCCTTTTGCCTACGCGCAAATTTTAATATGCCGCGCGCTTTAAAAAGATCAGTGCGTATTTAAAAGACGGTTACGCGCTTAAAATAGCTGCGCGCTTGTTTTAATAAAGCTCCAATCCGCTTCAGTAGGGCAAAGTTTGTCTAAATTTTAAATTTACCCGCGTGTAGTCCGTGCCAACGTGCCGAGCCGCAAGAATGAGAAGCAAATAGATATTTTTAGTACGAAACCTAAAACGATACCGCCTTTTGCGCAGCCATGAATACGGCGCGTATGAGATAACAGAGCAAGGGCGAACCCAACCGGTGCGCGGGCGAAATTTCACGGAATTTTGCCGATTGTCGCGCGCGGTTTTATCTAAGCTGCCGTTAAATTCTATCCCTAGCCGCCGTAATTCTGCTCGCGTCCAAATAAAATTTCATGAAATTCCGTAGAATTTTACGCTATGTATTTTGCAAATCGGCGGGCGAAATTTTGCGAGCGCGACCGGATTGCATGCGTAAATTCCGCCGTCAAATTATAACCTAGCGCAAATTTTTACGAACGGAATCGCTAGCTAAATTTAAACCCGCGCGGTTAAGCCTAACAAGCCCGCCTGCTAAAATTTCGTTCGCGCAAAATTTCATTTGGGTAAAGTTAAAATTTCACTTCAAATTCCGTCCAGTCCTCGTTGCTATCGCACGAAATTTTAAGCCCGAGCTCGTCGCAGTATTTTTTGGCGATAAAAAGCCCGATGCCAAAGCCGCCGTTGCGTTCGTCAAAGCGGGTGTAAAGCTCGAAAATATGCGGTAGATTTTGCCGCGCGATGCCCGCGCCGCTGTTTTTGATGCAAAGCGAACACTCGCGCAGACTCACCTCGACGCAGCCGAGCTCGTCGCAATATTTTATCGCGTTGCCAAGCAGATTATCGATGATTTTTCGTAGCTTAAACTCATCCGCGCAAAAGGCTACCGGGCGCAGATTGGTGCTCAAACTTATGCGCTTTTGCTCCGCAGCGATGCCGAAATATTTGATGCGGCTTTGCACCAGCTCGCCTAAATTTACCTCTCGCCCGCTGCCGCTTTTGTTTAAGCTTAGCGCGGTTAAATCCTCAAAGAGCGCGTTTATCGTATTCGCGCCCGCCTTGATATTGCCTAGATATTTTTTCGGCTCGGTTTCAAAAAGCTCGATACTCATCAAAATCACGCTAAGAGGCGTTTTTATCTCGTGCGTCGTGTCGCGGATGAAGCCATTTAGAAATTCGATCTTTTCGTAAAGCGGACGCAGCGAAAGGCGGATGATAAAATACGCGATCAACAAAATAAGCGCCAAAATAAGCGCGCTCGCGGCTAAAATTTTAAGCTTCAGCGCCGCTAGCTTGCCCTCAAGCGCCTCCGTTTTGATCGCCACGTAATACTCCGTGCCGTCCTTGGCGGTGAGATTAAACTGCTCGATCCTACTCAGCCCCTCCATATACACGCGCGGTGCGTCATCCTTCGGCTCAAAATCCCGTGCGATCTCATCGCTGCTATTCAGATCCGCCGCGTATGCCTGCATGGCGTCGAAATCGCCCTCGTTTAGGCGCCCGCCGCGCGCAAGCTTAGCCTCTAGGCCGTGTTTGAAATCTCTGATCGCAAAGGCATCGCGATCCGCGATAAAAAACTTCTCCCGTTCGTAAAATATGCTGCTTACCAGCGCTAAAAACAGGACGCTAGTAAGAGTGTAGAGTAAAAAAATCGGTAAAATTTGACGCATTTTGGACACGGCGCGCTCCTAAATATATTTGTAACCGAGCTTGGATGCGTTTATGATGTGATCTTTGCCTAAAATTTTTCGCAACTCGGCGATATAAACGCGCAGACTAAGCTCGCTCGGACTTTCGTCGTAGTCCCACAGCGCGGCGAAAATTTCATCTTTGCTAAGGAGCTTATCGCGGTTTTTTAGAAGCAGCGCAAGAAGCCTCGCCTGCTTTTGCGGCATCGGCACGAGCCTGTCCGCATGATATAGCGCGCGCTGAGCCATATCGAAGCTAAAGCTTCCGCCGATATTTTCGCGTCTGGCGGCGTTGTGGACGAAGGTGCGCTTTAGTAGATTATCCGCGCGCAGGGCTAGCTCTTTTAGCTCGAAGGGCTTTTTGAGGTAGTCGTCGCAGCCGCTTCTAAAGCCGCTCTCGACGTCTTGCAGAGCGTTTAGCGACGTCGTGAAAATACACGGTGCGCCGCGCCCGGCCTCGCGCAGCTCGCGAAGTAGCGCAAAGCCGTTGCCGCCGATGATTTTGACGTCGAAGATCCACAGATCAAAGCTCTTTTCGTATGCTAATGAAAGCGCCTCGTCGTAGCTTTTACTACCGCTTACCTCGTGCCCAGCGCCGAGCATATAGGTGCACATCATATCTAGCAGCATCCCCTCGTCCTCGACGATCAAAACCCTTGCCATAGCCCGCCTCCTTGCGTAGAATTTTTGAAATTATACCCTGTGAAATTCCACGTAAAATTTAATTGCAAAATTTCGCGGCAAATTTTATCGTGGCTAAAACGGCGCGTCTTGGCTCTAAGGCACGCTTCGTAAATTTAGATTGCTCGCCTAGTAATTAATTTACGCGGTGCGCCAAGCGGCGCAAGAGGCTAAAATTTTACGATATAAAATTTTCGCGCCGCGGAATTTTAAAATTTACAGGCAAAACGCCGGGCTTTAAAATCCGCTGCTACGAAATTTTAAAATTTCACGTCCTAAAATTTCGCCGCGTAGAATTTCAGAACCTCGCCTGCGCCGATAAAATTTTGCGAAATTTCATCGGCGCTATGCCGCATAAGCTCCAAAGCTAAATTTTAAAATTTCTATGCCGCGATTTGTTAAAACAAAATTCCACGCAAATGCTGCGCGGAACTAAATAGTTTGCGTGGGCGGCTATTGCTGCGTCATAGGACACGGAGCGGCACCCGCGTTTTGATTGCACGGCATCGCGTCCCTCGGAGGCATTGCTCGCCCCGCGCCGTCGCGCATTCCTTTAGGCGGCATATGACCGCACTCTCCTGGAGCTGCCTGCGATCTGTGCGGACCGAACCCATGAGCGGGCCTTTTAAATTTGCCGAAATTGCCTCGGTCTTTAAGCTCTATATCCAGCCTATCCGCCTGCTCGACGCTTAGCTTGCCCGCCTGGGCGTTATAGTTTTTTCTAAACTCATCTAGGAATTTCTCGCGATCCTCGACGCTCATAGCGTCCAGTTTCTTTTTAAACTCCGTCTTAAATCCGCGCTTGAGATCCCTTGCCTGCGCCCTTAGCTCGCCTGCGCGCTTATCGATCTCAAACGCCGCTTCGCTTAAGCTCTTGGCGTCGGCACCGGCTACTGAGGCATTGATCTGCTCGGGAGTGCTTGAGCTAAAATCTGCGGCGAACAGCACGCCCGCGACTAAAACGCTTGCTAAAACAATCTTTTTCATTCTCTCTCCTTTATGAAAGTTGGCATAATTGTAGGAAAAAGTCGTGAAGAAAAAGTTAAGTAAAGCTGCACCGTCAAAATAGCTCGGAGTCGTAAATTTAGAGCCTTGATTTAAATTTAGAAAATTTTACGCCGCTACGGCAAAAACAAAGCGGAAACGCAATGTGTGCAAACAAGGCTAAATTTTAAAATTTTAAGCGGAAGGCAAGAGGTGCGCAGCGCGAAATTTAGCATAAATTCGCGCTGCATAGGTTGTGTTAAAGCCCGCCGCGTGTAAATTTAACGGCAAAGCGGGCGTGTCTCGGCGCTGCGAACAGCGAAATTGCATCGCGTAAATTTAACCGCAGGGCGAGTAAATTTAGAGATCGCGGATGATTAAATTTTATCCGCAACGAGGCTTATTTTATAATGCCGCAGACCATTCTAGCGCCGCCGCCGCCGAGCGGCTTCGGATGGTCGCTGTGGTTATCGCCGCCTACGTGAACCATTAGCGAGTGGCCCTTTAGCTCATCCAAGCTCTTAATTTTCGGAGCTAGCACCGGATAGACCGCATTGCCCTCGGCATCGACGAAAAGCGCAGGTAGATCGCCCTTGTGGCCGCTATCGTCCCAAGCAAACGAATGCTTTTTGGTGTCGCTCGGATCCCAGTGACCGCCAGCTTTCATGCCTAAGCCCTTCTCGGTAGCGCCACAGTCAGCGTTTTGATGCACGTGAAAGCCGTGCACACCGCTAGTAAGACCCTTTAAATTTGGGAAAAACGCCACGCCGTAGTTCGTCTCGACCGCTACGACCTCGCCGACGCTCACGTTACCCTTCTCGCCCAGCTGCTCCATAGTGATGACAAGATGCTTGCCGGTCTTAGGGTCAAAATTTTGCATATCGCCGTGCTCGTGAGCGATCAAGGCGCTTGCGACTAAAATTGATGAAATTAAAAATTTCTTCATGAAAAATCCTTTAAAATGAAATGTGAGTGCAATTTTATCCAAAAATACTTAAAAAATAATTTTTCTTATTTAGATAAATTTTGCTTTTTATCTAAAAGGCTTATCGCGAAGAATAAAATCAAGCTGAAAATTACGAGCAAAACGCTTAAAATCAGCGCCCGCTCGTTTTCTCCGTCATACACGGCATTGTAGATCGCAAGACCTAACGTATCGGTTTTACCCACGATATTTCCGCCCAGCATCAGTGTGATACCCACTTCGCCAAGCCCGCGCGAGAGCGCTAAAATAAGCGCGGAGCCGAGCGTTTTAAGCGAGCTGGGAAGGATGACGAAGAGGAAAATTTGAGCTCTGTTTTTGCCCAAAATTTGCGCGGCTTCGATTAGACTTTTCGGAAATAGCTCAAAGCTCGCGCATACCGGCTTTACAAACAGCGGTAGCCCGACCAAAAATGCGGCGATTACCAATGAAGAAAAGTTAAAAACGATGTCTAAATTTAACGCAGAGCCGATAAATCCGCTCTTTCCAAAAACATAAAGCAGCAAAAATCCCGTCGCAATCGGCGGGAAAATGAGCGGAAAAATCACTAAAATTTCGACGATTTTTTTAAGCTTCGATCTACTAAAGGCTAAAAAATACGCAATCGCAAGCCCTGCCGTAATCAGCAGCAAAAAGCTGCAAAACAGGGCTTTGACGCTTAAAAGCAAAGGATGCGCGATCCAAGCAATGTCGCTCATTTAAGACCGAATTTTGAAAAAATCTCTTTTGAGCGGTCCGATTGAAATTCCTTCATTACCTTTTCGCAAAGCGCCTGCTCGCCGCACGCGCTAAGCCTTGCGATGCCGATGAATGCGGGGCTGTAGAGGCTCTCGTCGATGTAGATGATCGAGCCGAACTCATCTTTTTTGGCGACCGCTTCGGTGCTGTTGATAAAGCCCGCCTGCACCTCGCCGTTGATGACGTATGCGACCACCTGCGGCACGCCCGCGACGGCTAAAATTTTATCTTTTACCGCATCCATCTTGGCATTTTGTAAAAATTCGTTCGTCCTGATACCGTAAATCGCCTTTTTAGGATCGGGCATCGCGATTTTATCGAATTTTGCGATTTCCGATACGTCGTTTATTTTGATATTTTTCGGCGTTACTAAAACTAGCGTGCCGCGCCCGATACGTTCAAATTTAGTGATATTTAGATCGCTTTTTTTCAAAAACGCCTCGTCGCCCACGATGAATGAAATTTTATTCTCGCGCGATTGAATGACGAGCTGGCCGAGGTTGGCAAACGATCCCACCACGTCCATGCCCTCTTTTTTCAAATTTTCGATCACGGCTGAGACGGGCTTTTTGTATCCGCCGCCGGCCGCGATTATCAGCTGATCCGCGCAGAACGAAACGCTTGCCGCGAGCGCTAAAATAAAAGCAATTTTTTTCATGAAAATCCTTCTTTTTGAAATTTTAAGAATTCTACAAAATATACTCTTATTTATTAATAAATCGCGTTTCTATATCCTATTTTAGACTTTCACGCCTTAAAATTTAAAATTTAATATTTAGATAAATTCTATCTTTCCGCTCAAATCGCACACACCCTGATTCCAAACCGCCGAGCTTACGAGCACGTCCGCGCCGGTAGCCGCAAACTCTGCGCAGTTATTTTTATTTATACCGCCAGCGGCGCAAATTTTAATCTGCGGCGCCGCTTCATCTCGCCTCAAAACGCAGGCTCTAAGCTCGCTAGGGCTCATCTTGTCGCACATTATCGCATCGGGTACGTAGCCTAAAAGCTCGCTAAATTCGTGCTCGCTCGCCACTTCGATCATTATCTTTCGCTCGGGCGCGCGCTCTTTAAATTTAGCGATCTGCGCGCAAAACTCGCCAAAGCTCGCAAACGCACGGATATGGTTTGAAAAAAACAGGACGCTGTCGTGCAACCCTAGGCGGTGCATGCTCCCGCCGCCCGCGATCAGCGCATTTACGCAAAGCTCCTTCGCAAAAGGAAAACTCTTGCGCGTCGCACCCAGCACGCAGCGCGGATTCGCCTCTCGCATCAGCGCAACCATCTCGTGCGCGTAGGTTGAAATTTTGCAGGAGTACTCAAGCACGATCTGAACGATCTTCCAAGCCTTATGCAAGCTCTCGAAGCTTCCTCGCGCGCTAAAAATTTCATCCCCCGCGCTAAATGCGCTTCCCTCGCGCGCTAGCCGCTGCGTCTCGCAGCCTAGGCGCGCCGCTACTTCGCGCGCGATTCCTCCGCTGCTAAAAATAAGATCCTGCCTCGTTACGATCGAAAGTCGCGCGGGCGCGTTTAGATTCACGAAGTCCTGCAAAAGCTCGGTCGTAAGGTCCAAAAACGCGCCGTCGCTAGCGATTAGATCGTCGATTTTACTCTGCGAAATAAACATCTCTAGCCTACGAAGTGAATTTTAGCGGGCTCAAAGCGCGAGTGCGCCTTTGTGACGCGAGACGGAAAGCCCAAAGGCATAATGCAAAACGCCTCTAAATGCCCAGGCAGATCCAAAATTTCTCTTACGCGTTCCATCGCGTAAATATCGGGCGCTACGCCCAGCCACGTGGTGCCAAGCCCCAAATGGTGCGCCGCCAGCCAGAGATTTTCTGCCGCACAAGCGCAGTCGTAGCGAGCGTAGGGCTGGAATTTTAAGCCGCTTTTGCGCGTGCAGACCACGATCGCAAGCGGCGCATCTTTCGTGCAGCCGCCGTAGGTGCCGACGCTGCTAAGTAGTGCAAGCGCGGTGCGGTCGCGTACTACGTAAAACTCCCATGAGCGTTGATTACCCGCGCTAGGGGCTTGCATCGCGGCTTTTAGCACGAGCTCAATCTGATCGCCGCTCGGCATTTTCTCGGTAAAGTTTCGCACGCTCGTGCGTGTAAAAATTTCATTCATCGCTACTCCTTTAAATTAAATTTCTAAATTCCGCTTTTTGCGAGCGGTAAAAAATGGAATTTAGAAGTAAGCTTGCCGTTGCGTTTGCTTGAGCCTTGCTTACGCTTTGCGCTATTTAGGCGCTACGCGGCGGCCGATACGCGCAGATTTGGTTTATTTGTCCGGGTGCACCTCTTTTTGCATCGGAGAGCGTGAAGTCGCGATAAAATTTCAAGCCTCATCACTATGAAACCCGCCGTAAAGAACATCCGCTCAAACTTAGCTTGCTTAAATTTCACTCACGAGCAAGCTCGCGACCCGCCCGTTTAAAACTTTAAGCTCAAATCGCTTATACGATCTGTCCGATAAAACGGCGCGCCGTATGCATCGGCATGCGCGTGTAGCTCGCGCGATCTTTAAATTTTATCTCTCGCCGAGCCTGCGCTGAGCTTTGCGGATAAAATTTTATCCTTCACGGCGAACAAAATTTCGCCTTCGCGCCGAGCAAATTTTATCTTCGTCGCCAGGTAAAATTTAACTTTCGCCGCTTTTAAATTTTAACTGCATCGCGCACCGCAAAGCATCGGCCGCGCCGTACTATACGCAAAGCGTACTCGGATCACAAGCTCAAAATATCCAAATTTAAATTTAACCGCCAAACACGATCAGGCGGAGCCGCGCTCCAAAACGCTATGAAATTTTAAGCGTTTAAATTTATTGCTCGCCTATCAGCCTGCGCACGACGTAGCTTGCGATGAAAAGCCCGAAGCTTGCGGTCACGCCCATGAAGCTGCCCATCGATTTGACGCGCGGCGGCTCGCTCGAGCAGACGACGTCAAAATCGCCCGCAAAGCCGCGCTTTCGCAACTCAGATCTGATCTTGCGCGCGAGCGGATCGCCTTGCGTCCGCCAGATTGAGCGGATTTCGATTTTAGCGGGATCAAGCCTCTTTGCGCCGCCCATCGAGCTTATGAAGCCCGCGCCCGCCTCGCTACAGCGCAGCGCAAGAGCGATCTTAGCATTCACGTCGTCGATCGCATCGATTACGAAATCAAATTGCGCCAGATCAAATTCCGACAAAAATTCCTCGCCGATCCTAGCGACGATCGGCGTTACGCCTTTAAATTTGCGCGCGAAAACCTCGCATTTTAGCTCGCCTAGGCACTCGCTTCCAAGCTGGCGGTTTTGATTGGTGATCTCGAAGCGATCGCAATCGATCACGCTTAGATTTACCGCGCCGCTGCGGTATAGCGCCTCTATCGCCGCTCCGCCCACACCGCCGCAGCCGCAAATTAAAATTTTAGCGCTTTGTAGCCTTGCAAAATCCTCGCCGAAAAGCAGGCGCGAGCGCGAAAAGCGGTCTATTACGACCTCATTCATCGTTTCTCATCCACCTTTCTAGCGCGCTCATCTGCTCGTGCGCGGTTAAATTTAACTTAATCGGACTTAGCGTCGCCCGCCCCTCAAAAAGTGCCGAAATGTCGCTGTTTTCGTTCCTGCTCGCATCAAAGCTGAGCGTAGATTTGCCGAGCCAATAATACTCTATTCCGCGCGGATTGCGGTTTAGCTGTGCGTCGGTGTCGTAGAGCTTCTCGCCGCAGGGCGCAACCGTTAGTCCCTTAAAATCTTGCCTTGAGACGGCGGGGACGTTTAAATTTAAAAACTGCTTCGGCGGCAGCGGAAAGCCGTTTTTGAAAATTTTTTCCACCAGATCAACCGCAAGCTCGCATGCGAGATCAAACCCATATCGCTGCAGAGAGTCCGCGACGTAAAACTGGCTCACCGCAAGCGCTGGAATGCCTTGCAAAACCCCCTCCATCGCGCCTCCGCACGTGCCAGAATAGGTCACGTCCTCTGCGACGTTGGCGCCGTGATTTATGCCGCTTATCACAAGATCGGGCTTGCGATTATACAGCGCGCGGAGCGCCAAATACACGCAGTCTGCGGGTGTAGCGTCGTCGAGTTTGAAAAATCCGTCGTCGAGCTTTACAAATCTAAGCGGACGCGTGAGCGTGAGCGAGTGCGAGCATGCCGATTTCTCCGAGCTCGGCGCTACGATAGTGACGTTTGCGACCGATCTTAGCGCGCTTGCGAGTTCTAAAAGTCCGCGCGCTTCGAATCCATCGTCGTTGGTGATTAAAATTTCTTTCATATTTTCTCTTTAACTAAAATTTCACGACAAACCTATCGGAGCGGAATTCCGTCTTTAAAAATCTAACGCTCAATTCTTTACTATGCAAAAATTGCTACTTAGCTTGCGCGGAGTAAAATTCGGTCGCGCCAAATTTTTTCGCAAAAATTCCATCACGAACTTAGATCGCAAAATTCATAGAAAATTCCGCCTTTACGCTACGAAATTTTATCTTTTTTCGCTACAAATTTTATAGCCTCTACGCAATTTTATCGCCTAAATTTCGTTTTCGAAATTCCTTAAATTAAATTTTACGACTGCACTCCGCAACTCGCCGCAAAATCTCGCCTTTTAAATTTTCGCGCCGATATAAATCCGCGGCATAAAATTATTCGAGGTCTTCTATAACCCCGCTTTGCGGCACAGTTCCTCGCTTACCTGCGAATCAAGTAGATGCGAGCTTGGATAATCGTAGAAAAACCGGTGCACTTCACGCACTCCGCTTCGCAATAAAGCTCGCGTACTAGGTGCGTTACAGTCATTTTCGGTAATATCCTTGGTTAGCAATTTGAGATATTTTTGCCGATCGGAGCTTTTCAGGCTCGCCCAGCCGGGGCTTAGCGAGTAGGCGTAGATCAGATCGCTTCCTTGTGCGCTAATTTCTTCTAGGATCGCAAACTGCGCAACCTTAACGTGGGGCTTGGTGCCGCCTACGTCTGCTGCGATCTCGCTAGCTGCGGCTTTAGCGACGAGTGCGGGCGAGTCTAGCTTACTAAGCGCATCAAAGCGTGCAGTTACTGCGGGATCCTCGGTGACTTGACGCTTTTGGTATTTAGCCGCGCCGCAACCGCCCAGCAACATCGCGAACGCGCCGCATAGCGCTAAAATTTTAAAATTTCTCATCTTAAATCCTTTGTCGGCTTAATTTTAGCACATTTTGCTATAATTAACAAAAATTTAAAAGGCTAAATTTTGAAATATTTAATCTCTTGCTTAGAGCCCTCTGCGAACCTGCATTTCAAAGAGGTTCTAGCGCATCTTAAAAGGCTCGATCCCGCTTGCGAGATTTGCGGAATTTTCGATGAAAAGCTTGGCTTGCCGATATACAAAAGCAGCGAATTTTCGGCGATGGGCTTTATAGAAATTCTGCCGCTAATTTTAAAAGCCAAGCGTGCGATAGCGCAGATGACGCGGCTTGCGGCGGAGTGCGATCGCGTGCTTTTGATCGACTCGCCCGCGTTTAATCTACCGCTTGCTCGCGCGATCAAAGAAAGCGGCGCGCGCGCGGAAATTTCATATTATATCCTGCCGCAGGTTTGGGCGTGGAAGCCGCACAGAGCGGAGAAGCTGAAGGCGTTTTGCGACAATCTGCTCTCCATCTGGCCTTTTGAGGCAAAATTTTTCGGCGCGGATTGCAAGGGAGATAAAGGCGCCGTGTCGCAAGAAGCGGAGAGCAAAGACGCTGCACTGCAAGAAACAAAAGACAAAGATGCCGCGCAGAAAGAGAATGCCGCGCGTCCGAGCGAGCAAAGCGCTAAAACCGCAAAGTACTCTTTCGTAGGGCATCCGCTGCTTGATGAGATAAAATTTCAAAAAACAAACTACGAAAAGCAGGGCAAGATCGCCTTTATGCCAGGCTCGCGCAGAGCTGAAATTTCAAGACTGATGCCGATTTTTAGAGCCCTTGCGCCTAAATTTGAAAATAGCGAGCGAGTCTTAATAATCCCGCCGCATCTGATGGATCAAAGAGATGAAATTTACGGGCCTCTGGACGGCTTTAGCATCGCAAACGATACTCCCGCCACGCTTAAGGATTGCGATTTTGCCTTCATCTGCTCGGGCACGGCGACGCTTGAGGTGGCGCTCATCGGCACTCCGTTCGTGCTGTGCTACAAGGCGCGCGCATTTGACGTTTGGCTCGCGCGAAAGCTCGTAAAGCTAAAGCACGTGGGGCTTGCGAATATTATTTTTGATTTTTTGGGCGAAGAGCCGCTGCACGAGGAGCTTTTGCAATCCGAGGTAAGCGCGCAAAACCTACTTTCTGCATATGAGCACTGCGACGCCGCGAAATTTAAACTTGCGAGCAAGAAGCTGCGAGATTATCTAAAGTTCGGCTCCAGCGAAAACGTGGCAAAAATTTTAACGCAGTCTGCGAGCTAAAATTTTAAGGCTAAAGCTTATATAATTTGATAAAAAGAAAGGAAGATTATGACGACAGAACCAATGACGCTTTACGGATATGAAAAGATCACCTCCGAGCTCAAGGAGCTTCAGAGCGTGAAGCTACCTCACATAGTCCAGCAGATCGATATCGCGCGCGGACACGGCGATCTAAAAGAAAACGCCGAGTACCACGCGGCGCGCGAAGAGCAGGCGTTTCTGCTCTCGCGTATCGCCGAGCTTAGCGACATCATCTCTCGCTCAAAGATCATCGATCCCTCTACCTACGAGCACGACCGCGTAAAATTCGGCTCTACCGTTACCTTTATGGACGTAGAGACCGAGCGGGAGGAGGTTTACACGATCGTAGGCCTTAGCGAGGCGGACATCTCGCGTAAGCTCATCAATATTAACACGCCGCTCGCGCGCCAGCTTTTAGGCAAAGCCGAGGGCGATGAGGTGGTGCTTCAGCTACCATCAGGCACACGCGATGTGGAAATTCTAAGCGTCGAATACAAGCCGATTAAATTTGAGAATTAGCGTGAAAAAAGTAGGCATCATCGGCGTTAGTGGCTATACGGGGCTTGAGCTGATTAAGGCTCTACTTTCTCACCCGGGCTTTGAAATTTCGTATTTGGGCGCTTCGGCAGATGGTGAGATAAACGAAATTTTCCCACAGCTTCGCGGCGTGTTTGAGATGCGCGTAGAAGCCGCGGATGCTCGCGTCGCGGCGCAAAGATGCGATCTTATTTTTTTAGCGTTGCCGCATGAAAAAGCGATGGAATTTGCCCGCGAAATTTTAAAATTTAAAAGCGTCAAGGTAGTCGATCTATCGGCTGATTACCGCTTAAGTCGCGAGCTTTACGAGAAAAATTACACCACGCATTTAGACCCTCGTAATTTAGCCCACGCCGTTTACGGGCTACCCGAGCTAAATCGAGAAAAGATCCGCGCCGCCCGCCTTACGGCAAATCCGGGCTGCTACCCTACCTGCTCTATTTTGGCGCTCGCGCCGTTCGTGCGGCTACTAGATCCTAGTATCGGCGTATTTATCGACGCAAAAAGCGGAGTAAGCGGCGCAGGCAAAGCTCTTAAAGCAAGTAGCCATTTCGTAAGCGCGAACGAAAACGCAAATGCCTACTCGCCGATCTCGCATCGCCATGCAGACGAGATCAAAGAGCAGCTGGAAATTTTAAAAGGCGGCGAATTTAGCACGATTTTCGTGCCGAATTTGCTGCCTATTACGCGCGGAATGCTAGTTAGCGCGTTTGGCGTGCTGCAAAAGAGCGTGGATGCAGAGGCGGTACTGCGGGAGTTTTACGCGAATGAGCCTTTCGTGCGCGTAAGAAATGAGCCCGTGAGTATAAAAAACGTCGTAGGAACGCACTTTTGCGATATTTTTGTAAAAACGGCAGGCGATAAAATTTGGATCAACTCGGCGATCGATAATCTTTTGCGGGGAGCCTCCTCACAGGCGGTCGCAAACGCAAATTTAATGTGCGGATTCGCCGAAGCTACGGCGCTGCCGCGCATCGCGCACGGAATTTAAGCGATGAGCTTTTTGCAAAAGCCATCACGCGCCGGAGTTTAAATGCAAAATGATCAAATTCAGACGATAAAACCTGGTGCGATCTTTATCGGCGATGCGCATGCGGGCGCAAGCAGGCCGCAATTTTTAAAATTCTTGCGCGCGCTGTGTTCCACGCAAAGCCTGCCGCCTCAAATTTTTATGATGGGCGATATGTTTGATTTTTTGGCAAACACGACCTACGTGCAGCGCTTCTACGAAGAGGAGATCGCGCTAATAAACGAGTTGTCGCGAAAATGCGAAATTTTTTACTTCGAGGGCAACCACGATTTTAATCTGCGCGAAATTTTCCCCCGCGCAAAAGTTTATCCAAACGCCGCGCAGCCCGCTAAATTTATGAGCGAGAGCGGCGAGGCGGCACAGATCGCGCACGGCGATCTGTTTTTGCCGCGCCTGACGCAATTTACGCTGCTTTCGCTACGAAATAGAGCTTTTTTGAAATTTATGGATCTGCTCGATCGTGCTTTAAAATTTAAAATTTCAAAGATGATCTTAAAATCGCAAGAGGAGAAAAACCTATACAAAAAAATGCCCGATTTTAAGGATATAATCGCGCCGAAGATCGATTTTTACGCGGCAAATTTAATCATCGAGGGGCACTATCATCAAGATGAAATTTTATATTTCGGCGAGAAAAAATATATAAATTTGTGCTCGTTCGGGGTCGGGAGCAAAATTTACGAGGTCGCAAAAAGCGAAAAATTTATGCTAATTCCAAAAAACTTAAACTTAAATTAGCTATAATTCCTAAATTTTTGCGAGGATATTTATGATAAAGCTTTGTGTTTTCGACTTTGATTCTACGCTGATGGACGGCGAGACGATAGGCTTTTTCGCCGCTAAAATGGGCACGCAGCGACAAGTTAGCGAAATTACAAAGCGTGCGATGGCGGGAGAGCTTGATTTTTTCGAGAGCCTTAGCGAGCGCGTGGCACTGATAAAGGGGATGAAGCTTAGCGATGCTAAAGTTATCGCGGAAAGCCTGCCTTTTGTTTGCGGCGCTAGCGAGATCATCGCGTATCTGAAAAATAAAGGCATAAAGGTGATCGTCTTTAGCGGCGGATTTCATCTAGCCACCGACGCCGCGCAGAAAAAACTAGGCTTTGACGCGAGCTTTGCGAACTATCTGCATGAAAAGGGCGGAATTTTAACCGGGCTTTTCGGCGGCGAGATGATGTTTGGCTACTCAAAAGGCGCGCTGCTTGCGCAGCTTAAATCGCTGATGGGTCTAGAGGCGAGCGAGGTAATGTGCGTGGGAGACGGCGCGAACGACGTTTCGATGTTTCGCGAGGCGGGACTTAAAATCGCCTTTTGCGCGAATGAAATTTTAAAAAGCGAGGCGAGCGTCTGCATTGAAAAAAAGGATTTGAAGGAGATTATGAAATATGTATGATAAAGCCCTAAATTTCAGCCTTTGGTGCGACTTTTTGGAGCGCGATTTTATCGATAAAGATTTCGACGAGCTGATCAAAAAGGGGATAATTAACGGCGCAACTTCCAATCCTGCGATCTTTAAAAACGCGATCCTAAGCTCCTCTGCATACGACGCGGCTAAAGAGGAATTTAGAAAAAAAGAGCCTAAAAAGCTGTATGAAATTTTAGCCACCGCAGACATCAGAAGCGCGGCGGAAAGCCTGCTTAAAAATTTTATTAACGGCGATGACGGCTTTGTGAGTATCGAGGTCGATCCGTGCTTTGCAGACGACGCCGAGGCGATGTATCGCGAGGGCAAACACCTATACGGCACGATCGGCATGCCAAACGTAATGATCAAAATTCCTGCGACCAAGGCGGGCTACGAAGCGATGCGCGATCTGCTAAAAAAGGGGATCAGCGTAAACGCAACCTTGGTTTTTTCGCCGGAGCAAACCGCAAAATGTATCGAGGCGATAAAAGAGGGTATCGCGGGCTTTCGCCGCTACTTCCCGAAAGCAAATTTACCAAAAACCGTAATTAGCATCTTCGTTAGCCGTTTCGATAGGTTACTGGATGAAAAAATGGCCGCAGCGGGCCTTCCTACCGGCAAAATCGGCACGATGAACGCTTCAAAATGCTACAATATCATCGCTAAAGAAAATTTAAACTACGTAAAGCCGCTGTTTGCGAGTACGGGCGTAAAAGGAGACGATCTGCCGAGGGATTACTACGTAAGCGAGTTAATGTATTCGGGCTGCGTAAACACCGCGCCGCTTGAGACCATAGAGGCTTTTGTAAGCGGCAATCAAAAACCCAAAACGCCGCCGAGCGATGAAGAGATAGAGCATTTTTTCGCGCGCGTAACGGATGCGAAGATCGATATGAAAAAGGCGTATAAAAAGTTGTTGGATGACGGACTAGCGGCTTTTGAAGAGGCATTTAAAGAGATAATAAAAACACTTAAAAAGGAGAAATGATGGCGGGTTCTATAGATTATTCGCAGTATCAAGTTGACGCTTCTACGCTGGATTTTAAGCAGCGAGATAGGCTAAATAAATATCTGGAATTTCTAATCCAAAACGGCGGTAGTGACCTTCACATAAAATCAGGCGCGGTCATCAGGGGTCGTATCCACGGCGAGCTAGTAAAATTTAGCAAAACGCCATTTCTAAAAGAAGACGCGATGACGCTAGCCAAGGAGCTTCTCATCACGCGCTTTCCTGAGCTTATCGAGAAAAAGAGCGTGGATTTTACCTACAAGCTAAACGAAGATTATCGCTTCCGCGTTAATATTTTCTTTCAGATCGACGGTATCAGCGCGGTTTTCCGAACGATCCCGGTTAAAATTCCAGAGATCGACGATCTAGGTCTGCCGCCTTCGATCAAAGATATTTGTGACACGGCTATGCGCGGCGTCGTGCTACTTACGGGACCTACGGGAAGCGGAAAGACGACAACGATCGCAAGCATGATAAACCGCATAAATAGACAAAGAACCAGCCACGTCGTTACGATCGAAGACCCCGTGGAATTCGTATTTAAAGACGATAAATGCATCATCAATCAGCGCGCTATCGGTGAGGACTGCAACAACTTCGCCGATTCGCTTCGCGCCGCGCTGAGAGAGGATCCGGACGTAATATTCGTGGGTGAGATGCGCGATTTAGAGACGATCGAGACCGCGCTTCACGCCGCAGAAACGGGCCACTTAGTGTTTTCGACGGTGCACACTATTGACGCAAAAGAGACGGTAAACCGAATCATTGCGATGTTTGAGCAGGCCGAGCAGGAGCGTATCCGAATGACGCTCGCATCCGTCCTAGAGGCAGTCATCTCTCAGCGCCTTGCCCGTACTATCGAGGGAAAGCGCGTAGCCGTCGTTGAAATTCTACGCAAAAACACCCGCATTAAGGATATGATACTTGATGCGCGCGACGATGAAATTCCAGACGCGATCGCCGACGGTCGCAACACCTACGGCATGCAGACCTTCGATCAGCACCTGCTCGATCTTTACAGAGACGGCGTCATTACCCGCGAAGAGGCACTGGATAAGGCCTCTAAAAGAAATGACCTAGATCTACAGATCAAAAACGTGGACCTTGCCAAAAAAAGGGATTTGGCAGCAGAATCCGGAGAGAGCGCCGAAGAGATGCTCGCAGGCGAAGTCGTACAACTAAAAGAGATCCGCTAAGTCGTAAATTTTAAAATTCTAAATTTTTGCAATTTAAAATTTTAAAGAATTCTGCCTGCTGCCGCGCAGGCGGAATTCTATTCGCTTGCCTGCCGCTACGCGGGCATATACTACCTTAAATTTCGTTTTAAAATATCTAGAATTTCGATTAAAATTCCACGTCTGATTAATCTTATAAAATTTCTATTCATTTAATCTTTGATAAACAAAATTTCAACCAAATTTCAGGGGGGGGGGGGGGTATAATTACGCATATTTTTCTAAAAGGAGTAGGAAATGGCAAGTCATGGACCAAGAAACCACGACAACAGAACTAGGACGGGATCTTGCAGAACCCCTAAGCAAAGAGCGGGCGATAAAAAACGCCGCAAAAAGTAGCGATCTCGCGTCGTAAGTCGGCGTAAGATTAAAATTTAAAGCGCTGCGAGCCGAAACTCTCAGCGCCTTAATAAATTTTAAATCGCGCAAGCGATCAAATGAATAAAATTTTAAAATTTCATCACAAGAAAATTTTATGAAATACGAGATAATCGATGTCCATACCGCGCTAGAAATCGTTTTTAAAAATTTTAAATGGACTTTGCTCATTGGAATTTTGCTGTTACCATTAGGCGTGGGTGCCGTGATTTTAGTGTTTTTGCCGTTTCAAAGCATTTTGATCTACAACAAAAACAAAAGATACCTGATCGATATGCAAACGGGCAAAATCACCTTCCCTAGAAGCGACGTTGAAAATAGCATTGTAGCCGTTTTGCTCTGCGCGCCGTATTGGAATTTAATGCGCAGCAGAACCGTCACGGCAGATCAAATCGAGGATATGCGCTTAGAGAAAAAAGAGGTAAAAAGCGCCAATATTTTTAAAATTTTCCTAGCGGTGATTAAATTTTTTAGGATGAGCTCCAAAAATGCTAAAACAGCTAGATTGGGGCGGCGCATTAATGATATCCAAATAAGATATTACCTCTACGTCTTAGGAAGCTTCGGCTCGACGGGACTATACTTTTATGACAAGCAAAAGCGCGACGAGGTACGTAACGCCATACGAGAATGCGTGCTTAAATTTAGCGCCAAAAATATAGATAGGAATTTATTCTGAGATGATAATTATAAATCGAATGTTTTCGGGCGGCTATTTGAACGAGAGCTTGGGGCACGAAATCATCAATCTTTTTAAGGCAGACAACGGCAGGCACTACATCTACGTAAATCCTTATGGCACGATAAACGAGGATGCGAAGGACGCGCACAAAGTCCTTTTAGTGCGTGCTATCTCGAAACACTGTTTTGAAATTTTAGCTTGCGCTAGCAAGTTAAAGCTTCTTTTGAGCGATGAGCTTTTTGCTAGCGGCAGAAAGCGCGGCGCCAAAGAGGAGCTTAAAAGACAATCCGAAATGATTGAGGTACAAAATATCACTTACGGCAGTGTGCCTCTAAACGAGCTATTTGAAAGCGAAAACGATAGCCCCAATGCGGCGTATATAACGTTTGAGACGTCGAATTTTAAAAAACCAAAATTTAAATTTTACATTGTTGATGACGAGAAGCTGATAGACGAAACGCACTTTTTCGTACCATTTAAATTTTCCTCGCAATCTTTAAAGCAATATGTCCACTACGAAAGCGTGCTAGATAAAATTTTCGCACCCGAGCTTTGGCAAGAGAACGATACTACGAAGCGGATCGGGCTAAATGAAATTTTAAATTTCAAAGCTAAAGAGCAAAATATCTTAGAGATAATCGGCAAGATGGACGATGAGTTAAGCTTTTCAAATTGGATAGTCTATTATTTGCGAAACGATGCGGAGCTATTTTTAAAATTTGCGAGCGAAATTTTACGGCTAAACATAAGCGAGGACGCGCAAATTTTAAGAGAATACAAAAATATAGATATTTTCATAAAAGATCAAAACCACGCAATCGTCATCGAAAATAAGATCAAATCCGGTATCAACGGGATAAGACACGATTTGCAAAGCGGCGTAATACGCTCTCAGCTAGATAAATATTCAAAGATTGCCGATAAGCAGGATTCAGGCGGCAGGGCAAAGTGCTTTTTGCTTCTACCTGATTATAGCTATATAGATAGGGAGTTAGCGAAATTTGATGAGTATGGGCGCTATTCGGTCATAAGATACAGCGCGCTTTTAAGATTTTTTGAAACTTGCGAGTGCGGCTTGAAATTCTACGACGAATTCAAAGACGCGTTGCGAAAGCATGCGAGCGAATACAAAAAGGATTTTTACGAAATCATGGGGGAGCGGCTAATTATGATAATTTTGCGGCATAAAGGCTTATCGTCGTAATTTATATTGCGGTGCACAAAAGACATCCTAACATGCATAAATAAATTCCACTATTGATCGATCTGCATAAAGTCCCATATTTCTTAAATAGATTTAAAGCAACATTTAGCTATTATCACGCTTCATTTTTTCACAAAGGAAACCTAATGTTAGAAGGTATCGTTAGAGATAGTATCGGTAAAAGGGCTTCAAAATCCCTAAAACGAGATGGTTATCTAATCGCTAATATTTATGCGAAAGGATTTGAAAATATTAACGCAGCGTTTAAAGTAAATGACTTTATCAAAGCTATGCGCGCAAAAGAATATCTTCCTTTCGAGGTTAGCGTGGGCGGTAAGACATATCGCGTCATCGTGCAAGAATACCAAAAGCACCCCGTCACAAATACCCTAACTCACGTAGATTTGCGCGTAGTTCAGGATGACGTCGTAAGCAAATATTTAGTGCCGGTTAAGGTAACTGGCGTCGCTAAAGGGCTAAAAAACAAAGGTATTTTGGTGCAATCCAAGCGCCGTATCGCCGTAAAATGCGCAGGCAAAGATCTACCAAACGATTTTACGCTGGATGTAACCGATCTTGATGTAGGCGATTCGCTTTTGATCCGCGACATTCCGGTAAAAGAGGGCGTCAGCATCATCCTAGACGGCTCGGTAGCGGTAGTCGGAGTCACTTCGGCTAAATAGGGGCGCCTATGATACTGATCGCAGGACTTGGGAATCCTGCTCAGAAATACGCAGACACCAGACACAACGTCGGTTTTATGCTAATCGACGAAATTTTAAAGACGGGCGGCTTTAGCGAGCTTGGTTCGTCTAAATTCCAAGGCGAGCTCTTTAAAAAGGGCTCGCTGCTTCTTTTAAAACCCCAAACTTTTATGAACTTAAGCGGCAACTCCGTAAAGGCGGTGAATGATTTTTATAAGCCCGAGCGCATCATCATAGTGCACGACGATATAGATTTGGATCTGGGCGCCGTTAAATTTAAAAAAGGCGGCAGTAGCGGCGGGCACAACGGCATCAAATCGATCGACGCGCTAATCGGTGCAGATTACGAGCGCGTGCGTATCGGCGTGGGCAAAAAACGGCAGGACCAGGATGCGGCAAATTTCGTGCTTGGAAATTTTAACGAAAGCGAGCGCGAGAAGCTGAGTGAAATTTTACCCTACGTCGCGCGCGCGGTAGAGGAGCTCATTTGCTCGGATATAGAGCAGATCGCGCAAAAATTTACGATTAAAAAGGCTAGTGTGTGAAGTTATACGTAAAATACGCGGCTCTTTCCTATCTGAAGTATTTTTTTATCCTTCTAATAGCCCTTGAGTGCTTTTACGTAGGCATCGACGTGCTTACCAATCTCAAAGATTTTCCCTCGAGCGCGAATACCGCTCTTTTGTATATTGCTCTAACCGCAGCGGTCGCGCTTAGCTACACGCTACCGCTAAGTCTTATTTTTGCGCTTATTTTGATGGGCTTTAATATGATCCGTAGCAACGAGCTGGTGAGCTTTTATGCGCTTGGAGTTAGCAAAAACGCGCTGATAATCCCTCCATTTTTGATCGCACTTGCGATTACCGCGAGCTTTATAGCTTTAAATTCCACCCCGTTTGCATACGCATTAAAATTTCAAAAGAATTTAACCGATTTATCGCCTACGGGGGGAGATATGTTTTTGAAATTTGAGGGTAAATATATCTATATCAAAGCTCTAAACGGCAAAAACGCAAATGATATAACGATCTTTGATATGGGTGATAACTCCGTTGCTTCACGCTTGCATGCAAGCTCTGGCGAATACGCAGGCAAAATTTGGCATCTACGCGATATAAATACCACTACTTTACCCGCGCAGCTTAAGCTTGGAGGAAGTGGATTAAGAAGTGAGTTTAGTGCGCAGAGCGAGGCGCTTAAGGGCTTTGATCCAAGCTCAATTGCGAGTGTTTATGATACGAGTAATGTATATTCGATCAGGGATGCTCTGCGTTCGATCCGCACCTTTTCGCATCAAGGCGTGAATATCTCCACTATAAAAGCAAGCCTTTATAATATGATATTTTTTCCGTTATTTGCGCCTTTGGCAGTATTGGTGCTGTATTATTACCTGCCCGTTACGGGACGATTTTTTAATCTTGCGCTGCTAAGCTTTGGATTTTTTATCGCTACGCTGTGCGCGTGGGGCGTGCTTTTCGTGTTGATTAGGTTTTCTCTCAACGGCGTCATCATCCCAGAACTTGGCATTATCGTGCCCATAACAGCGTTATTAGGCTTTGCGGCATTTTTAGTTTTTAAGCATCGTTAAGCCTTGATTTGTTAGAATGGCGCAAAATTTATCGGTGGAAATTCTATGGATTATTCAAGCTTAGCCCGCAAATACGGCACCCCTTTATACGTTTACGATTTTAACGAGATACAAAAGAATTTCATAGCGCTCAAAGAGGCCTTCGTAGCGCGCAAGTCGCTCGTCTGCTTCGCGATTAAAGCAAGCTCGAATTTGAGCATTTTAAAATTTCTATCAGATCTGGGTAGCGGCTTTGACTGCGTCAGCATCGGCGAGCTGCGCCGCGCTCTGTATATCGGCGCAAAGAGCTATAAGATCATATTCTCTGGCGTCGGCAAGCAAGACAGCGAGCTTGAGTTTGCGCTAAAGTCGGATATCTTGCTGATAAATTTAGAAAGCGAAGCCGAGATGCTGTGCCTGGAACGGATAGCACAAAAGCTAAATAAGCCCGCTCGCATCAGCATCCGCGTAAATCCTAACGTCGATGCCAAGACCCACCCCTACATCTCCACGGGGCTAAATGAGAACAAATTCGGCGTCAGCATCGAGACCGCGCGCAAGATGTATATCTACGCCAAAAAGAGCAAATTTTTAAATCCCGTCGGTATCCACTTTCACATCGGCAGCCAGCTCACGGAGATCGCGCCGATCTGCGACGCGGCAAAGATCGTAAGCGATCTGCTGCGCGAGCTGCGAGCCCTTGAGATCGATATAAAATTTTTCGACGTGGGCGGCGGCATCGGCATCCGCTACGAGGACGAAAAGCAGATCGTGCTCTACGACTACGCGCAGGGGATTTTGCGCAGCCTAAGCGGGCTAGATGTCACGATCGTGTGCGAGCCGGGGCGCTTCATCGCGGGGGCTGCGGGCGTCTTTCTTACCCGCGTGCTTTACGAAAAACAAAACTGCAGCAAGCGCTTCGTCATCGTTGACGGCGCGATGAACGATCTCATACGCCCGAGCCTCTACGGCGCGCACCACGCCATCGAAATCATTGGCGCTTCGGAGGGTATAAATTTAGATAAGCCCGATGCGAGCGGAGTAAATTTAGGCCGCACGAGCTCGGATCAGACAAGCGGTTCGAGCGCGGATGAAAAAAATTTGGGCGGCGTAAATTTAAGCGAAACTAGCCTCTGCGACGTCGTGGGCCCGATCTGCGAAAGCGGCGATTTTCTAGCCAAAGGGGTGAGCTTGCCTAGCCTGCAAAGCGGCGATCTGCTCGCGATCAAAAGCGCCGGCGCCTACGGCTTTTCGATGTCGAGCAACTACAACACCCGCCCCCGCGCCGCCGAGATCGCGGTTTACGACGGGCAGGACCGCCTGATTAGAAAGCGCGAGAGCTTTGATGA
>CAUQZM010000002.1:0-199691 GCA_963522765.1 uncultured Campylobacter sp. | reverse complement strand
TTAGAATTTAGAATTTAGAATTTAGAATTTAGAATTTAGAATTTAGAATTTAGAACGCGCGCTCGCTCGGTGTTTTTGCGCGTTCGGCACAGAAAAGCGCTATGTATAGATAAGTCTGGAGCTTGCTTTCGGGGTTTCTTGCGCTATAGCCGGTATAGCTCCTGCGGGTGCGATAAGCTAAGCGAGGCAAGCGGATTTTATCTGCGCGGATGTAAAGTGGCTGTCTTGCTGTTTTGTGCGTCGGCTTTTGTCGTATCGCGCGTCGTTTTTGAATTCTGCGCGGCATTCGGTATTTTGCATATGTGCCGCCTGATGTTTGTTTTGTGCACGCTGCGCGCTTTGCTCGGCGTCCGGCGTTCTTGTTTTACACCGCCTGTATTAGGGCACTGCGCGCTTTGTCCGCGTTGTGCTGCTTTGCGCTTCGGCGTCTTGCGTGTCGCTTCGTATGTCGTCTGGTACCGCCGCTCGGTGCTTTACGTGTGGCGCCTTACGCCCCATCTGGCGCCGTCGTGCGAAATTTCATGCGAGGTGGTCTGCGCATCGTTTGACGCTATCGCTAAGCATCCGCGCATTACGTGTTTCGCGCGTGTGATCGAGCATTCGAAAACTAGGGTTTGGCGCCTAGCACTTGCGTCGCCCTGCGTCTTTTGCCGAGCGTTCGCCACGCAGCGTCTGATGCGCGCCGTTAAATTTTAAAATTTAAAACAAAGGAAAAATTTGAATTACTGGAACGAAATTTACGCCCACTTTGATCCCGTGGCGTTCAGCGCGTTTGGCATAAACGTGCACTGGTACGGCATTATGTATGTTTTGGCGCTGCTTACGGCACTATTTATCGCCAAATATTTCGTGCGAAAAGACGGCCTTGACTTCAGCGATAAGATGCTCGATCGCTACTTTATCTGGGTCGAAGTGGGTGTCATTTTGGGCGCGCGGTTAGGATACATCGCGATCTATTCGGGCGAGGCGGCGTGGTATTTCAGCCATCCGTGGCAAATTTTTAACCCATTTCATAACGGCGAGTTCGTGGGTATCCGCGGTATGAGCTATCACGGCGCGGTCGTCGGATTCGTGATCGCGACGGTTTGGTTTTGCAAAAAATTTAAAACCGATATGTGGGCGCTGCTCGATCTCGTGGCACTTAGCGTGCCGCTTGGGTATTTTTTCGGGCGCGTGGGAAATTTTTTAAATCAGGAGCTTTTCGGGCGCGAAACGACCGAGCCGTGGGGGATTTTGGTAGGCGGCACGTTGCGTCACCCAAGCCAGCTTTACGAAGCGGTTTTGGAAGGGCTCGTTATTTTTGTGATTTTATTTTTCTACCGTAAATTTAAGAAATTTAACGGCGAGTTGATATGTCTGTATGCGATGTTATACACGGCGTTTAGATTTTTCGTAGAATTTTTTAGAGAGCCGGACGATGGGCTTGGGTTTATATTTTTAAATTTATCGATGGGGCAAATTTTATCTTTAGTGATGTTTTTGATAGCAGTTTTCTTAAAGCAGTCTTTGAAGAAAAAACTAATTTGCAGAAATTAAATTAATCTAAAGTTAAAAAGTAATATAATCTCTTTACAAAAATGTAAATTTTCGTTTAGCGGGGATTTATAATCATCTTTTTTAAGGAGAACCTATGCTAGGTCGCATTGAAGGCTTTACGGGCAGATCCATAGACGGCAAAAAGAGCCGCATTATGGCTTTGCAAGACGTGGCGCAAAGCATCAGCGGGCTGATTTTGGCCTGTTTTATGCTGTGTCATATGATATTTACCGGCACGATTTTGATCGGTAAGGGCGCGTTTGAGGGCGTCGTACATTTTGCCGAACCGGGCGGAATTTATTTCGTTACAAACATCGTCGCTTTTGTAATTTTCGTGATTTTCGTGATTCACGCGTTTTTGGCGATGAGAAAATTTCCAGCTAATTACGCCGCTTATAGGGCGTTTAAAGCGCACAAAATGCGAATGAAGCATTGCGATACGACGCTTTGGTGGTTTCAGTTTTGGACGGGGTTTTTCCTATTCTTCTTTGCGGCGGCTCATATTTTAATGATCGTATTCGGTCCGAAAATTACTGCAGATCTTGCTATTGCGCGTTTTGGACAGCTTCATCTATTTTATTTCGTTTTATTAGTATTCGTAGTAACTCACGCTAGCATCGGAATTTATAGACTTTATATGAAATGGATCAGCATAGACGGCACAAAGGCTGAAATTCAAAGGAAAAGAGCCTTTATTAAAAAGGCGGTTTTTATCGTTTGGGGAGCATTTTTCTTGCTTTCGATAATCGCCGATTTCAAATGGTTAAGTTTAGAATAGGGAGCTTAGGATGAATGTAATATATTGCGATTCTTTAGTTATTGGCGGCGGTTTGGCGGGCTTAAGAGCTGCGATCGCTACCGGCGAGAAGGGGCTTAGCACCATCGTTTTGAGCCTGATCCCCGTTAAACGCTCGCACTCTGCGGCAGCTCAAGGCGGCATGCAGGCGTCTCTGGGAAATTCCAAAATGAGCGAGGGCGACAACGAGGACGTGCACTTTGCCGATACGGTAAAAGGAAGCGACTGGGGCTGCGATCAGGATGTCGCTAGGATGTTTGCGCAAACGGCGCCTAAGGCGATCCGCGAGCTTGCGGGCTGGGGCGTTCCTTGGACTAGGATTACTAGAGGCGAGCGAAGCGCTATTATCAACGCTCAAAAAACCACGATCAGCGAAAAAGATGAGGTTCACGGACTTATTCACAGCCGCGACTTCGGCGGTACGAAAAAATGGCGAACCTGCTATACTGCCGATGCTACGGGACATACAATGCTTTTTGCCGTTGCAAACGAAGCGTTAAAGCATAACGTAGATATTCATGATAGAAAAGAAGCAATCGCACTAATTCACGCAAATAACCGCTGCTACGGCGCAATCGTGCGTGATTTGGTTACCGGCGAGCTGATCGCATACGTCTCAAAGGGCACGCTAATCGCTACAGGCGGCTACGGCAGAGTGTATAAACACACTACAAACGCCGTCGTCTGCGAGGGTATAGGTGCTGCTATCGCGCTTGAGACCGGCGTAGCGCAGCTTGGAAATATGGAAGCGGTGCAGTTTCACCCGACCCCTATCGTTCCGAGCGGAATTTTGCTTACCGAGGGTTGCCGCGGCGACGGCGGAATTTTACGCGATGTGGACGGCTACCGCTTTATGCCGGATTATGAGCCGGAGAAAAAGGAGCTTGCTAGCCGCGACGTCGTAAGCCGCCGCATAATGGAGCATATCCGCGCAGGCAAGGGGGTAAAGAGTCCTTACGGTGAGCACGTTTGGCTTGATATCTCGATCCTCGGACGCGAGCATATCGAGAAAAATTTACGCGACGTGCAAGAAATTTGCGAGATTTTCAACGGCATCGATCCTGCCGACACCGAGGTAATAACCGACGAGCAGGGCAGGAAGCGCGGTAAAGGCTGGGCTCCGATCCTTCCTATGCAGCACTACTCGATGGGCGGCATCAAAACAAAAGCTACGGGCGAGAGTCCAACGCTAGCTGGGCTTTTCAGCGCGGGCGAGGCTGCGTGCTGGGATATGCACGGCTTTAACCGCCTGGGCGGAAATTCCGTCGCCGAAACCGTCGTCGCAGGAATGATCGTGGGCGAGTATTTTGCTGAGTATTGCCAAGGACACGACGTCGATATCAATACGCACGATATACAAAAATTCGTAGATAAAGAGCAAAACTACATGAAAAGCCTACTTGAAAAAGAGGGTAAATTTAACGTATTCGAGATCAAAAACAAGATGAAAGACGTTATGTGGGAGCACTGCGCGATCTTCCGCACCGGCGAGGGATTAGCCAAAGCCGTAAAAGAGCTCGAGGAGCTTTATAAGCAATCTTTGGACGTCAAAGTAAGCAATAAAGAGCTTTTCGGAAACCCAGAGCTCGAGGAGGCTTATCGTGTACCGAAGATGCTAAAGCTTGCGCTTTGTATCGCCAAGGGTGCGCTTGATCGCACCGAAAGCCGCGGCGCGCACTTCCGCGAGGATTATCCGAAACGCGACGATCTAAACTGGCTAAAACGAACGCTTGCAAGCTGGAAGGAGGGCGATACGATGCCTACCTTGACCTATGAGCCGCTTGATATTATGAAGATGGAGATGCCGCCTGCGTTCCGCGGATACGGCGCCAAAGGCAATATCATCGAGCATCCGGACAGCGCCGTGCGCCAAAAAGAGGTCGATGAAATTCGCGAGAAAATGCAAGCCGAGGGCAAAGGCAGATATGAAATTCAAGAGGCATTGATGCATTATGAATTGCAGCCAAAATATAAAGCACCTAACGAAAGAGCAGGTATAGGATATGAGTAGAAAAATAACTATAAAGGCATTTAAGTATAATCCGCTAAGCAAAATTTCAAAGCCGCACTTCGCTACTTACGAGATCGAAGAGACCGACGGAATGACGTTGTTTATCGCGCTTAACGTGATTCGTGAGAGATTTGATCCCGAGCTAAGCTTCGACTTCGTTTGTCGCGCGGGTATCTGCGGTAGCTGCGGTATGCTCGTAAACGGCAAGCCGCAGCTTGCGTGCCGTACGCTTACTAAGGATTATCCGGACGGCGTGATCGAGCTTATGCCGCTTCCATTTTTTAAGTTGCTAAAAGACCTCAGCGTTGATACGGGCAACTGGATGAACGCGATGAGCAAACGCGTAGAGAGTTGGATCCACACCGATCACGAAACCGATATCTCCAAGCTTGAGGAGAAGGTCGAGCCGGAGGTCGCGCAGGAGGTTTTCGAGCTGGATCGCTGCATCGAGTGCGGTATCTGCGTAGCTGCATGCGGCGTAGCGATAATGCGAAAAGACTACATCGGCGCCGTCGGCATCAACCGCGTGGCACGCTTTCAGATCGATGCGCTGGATAAACGCAGCGACGAGGATTTTTACGAGCTAATCGGCGATGATGACGGAGTATTCGGCTGTATGACGCTGCTAGGCTGCGAAGACCACTGTCCTAAGCACCTTCCGCTTCAAAGCAAAATCGCCTATGTCCGCCGCAAGCTTGCCGCTCAGGGCAAATGCGGCTGCGGTAAATAAAATTTAAGCGGGTTCTTCCCGCTTAAATTTATCTTCTAAATTTATAAATTTATCTCGATAGACAAATTCCAAAATGCTTGAGTCAGACAAGTGAAGTAGCTTTAAATTTAATACTATCCCAAGCGATAAAGAAGTAAAATACAAAATCGCTTAAGATCGCTAGCGAGGGATAAGGATGAACGAAGCAAAGCCCAAAAAGCTAAAGAAAATTCTAAATGAACGATGTCAAAATGTGGAGCAAGGCTCGCAAGAAAATTCTGACGCTCAAAATTTTGATGCCTTAAATTTTGATACTTCAGAATCCGATACCTCAAATTCAAATGCTTCAAATTTCAATGCCTCAGATTTAAATATTACAAATTCCAAGGCTTTAAATTCTAATGACAAAAATTCAGACGATCTAAATTTAAACGCAGAGTGCGGTAGAAAATTTCAAAATTTAGATCCAGACAATACTACTTTATTTAAAAATTCTAAGGCTAGAAACTACGACAAAGATCCGATAGTAATCAAAAATTATGAAAAGTTTTTTGTTTATGCCCATCTTCTTGTATTTCTTCAGGTATCAGGTCTTCTAATATCTTTTATTTGGGATATTGTAGATTTTGGGCATATATATGTAGACGATTATTTAGAAGCCTGTTTAATGATATTACTAATCGCCGTTATTACATATATCTTTACCGCGATACGCAATAAACGCGAAATAAGATTTACCGATCAATATATAGAATTTTTAGATAAAGGGGTCGTTAAAAGGCAGTGCAAGGTGGAAAAGGATAAATTATGCAAAAACTTTTCCACGCAAAATTTTAGAACCCCATCTTTTATCGTGTTGGTTATATTTTGTGTCGGCTCGTTAGGTTTTTTCTTTGTATTTTTGCTTTGCATGTATGTGGCGAATATATTTATAAAATTCGTCGTGTATTTTTGCATAAATAAAGGCATAAAAGGATTTAAAATTTTTCCATTTATAAAAGTCGATGAGCCGTGGCATGGCGGATATTTATATTATTCCGTTGTGGTATCGGCACACTACTATTTGATTTATTTGTATAGTAGTAAAATTTACGACGAAGTTAAAGAGTATTTTTTGCAGAAAAATATAAATATAGACCATATTAAAAAAGACTATACGGTTCTTTTCTAGGAGGATATGCGAAGGGGCGGTAAATTTAAAACTAAAATTTCAATATTTTATGGTGCCGTCATTAAATTCCGTAACGATACTGAGTGCAAATACGGCGTAAATTTAGCGCTAGATTTTATGCGTAGAAGCGCTTGTTGAAATTCTAACCGCATGCCGCTGGGATAAATTTCGTCAGTAAAATTTTTGCACCTGCGGCATTTCTGCGCGGAATTCTATCGGTAAAATTTCGAAAGCAAAATTTTACGCCTTACCCTCTTAAACCTCGCCCTGCGAATTCCGCCCGAGCGAAATTGCCTTGTGAAATTCCGCCCGTTTATATTCGGCTAAGCTCACACTCGGTAGTATTTGTCATTTTATTTGCGGAGGTTGCTTTGAAGGAGATAAAATCCAAGCTCATCATAGCGTGTTTGGTTGTTTCGGCGGGCGTATTTTGCCTGATCGCAGGCGGTGCGTTTATGGACAGATCCAAAACTCAGCCCGCGCAAAATTCCACGGCGAGCCGCGTCGCGACCTCTGGCAACTCCTCCAATCGGCCGCTAACGGACGAGGATCGCGCTGCACGAGCGAGGTACTGGCACGAAAGGCTGGGCGCCGAGTTAGATTTGGACGAGTGCGTAGTGCAGGGCGATGAGCGGATGGAGTATTTCTGCAAGCTTTTGCGCTCCAAGGACACTGCTCGTATTTTAACATTTATGCGAGAGCAGCGCATCACTGCGGGCGATCCGCTGCATTTTGGCATAACGGCGATAATGTATTCTAGCTTTTACAATGATGCAAACACCACCGAGGAGCTGATCTATCACGGAGCGGATATCAACCGCACGGACGATTTTTCTCATTCGGCGCTAAGCTATGCTATCGAAAATAACTCTACCGCCGCCGTGGAAGTTCTACTTAAGCACGGAGCTAGCTTTTCTAACGTTAAATATGTTCGTACGCGGCTTGTAACCCCGGGATACTGCAATTCCTATTTGGTCGCCGATACTAGCGATGCGCAGGTAAGGGCATATTACGGAACGCCTAAAAGCGAGGGTATTAGCGCGGTATCTGATCCGCTCTATTATGCCGTGGCAGGTGGATTTTTGCAGATGACGGAGCTTATGCTTAGTAGCGGCGTAAGACCTGAGATTACCGCTTGGACGGACGATCATTGTATTGCTTTTACTCTCAAACACCGCAAAGATGAGCGGCAGCCGAACTGCTCCATCTATCAGATGCTGCCGCAGCGATATGACGCAAGTATGCTAAATCTGCTGCTTAAATACGATTTGGCAGGACTTCCGGACGATGAGCGTATCCAAAAACAATACGATGATTGCCGCAATGATTTGTATTTGTTGAAAGAGCATAAGAAAAGATACCTAGAGCATATGGATAATTATTGTTACGATGAGGTTATTTTGAACCAGACCTTATTAGGTAGTTTTAATTATGATATGGTCAGGTTTGATATGACGGAGCAACCAAAGGATTGGGAAAAGAGTGCAATGATGTTCAACGCAGGTTCGCTGCCCGATCTTAATAGATGCGGCTCGGTAACGCCGAATACGGCGCTGCTGGGTATCTACGATACTCTTATAAAGCGCTACTCTGCGCTCTGCGGTGATGAGCTTAATGGCGCGAGCAGCTTTGATCTGGATAAATTTTTTAGATATTTACACTTAGAAGGCTTGGAATTTAATTTTAAAATAGAGTATGAGGGCAAGGTGATAAGGGTGGAGGAGTACGATAAAATTTTAAGGCGCGATGCGTCTAAGCAGCTAGAACAAGCGGGATCCAAGACTAAGGATACCGCGTCTGCCAATAAGTAAAATTTCGTAGAGATTTTGGTTATGATCGCTACGTATTTGGCAAAATTTTATAAAATTTTAATGATTTTAAATTTGTCGTTTCTCTTTAATATCTTGATCATCGCAATCCTACCTTTAAGTTATCACTACCTTGTATTTTGTATATAGCATCTATAATTTATATAAGATCGCGAAATATCATGGTTCTTGTATTAATATGAGATAAATTTATATATAGCAGATCTCATAATTTATAAAATAATGTTAAAGATGGGTTAGAAATATAAAATTTTAAAATATTACAAATTCTAAGCCTAAACCTCTATCAATAATTTTTATTATTTAATGAATATTTTAATTTATATATGTATAATTACAAACAAATTTTATTAGAAAGGAATAAATATGAAAAAACTAACCACTACTTCGGGTAATCCTATCGCGGATAACCAAAACTCCCTTACCGCAGGCAGTCGCGGCGGTATAATGTTACAAGATTATCAGCTACTTGAAAAACTAGCTCATCAAAACAGAGAGCGCATCCCTGAGCGCGCCGTTCACGCAAAAGGTAGCGCTGCATACGGAACATTGGAGATTACGCAGGATATCTCACGATATACTAAAGCCAAAGTATTGCAAAAAGGCGAGAAAACAAGGCTGCTTTTGAGATTTTCTACCGTTGCCGGTGAAGCTGGAGCGGCTGATGCTGAGCGCGACGTAAGGGGCTTTGCGATTAAATTTTACACCAAAGAGGGCAACTGGGATTTGGTCGGAAACAACACTCCCGTCTTTTTTGTAAAAGACCCGTATAAATTCCCGGATTTTATCCACACGCAAAAGCGTGATCCTCGTACACACCTCCGTTCAAATGAGGCAGCATGGGACTTTTGGAGCTTAAGCCCTGAGAGTATGCATCAAGTAACCATCCTGATGAGTGACCGCGGTATTCCGGCAAGTTACCGCCATATGCACGGATTTGGCAGCCACACCTACAGCCTTATAAATGACAAAAACGAAAGATTTTGGGTTAAATTTCACTTCAAAACTCGCCAAGGCATTAAAAATTTAACCAACGCTCAGGCCTCACAGATCATTGCAAAAGATCGAGAGAGCAATCAACGCGACCTTTTTGAGAGTATAGAAAAGGGCGACTTTCCAAGCTGGGATTTTAAAATTCAAATAATGACTCTACAGCAGGCAAAAGAGGTCAAATTTAACCCCTTTGATCTAACCAAAACTTGGCCTCATAAGGAGTTCCCACTCATCGACGTGGGCGTCATGACGCTAAACGAAAATCCGAAAAATTATTTCAATGAGGTTGAGCAGGCCGCATTTAGCCCGTCAAATATAGTGCCTGGTATCAGCTTTAGTCCCGATAAGATGCTGCAAGCAAGGATATTTAGCTACCCCGACGCTCAAAGATATCGTATCGGCACGCACTACGCGCAGCTAGATGTTAATCGTCCTGTAAGCGAGGTCAATACTTACGTCGTGGGCGGCGCGATGAATAACGGAATGTATGAGCTTGACGATAAGGCTTACTATGAGCCTAACAGCTTTGGCGGCGCCAAAGAGGATCGTGCTTTGTTGGAGCCTGATATAAGCATAGAAGGCGCGATGCAAAGATACGATCACAGAGCCGAAGATCAGGATTATTATTCGCAACCTAGAGCGCTTTTTGAGCTAATGAGCGACGAACAAAAATCGCAGCTTTTTAGTAATATCGCAGATAGCATGGAGGGTGTGAGCGAAGCGATAAAAGAGCGCGCGATAGGACATTTTGAAAAAATTTCCGCTGACTATGTAAATGGCGTAAGAGCCGCTTTGAAAGCAAAAAATTGACGAGCTTAACGCAGGCCGAGGAGCAAAGATATGGTGAGCTTTGCGCTATAGCGCTTGATTTTGCCAGGCGAGATGATGCTGACGAGCTAGAAAAGATGATAAAAGCCGGTCTTAGCGTAAATTTAAAATCCGCCAAAGGCGACACGCTTTTAATGCTGGCTGGCTATAATAACGCGCTAAAGACTGTAAATATGCTGCTCTCAAACGGCGCCAGAGTCGATGAGCGTAATGACCGCGGGCAAACCCCGCTCGCGGGCGCGGCCTTCAAAGGACATTTGGAAGTAGTCAAAGCTCTCGTAAATGCAGGTGCAGACATAGAGGCTACGAGTGGTCTTGGTATGACACCCTATGCCTTTGCTGTGATGTTTGGTAGGAGTGAAACGGCAAAATTTTTACTAAGCAAGCGTAAAAAGCAGGGCTTGCTACAAAGACTGGCGGTTAAATTTTTAGGAATTTTCATCAAAAAGAGCGCGCGAGCGGTTTAAATTTGATATTCCTTGATATTTGGCGGTTTAAAATTTACGCGCTTTAGCGCTTATACACGGTTTAAAATTTGACGTATTTTAGGGCTCGCATAGGGCGAAATTTCGGAGATTTTGCTAAAAAGATGCAAGGATGGTTTGAAATTTTGGCATATCATTTCTAACCTTTAAGATTTTGCTTCTCTCGCTTATCTGGTACGCAGGTATAGTGTCGTTTTGCGATATGCCAATAAATAAATACAAGCCCTCTTTGTTTATCTAATATGACGCGCTCTTTTATGACTATAAACGGCGCGCGGTTTTTAGGTTATAATTTAACTCTCTGCCGGCTTAGGAGATAGAATTTTATATTGCTCGTTCGTCTGCTTCGCTAGTTTAGTGGTATTTGGCTGTGCCTGCGCTATTTTGCTAGCGCCGTCTGTTAATTCATGTTTTTCCCTCCATCAGCTTTGCTGCGCCTCCCATTTCATCTGAATTTAGCAGGTCTTGTTGGCTTCACCCATGGGCTCAATTTTTGCGATGAAGTTTGGTATGATTTATTGCGATCCTTGTGGCAAGACTATAAATTTTCCTTTGAATCTTTGCAGAGTTTATAAATTTTTAAGATTTTTCAGCGCGCTTGGAATTTTATTGATTTTGGATCGAGCTTGTCTTGTAGCTGTATTTGGTTTAGTACTGCGGCTAAATTTTACCATTTTAGGTTCATCGATCAAGCCTTTTATGCCGAGCCGATTATTATATGTAGCCTAATTTTGATATCTTAAGGATCGCGACTATAAGTTTTTAAATTCTATCTCCAACTGCTTGCGCCAGTCTTGCAGCGAGCGCTCTGCGCCCGCGGCGTATTTTTCGATAAGCGCGTCCGTTTTATTTAGAAACTCAAATAGCTTGCCCTCCCACACGGCGGGGTTTAGGTTGCTTTGATGCATCGTTTTGATATAGACTAACTCCTTACTAAGGGTCTCAAGCTCGTCCAGATAGCTCTCGCGAGCGCTTTCGTCGCGCAGTTCTAGACGCACAAGATCTCGTAGTTTGCCCTCTAAAATATCGCAAAATTTCATATATCTTTGCGAGCTAAGCTCGGGATCTACGGCGTCTGCTCGCGCGGAAGCCTTTTGGACCTGAAAATACACGAGCGCGCCCACCGCAAGGGCAACTGCGAACATCAAAGCGAAATTAGCCATTTTTTCTCCTTAAGCCGTCCAAGCCCACGACCGCAAGCCCGAACCAAATTAGCGAAAAGCTTAAAATTTTGTAAGTCTCAAGCTCCTCGCCGTAGATAAATACCGCGATCAGCATGCTCATACTAGGACTGATGTATTGCATAAAGCCGATCGTAGATAGCGGCAGATACTGCGTGCTTGCGGCGAAGGTGAGCAGTGGCAAAATCGTAATCAGTCCACTTGCAAACAGCAGCGCGCCGCTTGCGCTAAAGCCGAAGGCGCCGCTTCCTTTTAGCGCGCAGTAGATCAGAAACGCAAGCGCGGGCAGCAGCATTAGCGTCGTCTCGCAAAACAGCCCCTCAAAGCTAGGCACTTTTACCTTCTTGCGTATGAGCCCGTAAAATGCAAAGCTAAGCGGCAGCACGAGCGAGATTATCGGAAGCCTGCCTAGCGCGTAAATTTGCACGCCGATAGCTGCAAAGGCTAGCAGCAGGGAAAGCTTAGCCGCCGCGCTTAGTCGTTCGTGCAGAAACAAAGCGCCCAAAAGCACCGAAAATAGCGGATTTATAAAATATCCGAGGCTTGTGGCCAAAATTTGATCGGAATTTACCGCGTAGATATAAATGCCCCAGTTCGTGCTGATAAGTAGTCCCGTACAAAGCAGCGTGAGAGCGATTTTAGGGGTGCTAAGAAGGCGCGCGACGTTTTTTAAGCGGTGCGTAAAGCAGAGAAAAACGAGCAGCAGCAGGAAGGACCAAACGACGCGATGCGCTAAAATTTGCACCGCGTCCACGTCCTTTATGAGCTTGAAAAATATCGGGAAAACGCCCCACATAAAAAAGGTCGCAAATGCAAGCATTAGCCCTTTAGTGCGGTTTTCTTCCATAAAATTCCTTCCAAATTGCCTAAAGGCGCTATTTTAAGATTTTTTGGGTTAATAAAAGCTTATTTGGGTATAATCGCGAAATTTTACGAAATCTAGGAGGGGCTATGAGCTGGAGTAGGACGTCGTGGAAAGATTATAAAATTTTACAGCAGCCGATTTATCAGGATGAAAGTGCGGTGCAGGCCGCTAAAGAGCGTCTTTACAAGCTGCCGCCGTTAATTTTTGCGGGCGAGGTTCGCAACCTAAAAGCCGAGCTTGCGCGCGCCAGCGAGGGCAAGTCGTTTTTGCTTCAAGGCGGTGATTGCGCGGAGAGCTTTAATGATTTTAGCGCGAATAATATCCGCGATATGTTTAAGGTAATGCTTCAAATGGCGATCATTCTTACCTTCGCAGCGGGTCGTCCCGTCGTTAAAGTAGGTCGTATCGCAGGGCAGTTCGCAAAACCGCGCAGCAGCGATTTCGAGGAGGTTGGCGGCGTGAGCCTGCCTAGCTACCGCGGCGACATAATCAACGGCTTTGAGTTTAACGAAGCGGCGCGCAAGCCAGATCCCGCGCGCATGATCGAGGCGTATCATCAAAGCGCTTCGACGCTGAATCTGCTGCGCGCCTTTTCTCGCGGCGGTCTTGCGAACCTGCACGAGGTGCATAAGTGGAATTTAGGCTTTTTGAAAAAGGGCGAGCTGGAGGCTAAATTTAACGAGCTGAGCGATGAAATTTCGCGCACGCTTAAATTTATGGAGGCATGCGGGCTGAGCGCCGCGAATTCCCCGAGCCTTGCCGAGACAGTGCTTTACACCTCGCACGAGGCGCTACTGCTGCACTACGAGGAGTGCCTGACGCGCATCGACAGCACCAGCGGCGATTGGTACGACTGCTCGGCGCACATGCTTTGGATCGGCGAGCGCACGCGCGGCGCGGACGATGCGCACGTGCATTTTTTAAGCGGTATCAAAAACCCTCTCGGCGTTAAGATCGGCCCGAGCGGCACCGCGGATGAAATTTTGCGCCTTTGCGACAAGCTCAATCCGCAAAACGAAGCAGGCAGGCTAAACGTCATCATCCGCATGGGCGCGGATAAGATCGGCGCGCGCCTGCCACAAATTTTGCGCGAGCTAAAGCGCGAGGGCAGGGCGATCCTATACAGCATCGATCCGATGCACGGCAACACCGTCAAGACCGCCAACGGCTACAAAACGCGCGAATTTTCTAAAATTTTAAGCGAGGTTCAGAGCTTTTTCGAGATCCACGCTGCGGAGGGCACGCACGCGGGCGGCATCCATCTTGAGATGACCGGTCAAAACGTCACCGAGTGCACGGGCGGCTCGTTTAACGTAACGCAAGAGACGCTAAAGCAGCGCTACGAAACACAGTGCGATCCGCGCCTAAACGCAGATCAGGCGCTAGAGCTTGCGTTTTTGCTCGCCGATAATCTAAAAAAGGCGGAGTAGTTCGCCTTTCGTTGCGCGGGAATTCGGTCGCGGCTTGGAATTTTAGTCGTAGTTTTAGGCGTTTTGACGTAAGCTAGCGCTATGTTGTATTTTTTGTGCTTTAAATTAATCATATCTTGGCGCGAGCGGTTAAATTTACGCGGCTTTAATCTAAAATTTATATGGAGCAATCACAAAAAATTCCGTAAAATTTTATCGTAGCGGAAAGGCGGCGCCACTAGGTTCTACGAGGAATTTTAATCGTAGCGCTAGAATATGCGACATCGCGGCAAAGCGTAGAATTTCGCCTGAATCTGTAATGCTTTGTTTGATTTTATTTTAGTTTTGTGGCGCGGTTTGAAATTTCAAAAATTTTACTGTCGCGGAATTTGGAAATTTAATTTTAAGCCTATTAGTAAAAAAAACTATTGCGGCTGATTTAAGAGTTTTGCAAAGTCAAATTCATTAAGCCATTTTGATTTCGCTCTTCATATCTACTATTTTTGACATAGATTACTCCTTAAATTTGATTTTATTGAGTTTCATATATTCTTCAAAATAGTCCCAAGGACTATGATATAGCGTTTCAAGTCCGTTCCCGCAGTTATCTACGCGTATCCTTATCTCGCCATAATTATTGCTTGTCCATGTTTTTGTCGTATTATCTTCTAGTAATGTAGTACCGCGATAAGTAAGTTTATTTAGATCCCTTTTTCCCGTTTCAATTGAATCGATATCTTCACAAAAACTATCAAAATTCCTATTTTTTAACATTGCCATCAGCGAGTCTGTTGTTCCACTATACTTTATAATGTACACGATCTTATCGCTTTCTCCTCGAATTTTATCAGAGGCAGTGAAATTCTTATCGGATTTAAATACTGCAATAGAGTTATATTGAAAAAATTTTAATATCCAATCCGATTCTTGATGCGTTTTTTCATCGTGATACTTTCTCTTGTAATAAACCGAATAATTAAGTTCTCCTTTATCATTGAAAAGCTTGTTATCCTCCCATGGATATACCACGTCTTCATCATCTATAGCTTTTAGTATGGATTTATCTATCTGCGTGACTTGTTTCCCGTCTTTACAAATTTGTCTGCCGATAGACAATAGATTTTCTAAATTTAATTCTTTAGATACTTTCCAAAATTCACATTTATCATCGGGGCGCTTGTCGCCGTTACACTTACGATAAATTTCTCACCAGTCGATATCAAAGTCTAAATCCTTCGGCCTACTGTCTCTTAAAAAGATTTCATAAAAAGGGTAATTGCTCTTTGCATGCTCATTTTTCAAATACTGCTTAAACGCTATCTCTTTTAGTTCATTATCCGATAAGATGCCTAAATGCAAGGGATTGGTGCAAACTCCGGCGTAGTTTAAACCCATATTTATAGGCATATAAGGGATAAAAGTCAAAATGCAGATGATAAAAATCGCAGAGATTATATAATGGCGCTTTATAAATTTTAGAAAATTAATAAGATATTTTTCAAAATTCGTCCTCTTATATATTCGTTATTTCGTTAGTTTTATATCGAGTGCGACTACCGCGATTGCGACGTTTGCGTCGTGCGTGATGCTAAGGCTTGTGGATTTGATATGAAATTTTTTACGGATTTTTTTACGTATTTTTAGATGCGGCGCGCCCAGGGCGTCTTTGTAAATTTTAGCGTCTTTGAAGCCGAACTCCGCGCCGATGCCAGTGCCTAGCGCCTTACTAAGCGCCTCTTTGGCGGCATAGATGCCCGCGATACTTTCGTCGCGCAGCGCGGATGAGCGTTCGGATTTTTTCAAAATGCGCTTTAGAAATTTCGCGCCGTATTTTGCGCGCAGCGCCGCGATCCTGCGCACCGCGGTTATGTCCGTGCCGATCTTTATCACGGTCTGGCGCTCCGCGGTTTAAATTTAATCACGATTGCAAGTTCTCTTTAATCTCGATATCGATGATCTTATCGCCCTGTCTGATCGCGTCCAAAACCGCCAGGCTAGGCTGATCCACGATACGACCGAACACCGTGTGCACGCCGTCTAGGTGCGGCTGCGCGCTGTGGCAGACGAAAAACTGACTCCCGCCCGTATCGCGCCCCGCGTGCGCCATCGATAGCGCGCCGCGCACGTGCTTGTGCTTTTGGCGGTCGCATTCGCACTTTATGCGCCAGCCCGGGCCTCCCGTGCCGGTGCCGCGCGGGCAGCCGCCTTGGATTACGAAATTTGGAATTACGCGGTGAAAATTTAGCCCTTTGTAAAACCCGCTGCGAGCAAGGCTGGCGAAATTCGTAACCGCCTGCGGGGCTTCGCCACCGAAAAGCTCCAGCTTCATATCGCCCTTTTCGGTTTTTATCACGGCGTATTTATCGCGCGCCAAAGCCTCTGCGTCGATGTCGTAAATTTTTAAGTTTTCCATTTTTTCTCCTATGCGATATTGGTGTAAACTGCTTGCACGTCGTCGTCATCCTCTAGCCGCTCGAGCAGCGCATCGATATCGCCCAGCTGCTCCTCGCTAAATTCGTGCTTTTCGTTAGCGACGAATTTTAAGCTTGCGCTGATGATCTCAAGCCCTATCTTTTCGATCCCCTCGTTTAGAGTGCCGAAGCTTTCGTATTCGCCGTAGATTAGAAGCGTCTTTTCGAGCTCGCCCTTATCGTTTTCAAACTCGTTGATCTCAAGCTCGCTAAGACCGAAGTCGATGAGCTCAAGCTCCAGCTCCTCGATGTCGCGGCTCGGCAGCTTGGTCTCAAAAACGGCCTTGTGCGAAAACATAAATTTTAAACTGCCGCTTGGCAAAAACTCGCCCTTAGCTTTGTTTAAAATCGACTTTACGTTTGCGACGGTGCGGGTCGGGTTGTCGGTGGCGCATTCGATTATTAAAAGCGCGCCGTGCGGCGCCTTACCGTCGTAAAAGATCGTTTTGATATCGGCGCTATCCTTGCCGCTTGCGCGCTTGATAGCTGCATCGATGTTGTCTTTGGGCATATTTTGCGCCTTTGCCGTAGCGATCGCGGCGCGCAGTTTGGAGTTCATCAGCGGATCTTCGCCGCCTTCTTTCGCAGCCATCGTTATGGCCTTGCCCAGTTTTGGGAAAAGTTTGCTCATCTTCCCCCATCTAGCTTCTTTTGAAGCGCGTCTGTATTCAAAAGCTCGTCCCATAAAATTCCTTAAAGCTTAAATTTAAAAACGGGTGATTATAACGAAAAACCCTTAAATTTCAGGAGCGGGCGTTGAAATAAAATTTATTAAAAAGTAGTATAAGTTTTAAAATTTTAATCCAAAGGAGAGGCTTATGGCTTTGAAACAAAGCGTAAAATTTAAGGCGCAAAATATCCACTGCGAAAACTGCGCGAGGACGATCAAAAACGCGCTTAAGGACGATTTCGGCGAGATCGAGGTGGACGTAGCAAGCGGAGTGGTGAGTTTAAGCTTAGATCCGCGCGACGAGGCTAAATTTAAAGAGGAGATGGACGATTTGGGCTTTAGCGTCGTAGAAAAGCTGTCCTGCGAAAACTAACGGATGCCAAGCAAAATCACTCTAAATATCGTCGGGATGAGCTGTGTAAACTGCTCCAATGCGATCGAGCGGGTAAGTCGCAAGATCGAGGGGGTGCAGGACGCGCACGTAAATTTCGCAAACGGCAGCGGCGAGTTCGTACTAGATGACCCCGCCGTAGAAGAGACGCTAAAAGCCAAGATCAAAAAGTTAGGCTACGACATCGCCGTGGATTACGAAGATTTGGAGCGCAAAAAGCGGCGCAATCTCAAAGCGGCGCTATTTAGGCTAATCCTCGCTCTCATTTTAGCCGCGGCGGTAATGGCGGTGGAGATGAGCGGGTTTTTAAGCTTCGTTCCAAAGGCGCTGCTTTGCGCAGCGATGGCGTGCGTGAGCCTATTTTACTGCGGCAAGAACTTCTTTTATCACGCTTACGGCTCGCTGAAAAATAGAAGCTTCGATATGAACGTGCTCGTGGCGATGGGAAGCTTTTTTGCGTTTGCCTATTCGCTAATGGCCGCGGCGCGGGTCTATGCGCACGGCGCGCAGAACGAATTTACCAATCTTTATTTCTCGTCCGCATCGATGATAATCGCCTTTATTTCGCTCGGCAAATACCTTGAAGAGCGCAGCAAGATGAAGGCGAACGACTACATCAAGGGTCTAATCGATCTAAGCCCCAAAACCGCGCTTTTGATCAAAGACGACGGCACGATAGCCGAAGTGCGCGCAGAAGCGCTAAAGCCTGGCGATAAGGTGCTAGTAAAAAACGGCTCGCGCATCCCTTGCGACGGGCTTATCGTCGAGGGCGGCGCGCAGATCGACGCTTCGCTCATCAGCGGCGAGAGCTTGGCGGTTTATAAAGGCGTGGGCGATGAGGTCAATGCGGGCTGCGTCAGCACGGACGGCGTCATCTACGTGAAAGTGACGAAATTTTCGCATCAGACGCTGCTTGCCGAGATTAAAAATCTGCTAAACGAGGCGGGCAACAAAAAGATGCCGATCGCGCGCTTTGCGGATAAAATTTCAAATATTTTCGTGCCCGCGGTGATTTTGATCGCGCTTGCCAGCTTTATAGCGTGGATGACGCTTGACGGGCGGCTCTCATATGCCGCATCCGCCGCTATCTGCGTGCTTATCATCTCCTGCCCGTGCGCGCTAGGGCTTGCGACGCCGATCGCTATCGTCTGCGCGATTTCAAACGCCGCAAAGGCTGGAATTTTAATCAAAAATCCTGAAATTTTAGAAATTTTAAAGGACGCGGACGTCGCGGTTTTTGATAAAACCGGCACGCTTAGCAAGGGCGAAATTTCGGTAAGCTTCAGCGATCTGAGCGCCCAAGATCTCTACGCTCTGGCAAGCGCGCAAAAGCTTAGCGAGCATCCGATCTCAAAGGCGATCGTAAAATTTGCCGAGCTGAAATTCGGCGAAATTTCTAAGCTTAACGGCGAGTTCGAAAGTATCGCGGGAAAAGGTATCGTCGCGAAAAATCCCACCGGCGAAATTCTTTGCGGCAGCGCGGGCTTTCTGCGCGAGCGCGGCGTGGATGCGGGCGTCGAAGTAGAAGCGGAGGAGCTTTTAGACAAGGGCTTTGGCGTCGTTTACTGCGCGATAGGCGGCTCGTACGCGGGCTTTATCGCATTTAGCGACGAGATCAGAGCCGAAGCGCGCGGCGTCATTCAGACTCTGCAAAACAGCGGCGTAAAAACCGTCATGCTAACGGGCGATAACACCAAAACGGCAAATTTCGTCGCTCGCAACCTCGGCATCGACGAGGTAAGAAGCGGAGTACTTCCAAGCGGCAAATACGAGTTCATCAAATCCCTGACGGACGAAGGCAAGCGGGTGCTTTTCGTGGGCGACGGCGTCAATGACGCACCGAGCTTAAAAGCCGCCAGTATCGGTATCGCGATGAACGGCGGCAGCGACGTAGCCAAGGGCGCGGGCGACGTGATTTTTATAAAAAACGACCTTGAAAGCGTGCTGTATCTATTCCGCCTAGGCGGTGCCGCCATGCGGACGATTAGGCAAAACCTTTTCTGGGCGCTCTTTTACAACGCCGTATGTATCCCGATCGCGGCAGGCGCGCTATATCCAACGCTCGGCGTGCTTCTAAAGCCGATGTACGGCGCCGCGGCGATGTGCTTTAGCTCCGTAACGGTCGTGCTAAATTCCATCAGATTGAAATTTGCTAAATTTTAACGCGACGTATTTTGCGCTAGACACGGAATTTTGTGCGATGAAATTTTAATTTCACTCCGCGAAGAGCGCATAAAATTTTATTCGGCAAGTTAATTGCGCGATCGCGCGCAGAATTCCGCTAGGTTTGTACAGCTTGCAAAATTTTATTTTACCGCTAGCCTGCGCGTAAATTTTAAAATTTTAACGTAGCTCGTCGCTAAGTCATCATATAGCGCCGCCCGTCGCTACGTCGCTAACTATCCGTCGCTTAACGTCGTTCGCCGCCGCACCGTAAAATTTCAGAAATTTCGCGAAATTTCATAAAGCTTAAAGAAATTTCGTGCAGTCCACCGCTCGCACTAAGTTTTAATAAATAAATTTAAAGGTAAAATAACGCTTCAAATGCAATTCGAGGTAGCGATGCGAAAAATTCTAATGGGTTCGTTTGTTTTTTGCGGCACGCTTTTTGGCGCTTCTTGCGAGCAGATGCAGGAGGATGCGCGCGGATTTTTCGGCGCGAGCTTGAGCGACGAGGAGTTGCTGCAAAGCGATTTTGGCTGTCAAGGCTCGCTGCTTAACGCTCCTTTTTTGCAAAGCTTAAGGCAAAGCGCGGCCGAGATCAGAGGCGAAAACGTCGATTGCGTCGGCAATAAAGCTCTGGTCAATGAAAAGAAGTTCGAGCGCGTGCTTGCATTTGCGGGGATGGACGGCGAGGGGTTTTTGAGCTACGCCAAAGAGAAAAACTACGCGCAGACCCGCGAAAAATCGTTTGAAGCTTTAGAATTTTACTCCGAACGAAAGATCGGAAATTTTATAAATTACCGAAATTTTAAAACCGAGCTCGCAGCGGCGAGCGAAGCGCTTAAAAAACACTTTGCGACAAGCTTCGATGACGCTAGAGCGGACGAGCTGGCTAGTGCCGTGATCGCGGAGTTTGCCTCATACGCCGCAAACGATCGCGAAGCGGGCGCGCGCAGCGAGCTCGAGCTAGCGCTTAAGCAGGGCGTGAGCGCGGATGAGTTTAACGCGCTCTTATTTAGCAAAAGCTTCGCCTCGTACGAGCTTGACGATGCCCTTGATTTGGCGCTTTTGCTGGGTTATGATAAGCGCTTTATCTCTACTTTGATCGAGCACGGCGCGCAGGTGAATGCGGGCGAGGAAAACTCGCTGTTTTATGCGATGAGCAGCATCGAAAACGCCAAGCTTATGATCTCGCAAGGCGCGCAGGTAAATTATAAGAACTCTCTGGGTCAAACGCCGATCTTTTACGCCGTAGCGATGAAAAACTACGAGCTCGTGAAGCTTCTTATCTACAACCACGCAAGCGTGAACGTAAGGCAGATAAGCAGCACCGAGATGCAGGCGCTGGCGTCTTTGGGCGGTACGGACGATACCTGCACCTTTACGTTTGCGGGCGCGGGCGAGACGCTGCTGATGTATGCGGCGCAAAACGGCACCAAGCAGATCGTCGAGCTTCTGGTAAGATCGGGAGCCAACGAAAAGCTAAGCGACGAAGAGGGTCTGAACGTAATGGACTACGCGATTTTGGGGGGCGATGCGCAGACGCAAAACTATCTGAGATCGATCGGTCTAAAGCCTAGCGGGAGCTTGGACGATGAGGGCTCGGACGGCGCGCCTGTAAAACAGAACGAGCTTTGATCTAAAGCGCGGATCTGCCTGCGTGCGGCTTTTGGCGATTAAATTTTGCTTGCAGCGGAGGTTTAAAACGGGCGCCTGCTTTTAAATTTTAAAATTTCAAAATTTTGAAATGAAGCGAGCTCTGCGCGGCTCGCCGCGTTTTTAAATTTTAAAATTTACGCGGAGCGAGCTTGCGCGCTTTAAATTTCATAAATTTAAAGCTTTGATGCGCGGGATCCGAATCGCCCGATTTAAAATTTAAAGTCCTTTGCGCGCATAAAAATAGATCCGCGCAAAGATGGGATCGATAGCCGTCGTAGGCGCGAAATTTTAAAGCTTAGTCCAAATGCGGGATAAGCTTTAAAATTTTATCAACCATATCAAGGATTAAAATGTTAAAAAATTTGCTTATCTTTACGGCGATTTTTTTGCCCGCGCTGGCGCTTGCAGACGTGGAGCCCGCCGTGCGAAACAGCGAGCTTTACGGCGTGTTAACGCTTATCCCGCCAGTTGCGGCGATCGTGCTTGCTTTTATCACCAAGGACGTGATTTTGTCGCTGTTTTTAGGCGTGCTAAGCGGGACCTTTCTCATCGGTATGGTCGATCAAAATATCGCAGCTTCGGCGCTTTTTGCCTTTACAAACCTGTGCTCGCGCATGGTAAAATCGATGGCGGATACGTGGAATGCGGGCATTTTGCTTCAGGTTATGTGTATCGGCGGGCTCATCGCTTTAGTGACCAAAAGCGGCGGCACGAAGGCGCTTGCGCTCTGGCTTAGCAAGCACGCAGACACCCCCGTTTTGGGTCAAATTTACACCTGGCTCATGGGTATCGTGATATTTTTCGACGATTACGCAAACGCGCTGATCGTGGGCCCTATCATGCGACCTCTGATGGATAAATTTAAAATTTCGCGCGCGAAATTCGCCTTCATCATCGACGCGACCGCCGCGCCGATCACCGGCATCGCGGTGATCTCCACGTGGGTCGGAGTTGAAATTTCGGCGATCAAAGAGGCCTACTCGCAGATCGGCATAGAAAACATAAACGCCTTTACCGTCTTTGTAGAGACGATCCCGTATAGATTTTATAATATTTTCATGATCTTTTTCGTAGTCGCTACCGCCGTAATGAGTAGGGAGTTTGGCTCGATGTATCGCGCAGAGATCGCATCTCGCGGCGGCAAGAGCGGAGCTGCGGATTTTAAGATCAAAAATTTAGAGGATCAAATTTTCGTACCCAAAGAGGGCGTCGCGCTTCGCAAACTAAACGCGATAATCCCGCTAGGAGCGATGATCGTCCTTTCCGTCATCGGATTTTATCTCAACGGCTACAGCTCGCTGGAGGGCGAGGCTTTGGAGGCGGTCAAGGCAGCCCCTCTTAGCTTTACCTCGATCCGCACCGCATTTAGCGCGGCGGACGCCTCGGTCGTACTGTTTCAATCCGCGCTGTTTTCATCGATCATCGCCGTCGTTTTGGGCATCGCGCAAAAAATTTACGGCGTCAAAGAGGCGATCGAGGTCTGGGTGGGCGGCTGGAAAAGCATGCTAAATACCGTCGTGATCCTGCTTTTTGCATGGTCGCTAAGCTCGGTTATCAAGGAGCTCGGCACTTCGCGCTATTTGGTCGAGCTTCTAAGCGACGCTACGCCGCGCTTTGCTCTTGCGATTGTGATCTTCGTGCTTAGCTCGTTTATTTCGTTTTCGACGGGCACGAGCTTCGGTACGATGGGTATCGTCACGCCTCTAGCCGTGCCTCTTGCTCACGCCGTGGGGCAAAAATACGGACTTAGCGGCGAGGAATTTCACATTTTCATGTGCGTAAACGTAAGCGCGGTGCTTACGGGAGCGATATTTGGCGATCACTGCTCGCCGATTTCGGATACGACAATCCTTTCTTCGATGGGCGCAGGCTGCGATCACATCGAGCACGTAAGCACGCAGATGACCTATGCGCTGGTCGTTTGCGGCATCAGTATCGTTTGCGGCTACCTGCCTGCGGGCTTTGGGCTTAGCGTGTGGGGATGTCTGATTTTGGGTATCGTGGCTATCATTCTTTTACTGCGCGTGGTAGGTAAAAGAGTGGATGTATGAATTGCGAAAGCTTCGGTAGCTGCGGCAGTTGCACGCTCGGCGGGTCTTACGAGGATCAAATTTTATACAAAAAGCAGCTGATCGGCGATAAATTTAGAGAATTTTTTGACGGCGAGTTTGAGTTTTTTGCCTCGCAGCCGCAAAATTACCGTATCAGGGCGGAATTTGGCATCTGGCACGATATTTGGCATAGCGCATTTGATCTTGCCTACACGATGGGCGGCGTACGTAGCAAGAAAATTTTAATTAACGAATGCCCCAAGGTAGCGCTTCCTATCGCAAATTTAATGCCGCGGCTGCTAGAGGCGCTTAGGCGGAGCGAAGCTTTAAAAGAGAAGCTCTTCGGCGTCGAGTTTATCTCGTGCGCTAGCGGGATTTTGGCGACGCTGCTTTATCACAAGCGCTTGGGCGAGCGCGAGCAGGAGGCGATTTGCGAGCTGGCGGGCAAGCTTGGCATCACTATCATGGCTCGCGCGCGCGGACAGAAGCTTCTAAGCGGCGAGCTAAGCCTCACGGATGAGCTTTGCGTGGACGGGCAAGTTTATAAATTTCGCTTCGGCGAAAACGCCTTCATCCAGCCCAACCGCGGCGTGAACGAAAAGATGATCGCCTGGGCGAGAAGCTGCGTGGACTTCGGCAAAGAGGGCACGAGCGAGGTGTACGCCGCGCAGAATTTCGCCGCAAAGAATTTTACTGAAAAAAATTTTGCCTCACAGAATTCCGTAGCGCAAAATTCTACGGATCTAAATTTCGCTTCTGAAAATTCCGCCGAATTTGACGCCGCCTGCCGAAATTCCGTTAAAGCAAATTCCGCTCGCGCAGAATTTAACGGCGAAAATTCCGTGAAATTTAACTGTGCGCCCGCAGACGAGGGCACTACGGATAAACATTTCGCTCATAAGGTTTTAGATGCGCAAAATTCCGCCCCGCAAAATTTCATCGAACAGAATTTGACCGCGCAAAATTTAGATTGCGAAAAGCATTGCGTGCAAAATTCAGCCTGCGAAAAACTCATCGCGCAAAATTCAGCCTGCGAAAATTCCGCCCTGCAAAATTTGAGCTGCGAAAAACATTCCGTGCGCCCAGAAAGCTCCGCCGCGCGCGATCTGCTGGAGCTGTACTGCGGACACGGCAATTTTACCATCCCGCTTGCGGCTAAATTTAACCGCGTGCTGGCGAGCGAAATTTCAAAAAGCTCGATCGCGAATGCCCGCATAAACTGCGAGCTCAACGGCGTTTGCAACGCGCAATTCGTCCGCCTTAGCGCGGATGAGCTGATGAGCGCGTTTGCGCGCAGGCGCGAGTTTGAGCGGCTAAAGGGGATCGATATTTTCGGCTACGATTTTTCGCACGTCTTGATCGATCCGCCGCGCGCGGGGCTGGAGCCTAGCGTGATTGATTTCATAAAAAATTTTCAAAATTTGATCTACATCTCCTGTAATCCGCAGACGCTTTTTGAAAATTTACGCTCTCTTTGCGCTACGCATGAGGTGCGCAGGTTTGCGATCTTCGATCAGTTTGCGCATACGGCGCATATCGAATGCGGCGTGCTGCTAAAGCGCAGGAGTTAGATGAGCTTAAAACCGAAGTCGCGGATTTAGGCTGCGCGCGGGAAAATTTCGCCTAAAAATATGTATAATAACAAAATTTAAAATTACGAAAGGAAGTAGATGGTTGATCTAAATAAAATCATCCAAGCAAAGCGCACGATAAACGATTTTGTCTATAAAACGCCCTTTGCTCTGGCGCCGAAGCTCAGCAAGCTTTATGGCGCGGAAGTGTATCTCAAAAGCGAGAATTTGCAGCGCACCGGCGCGTATAAGATCCGTGGGGCTTACAATAAGATCGCGCACCTTAACGACGAGGAGCGGGCGCATGGAGTAATAGCCGCAAGCGCTGGCAACCACGCCCAAGGCGTAGCGATGAGCGCGCAAAAATTCGGCGTGCATGCTGTGATCGTAATGCCTGAAGCCACGCCGCTACTTAAGGTAAGCGGCACGAAGGCTCTGGGCGCGGAGATCATCCTAAAGGGCGATAATTTCGACGAGGCGTATGCGTTTGCGCTGGAATATGCAAAAGAGCACAATCTGACGTTCGTGCATCCCTTCAACGACGAGTTCGTCCAAGCAGGCCAAGGCACGATCGCGCTTGAGATGATCGAAGAGGTCGCAGATCTTGAATACATCGTCGTTCCGGTTGGCGGCGGCGGGCTTGCTACGGGGGTTTGTAGCTGCGCCAAGCAGATCAACCCCGACATCAAAATCATCGCCGTAGCCGCCAAGGGCGCGCCCGCGATGCACGATAGCTTCGTCGCGAAAAAGCCGCTAAATTCCAAATCCGTCCGCACCATCGCCGACGGCATTGCCGTGCGGGATACGAGCGAGATCACGCTCTCTACGATTATCGAGTGCGTCGATGAGTTCGTGCAGGTCGATGACGAGGAGATCGCAAGCGCGATACTCTATCTGCTCGAGCAGCAAAAAATCATCGTCGAGGGCGCGGGCGCGGCGGGAGTAGCGGCGCTGATGAACGCGAAATTCCAATTCCCCGCCGGCGCAAAGATCGGCATCATCCTAAGCGGCGGTAATATCGACGTGCAGATGCTAAACATCATCATCGAAAAGGGTCTTATCAAATCGCACCGCAAGATGACGATCAACGTCACGCTCGTCGATAAGCCGGGCGCGCTTACGGGGCTTACCGAAATTTTGCGCCGCGCCAACGCAAACATCGTCAAGATCGACTATGACCGGTTCTCGACCAATATCGAGTACGGCGACGCGCAGATCACGATCACTCTTGAGACCAAAGGCAAGGCTCATCAAGAAGACATCGCCTGGGCACTCAAAAACGCAGGGTATGATTTTAGGGAGATTTTATAAAATTTATCGGGAGTTTTTAAAATTTATTTTGGCTCGTGAATTTGCCTGAAATTGCCAAATTTACTCGCTTGCATCCTGATTGCAGCTTGCAGCGGGTAAATTTTAAATTTACATCCGCTTATACCCGCTGCGCCGAAACACTTTGCGGCTCTCGGTTTTAAATTTTACGTAGAATTTAAAATTCCAAATATGCGTCGCAAGCCGTTAAATAAAAATGCTCGAGCCGTAAGGCTCGCCCATTGAGCGTGCCAGAGGTTAGGGGATTTAAGGGGGAAGGGGAGCGTCTCGCAAAACGAGCGTAGCGAAGCAGAGCAAGTAGCGCCCCTTTCCCTTTAGAGAAGACGCCCCCACAACCTAAATTCTAGAGGTAGAATTCTACGTAGAGAATTTCAAACTTTTATTGCAAAATGAAATTACGTTTAAATTTTAGCCCGTGATATGCATATCTCGGGGTGGGAAGGGGGCTTGAATTGCGAGGTCACACCTCTCGCAGAGGCGGCGCTGCTCCGCAGCACCGCATTGCTCTGCTCGCCCACAAACCCCACCTAACCCCCGACGACGCTAGCGGTGCAGGCTACGCCTGAGTTTAATTCTAATAAAACAAACAGGCGTAAAATTTCGAGAATCGCAATTCAAATCTTATTAAAATTTAGCGCGAGCGTAGCTCGCACTTCTAGCGTCGCGCGGGTGGGGGGCAAAATTTTAAAAAGTCGCGGGCGCGCCTCGCAACTCCCTGAGCGCCGCCCCCCCCCTGCTGGTCATGTGTGGCACACAACGTCGACGTAAATATGCATAAATTTTTTAGAATTTAACTGATAAATTTATAGCCCGCAGAATTTACAACTTAAATTTAAAGCGTTGCTTTACCTTATGAAATTCCGTTTAAATTTTAGCCCGTGATGTGTGTATCTTGGGGCGGGAAGGGGGCCCCAATTGCGAGAGGTCACATTTCTCGCAGAGGCGGTGCTGCGGGACAGCACCGCCTCTGCTCGCCCACAAACCTCACCCATCCCTCGACGACGCTAGCGGTGCAGGCTACGCCTGAGTTTAATTCTAATAAAAACAGACAAGCATAAAATTCCGTGTGTTGTAATTAAAGCCATATCAAAATTTAACATTAGCCACAGGGCTCACCCCTTGAGCGTGCTGGGGGTTAGTGGATTTTAAGGGGAAAAGGGGTGTGCTCTCGCAAAACGAACGTAGCGACGTAAGGCTTAGCCCGGCGGCGTTTCTTGCGAGCGCAGCGAAGCAGAACAAGTAGCACCTTTCCCCTTAAGAGAAAACGCCGCGACGACCTAAATTCTATAGGTAAAATTCTATATAGAGAAACTTTAAATTTAGGCTCTCTTTAAGTTAATACTCCTTATGTTTGCATTAAGTTTCGTTGAGCTATTTTATATGCAAAGATTTCGTAATCGGCAGCTCGATTGGAGTTTCTTTGGTGGGACAAATTTGAGTAAATTTTTAAATAAATTATGCTAAATTTATAAAGATGCTTACTCTCGGAGCTAAGCTTATCGCATATTGAATTTAGGAATTATAAAAAATGAATAATCCAAGTTTATCTCATCCAAAATATAGAGCTGATATAGATGGTTTAAGGGGAATAGCCGTTTTATCCGTCGTCTGCTTCCATGCATTTCCGGGTAAAATGGGGGGGGCTTTATAGGGGTCGATATATTCTTCGTAATATCGGGTTTTCTGATCTCAACGATTATTTTTAATAATTTAGAAAGAAATACCTTTAGCTTTTATCAATTTTACGCAAGACGCATAAAACGCATTTTTCCCGCTCTACTCGTTGTTTTGATTGCCTCTCTCGTATTTGGATCGCTTGCTTTGTTTTTAGACGAATATAAACAACTCGGTAAGCATACAGCAGCGGGAGCCGGATTCGTAGCAAATTTTGTTTTATGGAAAGAATCTGGCTACTTCGATGTATCATCGGAATTAAAACCGCTTTTGCACCTTTGGAGTCTCGGCATAGAGGAACAATTTTATATAATTTGGCCCTTTTTGTTGTGGATCGTATGGAGGACCAAACTCAATCCGCTCGCACTATCTATCGTTTTTGCAATCGTATCTTTTTCCTGCAATGTCTACGAAATACAAAGGGACTGGGTCGCAGATTTTTATTCGCCACAAACGAGATTTTGGGAGCTTATTTGCGGTGGAATTTTGGCTTGGTTATTGACGCACCATAGTGCGCATCTAGAAAAATTTAAACTATATATCAATCATTATTTATGCAAAATACCATGTCGCAGAAGAGCAATAAACGGCAAAGAAGCTTTATCAAATTTATACGCATTTGCTGGGATCGTTTTATTGTTATATGGTTTTTATACAATCAAAAAAGAAATGCCCTTTCCGGGACTATGGGCGTTAATACCGATTTTGGGCTCGATTTTGATAATATTTGCGGGAGAAAACGGTGGGGGATGGATAAGCAAAAAAATATTGTCGAATAAAATTTTAGTTTGGTTTGGGCTTATCAGTTTTCCTCTTTATTTATGGCATTGGCCGCTACTTTCTTTTGCTAATATTTTGGTGGGACAGCCCGATAGGGTTATAAAAATATTATGCGTCTTTGCATCAATAGTACTAGCATGGCTAACTTACCGATTCGTAGAAAGACCGATACGATTTGGCAAAGATTCCAGAGCAAAAATTTTTATACTTTTTACCTCTATGGCGACTACCGGAATGCTTGGCTATATGATTTATATAAATAGCCCTTCAGAAATTACTACAGAAGCAGATCCGACGAACGCCCTAAACGAAGCGGCGGCGAATTGTAAAAAATTTTTTCCAGATTGGTTCACGATCGGCGGTCACGAATGTAGAATGCAAAAAATGCGAGGTAATAAAATAGCAATCGTAGGAGACTCTCATGCTCAAGATCTTTATTTGGGAATAAGCGAGCAAACGGACGGCGGTGTCATACTTTTTTCGGCGATCGGTGCTGCTCCGTTTATTGATGTATCAAGTTGTCTAAATGTCACGGATCCAAATACTTTAAAATATAGAATCAATAATTATAAACTTATTGACCGCGCATATGATTTTATTGTTAAAGATAAAAATATCACTACGGTAATACTCGGACATAATCCTGATTGCTCATATAATGATAGCACTAAGGATATACAAAATCCGCAAGAAAAGGATCAAAATACGATAGTGGAAAATGGACTTAGAAGAACGCTTGATTTATTGACGAGAGCAAATAAAAAAGTTTTGATAGTTTTAGACTCTCCTCATTTACCGCATGCTCCGAATTTATGCGGAAGGTTTAAAAAAATCAAAGGCAAAGATGGCAATTGTGCTTATAAAAAACAATACTTTGATGCTTTAAAAAAGTATACGAATGTTGTAAATAAAGTCATAAAAGACTATCCGCAAGTAAAAACTTACGATCTTTACGAGCCTTTTTGTGACGACGAAACCTGCTATATAGCAGATAAAAATAAAATTCTTTATAGGGATCTCAATCATCTTAATAATAATGGATCAAGATTCGTAGCGCCATTTATATTAAAAAATTTAAATTAGATCAAGCTACATTTATTTTACTTGCGATAGTATTGAAATTATCGCAAGTAAAATTTAGGCTCAAGATAAGTTAAGCGGATTCTCTCTTATCATCTTTAGTAGAATATGATAGAATTCTCTTGTATCCTTGCTGTTATTGTATCTAAATTCACACTCTTGAAGATGAAGCAAGAAATTCTCTTTCTTAATGCCTTCAAATTTAGATAATCTATGTTTAGTATCGGTATCAGTTCATTAGCAGAGCAGTTTTTAACTATCTGGGTATAGACCTTACCGTCACGCTTTAGCATTCCAAACACCGGCTGCTTTCCGCTTGCTCCTCTGCCCCTTTTTCCTCTTACTCTCTTAGCTCCAAAGTAGCTCTCATCTATCTCTATCTCACCCGAAAACTTACTTATTTTCTCATACTCTCTGGATATCAAAATTCTAATGCTTTTTAGAATTTTATTAATGGAAATTCTAGAAATTCCGGTTAAATTTGACATTTTAGTAGCTTCTATATCCTCTGCGAAATACTTCAAAATCTCTCTAAATTTCTTTTCCGAAATTCGGGAACGAACTATATATTTATTTTTTATCGACAAAATCATAGTTAAAAACTCCTTTGAAAGTTTTTAACTTATCTTGAGCTGTAAATTTCAGTCGTGATATGTATATTTTGGAGTGGAAAGGGGGTCCCAATTGCGAGGTCACACTTCTCGCAGAGGCGGCGCTGCTCCGCAGCACCGCATTGCTCTACTCGCCCACAAGTCCCACCCGATCCCCTTACGACGCTAGCGGTGGTGCGGACTACGTCCGCGTTAAATTTTATAATCGCGGCTCGCTTCTTTAAAATTTCTTTTGCGATTTTAAAATTTCGCGTTGCAAAAATCGTAAAATTTCAATTGCACTACAAATCGGCGCCGTATTTTGCTAAAATACCGATAAAATTTTAAAGGATGAAATTTGGAAAATTTTGCTTTTCTTCTAAATTTAGTGATATTTTGCATCTTGGTTTTTATGTTTTTTAAGATGCGCAAAAGCGGCGAGCAGGCGAGCAAGCCGCAGATCGCCACCGACATCACGCGGCTTAAAAGCATTGGCGAGCTGAGCGTTTTTAAAATTTACTCCAAAGAGATCGTTACGCGCAAGCAAAACGTAGGCAGCGGCCTGCTGGGCTCGCTCGTCTCGCCGCTGATGACGAAAAAGCAGATCGCCATCATCTTCGAGTTTGAGATTGAGTTTGTTTACGACCTGCTAAGTCCTGAGTTTGCGATATTGCCGCAGGGCGAGGATCGCTACGAGATCAAGATGCCGCCGTGCAAATACAAATACTCGATCAAAGATATGAAAATTTATGACGAGAAAAACGCCAAGCTGCTGCCGTTTCTGCTGCCCGATTCGCTAAACGGGCTGTTCGGCGCGAGCTTTGATGAAAGCGATAAAAACCGCCTCATCGACGACGCCAAGGACGAGGTCAAGCAGCTCTCGCTAAAAATCATCAACGATCTTGGCGGCAAGATCCACAAATCCGCGACCGACACGCTGGAGGCGATCGCTAAGAGCTTCGGCGCGAAGGAGGTCGGATTTATCTTCCAGGACAAGGCACTTGAGACGATCGACATCGCAAGCAGCGAGATCGCAATCGATAAGTCGCTAAAATCGCAGATCGAGAAGTAGATGGAACTTTTTAAGGCGCTTTTTAAAATTTATTTCGCCCGCATACTGGCGTTTATGGATGCTTGCGCGAGGGCTTGGCAGCGATTTTACGAGCCTATCAAGCTACGCAAAGAGAAAAAGCGCCTGCGCGCGAAGGGCTATTTTACCGAGGATGCGACGTGGGCGGAGTTTTTCGCGGATTTTAAATTTTGCAAATGCTTCATCATCAAAAAAATCCTCTATCCAAACTTCTACGCGATCAAAAACTCCTCCAAATGGGAGGCGGGCTCAAAGCGGGCTAGCTTTACGGTAGGTTCGTTTGCATACGACGAGATCGCGTGGGTGTGGGTGCCGCGAGCCTTCGACGGCGGGCGAAAAAACGATCTAGCGAAGCTAAAAGATCTACTGCAAAAAATCCCAGCGCTGCGCTACGAGCAGAGCGATACGGGGATTAAAATTTTCGGCTACTAGTGCGGCGAAGTGGCCTTATAAATCGCATAAAGCGGCATTTGTTTGATTTCATCTTTGCTTGATCTTGTCGAGGATCGCGCCGATGCGGTTTAAAGCTTGCGCCGCTTAGATAATCAAGCGGGCGGGTTTTGGAGGTCGTGTCTTTGACAAAACAGCGCTAGCAACGCGAAATTTCATATTTGTAAATGCCCCAGCGTGGTCTAAATTTAAACTTCGCGCGAGTATAAGCGCGGACAAATTTTATCTCTGCGCCCGGCTCCATAGATTCTTTGCTTTGGCGGAGTTTTTCATATTAAACCACGCAAGAGCAGTACTACGGACGCTAATGGATTTAAGATTAAATTTAACAGTTCCATGCAATTTATGAAGCCCATCGTTATAGCGGCGGGAGCCGGTATTTTGAACATCATGCCGTAGATGACGTCTGCGCTGATATCTGCGATTAGTAGCGCGGCATATACGGCAAAAAGTTTGCATCCAGTAGCGGCGTATAACTTAAAATTTATAATTATCCAAGCGACTGTAACTGCAAATATCAAATACGGCACGTATATTTGCAGCCTACTACAATCACATCTTCTGAGTATATAAATGGCTGAAAAATATAGCAGCGCCGCAAGCGCGATGCTGTAGGCGTATTTGAAGATTATGAAGACCTGCGGACCCATGATATTTTGGATGTTTTTAAGCGCGTGGTAAAGGAATGTGAAGGCAAAAATCCACACTAAGATTTGAGAATCCAAGTACGCGATCTCGCCTTTTATAGAATACGCCGCGCTGCCGACTAGTAGGCAGAGCGCACAGAGCGTGCCTTGCAGCTTCGCTCTTTGAAAATCTTCATTCATTTTATCCCTTTAAATTTTAATGTGCGATTCGCTGCTTGCACTGCACAGATGAACGGCAGGCGCTGCTTTGATTATCGTCGCGCGGGCTTTAAATTTAGCCGCTGCAAATTTTAATTTTACGCCGTCGCGCATACTTCGTACTTTACGTCGCTGTGAATGATTTAAGCTCAGCACGCCGCCGAATATCTCATCCTTGGGCTACTGTCGCGAATTTTATTGAGTTCCGCCGTTACGAGTGCTTTTAATTTAACGCCGTAGTTACCGCAAATTTTACTTTGCTGCCGCCGCTCGCGCAATACGTTTTGAAAAGGGATTTTACGCAAATTATGTTTAAAATGGATTTAACTTTTTAAATTTAAAAGCAGCGGAGCAGCTTAAAATTTATAACTATCCAAGTGCCATTACTATAAGCATTAAAAACGCTTATTTTTGATTTTTAAAATTGAGCTGTTTTTAGTAAATTTTGCTTACAAATTTTGTATAATTTTTAAAATTTTATCTCGAAAAGAGGAGCGAGTATGAGATTTATCGTTATATTGTTTTTGGTGGTCGGCGGCTGTTTTGGAGGCAATATAACCGACTTTCAAAGTTTGGAAAAATTTATCAAAGACGGGCAAGCGAAAGGATATTTTCCTAAAAAGATTTTAGTGACGCAAGGATTTGATACCACCGTATTAGAAGATGTGAGTTTAAATTTTAGCAAAACCATATATTGGGATATAAATTCTCACTGCAACCAAAACGCAGACGAAATCATTATAGCCAAAAGCGATACGAGGCACTCTATAGTTTGCCCCGGAAATAACAACGTCTATATTTTGACGGGCGGCAGAAGCGATGTGGAAGACCCATGGGGAAACGATATCTTCGTAATGGGCGAGAACGATGATAAAATTTCAAAAAGCTGGGGTACAAATATATTTATATTCGGCAAAAGATGGGGGCACGATAAGATAGAAATCGGCGATTCTAGGATAAATCCGGCGTCAAACCCCGAATACAAAAACGAATTTCCTTACGAGTTTAGCCACTTTTTCATCTTTGATAGCGGGGTTAAAAAGGATGATTTAGTTTTTAACTTTAACAAGATAATAAATTTAAAAACAAACGACTCTATAGAACTTACGGATTTAAATGGTATAAATTTGATTTTTAAAGACGAGCCGGGTAAATACTACGGTACAAATTCATTAAAGGAGATTTACGACGAAATCTCTCCCGTCGCATCCAAAACCGAAGAGAGATTGAGCGCGGATGAGATACAAACGCTGCTTCACAAAACGGCATATTCAGGCAGCGCCGAAGATGCTAAAAAATACTGCGAAATGGGCGGCGATCCGAATTTTAAAGGTCATGAAAATACCACTCCTATCGAAATGGCGGTAATGTTAGGTAGCGAAAATTCGCTTCGCGCGATGCTAGAGTGCGCAAAAAGGCTGACTGATAGCGCAATGATGATGAGCGTATTCGGAAGCCAACACGACGATGAGAAGAGTTTTAGGCTCGTAAAGCTTTTGGAAAAATACGGCGGAAATTTTAATGCAAAAGATAGCGACGGATGCTCCATGGTAAATTATGCGGCAAGTTCTCATAGTCTGGAAATCGTACAATATCTAGTAGAAAGAGGCGCCGATCCAAAAGCTAGATGTTCTCATAACCAAAGCGTAACTCCATCGGATTGGGCAAGAAAAAACAAGGACAAAAGAGTATATGAGTATCTAAAAAGCCTAGAAGCCAAATAAAAGGTATGCTAAATGGCTTCTTATCACCTGCTTTAAATCAGCGCGATAAAATTATTGGCGTTTTTGATGCTGATAGCAAAGCACAGCAAGCTTTTATGATATCGATTTGGCTTATGGCTGCAGCGACGAAACTTATTTATGTGCCATCTAGAATGGGCGGCATATCAGACTCTCTAGAGCACCAAGATTTACGGCTATACCAAAAGGCTTTAAGTTTTTGGCGAAAATTTTTATTTTGCATTATTTTTGCCACAAATATATAATTTAATCCAAAATTTATATACACTTCGCTATTATCTCATTTCTAATTTCGCGGCCCACTCGTCTAGTGGTTAGGACGCTGGCCTCTCACGCCGGTAACAGGAGTTCAAATCTCCTGTGGGTCACCATTTCATCACTTAAAATCAATTAAAATTTTTTAGCATTCAGCTGCCTGCCCTTGAAATTTAAGACCTCATTTGATTTTGAAGCATTTTGGCTGAAATTTCATCATATTTTTACCAGGGTTAATTGATCTAGAATTAAAGTCGCGCGAATTAAAATTTAGATCGAATTTTAAAATTCGCAGCTAAATTCCGCCGCTATTCATATTTTTTAGCGCGCCGCCGACCGCTTTTGGCTATGGCTGCATCGGCTAAATCCCGCCGCTGCTTATATTTTCCAGATTGCGTAGCCTGTTCCAGTTTTGTTCGTTTTGTAAATTTCTCATATTTTGTCGCTGCTGCATCTGCTCCAGTTGCTGCTGCGATTGCTGTTGCATTAGGCTTCGCTGCGTAGCGATATACCTCTCCTGCGCTCTTTGCTGAGCTTGCGCGCTATTCTTTGCGAATAAATTAAGCGTATCTTGCGATACCGCTTGCTTTTGCGCCGCACGCGCGACTTCGGCGTCAATCTTTTGCCGCTTCGCGCAGCGGTTTGACTGCTCCTTATTTAGCGAGCTTATGACGTCGCATCTGCTCGCGTCCGCCAAGAATAGAGCTTCCTCGTCGTTCTGCGAGAGCAGCGAGCAACCTCCAAGCAAGACGACCAAAATAAGGGAAGGGAAAAATTTTAGCTTCATAGCCGCCTCTTAAATTTTATCTTTAATTCCCGACCGCCGCTAGTCTGCGCCCTTTGCGAGGTCGAACCCGCACTGTGCCACAAGCGCCTTATCGCTTGCGATGCTATCGCCGGTGGTGGTTAGGAAATTGCCCGTAAGCGCCGAATTGATGCCGCATCCAAGCGCCGTGCGCACGTGCTCGCCCAAATTTCGCCTGCCGCCTGCGAAACGCAGATACGCGCGCGGCAAGATGAAGCGGTAGATCGCGATCGATTTTAAAATTTCATCGTGCGCCAGCGGCGCGGCATTTTGCAGCGGAGTGCCCTTGATCGGGGTCAGGATATTGATCGGCACGGAGCTAACGCCCAGCTCTCGCAGCTGCAGCGCCATATCGATGCGATCCTCCATATTTTCGCCCAGCCCGAAAATCCCGCCGCTACATACGCCAAGCCCTACGGCGCGGCAGTTTTGTATCGTTTGGATGCGGTCGTCGTAGCTGTGCGTCGTGCAGATCTGCGGATAAAATTTGCGCGAAGTCTCGAGATTGTGATGATAGGTCTGCACGCCGCTAGCTTTAAGCAGCGCCAGCGCGGGCTTTGAGGCGATCCCCAGCGAGGCGCACAGATGCAGTCGCGTTTCGCTCCGCAGCCGCTCATAGATCGCGCAGTATGCCCCTAGATCGGAGCTTTTTTGAGAAATTCCGCGTCCGCTGGCGACGAGCGAGAAGCGGTGCGTCTGCTCGGCTTCGTTCGCAAGCGCGGCGCTTAGCACCTGCTGCTCGCTCAAAATTCCGTAAGTCTCGCAGCCCGTGTTAAAATGCGCCGACTGCGCGCAGTATTTGCAGTCCTCGCTACAGCGCCCCGATTTTACGTTTATGATCGTGCAGAGATTAAATTTATCGCCGCAAAACTCGCGCCTGATCTCATCCGCCGCTGCAAAAAGCGCGCCCAAATCCTCGCATCGCGCCAGATTTAGCGCCTCATCCTTTGTAATCTCGCAGCCGCCTATCACGCGATCTTTCAGCGCGCAAACATAAGCTTTATCTATCAGCATTCATCCTTTTTGAAAAAATGCGTAATTATACAATGCGAAATTTAAAGCAAAGCTCGCGCGCGAAATTTTGGCGCAGAAATTTTGCGCTAAAAATTTTATGCGAAATTTTACGCCCTTTGCGCGCTGCTTTTGCACCGCGATTTTTGCGGACGGCTCGTCTATGCGCTTGCGGCGGCGCAAATTAAAATCGCTTCAAAGTCGCAGCGCGGTAAAATTCGCGCGTATGAAAACACATAGCGAGCCGCTACCTGCGACATCTGCGCGCGATTTATCGTTTTGAAATTTTATTTTGGCTAAAATTGCGGCTTTAAATTTAAAGGCAAAAAATGAAATACGACGTTATCGTTGTGGGCGGCGGGCACGCTGGTATCGAGGCGAGCTTGGCCGCCGCAAAAATGGGCGCAAAGACGCTATTAATTACGATCTTGGCCGAACAGATCGGCGCTGCGAGCTGTAACCCCGCAATCGGCGGCCTTGCCAAGGGACATCTGGTAAAGGAGATCGATGCGCTGGGTGGTCAGATGGGGCTTGCGGCGGATGCATGCGGGCTGCAGTTTAGAATTTTAAATGAGAGCAAGGGCCCCGCGGTGCGCGGCTCGCGCGCTCAGATCGATATGGACGAATACCGCATCTATATGCGGAATTTGCTGCTAAACACGCAGGGGTTGGATGTAAGCCAGGAGATCGCGAGCGAAATTTTAACCTGCGAGCAAGGCGGCGTTCCGCGCGTTTGCGGCGTTAAGAGCCATCTTGGCAACGTTTATGAGACCGAGCATCTGATAATCACCGCCGGTACTTTTTTAAACGGGCTAATTCACGTGGGCGAAAACAAGCTGCAAGCGGGGCGCGTGGGCGAGCTAGCAAGCGTCGAGCTGGCCGAATCGCTGCGAAGTCTGGGTCTGCAAATGGGGCGGCTAAAGACGGGCACCTGCCCAAGGATCGATGCCAAGACGATCGATTTTAGCGTACTTGAGCGCCAAGACGGCGACGCGGATCCGCATCCTTTCAGCTTTCGCAGCAAAGATTTCGCGCCGAAGCAGCTTGCTTGCTTCATCGCCTATACGAACGAGCGCACGCACGAGATCATCCGCGAAAATTTTGCACGCGCGCCGATGTTTACGGGGCAAATTTCAAGCACCGGCCCACGTTACTGCCCGAGCATCGAGACTAAAATTTATGAGTTTCCAAATCGCGACCGCCACCACGTCTTCGTCGAGCCGCAGACGCGCGAGGCTACGGAGTATTACGTAAACGGTCTTTCTACGAGCCTTCCTTACGACGTGCAGATTGCGTTTTTGCGCACGATCAAAGGCTTTGAAAATGCTAAAATCGTCCGCCCGGGTTATGCGATCGAGTACGATTTCATCGATCCTACCGAGCTTAAACACAGCCTCGAGACCAAAAAGATCCGCGGGCTGTTTTTAGCAGGGCAGATCAACGGCACCACCGGATACGAGGAGGCCGCGGCGCAGGGGCTGATGGCGGGCATCAACGCCGTGCTTGATTTGCGCGGGCGGCAGCCTTTGATTTTGCGTAGGGATGAGGCGTATATCGGCGTTTTGATCGATGATCTCGTCACTAAGGGCACGAACGAGCCTTACCGTATGTTTACTTCGCGCGCGGAATTTCGCCTGCTGCTGCGCGAGGGCAACGCCGTGCTGCGCCTAAGCGAATACGGCCGCGAGATCGGGCTTTTAGACGAGGCGAGCTATGAGCGGGCGCGCAAGTTTAAGCACGACGCGCAGAGCGGAATGGAATTTTTGCTAAAAACGCAGATTACCCCTTCGAAGCAGACGCTTAGCCTGCTGCAAAGTATCGGCGCGGAGTCTATTTCGCAAAGCTGTAGCTTGCAAAAAATCGTAGCCAAAAGCGGCTTTTCAAAGGCGAGCTTGCTTGCTCTGGCGCCGCATTTTGAGGGCTTTAGCGATGAGGTTTTGGATGAAATTTTAACGCAGTGTAAGTATTATTTCTACATCGCGATGCAGCGCGCCGAGGTCGAGAGGATGAAGGGGCTGCTGGGCGTCGGGATCCCGCCGCAGATCGATTTTAGCAAGATCGGAGGGCTTAGCAATGAGATCGTGCAGAAGCTAAATCGCTTTGCGCCGCCGACGCTTTTTGCCGCGAGCGAGATCAGCGGCGTAACGCCCGCCGCGATCGATATTTTGCACATCTACATCAAACAAAATTTTGGCGATAAGCTTGGGATAAAGCGAGAATAGAATGCTAAAGCATAAAAGGCTTAATAAAGTAATTTTAAAGTTTATGGCGAAAAATCCGGACGATATTTTAAAATATGCTTCAGTTTGAACCAAAACTATGTTTCGATAATTACGCCAATAATAAATTTAGATTTATAGTCAAAAATTACTCAAAAATGCTTTTTTACACACAGCATGTCGCCGAGACCTTTTTTATTCACTTCCCGGTTCAAAATGATTTCTCGAACAGCATAAATTAAAGAGTTCGGTCGACAACATTTTGCTAGAATTGATAAGGGAAAATCCGCTTAACTTATCTTGAGCCCATTTATGTTTACAGAGGATATAAATCCGCCCCGAGCGAGGCGGATTAAGGATTATTTTTCACTAGGCGGATACATCTTCCAGCTACTATCTACCTTCCAGTCTATCGGATGGCAAGACATACAAGTATTTAGCTTTTGCGGATGATGCACGGCGTGGCACGACTGGCATTGTAGCATCTCATTGCCTTTATTGTGAGTACCTTCGTGCGGGTTAGATAGGCCATAGTGCGCAGTCTTTTTTCTTATGTCAGCTATCTTATGACAGCTAGTGCACTGCTCGTTAGTAAAGCCCCTTTGTTTAGTTGGTGTCTCAAAGTCACCGGTTAAATACATCCTGACCTCGTTTAGCTGTTCTCCTATGGTTGGCGTGTGGCAGTCGTGACATGTGACATTTGCGTCGTTATGTTTTTTAGCCAACAAATTTCCTTTTGTATAAGAGTCATACTCAGGCTGCATGTTGTGACACATGATGCAAAATTCAGCCTTGTGGCTAGCCGCTTGTACTTGATGAAACGATATAAAGCCCACAATAGCGGCTATTACTAGCCCTATTATCGTATATTTTCTTTTCTTATTCATGCTCTTTCTCCTTTTGCGTTTGCCGCAGCCTGATAGCCTGCTAAGCGTCCGTAGCATAGGCATGTTCCGTGGCTAGTGCCCGCTAAAACTACCGGATAGTCGCCCAAAAAGCGTCCGCCCATAACGTTACCGCAGGCATAAAGCCCCGAAATTTCGTTATAGTCGGTATCTAGCACGTTTGCGGTACTTGGCTCGACGGTAAAACCGCCCATGACGACTAGACTAGCACCTACACCCATCTTACCAGCGTAAAATGGTGCATGGCGGACTGGGAACATCCTTTTAGCAGTCTTACCAAAGTCATCATCGTGACCTTTGTCGCATAGCTCGTTGTAGCGTTTTATGGTAGCCAAAAACTTCGTTTGCGCCTTTTTGTTATCAGGGTAGAGCATGCCGGCAAGCTCTTCTATGCTGTTTGCCTTATGTACGCCCGGCATCTCTTCAAGATCCTTTACCGATATATACGATGTTTTGCCTATCGCCCACTGGCAGTCGGGCGGAAGTTTCGGATTATCCTCCGGAGCTACGCAGTGATTTACGCTACCGTGTGATACGCCCATAAGTCCGACTTGCTCTGGAAATTTAGAGTCAAATACCTGCCAGCCAAAGCCTCCCGGTTGGCGAGAGAGCGGCTGGGTGACTTGCTGACCGCTTAGATCTTCATTTGTAAAGCGCTCCCCCTTTGCATTTGTTAGCAAAAACGCATCAACGCCGAGCGGTCCGCCAAGAGTATGGGCAACCGGCGCGTGCGGTCCGTCTTCTAGCTTTGCGCCTATCCATGAGCCTAGCTTATGCCCGTCTCCTGTATTTGTAGGGTTATTTTTATAGTCCTTGTTTGGAAAAGGACAGAAGAAATTTGCCACCCATGGCACAAATGTTTTTACCATTTCACGGTCGTTCATATAATCACCAGTAGCAAGTATAACTGACTTCGCATTTATCTTGATATATGAGCCATCAGCCATATCTTGAGCGATAGCTCCTTGCATTTTGCCGGTCGTTTTATCTCGAAGTAGCTTTTGCGCGCGAGTTTTAAAGATATACTTTGCGCCTTGTTTTATAGACTTTTCATAAACTAGCTCCATCATCGGTTCTTGACTAGGCAAAAAGGTCATAACGGTTGGATAGCTTGGGCTATTTTCCTGGCTTGGATCGTACGCGGCCGGGAGCGGATAGTGCATGAGCATCAAATTTATCTTACTTCTATCAAGCTGCGTATCGGTCTCTCTCATAAAATGCACCGCAGGCGCAAGCTCTAGCATCCAGTCAAAGTCCTCGCCGCTGTGATCTGCCCAGTAGTTCCATACGCGCTGATCGGCGCGATATCCCATCTGTTTTAAATGCTCATTTATGGCTGCTTGCTTATCATACTTGATGCCAAGCTCTCTTTGAAATTTATTGCCTAGAGTGCCGTACTGACCGCTTCTAACCTGAAAGCGACCGGCTTTTTCTATGACGATGACTTTGGCGCCTTTTTCAGTAGCAGCGCGCGCAGCGTGAAGTCCTGAAACGCCAGCACCGATGATAAGCACATCAGTTTCAAGCGTCTCTTTTATATCTTTATCTGAAATTTCTGGCTCAACGCCCAGCCATTTTGGCACTTCAGGCGCTTTTGCGACTTCCTTTTTTGGATGGATAAGGTGATTGTTCGGGTTATCACAGCCTGTTAGTAGCGCTGATCCAGCCGCAACCGAGCCAAGCGTGAGCGCTCCGCTACGTTTTAAAAACGAGCGGCGTGATAGTTCATTGTTTTCTGCCATTTTATACTCCTTGCTTCAAATTTTATTTTAATATGTCAAAATCATAAGACGCTCTTAGCCAAAGCTCTTCGTCTGTCGTTTTGCCGTCAGAGCTACCGTTAGTATACTTTAGCTTTCTATCCATAGTTTCATAGATGGCCGATAGCTTTAGGCCTTTTACCGCAGGGACTTTGTAAGAAACTTGCACGTCCCAGCCCTCTACGTCTATCCTAGTGCCCGGTGCTTGACCGTGCAAGCCGCCTGATCGGACGTTGCTGCCGTTGTGCTGTTTGCCATACCAGTAGTCGGCATCTAGCTTAAGACCCTCAGCGCCTACATTGCTAAAGTCGTAGCCTGCGCTAAATTTATGCAAATTCATACCAGCAAAATTCATAAACAAAAACGGTCCGTAAATCGGAGTAGCTGTTGGCGCACCACAATCGTTACCCACGCCTTGAAGCGCCATTTGATTTTTACTAACTGTTGAGTATGCGTATGCAAGATCAAAGCCGTAAGCATTATAAAGCCCAACCATACCCACATAAAAGTTGCCATTAAAGTCGAAATTCTCTTTTAAACTGCCGTTTGTTCTTGAGCCTTTGTACATAAAGATTGCGCCAACATTCGCATTTTCAAAAAGCACAGGCGATTTGTAGCCAACCGCTGCATGGTAAAAGTTTATATCACCCTTTGAATTGAGCGCGTCGTCATATTTTAGGCCTGATACGTTTGCGTAAGCAACCGTAAAATTTAGACCCTGTGGTCCGCGATACTCTACAAAAGAGTTAAAGATGTTATCGAATTCATACCCGTAAGGTCCAAAGCCGCCGATGACAACTCTATCTTTAAATCTAGGCGCACCGTGATCGCCGCCCGTTACGGCACTTGATCTGCCTGCAAATTTCCAAAAGTCGGCTAAGCCAATAAAGGTATTTATGCTATCAAGCTTTATCCTAGCGCTAACGCCCTCAAATGCCTCTTTGTAGCCTACATCTGTGTTTGTAGCCACAAGCGGTGGCACGAGGCCTGTGTATTTTGAGTTGTAGTACTGACGGCCGATTTTAAGGTCGATATATTCGTTTTCATATCCCAAGTAGGCTTCTGAAAGTGCTACGCCTTCGCTATTCCAGTCATAGGCGAAATACTCTTTTGCAGCCTTTGACGGACCGAAATTTACCAAACCTTGAGCTGTAAGGCCAAGTTTAAAGCCGTAGTAAGAGCCGGTTAAAAATCTAAGCTCGGCACCGAGGCCGCCGATATGCTCGCGAATTCTATTTGTACTGCTAGCCGGCGGGAAGTATTCGGTCGAGTCCATATCGTAGTATGAAAATACTGTCGCGCCCATCGTGCTTGCCTGCAGGGCCTCTGCCAAACTCTCGCTAGCGCTTGCACAGGTTGCCATAGCCATAAGCGTAGCTAAACTAAGAGCAAATCTGCTCTTGTTCGTCGTCAAAAAACGTGTTTTCACCATAAACTCCTTTAAAATTCTTTTTAGGTATCTTTTATAAGAAAACCATAAGTTCAACTTACTTAATCTTCTTTTTGATTTTGTTGGTAGAATTATAGCGTGGAGAGCCATCAAAAACGGTAAGATTTTGGTAACATTATCTGAAAAATATTTTTTAGTTTTAAATTTTAAATTTGGTATAATTATTGCTATGATAGAAATTTTACTTATAGAAGACGATCTTGATCTGGCTGAGCTTTTAAAATATGCATTGGCAAAAAGCGAGATTGGCGTAACCATAGTCACAAATCCGCTTGAAGGACTTAAAATTTTAAATGAAAAAAATACTTTTGATGCGTTGGTACTTGATCTTGGCTTGCCCGATATGGACGGTCTTGAAGTGTGCAAGCATGTTAGGCAAGTTTATTCATCGCTGCCCATAATCATATCATCGGCTCGCAGCGAGACGCTGGATAAGATAAAGGGCTTTGAACTTGGGGCAGATGACTATATGGTAAAACCGTACGAGCCCATAGAGCTTGCATTTAGGCTAAGAGCCATACTTCGCCGAGGGATACAAAATAGCAACGACTCTAAAACTTTTTGCGTCGATAAACAAAGGCGTATCGTCATAAAAAATAAAGAGGAGATAGCGCTAACGAAAGTGGAATTTGACATTTTTATCTATCTTTATGAAAAAGAGGGGATGGTTATACCAAGAGAGGATATTTTGATAAGCTTGGGCCAGGCGAAATTTCAAAGCGGACTAAAGAGTATCGATGTCGCCATAGGGCGTTTGCGCCAGAAAATAGGGGACGATCCTAAAAATCCGCGCTTTATTCACCCCGTGCGCGGTATAGGGTATAAATTTATCAATGCGTAATATATCCATAATCAAGCTAATATCATTTTTCTTTTTTGCCGCGTTAGTTATAGTAAATTTGGTATTTTTTATTGAGTCAAAAAGGCAGATAAGAGACGTGGAGTACCTTACTTATGAGCGCTTTATGCTAGGCATGCGTATACGAGGACAGGTAGAGGGTAACGCAGCTAAGCAGCTAGCTCAAATCGGACTTAAAAATAGCGACCTTGATCCAAACACGATCAGGCAAGGGGGCGAAAAAATTTTTAGCGACTCGTACGCCGATATGATAAGGTACAACAAAAAATTTTATTTTGTACCTAGATTTTCTTCTATTGATCCTAAAATGTTTTCACGCATTATTGATGCGGCAGGGCTTGATCTGTCAAATAAAGACGACATTACGAAAAACGATCTACCTTTAGAAAATTTAGAAGAACTCTCTTCGCATAGTATTTGGATACTTTGGCTTATAGTAAATATCGTAATGGCCGCGTTTTTCATAGTTGTATTAAAAAAGCTACTAAGGCTTAGAAATTTAAAAAATATGATAAGAAGAGCGGGAGAAGAAGATAAATTTAAGCTAATAAAAGTAGAGGCAAACGATGAAATAGGCCAAATCGCTAGCGAATTTAACACGACGATGCAAAAAATAGATGCGATAAAGCAGGCTAGAGCGCTATTTTTACGCAACATCTTGCACGAATTTCGCAACCCGATAATGAAGGGGCGGATCATGGCGGACATGATAGCCGAAATTTTACAAGACGATAAGGTCAAAGATAGGTTAAAACAAATTTTTATAAGGCTAGAAATGATACTTGGCGAGGTTGTCAAGGTCGAAAAACTCGTATCCAACGAATGGGAGCTCAAGAAAAATAAACACCGAGTCATAGACATCGTTGATCACTCGGTAGATATGCTTTTACTAAAAGACACGAGCCGCATAGAAGTGCTAGCAGATGGGGAAATAAGCGCGGTTGAGGTTGATTTTGAACTTTATGCGACCGGAGTTAAAAATTTGATCGATAACGCCTTAAAATACTCTAGCGGCAAAGTCCTTATAAATATAGATAAAAACGCCGTCTGTATAAGCAGCACGGGAGACGAACTCGAGCCGGAAAGACTCGACTTTGATAGAGCTTTTAATAGAAAAATCGAAACCTCAAGCTCGGGACTTGGTCTTGGACTTTATATAGCAAATCAAATTTTTAAAAAACACGGCCATACCCTAAAATACAAGCATGAAGATGGTAAAAATAATTTTCTGATTTATTTCATAAACGCTTAATCTAAAAATAACTTGCTTATTAACACTTATAGATTATTTAGGCTAGTTATTTACGCCGATTAATTCGTTTATAAAGTCTAATAAATCTGTTATTAATAGTACAGTGATACCCCTTCCCCTGCGATGTCCGCTATATTTTTTGGTTTATGATAATTCCGAGATTTTTTAGATATTTAGTCACTCCGTAGAAGCCACAATAAGGTAGCTGAAGAAGAATTCGCACGCGCACGCTAAAATTTAACGGCTCTTTCGTCGTGTAGAAAAGATAAAATTTTAGTAGCGTACGGCATGAGGGCGTCTGAATTTAAACGTTATCGTTTTGGTTGATGCGCGGCGTTAAATTTTTATGCTACTTGTTAAGACTATGGTGATGAGTAATTTTAAAATTTTGATTTTGGCGCAGGTAAAATTTAGCGGCAGCGCGTTCTGTCGGCGAGGTATAATGTTGTGGGTGTTTGGCGGTATATCACGTAGTGGCGATTGGCAAGTGTTGCATAGAAACGAAATGGATTAAAATAATAATGCGGATGAAATTAGCGGTATATAAATAGCAATATACCCTAAACGATGTGATTCGCGATAAAATTTTGCGTAAATTGAGGCAAAATTTAGCCGGAGAAATGAGAACGGATTTAAAATTTAACCGTTTTTTCAAGCGAATTTTGCCACAATTGTGCTCAAATTTCATTGGGGCAAAAGATGAAAAAATATACCAAACAAATCCTTGCTATGCTCGCGCTAAACGCGGTTTATAGCGGTTCAGGGATCTTAATTTTAAGCTTTATCAATAAATATCTACTTGACGGCGCCGAAAGAGATGGGCGCATCATCGCGCTATTTTTCGCGCTCTTGGCGCTATTTCTGCTGCTTTCGGTGCTAAGTCGCATCATGCTTTGCAAGATGGAAAACGACTTCGTGTTCGATCTGCGCACCAAGATCATCAAGCAGATCATCGATACGAAGTTCGAGCGCATCGAGGCTGCGTCGAAGGCGAACCTGCTCGCGTCCCTTTCCAGCGATATTTCACGCCTAACCGAGGGCTTTATGCGCATTTCCGAGCTGATCCAAGGCGCGATGATAGTGCTATTTTGCGGCATCTACGTGTTATACATCGCGCCTATGATGTTTGCATTTTTATTCGTCTGGATCGGCGCGCTGATGATTTTCAACCGTTTTTTGATGAAAAAGGTCATGCAAAATTACGATCTGTACCGCCAAAACGAGGACGTTTTGTATAAAAACTACGCCGCGGCGATCGAGGGGCACAAGGAGCTGTCGCTAAGCCTAGCCAAAGCAAAGAGCCTATACGAAAACGACTTTTTGCCCAACGCGCAAAATTTACGCCAAAGCTCGCTACGAGCCGAGGTTTACGGCGCGTTCGCGAGTAATTTTATGAATGTAATGATGCTAGGTGCCGTAGGCTTTGTGCTTTATTTCGGGCTTAGCGGCGGCAAGGCGGAACTTGCAAACGCCGTAACGATCGCGCTTACGGTGCTTTTTTTGCGCGCGCCTTTGATGATGCTCATATTCTCGCTTCCTAGCGTGCTGCGCGCCAAGATCGCCTACGCAAAGATCAATGAGTTAGGTTTAGACCCATTCGTGCGGGGCTTTGAGCTTGCGCAAATGCAGCCGTGGCGCAGCCTGGAGCTTAAAGACGTGGGCTTTTCGTATCCCGGAGGGAAATTCGGCATCAAAGGGGTAAACTTGCAGCTAAATGCGGGCGAGACTGTGTTTTTAATCGGCGAAAACGGCAGCGGAAAATCGACGCTTTTTATGATCTTAGCGGGCCTTTATACGCCGCAAGCAGGCGAAATTTTGGTGGGCGGCGCGGCTCTTAAACCCTCTGATCTGCGCGCCTACAGCAACAACATAAGCGCGGTTTTCAGCGATTTTTATCTCTTTGACTACGCTACTGGCGATGCGGACATCGCGCGCGAGTGGCTGGCGCTTACGCACCTGCAGGATAAGGTTGAGCTAAAGGGGGCTAAATTTAGCACCACGAGCCTATCTAGCGGGCAACGCAAGCGTTTGGCGCTCGTAAGCGTGCTTATGGACGGGCGAAAATTTTTGATGCTCGATGAGTTTGCGGCCGACCTCGATCCGCAGTTTCGCGCGGAGTTTTACGAGCGGATTTTGCCCGAGTTGAAATCGCGCGGATACACGATCTTTGCGATCTCACACGATGATAAATACTTCGGCGCCGCAGATAAAATTTATAAAATGCAAAAAGGCGAAATTTCGCGTATAAAGTAAAGCGGCGAAATTTTAAAATTCTGCGCAAAATTTGCGATGGGATTTGGCGTCTAGATGAAATTTCGCCTTAGAATTTCGCTGCGAAATTATACGATTGAAATTCTAGCGGGAAGGTAAAATTTGCTTAGAATTTTACAGCGTAAATTCCGCTTTGAGCCTCTACGCTAAAGTTTGCAGTAGATAGAATTTTGCCTCTTTGGCGCAAATTGCAAAAATTTAACCGAAATTTACTAAATTTTGATTATACTGCACCCACAATTTAAAAAGAAAGGATAGGAATGAAAAAAGTTCTTATTGCATGTGCTGCGGTTGCGGCGTTTAGTTCGAGTGTATTCGCCGCTGACGGCGCTACTTTATATAAAAAATGCGTGGCCTGTCATGGAGCTAACGCCGAGAAGCCTTATCTTGGCGGCAAAGTACCTGCGCTAAACACCCTAAGCAAGGAAGATATCATCGCTAGCCTAAAAGGCTACAAAGACGGCACCTTGGGCGAGGGCAAGGGAAAATTTGGCATGATGGGCGTTATGAAAGGTCAAGCGGCTTCGCTTAACGATGAATCGATCGAAGCGCTAGCCGATTTCATCGTTTCTAAAAAATAATTTCAAACTTCATTCGGCGGGCTTTGTGCTCGCCGAACTTCGCTTAATTTAAAATTTTAAAATTCTACGCTAATATCACGTAAAAATTCCAAAGGCCAATCTATGTTCAACGGACTGATCAGAGAGATCGCGCAGGTTGCGAGCTTTAGCGGCGATTTGCTGCGGCTGCGCGCGAGATACCGCCCCGTGCTCGGCGATAGCGTCGCGGTAAACGGCGCATGCCTGAGCGTGACGCGGCTTTTTGCGGACGGATTTGCGGTTCAGCTTTCGAGTGAGACGGCGCGCGTCATCGCCGCACAAAACCTGCGCGGCTCGGTGCATATCGAGCCTGCGATGCGGCTAGGCGAGCGTATAGACGGGCATTTGATTCAAGGACACGTCGATGCCGTGGGAGAAATTTATAAAATTTCAAAGCTTGCAAGCGGCGTCGATTTTTTTATCCGCACACCGATGCATATAGCGCCGCTGCTAGCGCCGAAGGGCTCGGTAGCGATCGACGGCGTGAGCCTAACGATCAACGAAGTGCTTGAAGGCGGCGGCACGCACGGGCGAAATTTTAACGGCCAAGGTCTTGACGGCGGAAATTTTACTCACAAAGAGCCGCGCGGCGCAAATTTTAACGACGCAAGCTTACGCGGGCTAAATTTCAGCGGTTCAAATTCCGTTCGCGATCCAAACTCCTTGGGCACAAATTTAAAAAGCGGAGCGCAAAGCTGCGCCATTCGCCTTACGATCATCCCGCTCACGCTCAAAGATACGCTCTTTGGGAGCTACAAAATCGGGCGCCGCGTAAATATCGAAACCGATCTGCTAGCGCGATACGTCGCGGCGCAGTTACGCTTTGCCGGCGGACAGCCCGTCCGCGGTATGGACACGGCGCGCGATGAGAGCGCCGAGGGCGAAAAAGAGGGGCTTTCGTGGGACGCGGTAGATAAAATTTTGAGCCTGTATTAAGCGGCGCATGATGGACAAAATCGAAATTTGCAGAGAAAATCTTGAGTTTGTATTGGACGGACGCGGCGTGCTGGCGGGCTTTAGCACGCGGCTTGGCGGCGTAAGCGGCGGAGCCTACGCGAGCTTAAATTTAGGGGATCACGTGGGCGACGATCCGCAAAACGTCGCGCAAAATCGCGAAATTTTAGCCGCTGCGCTCGGCATCGCGCCTCGAAATTTAAAATTTATGCGCCAGATCCACTCGAACAAGGTTGAGATTTTATGTGCAAGTAGCGATGAAATCTCGCCCTGCGACGGGCTTGTGACCGATCTGCACGGCTTGGCGCTGTGCGTGCTGGTAGCGGACTGTTCGCCCGTGCTGATCGCGGACGAGCAGCGCGGCGTGGTTGCTGCGGTGCATGCGGGGCGCGCTGGAGTGACCCAGCGGATCTGTACGAACGCGATAAATTTGATGAGAGAGCACTTCGGCTGCGTCGCTGCGGAGATGAAGGTATTCGTGGGCGCGAATATCAAGGCGCGAAACTACGAACTTGGCGAGCTTGATCTGGGCGAGTTTGAGCGCTACAAAACGCAGGGGCATTTCGATCTAAACGCCGCACTTCGCGACGAGCTCGCAGCTGCGGGTGTGCGAAACGTTAAATTTGATCCGCGCTGCACTTTTGAGAGCGAGCGGCATTTTTCATACCGTAGAGATGGCGTCACGGGGCGCTTCTGCGGCTTTGTAATGAATAAAATTTAATCGGCTTGTGGCTGTGGATCAAAAGCAAAAAATTCTGAAATATCTACTTCCAAAACATCTGCTATTTTTATCAAATGCTCGATATTGAAATGTTTTTTGTTGATATGAAGTTCGGCCATTGAGATCGTTCCTACGGCTTTGTGTCCAATAGCGAGGGCGAGTGAAAGCTGCGAAATACCTTTTGCCGTTCTGATGCGCTTGACATTCTGGCCGATAGCCTTGTAAATAGCATCCATCTTCTCATCGGTTATCGTGCAATCCTTCAAATACGCCTACCTATAATTAAACTAACTATAAGTATATTTGGATTATAATCCGCTATCAACTAACTATAGTTAGTAGTCTATAATTTTAATAGAAGTTATAAATGGAAGAAGTTAATTACATAACTATTTTGGATGGTTTCTTGGAACGGTCCAGGAATGAGCTTTTGACGTCAAATAATATTGATCAAGATGCTGTATTTAGCATAATAAACGCTGAAATACAGAGAATTTATTCAATAGATAGTGAAGTATATCAAGATTTTTCATATAATATTTTGCCTCATTTTTATATAGTTGAAAACCCATATAGAAACGGTATATTCCAAGATATTAAGAGAAGAGTATCTATAAATCATAATATTAATAATAATTTTTCTAAAGCATTCATAACGCTTTTACTTGCATATATGGCTGTTGACAGCGGTCTTATTGAATCTAATAGCTTCTTGTTAAAATATATTGAGAGATGGGGAAGTGAATTAAAAAATTTTAAGACTATAGAACGTAATTTTATAGATAGCTTTAGCCTTCTGTTTATATTAAAAGATTTAGAGGGCCAAATCAGTAATGAACTAAATTTTTTATATAACAGATTTGGCAGCAATAGGGAAGTTATTGTATTTTTAAAAGATATAAATTTTCATCATATAGGAACTTATAAAAATTCATGGCTGGCAGTAAAGTTAAAAATTATACCGAATATTCTACAGCCTTATTATGCAATTGCAATCATCAAAGAGGCGATTAGAGTGAGGGAGGAACGATAATATGGCTAGCATTAGCGAAGTGAGAGGAAATTTAAAAAAGTATAGAAAAAATCAATATAAAAGAGATACAAAGAAGAAGATAATAACAACTATCGCAGCAATATATTTTTTTATAATTTGGGTATTTGTAGATATAGATTGGTTTTTAAAATTAGCATTTTTGTGTGGTGTTCCATTCATGATAATAGCATATTATTTCGAATGTTTAAAAGAAGATGAAGATAAAGATTTATCAGATATTTATAGGACTTATAATAAGCACAGAAGAGAGACTACCGAGACGAAATATATGCCAGAAATTAATAAACTACAAAGACAAAAGGAGCTAGAGATCAATAAATTGATTAATATAAAAAGAGATATACAATCTTTAGAGAATAGAACAAACCTCTTCATGCCTGATATGGATCTATACACTAGAGGACTTGCTGATTTAGCCGAAGTAGAAAATCAAAAAGTTGTAGAACGATATAAGAATTTCGAGGAACAAAGAAGTATAAAATTAAATGAGCTGTATTCTATAAAAATAAAGCTAGAAAATGCGATAGCGAATCTTGAAAATCAAATTGCCGAAAAACAAGCCTCTTTTAATAGGGAAAATGGTATCCCTAATAATTTTACAGAGGCGGTAGGTTCCATATTTAGAGGAAATATGAGCGTAGAAGACATTGCTCGAGAAGTTAAGTAGATTTGATTATAAAGTTTGTCGGTAATTGTTAAATTTTATTAGTATATGTCAAGTTGGTTTGCTTTGAATAAAAATTTATTGAAATATTTTAGTATATTTCTACATAGTCTTCAAGCTTATTTTAATAAAATTTTAAATATAATCTTCATTTCATTTCACACGCATCAATCCTTGATTTAGTTGTAAATTTAGAGCAAATTTACGGGCGGATGCGGAGGAATAAACTAAATTTCGGGGCAACCCACAAGGAGAAAACTCATGGTAACAATGAGAGATTTGCTAGAGTGCGGCGTTCATTTCGGACACCAAACGCGCAGATGGAATCCGAAGATGAAAAAATTCATTTTCGGCGAGAGAAAAGGTATCTACATCATAGATCTACAAAAAACTATCCGCTACTTCCGCTACACTTATAATATCGTGCGCGACGCGGCTGCCGAGGGCAAGACGATACTTTTCGTAGGCACCAAAAAACAAGCCGGCGCGACGCTAAAAGAGTATGCAGAAAAATGCGGCATGCCTTATGTGAGCCACAGATGGCTAGGCGGCATGCTAACGAATTTTTCCACTATTAAGCAATCGATCCGCAAGCTCGAAGTAATCGAGACTATGGAAGAGGACGGCTCGATAAATTTACTAACAAAAAAAGAGGCGCTAATGCTTCGCCGCAAAAAAGAGAAGCTTGAGCTTTATCTAGGCGGCATTCGCAATATGAAGGGCCTTCCCGATATGATCTTCGTCATCGACGTAGTTAAAGAAAAGATCGCCGTAGCGGAAGCTAACCGCCTAAAAATGCCGGTTATCGCGCCTTTGGATACGAACTGCGATCCGGACGTAGTCGATTTCCCGATACCCGGCAACGACGATGCGATCCGCTCAGTTCAGCTTTTCTGCCAAGAGATGGCTGAGGCGATCAACGAAGGCAAGGCGCTTCGCGATCAAGACGCAAGCGAGGATGTCGAGCAGAGCGAAGCCGTCAGCGACGAGGAGAAAGAGGAAGTCGTAGCCGAGGCGATGAGCGAAGAGGATTTTGACGTAAGCGAGGACGAAGAGTAATGGAAATCAGCGCGCAAATGGTAAAAGAGCTCCGCGAAAGCACCGGAGCGGGGATGATGGACTGCAAAAAGGCTTTGGTTGAAACAGACGGCGATATGGATAAGGCCGTCGATCTGCTTCGCGAAAAGGGCTTAGGAAAGGCTGCTAAAAAAGCCGACCGCCTAGCTAGCGAGGGCCTAGTGAGCGTCGAAGTGGGCGCGGATCACAAGATCGCAACTATAAGCGAAATAAATTCCGAAACCGACTTCGTAGCTAAAAATCAAAATTTTATAAATTTAGTTAAAAATACTACTCTACATATCCAAAGCAAGGGCATTAGCAGCATTGATGAGCTAAATTCCAGCATCATCGACGGCGTTAAATTTGATGAGCATCTAAAAAGCCAGATCGCTACGATCGGCGAAAATTTGGTCGTTAGAAGATTTGAGACGATTAAGGCAGGCGCAAACGGCGTGGTAAACGGTTATCTGCACTCAAACGGTCGAGTAGGCGTCATTATCGCAGCAGCTTGCGATAGCGAGCGGACTGCGGAGGGTGCGAAGGATCTTATAAAAAATCTCTGCATGCATGCAGCCGCGATGAAACCTCAGGTCATCAGCTATAAAGAGCTTGATCCCGATTTTATCGAAAAAGAATTCTTGGCTCTTAAAGGCGAGTTTGAGAAGGAAAATGAGGAATTTGTGCGCTTAGGTAAGCCCCTTCATAAGATCCCGCAGTTTGGCTCGCGCGCGCATCTAACGGACGAAATTTTAGCCAAAGAGATAGAAGTTTTAAAAGATGAGCTTCGCAAGCAAAATAAGCCTGAAAAAATTTGGGATAAAATTTTGCCGGGTCAGATCGATCGCTTCATCGCCGATAATACTCAAATCGATCAGCGCCTCACGCTGCTAGGGCAATTTTACGTAATGGACGATAAGAAAACCGTCGAGCAGGTTATCGAGGAAGAAGCTAAAAAACTAGGCGGCAAGATCGAGATCGTAAAATACGTCCGCTTCGAAGTGGGCGAGGGTCTAGAGAAAAAGAGCGAAGACTTTGCTGCCGAAGTAGCGGCTCAAATCGGCTAAATATGGAACTTCTAAAGGGCGTAAATCTTACTCACGCGTATGATTATACGCTCTTTGAAAATGTAAGTTTAAGTGTCCAAGAGAGCGAGAGCATCGCTATTTTGGGCGTTAGTGGTTGTGGCAAATCGACCCTGCTTCATATTCTATGCACGCTTTTAAAACCAAACTCGGGCGAGGTGATCTACGACGGGCGCAGTATTTACGAGCTAAGCTCCGATGAGAGACTTAAAATCCGCCGCAACGACTTCGGTATAATATTTCAATCCCACTACCTTTTTAAGGGCTTTTCTTCCGGCGAAAATATTGAACTCGCCGCCAAACTTACGAATAACGCGATAGATGATGAAATTTTAAAAAAGCTTCAGATCGAACATACTTTAAAGCAAGGCGTGGGCGAGCTTAGCGGTGGACAGCAGCAGCGCGTGAGCATCGCTCGCATACTTTGCAAAAAGCCGCGCATAATCTTTGCCGACGAGCCGACCGGAAATTTAGATAGGGATACCGCAAACGAGGTCATGAACGTGATCTTTGATTACGTAAAATCCAGTCGTGGCGCGCTCGTGCTCGTGACCCACGATGAGAATTTAGCGCAAAAATGCTGCAAAGTTTATCGACTAAATAACCGAAATTTAGCGCAAATATAAGCAATTAATAACCAAAAATATCTTACAATAGCCCAAATTATTTCTAAAAGGTCATAAATGAAAATTCTACTTGACAATCACAATGAGCAGGTTGCAAGTGTCGTAAATATTTGCTGCGAGCGCATCGGTGCGGATCTGGTAGCATATAGTGCAGACGAGAGTGAATATGATTTGACGATAAAAAATTATGAAGATGGCGATGATATTTCAAAATTTGATCTTAATAAGACGCTGTTTCTGACGCCTAAAAATGTCTCGGTGCCAGGAGCGCGATATACCCTTACTAAGCCTTTTTCGCCGCTTGAGCTCATCACGTTTATCAGCGAATTTTCGGTTCAAAATATGAGTGTGCAGGCGAAAGAAAAAATGGCGAAAGAATTTGCCGACGCAAGCTCTGTAATGAAAGAGATCGATGCGATTGATCAGGCAAATTCCGCTTCGGGCAGTAATTTTGAAGAGCTCGTGGATAGCTTTTACGACTCCGGCAAGGATATACCGCTTTCGCAGCTGGCAAGCGACATAGCGCCCGAGATCGCAGATGATGTCCCGCTTTCGCAGTTGGTAGGTGATATGCCGCGCACGGACGAGATCGCAGATGATATTCCACTCTCACAGCTTGCAGATGAAGCAGCTCTTGCGGACACCATCGCCGATGATACGCCGCTTAACGCCGTCGCAGAAAAGATTGCGGATAATATTGCAGACGATATGCCTCTAAACTTAGCTGCTAGCGATATCCCTGAGGATGTGCCGTTAAATAGTATCGGCACAAGCGAACCCGCCGAAAGTAATCACGCGCCTCAAGATGAAATTTCGCTCACAAAGGATGACGCTCCGATAGCTTTAGCAGCGCTAGACGATGAAAATCCTAAGAATTCCAAAACGGATAAATCGCAGACAGAAGATGAAATTCCCGCCGCACGGGCAAGCGAAACTTTACCGCTTGCGCAGCAAGACGAGTCGCAAAGAGCTGATAGCTCTAATGAAGCTGCTGTTGAAAAAAAGGCAGATGCTGTGCCTAATCTAGAGGAAGCGAAAAGTCCTGCGGACGTTACGCTTAAACAGCATGAGTCAGATGGCTCATTTGCCTATAAAACAGATGAAAAAAATTCTGCCTCGCAAGTAGTGCAAGATGCAGCCGGCGCGCCTGTTAACAGCGGATTTGATATGGATTTTTCCAGGCTTTTCGATAGTGCCGGCATGCCCGTGGAGGAGTTTGGCGGATATGATAATTTCGCCGCGGCTGCGTTTGCTTCCGATGAAAAAGAGGATAAAAAATCTGCGCATGATAAAAATAAAGCGGCTACGGATTTTCAAAAAACGCAAATTTCGTCTCAATACGAGGTCGCTTCAGATACGCCGATTGCGTTAGCGGGTGCGGGCGATATACCTCGTGAAAATCTTTATAACGCCGTTCCGTTTCAAAGCATGGAATTTACTGGCGGACTTGCACAGAATACGCCTATGTCCGCTCATAATGAAGCATGGAATTCAATTGGCGCAAATTTTGCGGCTTCCGCGAATTTTGCAGCTTCTGCAAATTCTAGCAATATCGGGACTACAAATTCTACTCCTGCGCCGAATTTTTCGGAGCTAAACTTGCCGCACATATTAGATGCCTCAGATTTACCGAAGCAAAGAGAACAAGCTGATAGCGTTGCTGGCGGGTTTGCGGACGGATTTTTGCGCGCTATGGAGGGCGATTTTGCAAACTCGTTTGCCACAAGCTCCGCAGATAGCGAGCAATTTAAATCTGGTAAGCCCGCAAAGAGCGCCGCGCAGCAGATAAAATTTAATGCTTCAAAGGCTTCGGAGCGCACCGAATTTAAAGCGCATAAATTCGGCGCGTCCGAGCAGGTAAATGAGATGAAATTTGGCGCGCAAGCTATGCCGAATGAGCTTGCCGCTTCGGCTGCGGCGGAGTTTGCCAGCCTTATGGCAAGCGAGTTAGAGCCTAGCTCTAAAAGCGAGCCGCTGCGTAACGAGCACGGTAAAAAACCGAGCGCCGAGGAGCTGAAAACCAAACTGCGCGATGATCTGGAAGCGGGCATCGCAAACACGATCGAGAGATTTGCGGGCAGCAAGGATGCTAAAGACGCGCTGAAGGACTTTAAGATCAATATCGACATATCGTTTGGAGACAGATAGTGAAAGGCAAAATTTTGCTCGTCTCCGGTCCCAGCGGCAGCGGCAAAAGTACGCTCATAAAGCGTCTTATCGCAGAATTTGGCGAGCAGATATACTTCTCGATCTCCTCTACGACGCGTGAAATGCGTGCGGGCGAAGCGGATGGTGTGAATTATCATTTCATAAGCGAGAGCGAGTTTCGCGCAGGCATCGAGTGCGGAGAGTTTTTAGAGTGGGCATTGGTCCACGGCAAATATTACGGTACTTCGCTAAAAGCCGCTACGAGCGAGCTTGAGCAGGGTAAGATCGTGATTTTTGACATCGATGTTCAGGGTTATGAGATCGTGCGTAGCAAAGTGCCTAAAAGCGAGCTTACTAGCGTATTTATTACTACGCCGAGCTTGTCGGAGCTTAGGGATAGGTTGCGCGCTCGTGGCGATAATGATCCTGCCGACATTGCTTTACGCCTACAAAACGCGCAAGAGGAGATGGAGCGCCTAGGCGAGTATGATTATTTCATAATAAACGACCGCTTGGAAGCGGCGTATGAAAATTTGAGATCAATCTACAAAACTATCAAACTAGAAACGGCGAGCCGCGACATAGGCAAGCTAATCGAAATTTGGAAAATTTAAAGGAGAAAAAATGGGTTCTATGAGTATTGGTCACTGGCTGATCGTTTTGATCGTTGTTGTGTTGATGTTTGGAGCGAAAAAAATCCCAGAGCTTGCAAAGGGTCTAGGACAGGGCATAAAGACTTTCAAAAAAGAGATGGAAGAGGACGACGAACCGCAAAAGGTCGAGAAAAAGATGGAACAAGAGGTTAAAGACGCCGAAATTAGCGATACTAAAAAGGCGTAAAGGATTTGAAAAATTTAGTCTTAAATGAAATTTTTAAAATTTTATCTCGCGAAGTCGTTTTAGAAAAACCAAAAGATAAAAGCTTAGCTCATTACGCCTCGCCCGAGGCTTTCGCGCTGGCTAAGGAGCTTCGAAAGGCGCCTAAGCTCATCGCCGAGGAGCTTGCGGCTAAATTTAAAGATAGCGAAATTCTAAGCGCCACGGCGGTGAACGGCTATCTAAATTTTCACCTAAAGCCCGCCGTGTTGGGTGCACTTGCTGAAGATGCCCTTAGACTGGGCGGCAATTTTGCGAAAAACGACGCCGAGCTTGGACGTGGAATTTTACCGGCTTCGGAAAAGCTTTGCGCGAGCGAGCCTGCTAGTAAAGGCTACGCTGCAAATCTAGCTGCGAGCGGCAATGACGCCGCTAGGCAAAATTTTATTTCGCAGAATTCCGAGGCGGCGTCAAATTCCGTCGTAGTATCAAACTGCGATGAGTCGCAAAATTCCGCCGCCGCGCCGCAAAAAATTCTGCTTGAATACATTAGCGCTAATCCTACGGGCCCGCTTCATATCGGGCACGTGCGCGGCGCCGTTTACGGCGATACATTCGCGCGCATCGGGCGTTATCTGGGGCACTGCGTCGATACCGAGTACTACATCAACGACGCTGGCAATCAGATCGAGCTTTTGGGTACTTCGATCGCGCTTCGTGCGCGCGAGCTCGCTGGCGAGGACGTGAGCTACCCCGAGAAATACTACCGCGGCGAGTATATCGATGAGATCATCCCTCTTGCGCGCGCTGAGTTCGGCGATGAAATTTTCCGCGACGAATCGCGGATCTTGCAGCTCGCGGAGTTTGCTAAAGACGAAGTGCTAAAGATCATCCAAAAAGATCTCGCAGACGCGGGTATCCATATCCAAAACTGGGCTAGCGAAAAGAGCCTCTACGGCGAGCTTGAGCCTACGATTAGGAAGCTCGAACGCAGCGGCAAGATGTATGAGCAGGAGGGCAAAATTTGGATCCGCTCATCGCAGCTCGGCGACGAAAAGGATCGCGTCGTCATCCGCGAGGATGCGCGCCCGACCTATCTTGCGGGCGACATCGTCTATCACAACAACAAATTTGAGCGCGGATATGAGCGCTGCATCAACATCTGGGGCGCCGATCACCACGGCTACATCGCGCGATTAAAGGCCGCCGTGCATTTTCTGGGCTACGACGAAAGCAGGCTTGAGATCATCCTAATGCAGATGGTAAATTTGCTCAAAGACGGGCAGACCTACAAAATGAGCAAGCGCGCGGGCAACGCGATTTTGATGAGCGACGTGCTCGCCGCGATCGGTAGGGACGCGATGCGATTTATCTTCATCAGCAAAAAAGGCGAGACGCCGCTTGAGTTCGACGTGGACGAGCTCGCGCGCGAGGACAGCAGCAATCCGATCTTTTACATCAACTACGCCCACGCGCGGGTCAATCAAATTTTTACCAAAGCGGGTAAGCACGAGACGGACGTCTTGGGCGCGGACTTTGGCGCGCTAGATGAAGCGGGGCTCGGTCTAGCTTTTGCAGCTCTTGGCTTGAATGAAATTTTAAACGACGCATTTAATTCGCGCGGCTTGCAGAAGCTGCCAGATTTCCTAAAGGCGCTCGCAGCGGACTTTCACAAATACTACAACGAAAATCGCGTCGTAGGCAGCGAGAACGAGGATGCGAAGCTCAAGCTATTTGCGCTCGTGGCGCTTAGTATCCGCACGGCGTTTGCTCTGATGGGCCTAAGCGCGAAAGAGAAAATGTAGCCGCACAGGCTATATTTCGCGCCGATAGCCCTAAATCTCACGAACGAAATTTTATGATTTAAAATACAAAGCGAAATTTTGCGGCGGAATTTCTGCTGCAAAATTTTATGTTTTGCTCTTTGCTTCCCGCTTTGCCGCAAAATTTTGCGGCGGAATTTGGGATGAAATTTTATTGCGAAATTTGATTTAAAATTCTATCGCTATGAAATTTTAAAGCTAGTTCTAAATTTAAGGCTCGTAAAATTTCAATTTTAGAATTTTACGGGCACTTTAGCGGTATTGCTGTGGCGCCGGGCGCGGTTCTTAAAATTTAAAATTTGGCTGCAAATTTACCGCTTACGGAATTTCAAAATTTTAAAATTTTGCAGCGTGGAAGTTCGAAGTAAAATTTTAAAACAAGGCTTGAGGTACTAAAATTTTTGTGCAGATTAAATTTCATACGATGAAATTTAATTCGTAAAATTCTCCTTGGCGGAATTCGCCTGCAAGAGTACTCCTTAAGCCACGCGGCGCATCGCCGCAAAAAGGATAGATATGAGAAAGATCATCGACATAGCGGCGCTTTCGATTGCCGTTTGCATATTGGTTATGGTGCTTTTTTTGCCGTCGCCCATTTTATCGTTTAAATGCTACCGCGGCGATGGCGTAAGCTGCGCGCAGCTGGGGCGCGACAAGCTCTCCCGCGGAGATTACGACGGCGCCAGGCTCGCTCTTGCTAAGGCTTGTGAGGCGGGCGAGAAAGATAGCTGCTTTGATTTGGGGGCCCTATACGATGGCGAGGGTAATGCGACGCAAGCGGGCGTATTTTATACCGCAGCGTGCGATAAAAACGTCGCCGTAGCCTGCCACAAGCTAGGCAACCTATATCAGCGAGGGCGCCTGAGTAGGGACTTCGTTGCGGCAGCTCGGCACTATGTCAAGGCCTGCGATTTGGGCTATGCCAAAAGTTGTCACAATGCGGCCGTGGTCTATTTCACGGGCGGTTTTGGGCTTGCGGTGGACTTGGCAAAGGCGGTGAACTTTTTTGAGCGAGGTTGCGACGGCGGGCTAGCGGATAGCTGCTATAACGCCGGCGTTGCGTATGATAAGGGTCTCGGCGCGCCGCAGGATCGCGACAAGTCGGAGAAGCTTTACACTAAATCCTGCGAGCTGGGCTACGGCGATGCCTGCAATAATTTAGGCTATTTGTATGTGAGCAAGGGGGGTCTGCGCGGATTTTCCAAGGGGCTTGGATGCGTCAAAAAGGGCTGCGATGCGGGCAATAAAAAATCCTGCCAGATCTACGAATTCATTAAAAACGAAATTTTAAAGAAGTAGGCGCTTGGTAGCCCGGTGCATGTTTCGGTTTATACTGCCTGCCGTGCGCGCCGTCTGTTTTGTATTGCTCGCCGTGCGCCGTCTGTCGTATGGCGTCTATTGTGCTATCCGCCTTGCACCGTCTATCTACGCTACTCGTCGTGCGGTATCGGTTTTTGCGATGGGCTTGCCTGCGATATTGCCGCGGCGGATTTGTGAGCTTTTACGGCACGTAGAATTTTACTTGAAATTCTATCGCTATGAAATTTTAAAGCTTAGCTCTAAATTCAGGGCTTGCAGAATCTCAACTTTAAAATTTTATGGGCGGCGCTGCGAGCAAGACAAATTTAGATTTTAAAATTTTACGGCGCGGAATTTAGCCTGGAAGCAAAGCGCGAGGCTGTTTGAGGAGGTAAATTGGAATATGAGATCACGGGCGAGGTTCGAAATCTCCGCGTCCACGCCGCAAGAGGAAATAGCAAAATTTGGGTATTTTTCGAGATAGACGGCGTGAAGCTGCGCGGCGAGTTTAACGATATCCCCGTGGAGGAGGGCGAGCTTGCGCGCGCGTATTTCATCCGCGGAGGATACGCGGGCAGCTACGTGATTACGAGGGTCCAGGTAGCGCGCAAACCAAGCCCTTTGCGCCGCAAACTGGGGATCGCAACCGCCGTGTGCACGCTTGGCTTCGGCGTAGCGCTGTGGATCGTGGGCTTTGGGATTTTAAATGTCGGAGGAAGGGGCTCGCTAGTTAATTTTGTCTGTGTCGCCGCGGCAGGATTTGGGGTGCTAAAAGAGGGCGCGGACAATCTTAAAATGTGGCTAAATCAGCGCACGTCCGAATAGATCGCCGCCGCGACGTAAATTTCATAAATTTAATCCGCCGAATAAAATTTACTCACGCCGCCGTATCTTTGCGACGTAAATTTTGCTAAAATTCGCTCCGAGCGCAAAATCCGCCGCGCAAATTTAGAAAGAGGTAAATTTTGAATATAAACGAAGCGATAGTTGCCACCGCCAAAAAGCAAAAAGAGTGCCGGCTAGCATTTGCAAAGTATCTGTTTTTGGGAATTTTATTTATAATAGTGCTACCCGTGGGCGGCGGATTTGCCGTAGGGCATCTTTTTGAAAATCGCCTTGCACCGCTATTTTTCATCATTATCTATATTCCGTTTTTTCAAGCCGCGCTAATGGCTAATGCTAGCCGAGTGACCAGCGAGCTGGGGGATTACAAAGCGTTTTATAAAGACGTTTTCGTCCGCACCGCCATCCGCGGGGTAGATCCAAATTTTAACTACGATCCGAATGCCGGCATCAGCCGTAAGGAATTTCGCAAAATCGGCATCTATTCGTCGGATGAATTTCGCGCCGAAGACCAAATCAGCGGCATTTATAAAGGCGTCAAATTTAGCCTCAGCGAATCGATCAATATCCCAAGCGGCGCGACGCTGGAGCTAAGTGACTCGGCGGCGTTAAATTTACTCTCCGCGATAATTTTTGCATGGGAGGCGATGAAGGATATGCAGGCGTTTAGCGGCTCGGTCTTGGTCTGCGAGTTTTACAAGAAATTTAACGGACAAACGATAGTCGCGAGCCGCACGCTAAACACCAGATTTTTAGGCGAAAAAGAGCAGATGGACGACGTGTTTTTTAGCAAAGAATTTAGGGTCTTTGCGGATGATAGAGTAGAGGCGCGATATCTTTTGACGCCCGCGTTTATGCAGCGCTTGCGCGAGCTAAAGGAAAAATTTGCGGGGAAAATGGAGCTGAGCGCGGCGTTTATGGACGATAAGCTTTATCTATTTTTAACGAAGCGAAAAATAAGTTTGAAACAACGCTCTTTTCGCCGCCGCCGAGCTTAAGGGAGGCCGCTGAGATCAAAAATGAAATTTTAGAGCTTTTGCGGGTCATAGATGGGCTAAGCTTAAACCCGGATTTAAGTAGGGCGGCGATTTTGGCTGATTAACGCGCGTCGCTTTTGTCGGCTAAAATCTGCTTGCGCTGTGAGAGAGCGCATTACTTGTCGCCTATCGAAATACATTGCCGCTAGAGCGCTATTTCTCCGCCAGCCAAAATGTGCTACGCTTTGGTCGTATCCTCCAACGCCTATCGAGATGCGCTAAAGCCTGGATTGCTTCTATGCTACTTAACGAGATGCACTACGGATCGGATCGCTCATTTTTGCTAGCGGCGGGGGCGTGCTTAAGTAGCTCCTGTTCTCGAGCGAATAATCTGCAAAATTTTTCCCAGTCGTGCAGATAGACGAGCCTGTGCTCTTTGCCATTTTCGTCTATGTAGATGCCTTGCGTCGAGCATAGGCTCATCTTTGCCAGTAGTCGAAAAACGGCAACGCCTCGATGTCCTCTTGCAGTACACCTCACATCATGCCGTTATCGTAAATTTTTAAATCATAATAAGTCATTTCCATTTTTAACCTTTCTAAATTTTATATCTACGGAATTCTGCCACGATAAAATTCTGCTTTCTTAAAATTTTATCGAGATAAAATTCTGTAAGCTGGATTTAGAATTTTAAAATTCCGTGCGCCGCTAAGTTTACCGCAAATCCCGCCCCTTTAAATTTTGCGACGTCAATCCTCGATAAAATTCTGTAGAATTTCGCCGCAAGTAAAATTTAGCCCGCCAGCGCCTTTAGCTGATTGACGTTTAGCCCATCCACCAAAATATAGCTTGCATCGATGAAACGGTAGTTTTGCTTCGGCAAGCGCGCGATAAACTCGTCGTATTCCAGCTCGGCGATTGCATGGTAGTTATCGGCGTCGTTTTCGTCGCCCTCTATGCCTATGAGCGCGATCTGCCAGTGCGCGACGTCGTTATTTTTCAGCATCTCCGCGTTTTGCCACTCCACAAACGGTTTGTAAGGCAGGATAGTAGGTAGGTCTTGCGTGAGCGCGTATGAGCCCATTATCGTGCCGTCATCTCCATTTCGATAAAACCTCTGGCGAGCGCTGTAAGCGTCAAGGTACTGCACCTCGGTTAGCCGCTTGCTAAACTCGGCAGAGGGGTTGTATGAGGCTAAAATTTCATCCATCATCGCGCGGTTTATCGCAAAAGGTCTCTCTACTCCGTAGCAAAAATTTACCTCCGTATCGCCGCTTAAGTGCTGATCTATCAAATGTAGCCCCGCCGATATATCGCGCTCGTAGTCGAATTGTTCTATCCTGTCGTGGGTGTAAATTTCGCCGTTTTCATCTGCGATCTCGCTTTGCAGCTGCTTGGATAGCGCCTGTAGATATGAGATCGCCAAAACCCAATCAAATACCGTCGCTGGCGTATTTATGCGCACGACGTAGCTTTGCTGCTCCTCGTCATATCTTAGCTCCATTCCGCGCCCGCTCTTGCCCCGCACGCCTAAGATCAAGCACTCCTGCTCGCTCAAAGGCGATTTTAAAAATGCCCTTTCGTCAAAGCCCTCGGCGCTCTCGTCTATGTCAAATACCGATAGATCGGGCAGGAGCTTTAATGCCTTGCCTACGCTCATGGCGTCCGAATAGCCCATAAATAGCGGGCGCTTTTTATTTTTGACGCGAAATTCTACGCTCACCCTTTTCTCCTTTGTTAAATTGGCAAAATTATAGCGAAATTTTACCCGCCGCAGTGGGCTAAATTTGCGCTCGCCGTTTGCGATAGCTTGCGCATTTTGCGCCCCCCTGCGCATATATTTTGTATCCGCTCGCGCCGTATTTTTAGCTCGCCTGCAGGTTTTTTACATGCCCGCGGTACAGCCTGAATATTTGTGAGTTAAAATTTTACCGCGATGAGAGTTTTTATGGCTTTTGTAAAATTTAGTGCGTAGCTTGGCGTTTATCATCCGAATTTCAAGCGCGAACTTTGCGGCGGGTGTTTGAGCGCTAAATTTACGAGCGCAAGTCCACATTATCGATCACGCGAATGCGTGCCACAGCCGACACAAAACTACATTCCCAATCGCAAAAGCTTACACGCCGATCGCGTCTTTTAGGCTCCATACGCACAAGCCCGCATCCTTTAGCTTGCGCAAAATTTCACCCATCAGCTCCTCTTTAAAAACGTCCAGTATCATCGCGCGGCCGTCCAGCTCAGCATAGCGCAAGGCGGGCTCGCTGAAGTTTTTAAGCTCTTTAAACCGCCACTCGCCCCGCCTGGCAAATCCGAGCCGAACCTCGTTCGGGCTAAGGCTCAGCACGCCACCATCGCGAGCGAAATTATACACGCTAAAGCCGTAAAGCTGCGGATCAGCGGCTCTTGCGCGCACGCCCAAAATTTCCTCCAACCGCGCTTTCGTGCCGTCTAGATCGAGCCTCGTTTGCAGCGCGATCTTGCCGCCCGTGTCGAGCCGCAAAAGCGCCAAAAACGAAGCGAAATCCTGCGCGATGATGCTTAGCTCGTCGCATTCGACGTCGATGTAGGCGACCGCAGGCTGTTCGCTGGCGCGGTAGTCCAGGCACAGATACCAATGCCCGTCGCCGCTGAAGGGCACTAGCCCGTCAAGCTCGAAGCTCACGCACTCACGCTCCTCGCCCCAGCTAAAGCGCGTAAGCGACGGATGCGCCTCGCCGATGCCGCTGACGGCGTCCAGCGGGTAGCCCTCTAGCTCGTAGCGCAGGTAGCCGCCGTTTTGCACGCTCAGCATCATAGTAAGCTCGCGCGGTAGGGCGCGCCCTAGCTCCTCTTCCGCGGCTCGCAGCGCCTCCGGCGTGAGCGGGTCTTGTAGATAGGGCAGGTAGATCGGCCTGCGCCAGATGTTTGCAAGCTCGTTTGCGTTCATTTCGCTCCTTTAAATTTGCGAGTTAAAATTTCAAGCGCGCCTTAAATTTTAAGCTCGAAGCCGAAATTTCGGCTATAAAATTTTAAAATTTTACGGCGCCGATTTTTCACGGTCCGCTCGCTGTATTCGGCTCGCTCGTAACCATACGGCTCGTCTTTCGGCGGCTTAAATTTAATCTCGATCGGAGTGCGCCGCCGTTTAAATTTAATCCGCACCGAGCGGGCTCAAAGCCGCACGCCGATAAAATTTCATCGCAAATCTACTCGGCACGAGCGTCTATTTAAAGCGGCGGAATTTTGCAAGCAAGCTAAAGCCTTTCGCGCGCCTAATCGAAATCATAATACAGGCTCCACGAGCCGTTTTGCGGGTTTTTGGCAAACATCAAGCTACCGCCGTCAATGACGTTAAAATTAGCCTTTTCATCGCTTGAGATCTGAAAAACGAACTGAAAACCATCGCCGAAGCTCACTCCGGACTGGCAAAAGGAGGGATAGCCGCCGAGCTTCGTGCAGTTGTAATACTCTAGCCCAGCCGTGACATCGGAATAATAAAGCCCGACCGACCTTTTAAGCTCCAAAATTTCGTGCACGGCGTCAGGCTCCAGCCCACCGCCGTCCCAGCTCGCGACATCGTCCGCGGCAAATTTGGGCTGCAAAGGAAAGGGCTTTATCTGCGAGCGCGGATTTGCAAGCTCCTTTATGACGAGCTCGGCCTCGTTTTTATACTCGCGGACCTTCCACAGACCGTCCATCTGCTCATCAAATTTGCCGATGAGATCCTGCGAGATAAAGACCGTAAGCAGCTTGACGCCGTCCAAGACCTGCGACACGTAGGGCAGCGCAGGCAGGTAGAACTGCGCTAGAGGGAGCATCGGCGCGCCGTTTTGATCAGTCGGCAGCTCCTCGTCCGTCGCGCAAGCGAGCACGCGACCGATCCAGCACTCATTAATCGCGCCTCGCGACCTCACGCCGCCCGTCTGAAAATAGGTGATTTCGCGTGCGATCTTGCGTTGCAGCTCCTTGATCTTTTCCTGCAGATCCATTTGCATTTGCGTCCTTTTCGGTTGGAATTTTAGCGCTTTTGTGAAATTATAGCGTAAATTTTACCCGCCGCCGCGAGCTAAATTTGCAGCGCAAGGAGTTGCGAAAAGTAAGCTTAAAGCTTTTTGGGAGTAAAATTTAAACAGACCCACGTAGGCGGTAAATTTAATCAAAGGAGCGAAAATGACGAAAGATCAGTGCTGCGTCCTAAAGTATTTGACGGCGGGCGAGACGGGCGGTTTTGAGAAGATAGGTGAAATGAATGACGGCGAGTTTTTGGATGCGCTTATCGGAAAAGGGCTTATTTGGATACTTGACTGGGCCGGCGAGGACGAGACGGGCGATGTGGGCAAATTTATCAGCTCTAGGCTAGGTGTGTTGCAAAGCGGCGTGTCACTAGAGTGCGATAAAATTTACGCAAGGCTTGCTTTTAATGCGAAGCTTTTAGAATTTTAACTTATTAATGAGCGTAGAGGAAAAAATTTGATTGAAGAAATACGGCAAATAACGATAACCAAAGATGATTTTTTAGGTATAAACTTAGACGAAATATTAAAAGACACAAAATATTTTCATGATTACAGTTCTAAATTCGCGTACTTGTGCGAGGAAAATTTTAAAAACGGGGATTTAAAAGTAAGTAAGGTATTTTATTTATTAAGGGACGCTTGCTCTATGACCTTAAAACCTAAAAGCACAAATGAGCCGTACGAAGCCGGGTGCATCGCGGGCGATTGCAGATGGGCGATATTAGAGGATTTTACTGAGCAAGATTTGGAATTTTTAGCGAGTATTTTGGATGAAATAACCGATTGCAGACTAAAATCAAGGATAGCAGATATTTTATGGATTTTAAAAAGCCCTAAAAATATCAAATTTTTAGAGATCGCCGTAAATGAGTACTCGAAAATATCTCTAGAGCCAAAGTCGCTAAATCAATTTAAGATAGATGCGTTTGAGAGGGCTATCAGACTATCGCGACTATCCAAAATCACAAAAAATCAATACGCCGAAATACTAAATAAAATTTTAGAATGCTTTAATAAAGCGGAACCGACCGATCAATACTACTGCTTAAGGATGTCGTATTTATTGGATATTGCTAAGTTGGACAAAAAACTGCAATCAAGCGTAGCTGAAAAATTAGAAAATTTTGCCGATGCTTTTGCCAAAGAGGAAGAATTTATAGCGGCTATAGACTATTATCAAGAGTCGCAAAAATGGTATAAGAAGCTCAAAAATAGCCGTAAAATAGCCGAAACTGCACTTAAAATAGCTAATATCTTAATAGAAAAAGCAAAAGAAAGTAGCGCTATATCGTCAAAAATAGACCTAGAGCAAGCACTAAAAAAACTCAGAAGCATTCCTGCAAAAGATAGAAATGAGCTCGAAATCGATCAAAAAATAGACGAGATACGCAAGCTGATGGGGCAAAATAACCAAGATATTATAAGCGAAATGAGCTTGATTGCTACCGATAAGATCAATATTTCACGCTATCAAAATAATGCAAAGCTAGCAGTAAAAGGCAAGCAACTATCTGAAGCGGTATTATGCCTAGCTAATATCACAGCAAATCCACTATATGAAGATATCAAAAAGTCATCCGAGAATCTTTTAAAAAAGTCTCTTTTTTCAAATCTTATTACTCAAATTTACGTAGATGCCGACGGAAGAAAATTGTCGCAAATAACTACAAAAGATGACCGATTAAAACATGAAATGTACCAGCAATACCATATACATGTCGAGTTGGCGGTAGACGGCAGAATACTGCCCGCATTTTGGCAAATTTTAGAGGAACATAGAGTGTCTATGCGTTTAATATATGATATTTGCAGAAATTCTAGCATAGTTCCGGCTGGCAGGACAGATATCTGGGCGCAAGGTTTATATTATGGCTTTGATAGAAACTTTTTGGTTTCAAGCCATTTGTTGATACCTCAAATAGAACATTTAACGAGAATTTTACTGCAACAAGAAAAAATCCCTACGACTACTATCGATGAATACGGCGTAGAATCGGAAAAAAGCATAAACGCACTTTTACAAGAACCAAAAATATATGAATTGCTCGGGAGAGATTTGGCGGAAGAGTTAAAATTTTTACTAACGGAGCCGATGGGGCTAAACTACAGAAATAAAATATGTCACGGACTGGTCGGCGAATCTCCAAGCGATGCCGATATTTATATTTGGTGGCTTTGTCTTAAACTGGTGGTTAATAATTGTGTTTTGTATACAATATAGCACCAATAAATTTAGAATTTTAATCGTAAATTTTGAACTAAAATTTCTAAAATCTCTAAATTTTAAAATTCTAAACGCAATACGAGCTTACCGGCTCGCTTATCATAAGGCTCGCAAATTCTGCCGCAACTAAAGCGGCAAGCTCGTTTGATTTAAAAATAAGATAAAATTTTCGCTAGAGCGCCCGCAAAGAATTCCGATATTAGCACGCCCTTAAACGCGCTGCGTTTGAAACCCAAAACCGACGAGGTGCGGCGAGGCTAACTGCGAGCTTTGGCGATGCACGCCTCGATCGCCGCCATCACCGCTGCGCGAAACCCCGCCGCCTCCAGCGCCGCGAGTCCCTCTATCGTCGTGCCCGCAGGCGAGCAAACCGCGTCTTTGAGCTCCGATGGGCGCTTGCCGCTTTGCAACAGGCGCGCCGTGCCCTCTACCGCCGCCGCTACCGCGTCGTAGCACAGTGCCCGCGGCAGTCCGCCCCGCACGCCCGCGTCCGCCGCCGCCTCGATAAAGGCGCACACATACGCAGGCAGGCTGCCTGCAATCCCCGTAAATGCGGCAAAGCTTGCCTCGTCTATCTCATAAAATTTGCCGATTTTGGCGGCTAGCGCTCGCACTATTTCCCGACTAGCCTCGTTAAAATACTCGCCGTAGCACAGCGCCGTAGCCGACGCGCCGATGCCTGCAGCGACGTTTGGCATCGCACGGGCTACGAAAACGTCCGCACCTACGATATTTTGGGCACGCTCCAGCTTGAAATTCGGCGCCAAAAGAAGCAAGATTTTGCCCGCAAGCTCGGGCGCGATCAGGTGCAAAATCCCCTCATAGCTGGCGGGCTTGGTCGCGAGCACGATTATATCCGCTGCGTGCGCTAGTTGCGCTTCGTCTTGTAAAATTTGCACGCCGTAGCGCTTGCGCAAAAATTCGTTTTTGCTTCTAGCACAGGCTAGGACTTGAAGCTTCGTATCGGAGCCGGACTGCGCGCAAGAGGAATTTTGCCCGTCGCTAACGGAATTTTGCATATTGGACTCGGAATTCTGCCCGTAAGCGGTAAAATTTTGAGTATCGGGCATAAAATTCCGCTCGCCGCGTGCGAAATTTTCTTTATCCTCTGTAAAATTTTTTCCGCTCGCCGCGCAATCTAGTCCGCCGACTCCGCAAAGCGCCGCAATCATCGCCTCGCCCATATTTCCGCCGCCGATAAATCCCACTTTCATTTTCGCTCCTTTTAAAGCTAAATTATGCCTCAATGATAGCTCAAAATTTCTTTATCCGCCCTTGCGGCGCGGTTTATCTACGTAAAAGCAAATTTTAGCTACAATCTCGCCTAAATTTTTAAAAAAGGATGCGTTATGGCAATAAATGTTTTTTACGACAAAGATTGCGATTTGGGTTTGATTAAGGCTAAAAAGGTCGCTATGATCGGCTTTGGCTCGCAAGGACACGCTCACGCAGAAAATTTGCGAGATAGCGGCGTAGAGGTTATCGTGGGCCTAAAAAAGGGCGGCGCGAGCTGGAGCAAGGCCGAGGCAAAGGGCTTTAAAGTAATGAGCGTCGGCGAGGCTACGAAGGCAGCTGATCTTGTGATGATCCTAACGCCCGATGAGTTTCAAAGCGATATTTTCAAAGCGGAGATCGAGCCAAATTTAAGCGAGGGCAACGCGATTGCGTTTGCGCACGGCTTTAATATCCACTTCGGACAGATTGTCCCACCAAAGGGCATCGACTGCATTATGATCGCTCCGAAAGCCCCGGGCCACACCGTCCGCAACGAGTTTGTAAGCGGCGGCGGCGTACCGATGCTGATCGCCGTTTCGCAAAACGAAAGCGGCAGAGCCAAAGAGCTTGCTCTAAGCTACGCAAGCGCGATCGGCGGCGGCCGTACCGGCATCATCGAAACGACTTTTAAAGCAGAGACCGAGACCGATCTTTTCGGCGAGCAGGCTGTGCTTTGCGGCGGACTTTGCGCGCTCATCAACGCGGGCTTTGAGACCCTCGTCGAGGCTGGATATGAGCCTGAGATGGCGTATTTTGAGTGCCAGCACGAGATGAAGCTGATCGTGGATCTCATCTATCAAGGTGGTATGGCAGATATGCGCTACTCGATCTCAAACACCGCAGAATACGGCGATTACGTAAGCGGTAACCGCGTCGTAAATGAAAGCAGCAAAGCGGCGATGAAAGAGGTGCTAAAGGAGATCCAAAACGGCAAATTTGCAAAAGACTTCATCCTCGAGCGCAAGGCAGGTTACGTGCGAATGAACGCCGAGCGCAATATCACGGCAAATAGCTTGCTTAGCAAAACCGGCGAGAAGCTTCGCGCGATGATGCCGTGGATCGCCAAGGGTAAGCTCATAAACAAAGATAAAAACTGATTTCGGCTGAGCTTTGGCTAATACAAATCCACGCGGGCGCCGCAAAAAGCGCCCGATCAATTACGCAACGATCGCCTTTGTCGTAATCTTATGCTTTTTAAGCGGTGCGGTTACCTACGCGGTTTTGGATCTCGTATTTTCGGGCAATAAGGCTGCGTTGCAACAAAGCTCGCGCAAGCAAGCTCCCGAAAGCCCTTCCGATTCTCGCGGTAAAAAGCCTCGTTTAAGCGCTGCGGAGAAGGAAGCGCTGATTCAAAAGGAGCTTGATAAGATCGCCGAGCAAAACGTAACTACGCCGAAGTTTCCCGTAGAGCCTGCATCGCAAAATTCCGCAAATTCTATCGTTTCCTCGAATTCCGTTGCCGCAAATTCGGCGAGCGACGGACCTGACGTAAATTTTACCGCGGCAAATTCCGCATCTGAAAATTCCATAAATTCTACCGCGCAAAGTCCTGCTTCCGGCAGTGCGGACGATCTTTCTAAATCGCCGCGCAAGGCTTTGCCCGCAGGCTCTCGCGCAAAGCTAGCGATCATCATCGACGACGTAGGCACCGGCGAGCAGGCGCAAAAGATCGCCGCGCTGCCCGTGCGCGTGACGCCGTCCATCTTCCCGCCCGAGTATCAGCGCAAGGACACGCGCTCGCTCGCTCGCGGCTTTGAGCATTACGCGATCCACCTGCCGATGGAGGCAAGCTCTGCTAAAAATAATTCCGCGACGCTGCGAGCTTCAGATAATTACGAGAAGCTGCGCGGCGTCATAGCCAAGCTGCGCGCGGACTTTCCAAATGCTAAATTTATAAACAACCATACCGGTTCTAAATTTACCGCCGACGAGCGCGCGATGCAAAACCTCCTACGCGCGATGAACGAGCATGGATTTTTATTTATCGACTCGCGCACGAGCCCCGCTACCAAGGCTAAAGTAGCGATGAATGGGCTTGGCATGCGATACGTGCATCGCGATGTGTTTTTAGATAATCAAAACAGCGTCGCCGCGGTGCGCAAAAAGCTGCGCGAGGCCGTCGCACTTGCTAAAAAGCAGGGTTACGCCATCGCCATCGGCCATCCCAAAAGCTCTACTCTACGCGCACTTGCAAACAGCGCCGACATCCTAGGCGAGGTCGATTTAGTGTATTTGGACGAAATTTATGAGTACTACGAGTGAGCTCGGTTTTAAAATTCTAAGCCTAGCAAGGCTTGGCGCAAGCGAGCCCGCGCGGCTGTATTTTAGGGGCGAGCCCGCGCTGCTGCAAAAGCGCCGCATTTCGATCGTGGGCTCGCGCAAGATGAGCGTTTATAGCAAAAATTTGATCCTGCGTCTCGCGCGCGCTTTGAGCGATGCGGACTTTTGCGTCGTAAGCGGCGCGGCGATCGGCTGCGACATAGCCGCGCACGAAGGGGCGTTTCCAAACACGATCGCGGTTTTTGGAAACGGCCTTGATCAAATTTATCCCGCGCAAAACGCCGCCATGATCGGCAAAATTTACAAGCGCAGCCTCGCGCTTAGCGAGTATGAGGACGGCGTGAGCGCGCGCGGATTTCAGTTTTTGCAGCGCAACCGCATCGTCGTGGCGCTGTCCGAAGCGCTCATCGTCGCTCAAGCCGAGCCCCGCAGCGGCTCGCTACAAAGCGCGCGCCTGGCCCGTGAGATGGGCGTGCCCGTGTACGTGCTGCCGCACCGAATGGACGAGAGCGCGGGCACGAATGATCTACTCGCAAAATCTCAGGCGCGACTGATCGCGGATTTTGGCGAGTTTGTCGCCTCTTTGACTCCGCAGACGCCGCAAAACACTGAGCGTGCGCAGGATGAGGTGATGGAATTTTTAGCTCTAAATTCCGATCTGCAAGCGGCGATCGAGCGCTTCGGCGATAAAATTTACGAATACGAGCTTGAAGGTAGGATCGAAATTTTAGGTGCAAAGATCGTGGCAAAGTAGCCGGCGGCAGGCGCTTACTTGCCGCGGTTTGATCGGCACCGCCTGCCGGTGCGGCTTGTTTGCACGGCGCGTAGTCTGCGCGGCCAGAGTTTAAATTTAGAAAAAGGCGGCTCGATAAAATTTTACTTTCTACAAGTAGCACTTGAGCTTAAAACAAACCCGCGTGGTTTGTCCGTGCGCCGCCGCTCGCCCCGCTTGCGGTAATGATCGGTTTGTGGATGCTTCTCGCGATCTATAAATACTTTGCGGTGCGGAATTTAAGCGTTAAAATGCATGAAATTTTCTGAAATAGCGTTTAAATGTTTGTTTGCCTATCGTGCTAAATTTTTGCGGGTAAATTTGGCTGCGGATTTCAGCATAAGCGTGGTAAGCTGAATTTGCCGCAAGGAAAAATTTTGATCGCAGCAGCAGTAAAATTTTACGAGCTATAAAGCGTAGGGCTTGTATCTGCTCCGTCGCGTGAGTGCGGGTTTGCTTTAAAATTTTGATTTTGCGTGGGGTGGGTTAGTTGCACGTCCGGCACCTGCTGCACGGCAGGGTTTATGTCTGTCGTGCGTTTGAGTGTCGCTTACGTGCAGCTCGCGTGGACTCAGTGCGGATGTACTGAGCCGGGCGCGACGATCGAAATTTTGGAATTTGAAGCTCGCGGCACGCTAAATTTAATAGCTCGCAAGCGCCACGAGCGAGTGAAATTTATTATGCCTATTTTGTATGAAATTTCATAAAATTCCACGGTAGAATTCTGCGATAAAATTTAGCTATGAAATTCCGATCGCGGAATTTTGGTGGCATAATTTTAATAGCGAAATTCCGCAAAATTTGATGTTAGCAAAGGATGAAATTTGATAGTTGCGATTGATCTTGGTCTTAAACGTATCGGCGTGGCGGCGGCACCGGATGATAAGACGCCGCTTCCGTGCGAGCCGATCCTGCGCAAAAACCGCACCCAAGCCGCAAGCGAGCTAAGCGAACTGCTGCGCGAAAAGGGCGCCAGCGTGCTGGTGCTTGGCGTACCGCGCGGCGGGGCGAGCGAGGAGGAGATGAGCAGGCGCATACGCCACTTCGCCTCGCTGCTGGATTTTGACGGCGAGATAAAATTTCAAGACGAGAGCTTTTCGAGCGCCGAAGCGGCAGAGTTTGCGAGCAAAGGCGCTAAGGGGGGCGGCAAGGATCCGCGCTTTGATAGTATCGCCGCGATGATAATTTTGCAGAGGTTTTTGTCGAGCAAGGGTTAGGCGCGTGCGTAGCAACGTAATTTGCCCGCGGCGGCGCAAGAGAAAATCGCCGCTCGTCTGTTTTGCCGACCACTTAATGCTTGCAAAATTCTATCTTGCCCGCCTAAACGGACGGAATTTATGCGCGCCGAAAGTCGGTAAAATTTTCATCGTTCGCTAAAGCTTGGCGAAATTTTGCTTTGCCCAAAAAGAGTCTGCGGAATTTATTTTGGCGGCAGCTGTAAATGACGCTTTAGGTAGTTAAACCGAGTGAGATTGACAGCGATTTAAGTTTTAATCGGCGAGGTTTATGTATTTTGGCGATCTGTGATAGCGTGCACGGTTGCTATTTTAAGTTTTTGCAAGGTCTATTTAGACACAAAGAACGTGAAGTAAAAATCGCAAAAAGGCGCGGAGGTATCATAAAATAGGGCGTAAATTTTGCGATAAATTTCATTTAGGGAGCGGTTATGTTTAAGATCACGATGTTAGTAAAAAGGGCACCGGGCATCACGCAGCAGGAGTTTGTGGCACACTGGGCGGCGCATTCACAAAAGGTTTTGTCTAATCAAAAGGTACTAAATATCGTCCGCTATGCAAAAACGATGCCCATCTTTCCCGAGGGTCAGAGCACCGAGCGTGAGACGGCGGCGTTTGGCTACGACGCGATGGGTGAGCTGTGGTATGAGAGCGTGCAGGCGTTTGCGGATGCACGAAACAGTGAGGTAGCGCGAGCGGTGCTAGCGGAGCTGATGGCGGATGAGGCGAAGTTTTGCGATATGAAAAAATCCGTGATGTGGTTCGGCGAGGAGGAGGCTGTGATAGAGTTTGAGCGCTAGGGAACGCGACTTGTAGCGAATAAATTTTGAAGTAAAGCTCTTTAAATAGATAGAATTCTACGTGGCATTTGGGTTTTAAAACTAGCAGAATTTTACAGGCTGGGCTTGCACAGCTGAAATTGCGGGTGCGGCTTACATAGATGAAATTTACATGCGCGATACAGATATCGCGCAGTCTTGATTATTTTAAGGCTCACCATATCTAAGTGGTGCGATCTAAGAATCCTGGGTATTGAGCCAAAACGCCTAAAGACGCATTACGCTTGCGATTTTGGCATAGAAAAGCCTATTTCTAAGATAAAACTTAAAGGCTGGCTGCGTAAAATTTTTTAAAATTTCTAAGCAGCAATGCGAAATTTTCAAAAGTTTTCTAGGGCACGGCAAGATGCTTGTCGCGGGCTTAATATGCAACAAAATATTTTACGCATTAGATTATCGCCCTGATAAATTACCATTGTAGAGTCCGTAGGTGTTTCAGACCTCAGGATTAAATGTTTTTTTTATAAAAACTGCAGGTGCTGTGGACGCCATATAGACGTGTGAGTAAAAATTGAGGCAAGCCAGCCATAAAAACAATCTTGCAAGTAAAATTTTAATTTGTCTTTTTAAAATTCCGCTCAAAGTTCCGTTTAAAATTTTATTTAAAATTTTGCTTGGGATTTTGATAGGAATTTTACAAGAATTCGCCGGAGATTTCACATCTATTATCAAAAATTAAAATTTTATTCCTCGCTTTTTGCTATAATTATTTTTAAAATTTAAAAGGAGCAAAAATGAAAATTTTAGCGTCGATTGCCGCACTAATCGTAGCAGCCTACTTGCTCGCGCAGATATTTTTCCCGCAAGGGGTCTCGTTTGTCGGATGCGGCGTCGGTAGGGCTAATTCGTGCGAAGACTATGGAGCGTATTTGCTTGAGGAGCGCGATTATGAGGCAGCAAAAAAGCCGTTTGAAAAAGCTTGTGAAGCGGGGCTAGAAAATAGCTGTGCTATCGCGGGGGATTTATATTACGACGAGCAAAATTTATATAAAACTACAAAAGATAAGGGCAAGTCCGCGCGGTTTTATTCCAAAGCGTGTGAGCTGGGAGCCGCCAAAGCTTGCTACAACGCCGCGATAATCTCTTATAAAAATGCCGATAAGAAAAATACGTTCGCATTTTTTGCCAAATCATGCGATTTGGGGCTGGGCGAGGGCTGCTTAAACGCTGCGGTCGCTAGCTACGAAGAAAAAGATTATCAGGGCGCTCTTAAGTTTTTCCTCAAATCTTGCGATGCTGCTTTGGCAGAGGGATGCCAAAGGGTCGGGCTAGCGTATTCAAAGAAGGAATTTGGCGAGCCGGATCTGGATAAGGCGATGATCTACTACGACAAAGCCTGCAAGCTGGGAGCGGAGTTTAGCTGTAACGTAGTAGCTGCGATGAATAAAATAAATGCAAGCGAGGCTAATGCTACTAATGCGACCAAATAGATGGCAGGGCTAGCTAGATAATACCGGCGAGATCAAAATTAGTATAGAAATTTTGCGGAGCTTTATGGGATTTTATGGAATTCTGTGGAATTTTATTTCTAAATTTTATTGCTGAAATTTCGCATATTGCGATAATAGCGATAGATAGCGATTTTAAAATTTCAGTATCTTATAAGTTTGGAATTTAATCTATGCTGTGGATTTTATTGACAGAATTTTAACTTATCATAGACTTACCCATCGCGATATAGGGATTTCATCATAATCATGGTGCTAAATTATATATCGTTGAAAGAGAAAAAATTGCGCAAACTAGCGAGTAGCTATGCAATCACAGCTGATATGGCAAAAATATCCGAAAAAGATCGCACGGGATAATCAATCTGCGAAGTAAGTAAAATCAATTCTCAAGTGGATGGAATCTATCAATAAAGAAGTAAAATTATTCATTGCAAAGTAAGCAAAATCGATCTGTCAATGGGTAGATCAAGCTTGAAACTAACTCGAAGTAGCCTGTAAATAAACCAAATTGTAAGCAAGATAAATTTTTAAGCAGGCATATTGTAAGAAAGTAAAATTTTAGATGAGATAAGTGGGATAAATCGATTTCAAATCACCATAAACGTTGGATGACGATCCTAATTTAAAGCCCCATTTTTCCGGGATTTAAGATGCCTTTTGGATCAAAAGCCCTTTTGATTGCGCGAAATAGCTCCATCTCTGCTGCGCTAAAAGCTAGTGGCATAAATTCTGCTTTGCTTAGCCCGATGCCGTGCTCGCCGCTGAGTGTACCGCCAAGACCAACTGCAGCTTTGAAAATTTGGGTGATCGCGTCATGCCCGCGTCGCACTTGAGCTTCATCTTTTTTGTCGGCGACCATGACGTTGGTGTGGACATTGCCATCGCCCGTGTGCCCGAAACAGGGCACGCGCACGCCGTATTTATCGCCGATGCGCGCGATACGGCGCAGTAGCTCGGGCAGCTGCGAGCGCGGGACGGTGATGTCCTCATTTAGCTTAAGCGTGCCGTAGATATTGATCGCCTGCGAGCAGTTGCGTCTCGCAAACCAAATGCCCGCACGCTCCTCTTCGCTTTCTGCGATGCGAAAGTCGCTCGCGCCGTTTTGAACGAAAATTTCTTTTATGAGTGCGAGCTCCTCCAAAAGCACCGCTTCTAAATTGCCGTCTGTTTCGCAGATCAAAATCGCGCCTGCACCCTTCGGCAAGCCCTTGTGAAATTTCTCCTCGACCGCGGCTATGCACAGCGCGTCTAAAAATTCCATCGCCACGGGCGTGATACCGGTAGCCATCGTCTTATACACGGCATTCATTGCCGCATCTACGCTAGGGAAAACGCCCATCGCAGTCTTTTTAAGCTTTGGCATTGGGATGAGCTTGAGCGTAATTTCGGTGATGATGGCAAGCGCGCCTTCGCTTGCGATTAAAATTCCTGCCACGTTGAAGCCTGCGACATCTTTGATAGTGCGTTTGCCCGCTCGGATCACCTCTCCATTAGGCAGTACCGCACGCAGTGCCATTACGTAGTCTTTGGTGATGCCGTATTTTGCGGCGCGCATGCCGCCGGAGTTTTCGGCGACATTGCCTCCTAGCGTGGAATAATCCTGGCTTGCGGGATCGGGCGGATAAAAAAGCCCGCGCACTGTAGCTGCTTTTTGCAGATCGATATTTATGCAGCCGGGTTGGACTACGGCGAGTAGATTTTGCATGTCGATTTCTAGAATTTTATTCATATGTTTTTCAAATGCTAAAATCACTCCGCCGTTTGCGGCTAAAGATCCACCCGTAAAGCCGCTACCTGCGCCTCTTGGAACTATGGGGATTAAATTTTTGTTGCAGAATTTTAAAATTTGACTGACATCGTCCTCACTTCGCGGGAAAAGCACGCCGTCCGGCAGGCAGCGTCTTTTCGTCGCGTCGTAGCAGTATGCTGTGCGATGAGCCTCGTCAAAATAGGCATTATCCGCGCCTAATAGATTTGTAAAAAACGCTTGCGCGGCGCTATTCATCGCCGTCTAAGCCCAGCAAATAGCGGTAGTGCTTGTCGTAATCGCTGATCGGGCCATTAGTAAAGTCCCAAATGACGGTCTTTATCTCGCCCACGCGTGAGTAAAACGGCAGCTGATAATAAGCCACGCTGCCGCTAGCGAACGTGCGCAAAGGCTTGAAGCTGCCGCAGTCGGCAAATACGCCTTGTTTATCCATCGCGATAAAAATCAGTCCGGCGCTGTTTTGCGCGCAAATTTTACGAAAATCGTCGCGGCTGGGATTTGGCTTGTGGTTGTAGCTAAGATAGGCGCCGCCAAGATCTGGATGGATAAAATTTATATTAGGGAAAGCTTTGATAACCTGCTCGTAAATTTCAGCATTAGGCGCGACGATTATGGCGCGGTCATAGAGGAAATTTAAGATCACTTTATCGCCGCTTGAGGGTAAAATTTTAGGCAGTGGCAGCGCTTCTTGAGCTAACATATCAAAAACCTCGAAGCGCACCTTCGCCTTGCCTGCGCTTTTTTGCGTCACGACTGCGCGCGCGATGATGGAGCTTGCGCCGCTACCGAAATTATGCATCACCACTCCGCTGCTACCTACGGCAATCGTAGGGCTATCTGTGATCTCGCCCGAACCATCCTTTACGCTAAGTAGGGCGGTTTCGTATCGCGGCATATTAAATTCCGCCGCTATCGCCGCGCTTAAAAATAGACCTAAAATAAGTAAAGCTTTTTTCAAAATTCTGCTCCTGAATAAAATTTCGGCTAATTATACATAAAACTTTGAAATTAGCGATAAAATTCCGTGGTATTTACGAAATATAAGCGTTTTTTCGTTACAATCCCGCCTTAAAATAATATTTCAAAGCGGTTTTATATGACTAGAATTTTTATATTGCTTTTTTTGTGGATAGGCGTAGTTTTTGCGAACAACCCCAGCGTAGAGAAGTTTGCCTGGCCCGATGGCGTGAGTCTGCTACAATTTATGGAAACCGCGGGTATTCCCGCATCTGTATATTACGACCTGGATAAAGAAGACCAAGAGCTTGCCGCTGAGGTACGAGCTGGCGTGGAGTGTCAAATTTTGCGTGATCCAGCAGGCCGTGTCTCCCAGCTGCTAATCCCCGTTAGTGAGGAGCTTCAGATCCACATATACCGCGATAAATTCGGCACTTTTAGATTCGTTTATACTCCGATAGTTTATGAGGAAAATAGCTACTCTTTAGGAATTCAGATCGAAAGCTCGCCCTATCAAGACATCATCAAAGCTACGGGCAATGCGGCTTTAGCGAATGAGTTTATGCTTGTTTTTAAAAATGAGGTAAATTTTAAAAAGCTGCAAAAGGGCGATCGGCTTGTGATTCTATACGAGCAAAAAACGCGCCTTGGCAAGCCTTTTGGCGGAGTAAATATCACCGCAGGAATGATCGAGGAAAATAAAAAGCCCAAATCGCTATATTTTTTCGATGATAAATACTACGACCGAAGCGGTAAAAAGGTCGAATCTTTTCTACTAATCACGCCGCTTGTTTATACCAGAATTTCATCGTATTTTACCCCCAAAAGATTTCATCCGATTTTAAAGCGATATCGCGCGCACTTAGGCGTGGATTATGCAGCTCCCAAAGGCACTAGGGTAAATGCAGCAGGAGCTGGCAAGATTAGCTTCGTAGGGCGTAAAAACGGCTACGGCAATACCGTCGAAATCAATCACGGCGGCGGTATCAGTACGCTTTATGCACATCTTAGTGGCTTTGCTAGCGGCACGAAAGCAGGCGTTAGTGTCAAGCAAGGTCAGCTAATCGCTTATGTGGGCTCGACTGGGCTTAGTTCTGGACCGCATCTGCACTTCGGACTTTATAAAAATAAGCAGGCGATAGATCCGCTTAAGGTAGTCAAGATTGAAAAAACTAACGTTATAAGCGCCGAGGAGCTTAAATTTAAAGCTCTCGTCAAAGATATGGACGCTAGAATGGCTGCGGCTAAAGACGGCTCGAAAAACCCGGCTAAATTTGAAAACTATGAGTCGCTTATCACGATAAATTAAGGCCAAAAATGGAAAATAAAGAGCAGCTGGACGACGTCGAGGAAGCCAAAGCGCTCCTTGATGCGCATCTAGGCGATACGCTTGAGCATGAGCTGAGCGCCGCCGATCTTACGGAGCATTTAAAAACTCTAAAGAAGCATGACGAAGAAAAATATGTAGAATTCTTAAAAAAGCTAGATCCTGAGGATCTTGCCGATGCGGCGCTTGAGATGCCCGAGCATATGCTCGAAGATGTCATCGAAACTCTGCCTCACGAAAAGATCGTAAAAGCGATCGAGGAGCTCGAAAGCGACGATCAGGCGGAGCTTTTGCAAAATATCGGCGAGATTGACGAGGACAAGGCCGAGCAGATTTTCTATGGGCTTGACGAGGACGATCGCCACGACATTCTTACTATCTCCAAATATAGCGAGGACGAGGCCGGTGCGTATATGCAGACTGAGGTCTTTAGCGCGAGGCAGGATCAGACCCTGGGACAGGCGGTTGAGATGCTGCGCGTTATGCGCGAAAAGGACGAGATCGAAAACGTCTTTCAGCTCTTCGTGCTCGATAAAAAGGGACATCTGCTTACTACCTTTTCGACGTCCGATCTGATTTTATACGATTTTTCACTCACGTTGGAGCAAATTTCACAAAAATTCGGCGCCGAAAACAAAATCCACTTCGCCACCGATACCGATAAGATCGATGATGTGATCAAGGATTTTGAAGAATTCGATCTTAACGTCATCCCCGTTGTCGATGCTAACGGCGTGCTTATCGGGCGTATCACTGCCGATGATATTCACGATCTCATCCAAGAGCGTGCCACCGAGCAAATTTACAACCTCGCGGGCGTCAATGACGAAGCGGAGGACGATGAGACTACGATCTTTAAGGCGGGACGCGCGCGCGCTGTGTGGCTAGCGGTAAATTTATGCACGGCGATCGTAAGCTCTACGATCATCGGACTTTTTGACGCCACTATCGAAAAGCTGGTCGCACTTGCCGTGCTTATGCCGATAGTCGCCTCCATGGGCGGCAACACCGGCACGCAGGCGCTTACGGTAACTGTGCGCCGCCTAGCCTTGGGCGAGATAGCGTTTAAAGACAAAAAGCAGGTTCTCTTTCGCGAGATCACGATCGCTTTCATAAATGGCCTCATTTTTGCCACGTTGATGGGGTTTGTGGCGTATTTTTGGTTCGGCATTAAGCTTTTGGGGCTGGTGATTGCTATGTCGATGGTACTAAATTTAACTCTTGCGGGGCTTTTTGGCGCCGTCATTCCAATCACGCTTAAAAAATTAAATATCGACCCCGCCGTCGGTAGCTCCGTGCTGCTTACCACGGTTACGGACATCGTGGGATTTTTTAGCTTTTTAGGACTTGCGACGTGGATACTACTATAAAAAATTTTAAAATTTCCGAGCTTAAAAGCTCGAATTTCGTTAAACCCTTTCGCTTAAATTTCGAAATGGACGGCGTGGCGCGCGCGTGGGACTGCGTCAAGGTGCACGATAGCGTCTCGATTTTGCTCTACCATACGCAGCGCGACGCGCTTTTGCTCGTTAAGCAGTTTCGCCCCAGCGTGTGGTTTTATCAAGAGGAAAATTTAATAAATTCGCCCGAAAAAGGCTACACCTATGAGCTTTGCGCGGGCATTTTAGATAAGGGCATCAGCGAGGAGCAAACGGCGATCGAAGAAGTGCTCGAAGAGACAGGCTATGCCGTGAAGGATTTGAAATTTATCACGAGCTACTACAGCGCCCTTGGCTTTGCGGCGAACCGTCAAATTTTATATTTCGCGTGCATCGACGAATCGATGAAGATCGGTAGCGGCGGAGGCGTGGACGGCGAGAAGATCGAGCTTTTCTACCTGCCTGCGGCTAAGGCGCGAGAGTTTATGTTCGACGAAAAGATCGTGCGCGCGCCGGGGCTGATCTTGGCATTTCAATGGTTTTTGAGCGAGTTTAAAGCTTAGCGGCGAGACGGAATTTCGTGTGCTGCTGCGCGTTTTTGCGCCTCGGCTTTAAATTTAAAGGACGGCGATGAGGGTTTTACTTAGGCTGTGCGTTATCGCGGCGTGCCTTTATGCAGCGATCGCGGCGGGACTTTATATCTTTCAGGAGCGGCTGATATTTTTGGGCGAGCCGCTGGATAAAAACTTCAAATTTAGCTTTGAAAATTCCGAATTTGCAGGACTTGTGAATGCGCCCGAGAACGGCGAGCATTTAGAGGCATCGACGTCCGCTACGCAAAATGGTGCGGCGACAAACAGCGCTGCGGACGAAAGCGCTTCCGCAGCGAGCGGCACGAAAGAAGGCGGCGCTGCAGCGGGCGAGATCAAAAACAAAAACGCTCAAACTAGCGCCGAGCGCGTCGGCGAAAACGCCGCAGTAAACGGCGATGCGGGCAATAATACAAACTCCGCTGCGATAAAATTTCAAGAGATCAATATCCCGTTTGGGGGCGGGTTGATAAACGGACTGAAATTTAGCGCGGCAGAGCCTAAAGGTGCGATTCTGTTCTTTCACGGCAACTTCGGCGACGTTAGCGGCTGGGGCGCATACGGCGCGGATTTTGCGGCTTTGGGATACGATTTTTATATTTTCGATTACCCGGGCTACGGCAAATCGGACGGCAAAATTTCATCGCAGCAGCAGCTTTTTGCGAGTGCGGATGCGATGAGCCGCTACGTTTTAGCGCAGCATCCGCCAAGAAAGCTCGCGATGATCGGCTACTCGATCGGAAGCGGCATCGCGGCACAGCAGGCTGCGAAGTGGGACGCGGCGCGGCTGATTTTGCTCGCGCCATATTTTAGCTTCGAGCGGCTTGTGCACGAAAAAATCCCCTTCGTGCCGAAATTTTTGATCCGCTACAAGATTCCGACCGCGGAATTTTTGCAAGCGGCACGCGGTACGCAGATCACGCTCATCCACGGCACCGCCGACGAGCTGATACCGGTGCATCACTCGTATGATCTTGCGGGATCTCTTAAGGCGAGCGATCTATTTTATGAAATAGCCGCCGCGCCGCATAATGGACTGCTGGCAATGCCCGAGATTTGGGAAATTTTAAAAGAGCGACTGCGCTAATCTAGCGGGGGCTCGGCGTAAAATTCCACGCAAAATTCGACCGCTAAATTTTAAAATTTTACGTAGAATTCTGCTCGGATTAGGTCTTCGTAAAATCGCATGAAATTTTATAGCGGCAAAACACGAGGGCGCAATTTCAAATCAAAATTTATGCGCCGTTAGCGTAAGCATAGAGCCGATTTTGTAGCGTTAAATTCTTTCTAGCGCGTAGGTGCTGTAAATTTCAAACTAAAATTTTTGCTAAGCCGCGACGCTGTAGTTTAACTGCGATAAAATTCTATGAAATTTTATCTCCGCAGCCGTTTATAAATTTCAAGTCTAAATTTTATATTTACGCCCTGACGGCGCCGTATTTTAGCCGCGCAAAATTCTACCATACGAAATTCTATCTCGTAGAATTTTAATTCGCCGCGCTCAAATTTTACCCGCCGCTTTAAATTTATACCGCAGCGCCTAAATTTCTCCCGCTCGTCGCGCTTTACCGAAATTTATATTTAGTTGTTGTAAAATGCGTTTTTAAAAGGATTTTAGCGGTTTGTGATATGAGTATTTTAGAGCTTACGGAGTGCGTAGGCATCGCTTCGGCGGCGCTTAGCGGGTTTTTATTCGGCGTAAAGAAGGGCTGCGATTGGCTTGGGATCTTTATCGCGGCATTTTTGACGGCGCTTGGCGGCGGGATCATGCGCGACACCTTAGTAAGCCGCGAAATCTACTCGTTTACGCACTATGCGCCCGTAACGATCGTGCTTGCGGTAAGCGCCGTAGCCATTTTTGCCAAACTTTACGAAAATCGCGATTTAGAGGGTAAATTTTTATTTATTCTAACCGATGCGATCGACGTCGTAAGCTTTTCGATCGTGGGAGCGATGGTTGCGCTAAGCTACAATCACAACGTTTTTGGCGTGGTGCTGATCGCATTTTGCAACGGCGTGGGCGGCGGTATTTTGCGCGACGTGCTGCTGAACGAAGTGCCGTGGTTTTTGCATACGGGGCTTTATGGCACGATAAGCATGGGCGTGGGCTTGATATATTTCGTGCTTGATGGATTGGGGCTTAGCGGCGTAGTTTCGGTGCTTATTTTGCTAGTTTTAGGAGTTGCGTTTCGCATGATGGCTTATTACAAATCTTGGCATCTGCCTAAAGTGGAGTATAAAAAATGAACTATTTGATGGATAATTTCGCGCGCGTAAACGTAGCGCTGGTAAGAGGCGAGGGCTCGATAGTCTATGACGAAGCGGGCAAGGACTACGTGGATTTCGGCGCAGGTATCGGCGTAAACTGCCTGGGGCACGCAAACGAGATCGTGCTGGAAGCGATCGGCACGCAAGCCGCACAGATCATCCACGGCTCGAATATCTATAGAATTCTGCCCCAAGAAGCCCTGGCTCAAAAGATTAGCGAGCTTTTAGGGTATCGCAGCTACGCAGTGTTTTGCAACTCCGGCGCTGAGGCGAACGAAGCGGCGATCAAAATGGCGCGCAAGTACGGCACCGTAAACTTCCCTAATAAAAAATTTGAAATTCTAACTCTGCGAAATTCCTTCCACGGCCGCACGCTAGCAACGCTGCAAGCTACCGGGCAGGAGAAATTTCATCCGGAAATTTTTGCGCCCTATATGCCAGGATTTAAATTTTTCGACGATATCGAGGAGATCATCGCGCACATCGATGAAAACAGCGTCGCCGTGATGATCGAGCTAGTCCAGGGCGAGGGTGGCATTAAACCCCTGGATAAGGCTAGCGTGCAAAAGCTGGCGGCTGTTTTGAAAGAGAAAAAGCTGCTTTTGATCACCGACGAGGTGCAGTGCGGCGTATATCGCACGGGCGAGTTCGCGACGTCGCAAATTTACGGCATCCGCCCCGACATCATCACCTTTGCCAAAGGTCTTGCGGGCGGTGTGCCGATCGGCGCGTGCGTGGCGCAGCAAAACATTTTCGCTCCGGGCGAGCACGGCAGCACCTTCGGTGGTAACTTTTTGGCGACCTCTACGGCGCTTGCGGTGCTTTCGCAGCTTCAGTTTTTAAAAGCGAGCGGCAAGCTTGATAAGACTATAAAAAGATTTATCAAAAAACTAGACAGGCTCGCCGCAGACTATCCTAGCCTGATCGAAAAGCGCGTGGGGCTCGGTCTGATGCAAGGCCTCGTGCTGCGCGATGAAAAAAATCTGAGCGAGATCTTTAACAAAGCCCTGCAAAACGGACTTTTGATCCTAAAATCCGGCAAGTGCACCCTTAGATTTTTGCCTGCGCTAAATATCAAAAAACCGGAGATCAAAGAGGGCTTTGCGCGCCTACGCAAGAGCCTGGACGAGATAGTGCGGGCGTGAAATTTAGCGATTTTTTCGAGGGCTGGCTAAACGAGAGCTACTACGCAAATGCCGCTAAAATCGGCAAGAGCGGCGATTTTTACACTGCCGTGAGCGTAGGGAGCTTTTTTGGGATATGCATCGCGCGCGAAATTTTACGCCTAAGCGCGGATTTTTGCGCGACGCAAGAGTTAAGCTTAGACGCGGCGCCGAGCTCAAATAGGTCGCGGCAAAATCTTGCGGCGAGCGAGCTAAATTTAGACGCTGCACCTGCAAAAAAGTCGCACGATAGCGCCAAAATCGCTATCGTAGAAATCGGCTCGCACGACGGGCGGCTGCTTTGCGACATAGCGCAAGCTATCTTTACGCTGGGCGGTGCGGCGGCGCTTGATAAATTTAGCTTTGCGATCATCGAGCCGCACGAGCGCCTGCGCGAGCTACAGCGGGCGAGCTTTACAGAGAGCTTCGGTGACGAAATCGCGCTAAAGCATTTCACAAGCGCGCATGAGGCGAAATTTAAAGATGCGATCTTTGTGGCAAATGAACTTTTCGACGCCTTTAAATGCGAGGCGGTGGACGGCGAAAATATGCTTTTTATAAAAAGCGGTGCGGCAAAATTTGCCCTCATAAAAGAACGCGAAATTTTAACCCTTGCGCGTAGATTCGGTATCTCGCGCGGCGAAATCCCGATCGGATACTTTCGCTTTGCGCGCGAAATTTGCGCTAGCGCGCAGCGGTTTTATTTCATCGCCTTCGATTACGGGCAGATGGGCGCTAGCGGCGATTTCAGCCTGCGAATTTACCGAAATCACGAAGTTTTTGGCTTCTTTGAGGTGCAAAACTTGAGCGATTTTTACGGCAAAAGTGATCTTACCTACGACGTAAATTTTGAAATTTTGCGTGCTGCGTTTGAGGACGCGGGCGCTGCGACGGCGGATTTTAAAAGACAGATCGCGGCTTTGATAGACTTCGGCGCGGTCCAGCTTTTAGAGCTTTTTATGCAAAAAAGCGGCGAGAAGGGCTACCTGAACGCGCTTTTGCAGTTTAATCACCTGCGCGCGGAGTTTGGCGAAAAGTTTAAGATGATAAAATTTAAAAAAGGGCTTTGATGAAAGCTTTTATCGATTGCGACTGCGAAATTTTACAAAAGACGCTGGAGCTGTTTTTGAAGGACCATGCCACAAGTGCGCAGGATTGCGACTTTGTGATAAGCGACGAGCCGCAAAGCTCGGTAAAACCGCTATTTTTGATCGGCGAGGACGGAGATTTGACGCTCCCATTTTCAAAGAATACTCTGCTAACGAAGCTGGAGGATTTCCAAGGTTTGCTAAAGCGGGATTTTAGCGGATACGATGCGGCGGAAGAGGAAATTTGCGCGCTGTTTGATGAGTTTAAGGTAAAAATCATCGAAATTTTAAGAAGGCAAAATGGCTAAATTTTCCAAACCTGACGGCACGCTCTTTACGCAAATTTCAAGCGGCATTTATAGGGGCAAAAAGCTCGCTCTGCCCGCGCTTTCGAGCACGCGCAGCACGAAAAGCATCGTAAAAGGCTCGTTTTTCGATACGTGGCGAGCGGAGTTGCGCGGCGCGACGTTTATCGAGTGCTTCGGCGGCAGCGGTGCGATGGCGCTTGAAGCGCTAAGCAACGGCGCAAAAAACGTTTATGCGATCGAAAAGGACGCTGCCGCGCATAAGATAATGCGGAAAAATTTCGAGCTTTTCGGACTCGGCGCAAACGCGATTTTGGGCGATTGCTTCGAACGGCTGCCTGTAATTTTGCACGAGCTGCAAGCGGATATGAATGCACGCTCTGCCGCAAATTCTAGCGAGAGCCATACTGCAAATTCTAGCGAAAATTCCGTCTCCGATCTCGCGCGCAGAGTGTTTGTATATCTGGACCCGCCGTTTGCGATCAGGCAGGGCTTTGGTGAGATTTACGAGCGGGTGTTGGCGCTGATAGAACGCCTGGGCTCCGCGCAGTGCGAGCTGCTAATCGCGATCGAGCATATGAGCGAGCTTGAGCTGCCGCCTAAAATCGGCGATTTTACGCTGCTTAAATCGCGAAAATTCGGCGCTACGACGATGAGTTATTACGCAAAATGAAAAATTTAAAGCAAATTTTAGATTACTACGCCGATTTGAAAAATTGCGACGCGGATCTTTTCGGCGCGCCCGATCCGCTGCAGGTCGCAAAGGGGCATCGAAACGACGTCGCGGCGCTTATCTGCGCGCTGTTTGCTTACGGGAGCGCGGCTCAAATTTTAAAATTCCTCCGCTCGCTTGATTTTTCGCTTTTGGACGGGAGCGATGAGCGCATGAGAGCGGAGTTTGCGGGCAAAAAATATAGATTTCAAAGCCCGCGCGACGTCGCTGAAATTTTTATAACTTTAAAGCGGCTTAAAAACAGCCTCAGCATCGAAGAGAGCGTGCTTTGCGGTATGCAAAAAAGCGGACGGATCGAGGATGGAATAAATTTTTTAATCGGCGAGATTTACAGATTAAATCCCTACCGCAGCCCGGGATATGAGTTTTTTTTCGGGCGCGGCTTCGCGCAAAAGCCCACGTCGCCGTATAAGCGCTACAATCTTTTCCTGCGCTGGGCGGTGCGCGACAGCGACATCGATCTGGGGCTGTACAAAAAGATCGAAAAATCGCGCCTCCTCATCCCGCTCGATACCCACACGCACAAAGTTTCGCTTAAGCTTGGGCTGATCGATCGCAAGAGTTACGATTTTGAGGCGGTTTTGCAGCTTACGCAAAGCTTAAGGCGCTTCGATCCGAGCGATCCCATCAAATACGACTTCGCGCTGTATCGTCTCGGACAGAGCGGCGAGATAGATAAAATTTTACCCGAATTAGGCGCGAGCCCTTACAAAATCGCGGAGTAAGTCGGCGGAATTTTACTTAACACGAGCGGATGAAATTTTATGGAGATTCAATGCGGGTACACGGCGGAATTTTGCGCTGTTTTGCCGCATAAGTAGGGCTGACTTTATGGATTTTGCCGTGCGTTTTGAGTACAGCGTGCCGAAATTTTATAGAATTTCGGTAAAAGATCGCTTCATAAAATTATGCAAATTTCACGGATAGCCGCGCTGAATTGTAGGACTCATCTTGTGAAATTTAGGTAAAATTCCACAGCCTTGTGCTGCTTAAATTTTATGAAATTTTGCAGCTTGTGCGTGACGCGATAGATTGCATGGAGCTAAAACAGCAATCGCGCGGTAAATTTCATAAAATTTAAGCAAGAGCCGTGTAGCAAAATCCGATATAATTCCGTGGAATTTTTTGGATTTCACGAATTTCTAGCAGGCGCTTGTATGCACTTTGCAGTGTATGAGCGGTTTTGCGATCGTAATTGCGCGGAATTCTGGCAGGCGCTCATAGCGCATGCCAGTGTGATTTGAGAAAAGGACAAAGATGGAGCTTGAGCTTTGGCAGTTCGTGGTGCTTTTTGCGGCGGCGTTTTTCGGCGGATTTATCGACTCGATCGCGGGCGGCGGCGGGCTGATCTCGCTGCCTGCGCTGCTTGCCGTGGGCGTTCCGCCGCATGTAGCGATCGCCACAAATAGATTTCAAGGCAGTTTCGGAAGCTTCACCGCCGCTTTAAATTTCATCCGCAAGGGCTACGTCGATGCGGCGGAGATCCTGCGCGGCGTGATTTTTACGTTCGTAGGCGGACTCGTCGGCGCTTATGTCCTGCTCCTAATCGATGCGAAATTCCTAAACTATCTCATTCCGATCCTGCTGCTGGCGCTTTTATTTTATATGATTTTTTCGCCGAATCTAGGCGAAGCGCCCGCCAAACCCAAGATGTCAAAAAAGAGCTTTTACGCGATTTTTGGGCTTGTTTTAGGGTTTTACGACGGATTTTTCGGCCCGGGTACGGGCTCGTTTTGGACGTTTGCACTCGTGGGAATTTTAGGGCTATATATGAAAAAGGCGGTCGCACACACGAAGGTTTTAAATTTCACCTCAAACATCGTCTCTTTGGGCGTTTTTATCATCGGCGGGCAGATTTTATGGCTCGTCGGAGCGGTGATGGCGGTCGGACAGATCGCGGGCAGCTTCGCAGGCTCAAGCCTCGTGATGAGATGCGACGTGAAATTTGTGCGCAAGATGCTTCTGTTCGTCGTTGCCGCTACGATTTTAAAGCTACTTTACGGACTGATTGCAAATTAATTACAGACTGGTTGAGAACTTATCGCAGGCTGATCTCAAGTCAAAATCATAGAATTTTATACAGGATTTCGTATAAAATTTCACGTAAAATTTTATGAGCCCTCGCCGATTTGCCGCAATGACGCCGATCTTGCTGTCGCAATAGTGCCGATTTTACTACTGCGGCACCGATCTTGCTTAACGTCGTACTGATCTAGAGCTGTGTATCGCCGATGAAATTTTATTTATTCGTGTCGGTTTATTACCCGCGTATCTATTTTATTTGCCGCCATTGATAGAATTTAGTCGTATTGCCGAGCACGCGGCATTATCGCGCCGGTGCTTATAAAACTTCATACGCTTACGTCAGCAAAATTTTAAAATACTACTTTGTAGATCGTTTTATCGCGCTGCCGTATGTGCTACCAAATCCACTCGCAGCGATTAAATTTAGCCGCACTTTCACGCGCCGTTTTCTGCACCCGTCAGCTATTTTGAATTTTGTCGTTTCGCCGTCACGGCTCGCCATTTCGCGCTAACTACCTTCCGCCATATTGCTAGCTGTATTTGCGCGATAAATTTAACCGTACCGCTGCGCCTGCCGTTTCACTCTGATATCGTAGGCGATTGTCTATCCATGCCATTTAATTTGTCACATTGCCGCGTATCTGTTTTGCCTCGCCCGTCGAAATTTAGCCAACCTCTCGCGCCAATTAAATTTCATCGTACCAGCCGCATCCACGCCCGCCTGCCCGCAAAATTCCGCCGCCTAAAACAAAGTTAAAATATTTTGCGATAAAATGGGCAAAATTTTTCACAAAGGATTTAATATGCAGATTATTTCGACTCCCGATGCGGCGCAGGCCATTGGGCCGTACTCTCAGGCGATCAAGGCGGGCGGGCTCATCTTTACCTCGGGGCAGATCGCGCTTAAACCGGATGGCGAGTTCGTCGCGGGCGGCGTGGAGGCACAGAGCAGGCAGGTTTTGAAAAACCTCGCCGCGATCCTGAAAGAAGTGGGCGCGACGCTGCAAGATGCCGTAAAAACGACGATTTTTCTGGCCGATATGGGCGATTTTGCCACGGTGAACGAGATATACGCAGCGGCGTTCGGCGAGCACAAACCGGCTCGCAGTACGGTACAGGTCGCCAAACTCCCCAAAGGCGCGCTTGTAGAGATCGAAGTAATAGCGCTGGCTAGGGCTTAGCGGCAAAATTTAGATCGCTAAAACTCTGCCAGTTCGCGTTTGCGGTCAAAATTTTATGCGCGGGCGCTCGAAATTTTAAACGGCTTGCTTTGGTTTTGAAGCTGCGTGCTTTTAAATTTAGATTTTCAAAGCCGCGCTAAATGCCTGTGGTTTTATGCAAACAGCGCGTTTTAGTGCTGCTAAGGCGTTAAAATTTCTTGCTCGAAATGGGATCAAAATGATAGAAGAACTTATTCAAAAATCTAAAAATATCACGGCCTTGGGGCGCAGCGATATAGAGCCCGCATGGATTGAGAAGGCGCAGCGGAGGCTCGGTTTTGCGCTGCCTGCGAGCTACAAGCAGATGCTGCTAAGATACGCCAGCGTGAGCGCGGCGGGGACGGAGCTAAAAACGATCGCGCCGCCCGAGTTTGCGGATAGTGCCGACGCCGACATCTGCTACACGTATGAGGTAAATCTCAAAAACGGGCTATTTGCCGCGGACGAGCTCGTATTCTTGCAGCTCGAGGACGAGGAGTATTATTTTAAAATTTCGCCCGCAGGCGACATAGCGGACGGCTCGCCAAACACGGCGCGCGGCAAGACGGCGGAGAGCACGAGCGACGAAGCCATGAGCGCGACGGTACGCGATACAGTCGTCGCGACGGTATCCGACAGTGCGGAAAATAGGGCACCTGGCGACGAAGCGCGCGCGGAGAGATCGGCGGATGCGGCGCGCAATATGAATGCCGAAGAGGCAGACGAAACGACGTGTAAAACGGCGGGCGCGACAATGAGCGAGGCGGCAAGCGGAGCGACGAAAAAGATAGCGAGCGAGCGAGCAGGCGACGCGCCGTGCGAATACAAAGTCTTCGTGCGCGACTACGCGCAGGGCGAAGATAGGCTTTTCGCAGACGATTTTTACGGGTTTTTGGAAAAATTTTAAAACGAAATTTAAGGCAAAATCAGGAGCGATAAAATGGGACTGTTTGACATTTTTAAAAAGGATAAATTTGACGTCGATGTGCGTCCGGATGGTATTTTCATCGGCGGCGTAAACTGCGAGTTTGATCTAACTAAGTTTAACGAAGCCTTGGGACAGCCGCGCGTGATCGATGACGGAGAGGGCAAAAGCCGCTATTTTTGGGATGAGGCAGGGATTTTCGTCTTTGTGCGCGCAGGCGAGCTCGCAGAGCAGAAGCTTGCCGAGATGATTTTGATGCTTGAGGTCGCAAAGAGCGTGCAGCACGAGGTTCCGCGCAAGCTCTACGGCGGCGCGTTCACGATAGATGGCAGACCGCCGCTTGAGGTCGTATCTGAGCAGGAGCTGCGCGGCGCATATATATTTTTGGAGCTTAGCCTAGGTAAATTCGAAGTCTCGCTAGCTCTAGCCGAGGCCGTGCAGGAGCGCATAGGCGCGATGGATTTTGCCGAGCGCTTCGCTAAGCGCGACACCGACGAGATCGCAGATATCGTGCGAGCTGCGAAAATGCCGATAGGGCGCGTCTGCATCAATCAAAAGACGAAAAAGGTAAAGCGCAGGCCGAGCGATAAATTTAAGCTTCTGCGCGCGGCCGGCGAGACGCTAGCGTTTAAAAATTTCAATTTCAAAATCGCCGTGATGAACGAGCTGATGTATGAAAAATCCCTGCTACAGCCCAAATTTGACGTGTTTGAGTACTGCGAAGAGCGCGGCATCGATCCGTACGCGGACTTCGGCGCGCTGCCGCAAGCCAAAAAGTGGTTCAAGGACTATGATATCCCCGCAAATTTGGCGGAGCGGGTGAGCGAGCTATATCTTGACGGCGGAAACGAAATTTACCTGCAAATCGCGCCTGATTGGGACGGCGAGGACGAGCTTTTCGATATTAAAAACATCGATACCGCCGAGCTTGCGCCCTTCAAAAATCTTAAAAAAATCGAGACGACCGGCATCGGCATATCTAAAAAGGCGCGAAAAACCTGCGCGGATGCGGGGATTACGGTAGTTGATTGAGCAGGGGAATGGACGGACTTTGAGCCATACAGCGCGCGGTTTAAAAAGCTGAAGTAGGCTTTTAAACTGCGGTACGCGCTCTTAAAAGGTCGTAATTGTTACCGCGCCGCGCAAAATTCGCGTAAAATTCTACTTATAGCGAGCGTTATAAATGAGCTTTTAAAGGCGGTAGGCAAGGCTTTGGCGCTCAATTTGGCGCGCGTTAAAAGCTTTTAGGAGCCCGTTTGTAGCGTGGGTTGTGCCGCTAAATGCGCGAGATGAGGTTGTCTCGCGAGTAAAAATAGTTCGCTTTTTGATTTTTGAAAAAAAAATTCGCTGCGAGCAAGAGAGTTAAATTTACCGCTTTTAAATTTTAAAATTTACAAAGAGCGCGCGCGGCTTTTAATGTGCGATTAAATTTAGACTTCATATAGATTAAATTCTAGGCGCGATTAAATTTGCGTTTTTAATTCCGTTTGTAGCTGCATCATGTCATAAAATAGGGCAAGAGAATAGATCGTTTGCGTGCGTGCGGCGCGGATTAAATTAAAATTCTAGCTTTGAAATTTAGCCTGAATTTAGGGCTCACATCAAAAAAGTATTTTTTGCGAGCCGATGCGGATATTATAGAAAATGCTTTGGAAGCTCAAGGCAGTAAAAGCATTTTTGCGAATTTAAGCTAAATTTCATTATTTTGCTTATCTTCCTGCCATTGTCTTAATTGCTACAATAAGTCGCAGCAACCTAGATTACTGCCCATAGCTAATGCAAGCGCCTTCGCCGAGCTCAGCGAAACCGCCTAGAAAGAAAGCTTTAAATCAGGTGTCCAGGTCTTTGACCTAGCGCAATAACATAAAATTTTAACAAGTAAGAAAAAACGCCGCTACAAATATCCAATGCTCAAAATTCATACGCCGAATAGGACATGTCAATCTATTCGCAGATGCTTGACGGAATGGCTTGGGGCTAAATTTCATAGCCGCATAAAGCTGTCGTCGTAGCTGCCTTCTAGCTTGCGGCGCATGTCCTCTCGCCATTTTGGCGTAAGCGTCGCAAGCCGGTTAAATTTTGCTAACAGCCCTTCATCGATACGCTCGCCGTAAAATAGACGGTTGAGCTCCATCACGCTCATCATAGCGGGGTCGCGCTCTACGACGTAGATCTCGTCGCTCGCGCGGCACGAGCCCGCCTCCAGCACGCGGTAGTACCAGCCGGTAAGTCCGCTGCGCGCGATCTCCGCCGTCATCTCTGCGTTGCCCCAGCGCATTGAAAGCTTGTAGCAGGGCTTGCGCGGCTGGCTTACTTGCAGTACCAGCGAGCCTATGCGGTGCACATCGCCGATGCAGACGTTTTGCTCGTGTAGTCCGCTGATCGTGAGGTTTTCGCCCATCGCGCCGTAAGCTAGATTTTTAAGCCCCAAAAATCTCTCCCACGCGGCGTAATTTTGCAGCGAGTTGGCAAAAATCGCCTTTTCCATGCCGCCGTGATGCAGCGTGTCGGCTACCGCGTCGCCCTCGAATCCAAGCTCATTCGCGCGCACTTCGCCCGCTCTGGCTTGCTTGAATATCGCCGTCTCCCAGCGCTTTTTTAGGGGCTGCGTAGCGCGTTCGTCGCCGTAAGTGCGCGGTTGCCCGGTCAGCAATGCCTTTAAAACGGGCATTTTTTGCTCCTTAAAATTTGCATGCCTTCTCCTTAGATCATAAAATTTAGGCAAGAATTTTAGCTCGAAAAGAATTTTAAAATTCTAAATTTTAAGATGATTTTGCGCTAAATTCCAAGTGCGGGCTTGAAATTTAGCGCGTAGCGTTATTTATAGTCGTTCGCGTCGTAGCTTTTGCCGTCGTTAAAATCGCTCAAAAGCCGCACGACGACGGGGCTAAGTAGGATGATCGCGATTAAGTTGGGGATCACCATCAGTCCGTTAAACATATCGGCTAGCCCCCAGACGAGGTCGATCTTTTGCACACTTCCTATGAATACGAATGCGACGACTAAAATTTGCAAGAGCTTGACGAATTTTGCGCCCAGGAGGTATCGCACGTTGATCTCGGCGAAGTAATACCAGCCCAAAATCGTGGTAAATGCGAAGAAAAACAGGCAGATCGCCACGAAGCCGTAGCCGCCGCTGCGACCCAAAATTTGCGACCCGAAGGCTTCTTGCACCAGCGAGATGCCCGAAAATACCGCCTTACCGTTTTCGAAGGTGACTACGTCGGTGCTGAGTACGACAAAAACGGTGATGTTAAGCACGATAAAGGTATCGACGAAAACGCCCATTATGCCGAGCACGGCTTGATCTACGGGGTGTTTGACGTTCGCCGCGGCGTGTGCGTGCGGCGTCGAGCCCATGCCCGCTTCGTTTGAAAAGAGCCCGCGCGCGATGCCGTATCTCATCGCAGTGGCGATCGTAGCGCCCGTAGCGCCGCCCCAGGCAGCGGATGGATCGAATGCGGCTTTGAATATCAGCGCAATGACGGATGGAATTTTATCGAAATTCGAGCCGATGATGATGAGACCGACGAGCACGTAGCAGATCGCCATTAGTGGCACGACCTTTTCGGCTACGCGCGCGATTGCCTTGACGCCGCCAAAAAAGATGACGCAGCAGATGAGCGCCAATGCTGCGCCGCTCACCCACTTCGGGATTCCGAATGCGCTGCTAAAGCCGTCGGAGATGGAGTTTGCCTGCACCATATTGCCCATGAAGCCCAAAGCAAAGATGATGGCTAGCGCAAAAAACGCCGCTAAAGGCTTGGCAAGGGGGCTTTTGAGTCCGCGGCTGATGTAAAACGCGGGCCCTCCGATCATATGTCCGCTGTCATCCTTGGTGCGGTAAATTTGAGCCAGGCAGATCTCTGCAAAATTCGTCGCCATGCCTAAAAACGCCGCGCACCACATCCAAAATATCGCGCCCGGTCCGCCCATTACTAACGCAGTGCTGGCGCCTACCAGGTTGCCCGTGCCGACCTGTGCGGCGATCGCCGTGGCGACGGCTTGGAACGAGCTCATGCCGCTTTTGCCCGCAGCCTCGCCGTGCAGGGAGAAGTTGCCGAAAAGCTTGCGCGCGCCCATTCTAAATTTAAAAATCTGCACCAGGTGCAAGCGCGCCGTAAAATACGCGCCGGTGCCGCAAAGTAGGGCGATCAGAAAGTACGGACCCCACAAAAAGGAGTTGATCGCGTCGATTGTGGCGGTGAGTTTGTCGAGAAAATTTTGCATGATATTTTCCGTGAATTTAAGATGCGAAAATATATTTTAAAAACTCTTAAATTCCTATAAATCGAGAGAAATTTAAGCGAAATTTTAAAGCGTTTTTATAATTTTACTCAAGCATTGAGCAAAGCGGTATGTGCTGTTTGCTGCATGCCAACTCCAGATAAGCAGCTTAGAATTCGCGCCTTAGCTGTCGAAATTTGCAAAGCAATCAACTGAAATTTTAAGCCTTATTATTCATCACCGCCGATTTTGAAAACGAACATCTTGCACGCGTTGCAAAAGGCGGGGATTAGGCTAAAGAGGCGCGCTTTGAGGCTCCAGTGGTCGTGATACATTTTCATCATCGCGGCTTCTTTTATGAAGCGGATACGCGCAGGCTCCCAGCTCTGCACCTCTACGCCGCCGCTAATGCCCATTTTAAAGGGCGCGTTTTGCATGTGCCGCATCGCGTCGTGGCGTTTGGAGTCGAATTTTCTTACCGAAAAATCGCTCATAAAGTCGCTCAGCACGTAGCCGCTAAATTTTTGCGAAAGCGCGATAAAAAATTTCTTAAATTCATCTTTCTCAAAATACATACTCACGCCCTCTAAGATGAAGATGTAGCCCGCGCTGCCGTGCTTTGCGACTAGCTCGTCCATCCACGAGTGATCTAACATCGAGTAGGGCAGGCTGAAGTTATTCTTTGCTTTGGGTAACAGCTCGTCGCGTACGGCGATGACGTCGGGCAAGTCGAGGTCGTAAAATAGGGCGTTTGGTAGGGCTTTTTGCAGTCTAAGTGGGCGGGTGTCGAGCCCCGCGCCGAGCTGCACGATGATAGGGCGATCAAATTCTTTAGCTAGCCGCAGCGTCTCGTCGTCAAAAAATTTCGCGCGGATCACCGTGCCCGTCTTGCTAAGGCGCGCGTCGTTAAATTTTGCAAAATCATAATCGATCTGCTCTACCACGGCGCTTGAAAAGGGATCGTTTAGGATCGGATCCGCGTCTTTGAAATCCAAGTGGCGCATATAGACATTGATTAGCAGCGTCTCGGAGACGTTATTTTTAAAATTTAACTTTTGCATAAAGTGCCTTTCTTGCGGTCTCATCGCGAGTAAAATACCGCTTATTTTTAATATGCATTATTATATCCTTGCTAAATAAAATTTCAATAAAATGATATGAATTTTTATTAAGAGACAGAATTTTAAATTCGCGCCGCGGGTTTTGGCTATAATCTCGCCGCGTAAAGCTTAATGAATTTTTGAAATTTTACGCGATGCAAAGCGCGGGCAAAATTTAGAATTTTAAAAGCTATAAAATTTATTAGCTCCGGCGACCTAGATGCGCAGTCATAGTGTGGATAGTAAATTTCATCCGCGCAGCTTTATCTTTGTCTAAATATTTCATTGTATAATTCTTAGCTTTTGGAGGTTATATGGAAAAATCGCGGCTGGGACTACTGCAAACCGAGGCTATCGCCACGCTTAGCGACGAGGAGCTTGCAATGTTCGAGCACCAAGTCATCAAAAAAGGCTATGTTTTTTATAGCGAGGCGCCTAAAGTTTTTATTTTTAAAAGCGGGCAGGCGAAGCTTTCGTTTTTTGAAGACGGCGAAGAATTCATCATCAACTACCTAAACAAGGACAATATCACCATTCTTAATGAAATTTGCGCGCTTGAGTTTTTAGAGGACAGCGAGATTTATACGATCGATGCGAGCGGACTCGGAGAGATCTTGGCAAATCGCAGCTTTTGCGAGGCATATATAAAAATTTTGACTGAGATAATCCTGCTGCAGCGCAAAATCACACGCTCTATACTTTTTGAAAATGCAAAAGGGCGCATCGCGAGCTTTTTGATCGAGCTTGCAAACGAGCAGAATTTTCATCAAAACGGCTACAAATACGTCTTTTTGCCCTTTTCGCTAAAGGTGCTTTCATCCTTTGTGGGGCTTAAGCGTCAAAGCGCGAGTACCGCGTTTAACGAGCTTGTAAAAGATAACGTAATTCAAAAAATCAGTCAGCACGAGTTTTTGATCCTGGACTACGACAGATTGCTTAGTTACTGTGTTTAGGCTCGGACTGGAGTTTTTTTAAAGCATTTATGCAGCTTACGCTTACGGCTTAAGCGCGAAATTTTGTCTAAAGTTACAGCGCAAAATTTTGCCTAGATTTACAGCGTAAAATTTTTATCAAGAGCTTGGTTTTAGAATTTCATCCCGAATTTCGTTTAGGATTTCGTCTAAAATTTGGGTTTGTGATCTCGTTTAAAATTCTGTTTTGAATTTGCTTAAAATTTTAACACGCAATTCGCTTTTGGTTTTATCCACTATCCCGAAACGCAAAGCTTTGGAATTTTAAATTTAGCGGCAGGCTATGGAATTTAAAATTTTAAATCAATCTGGAATTTTATGTGTTGCAATGGAATTTAAAATTTTGGATCGAGCGAAATTTTACGCATCGGAATTTTTAAAATTTAAGAAACTAAAAATGCGCGGCAAAGTGCCGCGCCATATTTTGTTTATATCGTGCTGAAGCGCGATATATTAGTCTTTCTTTTTCATATCGTATTTATTGACCATAAATCCGACCAAGCCTACGAAAAATAGACCGCCGCAGATGTTGCCTAGCGTAACTGGGATCATATTTTTAACGATGAAATTTTCCCAGTTTATTGAATCTATTTGAGCTGCCGTTACACCGTGAAGCGAGCTTGCAAGAGCATTTACATCGCCACCTGCAGCCGCAAGATAGTGACCTTTAGCGATGATACCTTCGGTTAGGATAAACATATTTGCAACGCAGTGTTCCATCGAGCAAGCTACGAATGCGCCGATCATCCACATAATTGCAAAGAATTTACCCGATAGATTGCTCTCGCTGGTTGCAGTCCAGATAGACATACATACAAACACGTTACAAAAAATTCCGCGGATGAATAGCTCATGAAAAGGTGCGTTTATTTTGCCTGCTGCCGCAGGAATGAAGTGCTGCAAGATGTAGCCGTCATATTTAAGCGGAAGTCCTGAGTAATAATACATATACGCGATTAATGCGCCGCCTACGAAGTTAAAGCACCAAACGATAGCCCAATAGCCGATAGTTTTACCTAGCGGTAATTTGCCATCGGCGGCAGGTACTCCCGTTAAAACCGAGCTGGTAAATAGATGCCCACCGTAAAAAACCACCATCATCAGACCGCAGCTAAAGGTAATACCACCGATGAAATTCGATAAGCCAATAGATTGCTTTTCAGCCATTCCGACGGTTGAGTGAGCCCAGAAAATATCGCCCATAGCGATTGCAGCGCCCGCCATTATAGCTAGAAAAATTATGCTAATTAGCGGGGTATGCGCCTTGTGTTGCATCGAACTAGACACCGCTTGCGCGGTTTCTGCAGGATTTAACATTTACTCCTCCTCATTTAAATTTGAATCAATTTCTAAGATACGCTCATAAGCTTTTTGCGCACTTTTTTTTGCGCTCTCGCTCAGTCCTTCTTTAAAATCAAGGACGTTATCAAGCAGCACGCTTATGCCCAAAAACAACGTCTTTGGGCAAATTTTGCGCAGATAGCTTAGAAGCACCGGCGTAGGCAGGTTATGCGTCGAGTAGATATAGTCGCGATCGTTGCTGAGGTCAAAAAATTCGATCTTATCCTCATCAAAGCCGCTCATCGCATCTACTACGATCAGAATTTCAGGGGCGAATTCCCTAAGGGCTGCAAATTCGTTTTCGGGCACATCCTGCCCGTAAAAAACGCGCCAGTCTTTTAGATTCGCCTCGACTATTCGCCCCGTTTCATTGCCCACGTCGTCGTCGCCGCGAAGGGGATTGCCGATACAAAGCAACGCCTTTCGCATCAAAAATCCTTCCTTAGCACGAAGTATCCTTCGCGCATATTTTTTAGCAGATCTTTAAGCTCACATTCGCAAAGCTGAGGGATTAGCTTAGCTGCGTGCTCGGCAAAAATTTCAATCTCGAAATATTTGCTTAAATTTCCGATCTTAAATTTTACGTAGTCGCCCGAGTTTTCGACGATGCGTTTAAATTCTTCATCGTCTATCTCAAGTACCTTTTCACTAAAATCTATCGTACCTACGCCGTGACCGACGCAGGTGGAAAAAACCTTGATATCCTTTAGCTCTTTGGGTAAATTTTCGTTTTCGTCCATATGCCGCCTTGTAAGCTTAAAAACCTCAATCATCGTTTGCTCCAGACCTCTTTTTGCGGATCGATTTTAAATTCCTCCGCAGCGCGGGCATATTTTAGATACACGTCGTTGTGCAATAGCGCCATGCACTCCGCGTATCTAGGATCCTCTTCGGTATAGATAGCGTTAAGTAGAGCCTCGCGAGAAGCTTTTGGATCGTGAACGTCAGATGAGGTTTTGATCGCATCCATATATTTTGCGAATAGAACTCTTCCAAAAATATAGCTCATCAGCCTCTTAGCTTCAGCTTGCAGATCGCGCTCGAATAAAATATCGCCGATGACGGAGCTCTCAACCGGTGGTGGAAGAGTGCTATCTTGCTCGTAGCTCTTCTTTTGAAGCTTTTGATCAATAATGCCAAGTGCCATGCCAAGACCATAGATGATGCTAGCAGGATGCGGAGGGCAGCCTGGGATATAAACATCTACCGGTACAATCTTATCGATGCCGCTCCATACGCTATATGCGTCATGAAAAATTCCACCAGTGCTTCCGCAGGCTCCAAGAGCTACTACGATCTTTGGATCAGGCGCAGCCTCATAAGCGCGGAGCAGCGGATAATACATCTGTCGAGTAACCGGACCGGTGCAGACTAAGATATCTGCGTGGCGAGGGTTTGCGACCAGTTTGAATCCGAAGCGCTCCGGATCCCACATCGGCGTGATGGAAGCAAAAATTTCGATTTCACAGCCGTTGCAACTTCCGCAGTCGATACGATAAACGCTGAAGCTTCGTTTGATATTTTTCAAAAGCTCCAATTTTGCGGTTAGATCGTTTGCGTTTTTAATATTTTCGGGGACTTGATACAAACTCATTTTATTGCCTCCTCTAAGCCTTTAGTCATTCTCTCGACCGCTTGAGCTTTTTTGCATTCAGGACAGATATAGAGATATTTTTTAGCTTCTTCTAATCTGCCTGGGAGCAAATTTGCAGTACTTAGCTTTTCTAACGTGTAGTTGATGAGCCTTTTTGGGGTCATCGGCTTGCCGCAGCAGCTGCATTTCTCCATCTCAAGCTCGCCGTGTTGGATAAGCGCGCTTTTATCAAATTTTACCGCTAGCTCAAAGCTATTACCTAGCCTTACCGCTCCCGTAGGGCATACCTCGTCGCAGCGACCGCAAAATATGCAGCGCCCGCAGTCAAATTCCCAAATAAGTTTGGTTTGGGCTTCGTTCATCTTAAGCTCAATCGCATTGGATGGGCAGGCGATACCGCATGCAGCACAGCCTATGCAAAGCTCATAGGTGTATTCAGGCTGCCCGCGAAAATTCTCGGGCACGATGTATGGCTCAAACGGATAAGCATAGGTCGCCTTACCATATTTTTCGGTAATGTCGAATAATTTCATCATCTTAAATCCTTTTTGCTAACCTTGCCGTCTTGGCAAAATTTCTTAAGGTCTTTTTCGGTTAGAATTTTACTCTTTCCGCTATTAATATCGACTAAAGTTACGCGCTCAGTGCATGAGTAGCACGGATCCATCGAACATACGATTAGCGCCGCATCGGAGATGTTATTTCCGCGGAATTGAAATCGCAAGCTCGGCCAGTTGTTATACGTAGCGGCGCGACATCTCCAGCGGTAAACTTTCTGAGCGTTGCCTTGCATGATCCAGTGGACGTTTTCGCCGCGCGGTGCTTCGTCGTGACCTAAAGCGTAGTTTTCCGGTCTGATCATAGTCTGTGGATCGATCATTATCGGAGTTTGCGGCATTTGATGCAAGCACTGCCTGATGATGTGGATCGATTGTTTAAGCTCTTTATATCTTACGACTTCGCGGCTGAATACATCGCCACCGTGCTCTACGGCTACTTCGAATTCTATCTTGTTGAAGAAATCATAAGGATGATCGTAGCGGTTATCGCGTTTAAAACCGGAAGCTCTCATATTTGGACCTACCGGGCTAAAATCACGCGCCACTTTGCGATCTAATACGCCCACGCCTTTCCAGCGACCGATTTGGCGTTTATCCTCCATAACGGCGTCCCAAATTTCAGAAATTTGAACGTCGAGCTTGTTGATGATCTCGATGCTCTTGCGAATTTCATTATCGGTCATATCGCGGCGAAGTCCGCCCATAATTACATTGCCATAAGTCTTGCGACCGCCGGTTACGAGCTGAGCTAGCTCCATGGAGTATTCGCGCACCCTAAAGATATGCATGAAGGCGTTGTAGTTACCCGTTACTTCGCAAGCTAGACCGATATTTAAAAGATGGCTGTGAAGGCGCTCGATCTCAAGGCAGATGACGCGGATGGCTTGCGCACGAAGCGGAATTTCAAGCTTGATGGCTTTCTCTGCTGCTTCAATACACGCAATTGCGTGAGCGTAGCCGCAAATTCCGCAGACGCGCTCTGCTAAATAGCCCATCTGATCGTAGTTCATTCGGTTTTCAGCTAGCTTCTCCATACCGCGGTGCTGATAAAATAAGCGGTAATCTGCATCGATAATCTCATCGCCGTCGCAAAATAGTCTGAAGTGTCCCGGCTCGTCACTCGTTACGTGAAGAGGTCCAAGCGGAACATCTACTACGCCGTCACCGCTAGGAAATAAAAACTCTGCATTAGGCTCGTCTTTATGATCTACAGGATCGGGCCTATAGCGATAGTCCATTGCATCTTTGCGAAGTGGATGAAGCCCATCTGGCCAATCATCGCTTAGCACCAAGCGGCGTTTATCAGGCAAGCCCTCAGCGATTAAGCCGAACATATCGAAAGCTTCTCTTTCGTACCATACACAAGCAGGCACTAAAGGAGTAACCGACGGAAACGTCGGATCCGATCCGGGAATTAGCGTCCTAACGGTGATGAAGCATTTATCCTCTGCGGCGAAATCCTCCGCTTCGGTCATCTTGCCGCCTTCCATAGATATCGCATAGTAAAGCGCGAAATTTCCGTTTAGCTCGCGCTCATCGTTAGGGATCATCGTGCTGATAAAACCGCCGATGTCATAATATAGCGTCTTAACCGCAAGCGGCAGATCATTTCTATCCACTAAAACGGTGATTTGATCCTCGGCTTGGCGGGTAACTTCTAAGACCTTAACTTTGGTCTTTAAAATTTCTATAAATTTATCGCCTCTCATTTTTAACCTCTCATCATTATTCTAACGCCGTTTTCGACGAGCATCCAAAAATCACCTACGTGCCATACGCCGAAAATTATCACTAAAGCGCAAAGCAAGATTAGCGGTAAATTTTCAAACAAGCTCATCTCTTTAGCATAAACCACTTCACCTTTAGGTGTACCGAAGCTCGCTAGATTAAAGTGCGCGAAGTCCGCGATGAAAATAATTACGAGCGCGATCGCAAATAATGCTACGGCTATGTATTGACCGCTGGCTATCGCGCCTTTGAAAACGTTAAATTCGCTTACAAAGATCGCAAACGCAGGAACACCTACGAGCGAGCAAACCGCAGCACCAAACATTATCGTAGTAAGCGGAGCGATTTTTACCATACCGCCCATTCTAGTCATATCTTTGTGACCATAAATTCTAGCGATATTACCGGTAGAGCAGAATGCAAGAGCCTTGGTAAAGCTGTGAGCCAAGCAGTGAAAGATTGCGGCAAGCAAGCCAAAATATCCGCCGATACCTAGCGCAAATGCAATAACACCCATATGAACGACCGAGTGGTAAGCAAACATCCTCTTTACGTCGTGCTGACGAACGAGGAAAATTCCTGCTATAAATAGCGTGATCGTGCCCGAGATCAGCATCACGTGCTTAACGAAGTCTGGCCCTACCGCTTCGTCGGTTACCGCGTAATATCTAAATATCGCTAGCATCGCACATTTTAAAAGCACACCCGAAAGTAGCGCCGAAATCGGAGCCGGACCTTCTGCGTGAACGTCAGGAAGCCAAGTGTGAGTAGGAGCAAGTCCTGCTTTGGTTCCAAAGCCGATTAGAGCGAATATAAAGATAAGCTTAGCGGCATCTTTGTTTAAGCCTTTAGCGTGATCCATAATGCTCGTCCAAAGCATCGAAGCCTCGCCGTCGCCTGTGATTTTGAATGTAGCCGCATATAGTAAAACGGTCGCATAAAGCGCGAACGCTAAACCGATCGAGCAGATGACGATATATTTGTAACCGCTCTCGGTAGATTTTTTATCTTTATGAATAGCGACCAAAAATACCGATGCTAACGTAGTGGCTTCTACTGCAGCCCACATAAACGCAACGTTATTGCAGATAACGCTAAGCGTCATCGTAAAAACGAAAACGTGGCAGAGCGCATAGTATTTTCTAAGATCGCTAAGATCTAGATGACCGCCCTGTATCTCCCACTTCATATAGGTGGTAGAGTATAAATTTACCAAAAAGCCCGTTACGGCGATTAGCACTAAAAATACGCAGCCTAGGCTATCTAGGAATAGAAATTTATCGTATGCGTAAAAAGCCTCAAAGTTGCCGCTGATAAGCTTGCCTACGTTACAGAGTAGCCCTGCGGATGTAACCCCAGAAATCAAAACGTGTAACGTGCTTAGGAGCTTGAAATTCTTAGGGCATAAGAATAATATCAGCGCTCCGAGCAACGGAAAAATTAATATAAAAGCTAAACTATTCATCATTAACCCCTTAAATTTGAAGCTTTAGACGTATCAAGTCCGTCATAGGCTTTGTAAAATCTAACCGCTAAAACGCTCATAATGATAACCGCAAAGATAGCGTCGGTTAAAATTCCAAGCTCGACTAGCTCATGAGAGTTGTAAGCCATAAGCGCAAGGCTTAGGTGGATGCCGTTTTCAAAGAGGCAGTAGGCTAGAATTTGTTTGATAAAAGAATTTCTTAGCATGAAGCCAAAAATCCCCATCATAAACACCGTTACTGCCGCAATTAGCGCGATCTTTTCTTGAATTAGCGAAAATTCTACGAGGATCGGATTGATCGTCATCGCAATCGCTAGCGAAAATCCCATCGCAATAACGGGGCTTACGAAAAAGCCGCCTACCGGCTCATCCTCGCTGATCACATCCAGCTTTTTAACTAGCCAAAATAAAATTCCTGGCACGAAAATAACCTTCGTAAAAAACGCCACTATCGCCCAAATTCTAAGCTGTGGCGCATTAAAGTTAGAATACAGCATAAAAAATATGCTTACCAAAAGTAGCGTCTGAATCGCGTAAATTCCGATCGAAAGTTTTAAATTTCTAAGTCCGAATACCGCGAGTGACGTTACGATCATACAGATTGCTAAAATATCGATACTATTCATCTTAAAATCCTACTACGTAAAGCGTTAATGCCGCAAAAGCGATGGCAAGAGCGCCACATGAAATTTTGCGCATGCTCGAAGTCATTCTGAAGCGTGGTCCAAAGTTGTCGATGAAAACGGCTGCTACGTAAAATACGCCGGTTTTTAGCACGAAGATTATAATCGCCAAAAACGGATTGCTAAAATTCCACGGCTCAAATATCGTTAGGAATAATCCGATCATCGCAAATTGCTTCAAAATAAGCGCTGCTTGCACTAAGCCTAGGTCGCTGCCTGCGTATTCGCCAAGTAGACCTTCTTGAAGCTCTTGCTCGGCTTCGGCAAGATCAAATGGCTTTCTGCCGGTCTCGACATACATGCACCATAAAAATGCGATCGAGGCGACGGCAAAGCTTGGAATTTGATAGCCGATCTGACCGCTGCGTACCATCTGCTGGATCTCAACTAAATTTGAAGTTCCCGCAGCCATCATTACTACGATTAGGCACATCATCATCACAGGTTCGACAAAAACGGCAAGCATCTGCTCGCGTCCGCCGCCGGTTGCGGCAAACGGGTTACCGCTATCTATCGAAGCCGCACCGAATACGAAGCGCAAAAGTGCGCCTAGATATAAGATAACGAAAATATCCGAATATGCTCCGAAAAGGGTATCTTTGCTGTATGTAATAGGAATAGCCGCCAAAATCGCCGCCGAAGTAGCGAAAAGGAAAAACGGCGCCCATCTAAATACCCAGTGGCTGCACGCAGGAACGGTCCTGCCGCGCTTAAAAAGCTTAATAATATCGCGGTAAGTCTGGAAAAAATCGCTTCCTTGTTTCGACTGAAGCTTGGCTCGAAGTTTTCTCGCCATACCGTCGAAGAGTGGAGCGACTAGGACGATAACCGCGACTTGAAATATCATTAAAAATATAGTTTGTATAGTCTGCATCTCAAACCTCCTAGATCAAGAAATATCCGACGCCCAGTATCGCGCAAAGATAGATTAGGATGTAAAGCGTATATAAATTTGCATAGCCGCTTTGAATAATTCCTATCTTATCGGCGATCTTCTTACTCCAATCGATTACAGGTTGATAAATCATCGTCCACCAAATGTCTTGTGGGTGGTTGTGATACTCGATCGGTCCGAAGTAGCCGTTTTGCTCTATTCTGCGTTTATGACCTCTAAATAACCAGTCCATAATCTTTCTTAAATCGCCGGTAAAAGGACCGCCGGTCATCTGCATGCGAGGGCTATATTTAAAGCCGCATGCCCAAGGATCAGTCTCGCGAGGTTTGTCGCGATTTGCTTTCATAACTGCTAGGATGATAAACGGAAGCAGCATTGTAGAGCACAAAATCACTGCAATAAGAGGAGTTGAGACGATACTTCCCAAAGGCGAAGTGATTGACGAAGCGCCTAGGCTTGCAACATACCCGCTATTGGAAGTGATAGAATTTACTGCCTGCATTATGTAATCAACTATGAAGTGTGCGCCTACGCCAAATCCCACGCAGCCTATCATCAAAATGATCATTCCTAAAACCATTCCTAATGGGCTTTCTTTTGCATTTTCCCAAATTTTTTCATCTCTTGGGGTTCCTGCGAAGATTACCGCATAAAGCTTAAGGTGCATACCGACCAAAACGCCGGTGAGTGCAAGAGCGACCACCGCTAAAGAGAAGGCGTATCTAATGAAAATTCCGCTTTCCTTAGCACCTTGAAGCATTCCTTGATAGGTAAACCATTCCGAAACGAAGCCGTTTACCGGAGGAAGCGCTGCGATACCCATGATACCGATAAACATACCGACGGCAGTTAGAGGCATTTTTTTAGCTAGCCCTCCTAGCACGTCCATATTTTGCGTATGAGTAGCGTGGATTACAGAGCCTGCACATAAGAATAGCAAGCCTTTGAATATCGCGTGATTTACTACGTGGTAGCAGCCTGCTAAAAATCCGACTGCGGCTAGCGTTACATTGCCTGCTGCGACGCCGTAAATTCCGGTGCCAAGACCCAGCAAGATAATGCCGATATTTTCAACCGAGTGGTACGCAAGAAGCGCTTTGAAGTCGTGCTGGCACAACGCGTATAAAACGCCAAAAAGCGAGCTGGCTGCTCCTAGGATCAAAACTGCAAGCCCAAAATAGATGCTTAGCGGCAAAAATAGCGTAAATTTAACAAGCGTAAAGAGCGCTACTTTAATCATAACGCCGCTCATCAGTGCAGAGACATTCGATGGAGCCGCAGGGTGAGCTTGCGGTAGCCAAACGTGAAAAGGCCACATTCCCGCTTTTGAGCCGAAGCCGACCAAAAACAAGATGAATGCTGCTACAGAAGCGCCCATAGGCATATTTACTTTTCCCCACTCCGCAAATTCGAAGCTTCCTGCGTAGTTTGCAATGATAAGTAATCCACAGGTGATACAAAATGCACCGATCTGCGCTATGCCTAGATATACCATAACGGCTTTGAGCGTGCCTTTGCCGTCGTTTACTATGATTAGAAATGACGAAATTAACGTCATAAGCTCCCATAAAACAGCGAAGCAAAATACATTATCTGCGCTGATGACTAAAAGCATAGATAAGATGAAGGTATTAAATAAACATGCAAAAACGCCGATATTTGCCTTTCCGATATATTCCTCAGCGTAGCTCATGCCGTAAACGCTGCTTGCAAAGCCTATAAAAACGACTACGAAGCTGAAGAAATTTCCAAGCGGGCTTAAAGCAAATTTTGGCGCATATAAGAAAGTGCCGCCCAAAACGAAGCTATCGCTTATGCCCATATTGGCTACGAAATGACACATCGCATAAAAACAGCTGATAGCACCTAATCCAAATCCCACCTTAACGGCAGTTTTTGGAGCGCAGTATAAAAGAATACTAATTACTGCACTGACGATAAATAAAGTATAGACGCTTATCATTTTGCGCCTCCTTCTTTTTTGGCGACGCAACTGATTTCGCCGTTTAACACGTCTTTTGCAAAAGCATTAGCCGCATCGTAGTCTATCGCAAAGCCCAATTTATGCTTACCCTCTTTAGGATCTATCATAATGATAGCGCTAGTTGGGCAAACCTCGACGCATGCAGGGCCGTTCTCGCGTCCGTTGCATAGATCGCATTTGATGGCGGTGCTTTTGGCGCCCGCCTGGCTTTCGATCTCGAGATAATATTTTGGCTCGACCGCATAATTTACTGACGGCATAAGCTCGGCATTCGAGCTGATCGCGCCATAAGGACAGGCGAGCGTACACATCTTGCATCCGATGCAAATTTCTTCGTGCAATTCGATATAGTTATTATCGAAGCGAAGCGCACCGGTAGGGCAGACATTTGCGCATGGTCCGTCATCGCACTGCCTGCACTGCGTAGGCATAACGCCGTAAGCCTGTCTAAGCACGGTAAGTCGCGATTTAGCAAGCTTGCCACGCTCGTAGGCACTTGAGTAACAGGCCGCCATGCACGTCGTGCAACCGATACATCGTTTGTAATCGCAGATTACAAATTTATGTTGTTTCATACCTTTCTCCTTGACTTAAGGAATTTTAAAAATTTTTTACTAAAAATTTTGGTGTAATTATATTTAAGTCCGTAAAAAAATTCCGTCATTTATCTGACGATATTTGGAATTTATTTGATAAATTTGCTTTAAAAGCTTAAATTTAAAAACTAATTTCTTTTTTAAACCGGTTCGTTGATTATTTGCTTTAAAAGTCTAGTATATCAGTATTAAAGTATATTTTAAAATTTAAATTACTACTTAAATTACCCCAACTTACTCCTAATTATAATTGAAAAAATTCTTTTAGCTTAAGGCAAAATTTCAATTTTATTTTAGGTAAGAATTTATATAATTGTGCCGAAATTGCATATATGGTAATTTTGCATGTTTAGTATTTTCGAAAGGAGAAAATATGGCGAATAAAGGCAAGGTCATATGCCCTTATTGTGGCACAGGCTGTCAAATCGAGCTGACTGCGGAAGACAATTATATCAAATCCGCAACCGGCGTAAGCGACAACCCCGTAAATCAGGGTTGTTTATGTTTGAAAGGTTATTACGGATGGAATTACGTAGGCTCTAGAGATAGGCTTACTACTCCGCTAATTCGTAAAAAGAATGGCAAATTTAGTAAAGACGGCGATTTGGTCGAGGCTAGCTGGGACGAAGCGCTTGATTTGGTTGCTAAAAAGATGCTAGAAGTCAAAGAAAAATACGGCGCCGACGCGATAGCCGGAAACTATTCCGCACGCTGTACGCATGAGGATAACTACGTAGCGCAGAAGCTACTTAGAATTTTAGGCACGAATAATATCGATCACTGCGCGCGCATTTGACACGCTCCGACTGTGGCAGGTCTTGCCAAAACAATCGGTAACGGGGCGGCTACAAATAGCTTCACGGAGATCGGAACTCACAGCAACTGCATTATGATGATCGGCTCAAACCCTGAAAACGGCCACCCGATCGTAGCTATGCACGTTCAAAGAGCGTTAAATAGAGGCGCTAAACTCATCGTCATCGACCCGGTTAAGACGGAATTTGCAAATCGCGCAGATATCCACCTCCAGCTTGAGCCGGAGCACAATATCCCGGTTATAAACGCTTTAATCCATGCTATTATCGACGAGGATTTGGTAAATCATGAATTCGTTAATAAATACACCAAGGGTTTTGAATATGTAAAAGAAGCGGTTAAGGATTATTCGCCTGAAGCCGTAGCCAAATACACTAGGCTAAACGCCGAGGATATCAGAAAAGCGGCTAGAATTTACGCTACTACGCGACCTGCGGTTATCACACACGGCATGGGCGTAACTCACTTCAACCACGGCGTGGGCGCGGTTTGTGATATTTCAAATTTAATGCTCGTAACGGGCAACGTAGGCGAGCTAGGCAGTGGCGATTTACCGATCCGTGGACAAGAAAACGTTCAAGGCTGCTGCGATATGGGAATGCTTCCTAACGTATTTACCGGCTATAAAGCTGTAACCGACGAGAGTGCCCGTGATTGGTTTGAGCGCCAGTGGAATTTACCAAAAGGTCATCTAAACGGCAAGATCGGCATTCATAAAACCGAAGTTCCTGACGCAATTCTTGATGGTAGAGTAAAATTCTTCTGGACGATGGGCGAAAACCCGGTTATGACCGATCCGAACGCAAACCACTTCTTGCGCGCGATTTCGCAGGTAGAGATGTATGTGATCCAAGATATTTTCTTAACCGAGACGAGCCGCAAAGCAGATGTTGTGCTCCCTGGAGCTTGCAGCGGCGAGAAGGAGGGCACTTATGCAAATGCAGAGCGCCGCGTACAGCATAGCGAGATTGTAGTTGCCCCTCCGGGACAAGCTAGACAAGACTGGGCTATCATCTGCGAGCTTGCCAGACGCCTAGGTCTAGGGGATTATTTCACATTTCAATCTCCGGAGCAGATTTGGGAAGAGGTGCGCAGGGTAGCTCCACACAACTACGGCGGAATGAGCTATTACCGCATCAAAAAATACCACGGACTTCACTGGCCGTGCCCTGATGAGAATTCTATGGGCGGACCTGCGTTGTATCTTGATAAAAAATTCTTTACCCCGGACGGTAAAGGAAATTTCGTCCCGGTTCTATTCGTGGATGATAAGAGCAAGATCGAAAGCGCCAAAGAGGAATTCGCAAAGCGTATGAATATGCCAGCAGATTATCCTGTAATGGCGGGCTCCGTGGACGAGAAGACTGACGAGGAGTTCCCGATCCAGCTTCTAACTACGCGTAAGGTTTACGAGTACGCAGGAGGCGCGATGACTAGGCGCTCTAAGACCGTCGAGCAGGGCGGCGACGCGATAGGACCGATTGCGGAAATGAATCCGAAACTCGCCGAGCGATACGGAATTTCACAGGGCGATTTCATCGTCGCGTGGAGCCGCTACGGCTATATCGCGATCAAGGCGGACATCACCGAGTGTATAATGGATGGTATCATTCAGATGTCTTATCATTACTGGGAGAGCTGCTGCAACGAGCTAACCAGCGGCGGCTGGGATCTAATCGCCAAAACGCCTACGTTTAAGGCAGCGATTCAGATTAAAAAGATCGACGAAGAGGAATTTTTGCGTATCCGCGAGCTTAAGCGCATTAAATTTCAAACCAATAAAGTCGTTTACGACGACTTCCACCACCATCCGATTAAATTCTAAGAATTTAATCTTATCCGTAGATTCGGGGTTATGCTCCCGAATCTACTTTTTAACAATCAATTCAAATAATATGAAATTTTGGCGATCTAGCCGTCTTGCAATATTTTAAGGATCAAAGATTTCAAGAATTCAATAAATTTCAAATTTCGCGGTATTTTAAATACGCTTCTTGGCGTAGTCGCACTATTGAATAAGAGGGCATAGAATTTATTTGCTATTGCGTTAATAGATGTGGCGGCAGAGACCGGGCATTCGTGATTTATCAAATCCTAATAAATGTAGTCTCAATAAGAGCGGCGCAATGGAGTAAATTTTAAAGATAAGCATGATAATAAGACTATTTTATTGCGACAAATCTTACCAAATTACATTATTGATTAAATTTTAACGCGTGCAGGCTGATTTTATGCGAATTAGCCTATATTGCCAAGAAATGCCATAATTTTAATAACGCAAATGCAATTTTTGTGATTTTAATATATAAATGCAAAAGGCTCATAGGCTTTTAAAGCGCTAGACGCGGCTTTTAGTCTTAATGGTCGCAAATGCCGGTTTCTAGCATAGCTGGAGTAGTTTCGCGCTTCGTCTGAAATCCATAAATTTTGATTTTAAAATTTTAGATTTAAAATTCCGAATTCCGTCGTGCTTGGAATTCACAATTTTTAGAATTTTATTTTATCGCGTGTTCTTGGCGTTCTATTTTTCACGCGGGAGCCCTTTGCTGCGCCAGATCGCGCCGCTTGCGATGTTAAAACCATCGCGCCAAAGCTTCTGCCTGCTTGCGAATCAGATTTATGAACTAGGCTCCGGCATTGAAGCTATTGCGCCAAAGCTGCTGCGGTAGAATTCCATCTACTTTATCAAAAGTAGTTAGAATTTCCGCCGCTTGTCGCGCCTGAGTTACTTATTGCGCCAGATCTATTCGTCGCGCCTTAATTTTTATCGCTCGCAGCGCCCATTGTTTTACTTTGTCGCGCCTAAATTTTTGCCATCTGTTGCGTTAGAATCGCTTGCAGCGCTGTGATTTTCGCTGCTTGCAGAATCTGAGTTTGCCGTACCGCTAGAGCCTGTAGAGATTGGATTTGCTGCACTTTCGCCCGCGATACCGCTTACGTTATTTATGTAGGCTACGGTGCTTATTTTATTCCATTCTCTACCGATTTTCAAAAATGCGCGCTGGCTGTCTAGGATCTCTTTAAACATCGGATCTTTCGCCGCTTCCTCGTCTAAGATTTCATTCGTTGCTTTTTTAAGCGCGGCTATCACGTCCGCAGGGAAGTCGCGCACCTGCACATCCGGAAACTGCGCTTTTAACTCCGCCCAAATGCGAGCGTTTTCGTAAAAGCCCTTATTTTGGAAGTTCTCTCCGGCAAGTCTTGCTGCAGCCTCTAAGATCGCTTGAAGATCCGCAGGTAGCTTCTCTAGCGCCTTTTGATTTACCAGCAGTTGGCAGTCTCCCATAGGCTCTTGCCAGCCTGTGTAGTAGTATTTAGCCACTTTGTGAAATCCAAGCGGCATATCATAGACGGGGCTTACCCACTCGACTGCGTCGATCGTGCCCATCTCTAACGCCATAAATAGCTCGCCCGTAGGCACCGTGTTTATAGTGGCACCCAGCTTGCTCATCACCTCTCCGCCTAGCCCCGGTATGCGGAATTTAAGCCCTTGCAAATCTGCGACCGAGTTGATCTCTTTTTTAAACCAGCCACCCATTTGCATGCCGGTAGATCCCATCAAAAAGGTCTTCATGCCGTATTGCGCGAACATCTTATCATTAAGCTCTCGCCCACCACCATAGTAATACCACGCGTGCTGCTCATCAGTAGTCATACCGAAAGGCACTGCCGTCCAGAGCATAGTTTTGGCGTCTTTGCCTTTATAATAATAAAGCGAAGTATATCCTAGATCGTATTGACCGCTTTTGACGAAGTCGAATACGCCAAAGCTTGCCTTGTGCTTGCTCGGCGTATCGATGCGGATCTGAAGCCTACCGCCACTAAGGCTTTCGGCATAGTTTTTAAAATCCTCAGCGGCAGCGCCCAAAACGGGCGTAGTCGCCTCCCACGTGCTAGCAAGTCTTAGGCGATAAACCTTATCGTCGCCGAAAAGCTGCGAGCCCAAAAGCATGAGACATGCAAACAAAAAAATCTTTTTCATTTCTATCCTTTCATAAAGTTTTAAATTCATAAAATTTCAAAATTTAGCGCATCGCCGGCTTAAAATTTAATCGCGTCCCGCGTTACTGCTACGAAATCCTGCTTCACGGTGTCTATTTTTATCCACGCGTTGCTTTGCTATTCTATTTTACGACGCTTCATCTTATAAGCACCTTGCTATGCAAATATCTTATTTTACGAATATTTTGCTTCTAAGTGCCCCGCCCAAGCTTTTTATTTTACGATGCTTGGCTTTGCGACGATAGAGCGCCGCGTTCGTTTTAATTTCGCTGCGTTCGGGCGTATTTACCGTACCATATCTAGCGATAATATTTTTCAAGCGCGCTTTCTTAAAAGCCTCTGGCGACGGATCTCTTTTGCTTAGAAACAGCAAAAGTATCTTAAAGTGCCATCTCTGCGCTTTTACAGATAAAATTCTCCCTTCCTTTCAAAGCGAGCTTTGTCATTATCGGCAAGCTTAGGCGCTATGCCATTTCTTTGATCTTAGACGGCAGAATCGTGCTTTTAAATTTAAAATTCCACGATCAGCGTACTCTTTGTACCGCGTCGGCAAGCGGAGACCGCGCCTTTATATTTGAATTTTGCGCCTTAGTTAAGCGTAAAATTCCTCGCGGAGTTTCGATGCAAATTCTGTGCGAAGCCTAGATTAGAATTTTACGCAAAGCTGCCCCGCGTTGTCTAAAATTTTTTGCAAAATTCCGTGCCACAAAATGCACTTAAATTTTTAAATTTGCTATTGCGCGGAATTTTTTAGCGTAAATTCTAAGCCTTGAAATTTTGCTCTTGTTTGACAGCATAAAATTTTATTTGCAAAGCCTGCTTGCTAAATTTTAAAATTTTAAGCCTAAGCCCGCAAAATTCCGTATTTCGCGTTTTAGAAATTCTATTTCGCAAAATTTTATCTCGCGGATTTCTCGCTCCATAAATTTCACGCTCGATGAAATTTTACTCCGCATAGTTTGCGCTTCGTAAAATTCTAGCTCGCAAAATTTCGCTTAAAATTCCGCGAGCTAACCTTTATTTTCGAATAGCTCCGCGTGTTTGCTACGCAAAAACTCGACTACGGCGATCACTTCGTCCGCGCCGCTGGCATCCGAGTTCGCAAGCACCGTATCGATGTTTTCGATATACAGCTGCGCCGCGTCGGCGAGCCGCTCGCGCCTCACGCCCGCATAAAGCAGCATCGCGTCAAGCAGGATGTTGATCTCGTAGATGAGGTCCTGTTCGGCGATTTTTTCGTCATTGGTTTTCATCTTCTTCCTTTGAAATTTGAGTTTTTTTCTCGATAAGATCCACGATTTGCGCCTTTACGGCTTCGTACGAGCTCGCGTCCTTAAAGCCCGCAAACATTCCGCCGCTTGCATTTACGTGCCCGCCGCCGCCGAGGAGCAGCTTTGCCATTTCGCTAACGTCGATCTTACCGTCGGCGCGAAAGCTGAGCGTTTTTTTGCTCGTTACGTCGATGAAAAAATCGATATCGGGGTTTTGCGTCAAAAAGTCGTTGCCGATGACGCTTACGTTGCCGATATTGTAGGTTAAAATGCCCTTTTTACCGAGATAATTGATCGCAAAGCGCTGCTTTTGCGCGCTTAGGCGATCGACTACGAAGTGCGAAACGAGATTGCTTAGCGTATCGTCGCGTTCGCCTTTAAAAAATTCCTTCTTTATGCCGTGCAGCGCGCTATCTAGCGCGATGTGTGCGTCTGGCTCGTCTTGAAATTTAAAAATTTTTTCCAGCAAGAAAAAGATATAATCCCTGCTCTCCCGCTCAAACATGATCTTATTGATCTCTTTCGCGCCCGAGACTATGCCGAGGCAGACCTTGCCGAGCTCAAACTCGCTCTCGTCTTTCAGCCAGATATCCACGGCGTTTACGACGCGCACGAGCTTATCCAACCGCGGCGAGCCGCCGAACATCGCGCTGAAAAAATCATAGGTGATCTTCGTGGCGCAGCGCGAAGAGTCTAGGAAATACCACGGGAATTTTTTCGCGCACTCAAGCCCGCTTTGATGATGATCCAAAAGGATTACGCGGGCGTTGCGACGTGCCAGCTCGCCGCTAAATTTCTCGCATTGCGCGGGCAGTAAATTTAGATCGGTAATTAAAACCAGGCTTTTTTCGTATGCGTCCGTAGCGAGTCGCTCGTCGATACTATCGAGGATGAGATCAAATTTTTCGTTTATCTCCTTGCCGTAGTTGGCGTTAAAAAATTCCACGTCCGTCAAATAGTGCGCCGCGACGAATTGCGCGCCGTAGCCGTCCAGATCGGTGTGGCTTAGGTGATATATTTTCATTTGCGTTCTTTGCCGATGATGTCTGCTAGCGTGATCGTATCCATATAATCATCGACTTTCTCTTGAAGTTCGCCAAACATTAGATTGACGCGGCATAGCGTGCGACCGTTCGGGCAGGCGTCGATCCCCTCGGCGGTGCAGTCAAATACCGTCGCCTTGCGTCTTTCAGCGCTTTTGATGATCTCGCTTAGCGTGATCTCGTCCGCATTGCGCGCGAGCACAAAGCCGCCCTTGGCGCCTTTGAAAGAATTTAAAAGTCCCGCGCGAGCTAAATTTTGTAAAATTTTAGCCAAAAAGCTGCGTGAAATTCTAAGCTCGCTAGAGATCGAATCGACATCCATCGATTCCTCCTTGCCCGCGATGCAGATCATTGAAAGCAGGGCGTATTCGCTTGCTTTTGTAAAAAGCATTTATTTTCTCCTTTGGTCTGAAAGCGTGCATTTTACACAAAGAAAGCAAAAATTTAGGTTAATTAAGTATAATCGCTTCCTATTTTACCGATCAGGAGGTCATCATGGCTTTAGACACGGCTCAAAAAGCACAGATAGTTGCGAAATTCGCTAGAAGAGAGAAAGATACGGGCTCTGCGGAGGTGCAAATCGCGCTTCTTACCGAGAGGATCACGCTTCTTACCGCCCACATCCAGGCAAATCCGAAAGATTTTTCATCCCGTTTAGGACTACTAAAGCTAGTAGGTCAGCGCAAAAGAATGATGAAATATCTCAAAAATAAAGACTACGCAGTTTATTCCAAGCTCGTTAGCGAGTTAAATTTAAGAGATAAATAAGCTCCTTTGCTCGCGGTGGCGTTTATTTCGCCCCGCGATTTATACACGGCGTCCGTCAAACGGCGGACGCTTTTTTTATGCCCGAAATTTTAGACAGGCAAACTTTTTCAATCTTTGAATTTTTTGAGAATTTTGTAAAAATTTATAATTCCGTTTGAATTATAAATTTTAAAATTCCATAGAAATTTTGAAATTTCATCGAATTTCAACAGTTCGAGTCTGTGACGGAATTTTGAAATTACAAGCGGCGATAAATTTTATCTGCGCCGTCTCGCATATCGCTAGAATTATACATTCACGCTGTTTGGATCATCCAATCTGTATCAAAAATTTAATTGTCAAATTCCAAAGAATTTAAATAAAAATCCTTGCCGTATCACCCGAAAAATACGGCGAGTATAAAATTTCAGCAAATTTTAATGGGGGGGCGTATTATTCACAAATTTTATTTTTAACTAAAGGATTGTTAATGGATTATTTTCACGGTATCGCAATCAATGCTAAAAAAGAAGTTCTAACAGACATGAGTAGCGTAACTAATACTACTGTAAATACTGTAAATAGTGGCGATGTAAGTAGCGGAGGCTTGGGCTACCCCTTTTTGCCTATCAATCCATTCGCTGTTCGCGGCAGTTTTAACAGCAATACGACGACAAATACGACCACTAAAACAAGCACTACGCATACTCATATATGGACATTCCAGCTTAAGGGACAAGGTAAAGATTTGTTTAGAGCGGTTTTAGATAAAAATTTTTTGATTTTGGATGGCGATGAGATGGCTGGTTATGCCGAAAAAAATGGCGGTTATATCGATTGCGGTCTAACTAAAAATATCACTAGAAAAGTAAGCAATGAGGATCAATTCTGGGCTAATGCAGAAAGTTATAAACCCAGATTTGATTATTATGTCGTCGGCTGCGGTACATTTATAGGTGGAATACTGCTATTTATATGTATATGTTATTTTCAAATACTTTATTTCGAGCTTTTGCCGTTTTTGGCATGTATTGGAAGTAGTTTTATTTTAACGTTCATGGTTTGCCGATCGATTTATAAAAATAAACGGCGTAAATATAAAAATATCCTAGCCGATACGAAACGTTTTTTCGGCGATTTTGAAAATCGTGTTAGCAGTGAAAAAATCGATGAAGAAACGGGGTTAATCACAAAAACGAGTCCGCAAGCCCAAATTGCTGAAACAACTCAAGAGACGCAACAAATAGAGATAAAATAAATTTAGCTTATTAAAACTTGTATAAATTATCGCTAGGCAGTTAAAATTTTGCGTAAAATAAAAAGCTTTTGGGCGCTCACATTCCAAAAGTTGCGTGTACGAGAGGATATTTTAGGTTTTACGTCTTTGAAATACGGGCGCGCTTTTGCGTACAGAATAAAATTTAAAATTTGCACTCCGCATTTTGCTTCAAATTTTATAATGCAAGAGTTTTGGAAAGTAAAAAATTCGGAAATCATTGAAATTTTTAAATTTATAGAATTCCAAAATTTATACTTCTTGTAAATTTAAATTATCGCTATTTAAACGCCGCGAAGCTCATAAAATTTGCCCATTTAAAGATACTCTCGACGCGCTTAAAGCCCGCGCTTAGCGCCAAGGCGCGGTTTTCCGCCTCAGTGTAGGGCACGAGCACGTTTTCAAGCGCCTCGCGTTTTTGCGCGATCTCGTAGCGCGAGTAGCCCTGCGCGCGCTTGTAATCCTCGTAAATTTCGATCATCTGACGCGCGAGCGCAGGCTCTTCGTAGATAATCTTTTCGCTAAAGATCAAAACTCCGCCCTCACGCAATCCGTCGTAAATTTTACTCACGAGCGAGGCCCTACGCGGCGGCCTGATAAACTGCAATGTGTAGTTTAAAATCACGGCGTCGCAGTCTTCGAGGCTCGCATCCAGCACGTCCGATACGCCAAGCTCGAGCTTGGCACCGAATGCCGCCGCCTTGGCGTGGGCGTTTTGTATCATCGCCTCCGAGCTATCGATGCCGCACAGCCGCAGATCGGGACGCAGCGCAAACAGCGCCAGCAGCGCGGTCGCAGTCGAGCAGCCAAGATCGATCACGCGCGCCTTTTGCGGCAGTATCCGCGCCAAAAGCTCGCTGCTAAGCCGCGTGCTGGCCTCATAAAACGGCACGCTGCGCCCGATCATATCATCAAAAACCGACGCGACGCTGGCGTCAAACTCAAACTGCTTTTTGATAGGCTCTTTAAAAATTTCGTCTTTCATCCATTTCCTTTTAGTTTCGCTATTCGCACAGCACTCGATTTATACTTCCTGCGCATGCTAAGCGCAGAATTCTCACACCGTGCTTTCTGCACTTACGAGACACTCTATTTGCGACCGCTACGTATGGAATTTTTGCGCTTAGTTTGCCCCGCGCGAAGCATACCTAAATTTTAAACGCAGCATGGGCACTTTTGATGCAAGCGAGCTGCATCCCAGTTTGCGCCCAACTTCTAGCCCAGATACGCTCGATGCATGATTAAATTTCGCGCCTTGCTTGACACGCCTTAAAATTTCACGCCGTGCAAATACGTCCTTAAAATTCTACGCCGTATTTTCGCAGCATTAATTTTACGTCGCCAAATCTCACGCTACCAAAACAGCTCCTTTAAATTCTTTAATTACGAACTTAAACTAAAAGCATAGTCAAAGCTCCATTGGTAGAATTTCGCGCCCATTTTGCGATTTTATGCGCCGTAAAATGAGGCCGCTTGACAAAATCCAGCGTTTAGCTAGGCGCATAATTTAGCCGCTTGACTCTTGCTCGGCAGCTTAGCCCTGCTAAATTTTAAAGCTTCACAGCGCAATTAAAATTTTTTATCGCCCTCGATTCTCAGCGCAGCTTGCACTTTGCCTAGTCTTGCATAAACCCAAGCTCAAGGTGCGTTAAAGTCCTGCGGGCGGTACGCCGTTAAAATTTAACGACTTTTTAGCAGCTTGCGCGCTGCTTTTGTGTACACTTCCCATATGGCATCGCAGACGCAAGCGGTGCACCAAGTATTCTCAGTGACAACGGGCGCACGACTTTTATACGGGACGACGCAGACGGCTTATTTAATGCGCCGTAGATGTGAAATGCAGACGGATGCATTAAATTCAAAGCGCACAGCCCGCAAATTTCATCTTTAAGCTTACAAGCCGTAGATTAAAATTTGCGGCTTCGTAGTACCGCCTCCGCCTCTGAAGCGTCTTTTAAAATCTGCTCTTTAAGCTGCGCTAGATCGCTAAATTTGCGATTTTCACGTAGGGACTTTATAAATTTCACGCAAGCAAATTTCGCGCCGCTGTTTTTGTCCGCAGCCTCTAAATTTTTATTCTCGGCGTCCAAGCTCTCGCTCGATGCAAAATTTTGTGTAGAAATTTCAGCCAAATTACACGCCGAAATTTCATCTAAATTTTGCGCAGAATATGCGGCTTGCCCCCCGCAGCACGGCGCGCGATCTTGCGCGGAATTTAAACTCGCCTCAAAACCCGCAAAGTCCCCTAAAATGTGCGTTTCAATCGCAAAAGCCCCATCGGTGCTAAGGCGCTCTCCCACAAAGCTCACGCTTTTATGTCTTACGCCGCACACGCTCGTGACGGTTACATAAACGCCGCTTTTGGGGATAAAAAACCAACCGGGCTCGAGATTTAGCGTCGCTACAAACTCCCGCGCCCCGCGCCCCTGACCGCGCACGATCCGCCCACAGATCTCGTAATCTCGTCCTAAAAGCTCCGCCGCCTCTTCGCACCGACCGCGCGATAAAAGCTCCTTGATCCTGCTTGAATGCACGCCGCCGCCGCTTAAGCAAAACTCCCCTAAGACGCAGGTTTGCCCGCTAAATTCGCGCCGCAAAAACTCCGCGCCCCACGCTCTGTCTCGTCCAAATCTAAAGTCCTCGCCGACGACGATTTTTTGTAGATTTATGAAATTTTGCCTTAAAAGTGCGATGAATTCGCCTCCGCTAAGGCTTTTGATAGCGCGTAGATCGCAATAAAAAATCTTTTTGTTCGTAAATGCCTGCCGTGACGCAAAAGGGGTTAGCTTCGTGCCACCACCTGCTAGGATTACGATTATTGCGCCGTGCTCACCTAAATTTTCAAATAATTTTTGATGTCCAAGGTGCATGCCGTCGAAGTTACCTATCGCTACGGCGCGCACATTATCGCGGTTTACGCCTTGTAGCGTTGCAAAAATCTCGCCTCGTGTGAACTGCTCGCTTAGGCGCGCACGCAGCACTTCCGCACAAGCAGGAAGCATGCCCTGAGCTTGCGCGTCTACGCCATTGCCGCAAGTGCCGCCATAAGCCGTTTCGTTACTGCAAGCGGCGTCGGTGTCTGCTTCATCTGTGCGGTGCACATCGCCGGTTTTGTTTTCGCTCAACTCTTGCCTTGGACGTTTGATATTTTGAGATGAATTTTCTCCATTGCTTGTGAAATTCTGTTCCGTAAAATTTTTCAAGCTGGAATTCTGCGATACGAAATTTTGCTCTTTAAAATTCTGCAGCGAAGCCTCTGTATGGTCTTTGCCTGATTTTTGATTAGCCATTATTGCTGCTTCGTCCAGACGATTTTTTTGGTGTCGTAGCCGCTGTGCTTCGCTTTTTTTAGATAGAGGATGCGGATCGGCTCAGGCAGGGTTTTGGTGCGCGAGAGGATGTAAAGCTCGCTCGTATCGGCGCCGAAGATCAAGGCGTAACGATAGTCGCCGTCCACCTGCGCCACGCGGTAGAGGGAGTCGGAAATCAGACCTTTTTGATAGAGCAGGCCTACGTTTTTATCGCCTGCAAACTCCAACACGTGCTGCTCGTTTTCGATTTTGCCAGAGCTTGTTTTAGCAGTTTTTAAAAGATTGATCGTGGAGTTTTTATCGATAAAGCACTCGTACGCGGTGTTTTGCAGCTCGCCGCCGCCCTTCATACGGGCGATCTCATACCAGCCGCCGCTAAATTTAGCGATGTCGAAATTTTTTACCAGCGGTGCTTTCGGGCTCAGACTTTTGGCGCATGAGCCCAAAAATAGCGCGCAAAACGCCAATATAATTAAGTTTTTAAATTTCATCGTTCATCCTTTTTAGAAGATAGAAAAATTCTTGGTTCCCCTCTTTGCCCGTGATCTTACAGGCGCCGGCATACAGCACGGCAAGCCCTAGTTCGGCGCATAGGCGCTCAAATTTTACCCGCGCGGCACGCACCGCTTTTTCGTCCTTAAGCACACCTTTTTTATTTCGCTTGATCTCCGCGCCGACCTCAAACTGCGGCTTAAATAGCACGATGAGAGCGCTTTTTGCGAGGCTAGCGAGGCTTTTTAGGATCAAATTTAGCGAGATGAAGCTCACGTCGCAGGTGATGAGATCGAATTTTTTCTCGCTCTCAAATTTCCTGATGTCGGTATTTTCGCGCACGATCACGCGAGGATCGCGCCGCAAAATTTCGCTTAGCTGCGAGCTGCCGACGTCAATCGCGGTCACGCTCTTCGCGCCGTGCTGCAATAAAATCTGCACAAATCCGCCGGTGCTGCTACCCACGTCCAAAACATCGGCTCCCACCAAATTTAAAATATCTTTTTGTGAGGGCTTTGTTTGTACAGGCTTCGTGCTGCCTTCGTTGCGGCACGCGTCCGCCTTGCCACCCGATTTAGATACTTTCGCCGCATTTGAAATCTCTGTCGTCTCGGAGCCTGCGTCCGTCTGTAAAAATTCCACCGTTTGCTTGCCTGCACCGGTTTGTAAAAGCTCCGCCGTATCGGCGCTAGTTTTTGCGGTACGGATCGCCTCGGTAGTCGCTTTAGCGCTCTTTGTCGTCGCGGCAGCCGCGCTTGGAATTTTGGTCGCCTCATTCGCGCTCAAAATTTTATCCGTAGTCGCAAAATAGGCACTTGAAATTTGCATCGTTACTTCACCCGCTCTTTGCGTCGCTGCCGCTTTGCTATCTGCTCTTTTTGCGGCACTGCATGGCTTTAAAATTTCTGCCGCCGAGTTAGGCAAATTTGCGTCGCAACTCGCCAAAAGTCCGTTTTCGGCGAGCTCGTCCAGAAAGCCCGCAAGCTTGAGCGCGCCCCTGCTTACGTAAATTTGATCAGTCGCGCTGATTTCGCCGCTCTGCTCGGGCGCGATCTGTACAGAGGGTCTGTTTTGCACGGCGCCTCGCAGCAAAATTTTATCCTGTTTTATCAGTGCGGCGGCCTGATTTCTGCTGATTTTAAGCGTGTTTGCGACGAGCAGATCAAATCTCATTTTGTCTTTTCTCCGCGCCGCGATGAAATTTTAAAGCTTGCGCAGTTTTTGCGCGAGCTTGAGCTTAAAATTTTATCGCGCATAGCAAAGTTGCGGGCAGCAGTGCCGCAAGGCTCAAACTTTAGCTTGCGCCGCGCCGCAAATTTAGCCATGCTACGTATTGTAAATTTCGGCTCGCTGCGTGTTGCAAATTTTATCTTGCCGCTAGCGAAAATTTTAAAATTTTTCATATCGGCGCAGTGTTTGAGCGGCGCAAATGAGATATTCTTGCTTGCAGCCGTATCTATCGGCATCGTGCTAGCCGTTTTAGCACCGTAGCGGGCGGAGCCCGCGCGCCTAGTAGAAACCGCCTCCCCGTCTGTCGCTTTTACGCACGCCTTAGAGCTCAGCGATCTTACATTGACCGCTCGATTTGTCGCTTTTGCTCTTGCCGCTTGTTCGTGCGCTACAAAATTTTTAAAATTCTCGCGCTTCGTAAAACACGCAAGCGCCGCAGGACGAAGGTTGCTTTTGAAATTTAATCCCGCGCCGTTTGCGTGCGGGTTTGGCGCCAAGCAAAAAACCTTCACTCGCCGCTCCCCGCAAGCGTTTCAGGCTCGCTCTTGCCAGGTGGATTTGCGCCAGGCGTCGCCAGGCTCGCAAGCGCTTCAAACTCGCTCTCGTCGATCACTCGCACGCCAAGCGAGCGAGCTTTTTGCAGCTTGGAGCCCGCTTCTGCGCCTACGAGCACGAAATCGGTCTTAGCAGATACCGAGCCTTGCACCTTCGCACCCATCGCTAAAAGCCTGGCCTTAAACTCGTCGCGCGGACGGCTGAGCGTGCCGGTGATGACGACGCTGCGGTCCGTGAAAGCGCTTTTGACGGTCTGCATCTCGGGCGCGCGCGGCGTGATGATTTCGCTTAGATTTAGAATTTTTTCGCGATTTATCTTGCAAAACTCCGCTAGGCTCCTTGCCATCGCCTCTCCAAAGCCCTCCAGCCGCAGAATTTCATCCTCGCTCGCATCCAACCAATCCTGTCCGAATGCCGAAGCGATCTTGCGCGCGGCCACCTCGCCGATGTGCTCGATCCCCAAAGAAGCGATGAAGCGCTCAAGCGGCGCGTTTTTGCTCGCGTTTATCGCACCCAAAAGATTTGAAATTTTTTTATCCGCAAAGCCCTCAAGATCCGCCAAATCCTGCGCGCTGAGGGCGTAAATGTCGCTGATCTTTGAAATTTTACCGCTTTCAAAAAGCTGCGTAATCGTCGCATCGCTTAGCCCTTCGATATTCATGCATTTTTTGGAGCAGAAATAGATTAGCGAGCCTATCACACGCGCCTTGCAATCGAGGTTTTGACACTTTATGAGCGCGCCTTCGTCAAGTAGCTTCTCGCCGCAAACCGGGCAGCGATCCGGGCGCGAAATTTCGCTCTGCGTGCCGTCTCTGCGCTGTTTGTAAACGCTCGTGATCTTCGGGATCACGTCGCCGCTGCGGATGATGCCTACGAAGTCATTTTTCATCAGCCCCAGCCGCGCGATCTCGTCGAAATTATGAAGCGTCGCGTTTGAAACGTTCGCGCCGTCGATATTTACGCTATCTACGACGGCTACGGGGGTGACCGCGCCGGTGCGGCCGACCTGCAGATTGATCTCGCGCAGCCGCGTTACCTTTTCGACCGCGGGGAATTTATACGCGACCATAAAGCGCGGAAATTTCACCGTATAGCCCATCTGCGCGCACTTTGAAAGCTCGTTTACGCGGATTACCATGCCGTCTAGCATCAGATCTTTGCTCGCGCGCATGCTATGCAGCGCCTCGTACGCAGCCCTGATCTCGCTTGCGCTCTTGCAGATGCGGCAAAACTCATCGCGCAAAAAGCCGAGACTGCGCACAAACTCCATTATCTGCGAGTGCAGCGCAAAACTTAAGGAATGCTCGCCCACTCCCCACGGGATAAATTTTAGCTTCCGCTTCGCTACGATCGCGCTATCCAGCTGGCGCAGGCTTCCCGCGGCGGCGTTGCGCGGGTTTGAAAACAGGCTCTCGCCGTTTGCGGCGCGCTCGTCGTTTAGCGCGTCAAAATCGCTCTTTGCGATCAGCGTCTCGCCGCGGATCTCGATCCTTCCCGCGTAGGGGATCTGTAGCGGCACCGATTTGATCGCTCTTGCGTTTTGCGTCACGTCCTCGCCTATAAGCCCGTCGCCGCGCGTCGCCGCGCTTATTAGCACGCCGCCTTCGTAGGTCAAATTTAAGCTCGCGCCGTCAAATTTCGGCTCGACGTAAAACTGTGCGCCGCTCTTCTCGCCGCGAGCTAGCCACGCCAAAAGATCCGCATCGTCGAAAATATCCTCCATCGACCACATCTGCGCGCCGTGAGCGAGCTTAGAAAAGCCCTCGCTGATCGCGCCTCCTATGCGCCTTGTGGGCGAGTAGGACAGCGCTAGCTCGGGGTTTTGCTCCTCGAATTTCTCCGCTTGCGAATAAAGCTCGTCGTACTCCTCGTCGCTTGCGATCGGCCGATCGTCGGTGTAATATGCCCGCGCCCACGCATTTAGCGTATCTACTGCGGATCTGTATTCATCGTAATTCATCTTGCGCTCGCATCTTTAAATTTTAAAATTCCGCGCGCCGCTGAAATTTTACGTCGCATTAGAATTTTACGCTCCGCGGCAGGCCCCTGTGCCCCAAACACTGCGCCGAGCGGCTCGTTAGTTTTAAATTTAATGCCGCGCGCAGAGTTAAATTCCGCGTTGCGCAGCAGCTCGTTATCGTTAAATTTTATGTCGCGTAGCCTGCTCGCTTTAAATTTCGTGCTTAAAAAGGCGCGATCAAATTTCATTGCCAAACTCCTTTAGCGCGCGTTCGTAATCAGCCGGCGTATCGATGCCGATGCTTTTGGTTTCGATCTCAAGCATCGCGATCTTTTCGCCTGCGCTTATGGCGCGAAGCTGCTCGAGTTTTTCGGTATCTTCCAGCGCTGAGGCGGGCAGGGCGCAAAACCGCTTTAAATTCCGCACGCTGTATGCGTAGATGCCGATGTGTCCGAGGTAGCACTCGCATGCCGCGCGCGGGTAGGGGATGAGCGAGCGCGAAAAATAGATCGCAAAGCCCGCATTATCAAGCACTAGCTTGACTAAATTCGGATCCTCCGCCGCCTGAGGGCTTATGTATTTGTAGCAGCTCGCCATGAATGCGCCCTTTTGCGCGATCGTCTCGCGCGCAAAATCTTTAAATTTAATCAAATTTTCGCTCTCGAAAAAGGGCTCGTCGGCTTGGATATTGATGATGATCTCGTTCTCCGCAAGCGCCGCGTTTGCGACCGCTTCAGCGATGCGATCGGTGCCGCTTTGATGCTCTCGCGCGGTGAGAACGGCGTCAAAGCCGTAATCTTGCGCGATCTTTAAAATTTGCGGCTCATCTACGGCGATTAGCACGCGGTCTGCCTTGGCGGCATTTTGAGCCGTTTTGATAAACATCGGCACGCCGTCAAACTCACATAAAATTTTATTTTTAAAGCGCGTCGAAGCAAGGCGCGCGGGGATTACTATCATTTTTTGATCCACTCCATTATGGCGTTTTTGATCTCGCTTTGCTCCACGACGCTAGAATGCACCTGCGGCGCGCTAAAAAGGCGCGAGATCTGCGGCGGAATGTCGCTGCGAAATTCCTTCGAAAGCGCGATCATATCGGCTCGTTCGTCCTCGCAAGCTCTGCCTTTGATCGCGCCGATCATCGACGGCGTAAATTTGATCCACTTTGCGGTCGAGATGACGAGATTTAGGCGGCTTTCGTCAAGCAGCTTGAAGCAGGTCGCCGTGTGTGGGTCGATCAGCACGCCGCGGCTGCTTTCTTGCTTGATAAACTTAGCGCACTGCGTATCGTCGCAAAAATCCGCCTCGAAGACCTCGCGCAGCTTCGCAAGCTCGCTTGCGTCTAGCTTATAAAATTTATCTCGCGCCAGGCTCTGCATCAGCTCGCTCGTGCGCGCATCGCCGAACATATCGCTAAGCAGCCGCTCGACGTTGGAGCTAATCAAAATATCCATCGCAGGGCTGATCGTACGGATAAGCTCGCGATTTCGTAGATCGTAGATGCCGCGCGTAAAAAGCTCGGTCAGGATATTGTTTGCGTTTGAAGCGATCTTGATTTTGCCGATCTTTGCACCCATTTTTTTTGCGAAATACGCTCCCAACGCGTTACCGAAATTTCCGCTAGGCACTATGACGTCGAAAGTGTTAAATTTAGCGCTCTGCGCGCTATTTGCGCCCGCTGCGTCGCCAAAATTTTTGCCGCACGCCTGGCACTGATCGCTTTGCTTTAAATTTTGCTCGGGGCTCAATACGCCGTGCTTTGAGAAATAGATGCTAGCATAGAGGTAGTAGATGATCTGAAATAAAATCCTGCCGAAATTTACCGAGTTTGCGGCGCTTAAATTTAAATTTGCCCGCGCGAGCTCGTTTTTGAAATCCTCGTCAGCCAGCAGTGATTTTAGCGCGCGTTGCGTATCGTCGAAGTTGCCGCGCACGCCTAAAATTTTAAGATTTGCCGCGCTTTGCTTTACCATCTGCTGGCGCTGTATCTCGCTCGTGCCGCCCTGCGGATAGAGGCAGACCGCTTTGATGTTTTCGTCGTCCGCAAAAGCCTCCAGCGTCGCAGGTCCCGTGTCGCCGCTCGTAGCGCACATTATTAAAAATTTTTCATTTCTAGCTTTTGCGATGCTTTTTAAAAGCGCGCCGAAAGGTTGCAGCGCCATATCCTTAAACGCAAGCGTCGGGCCGTGATAAAGCTCCAAAATATAGGCATTCTCGCTTAGCTTTTTGATCTGGACGGGGCAGGCGGAATTTTCAAATTTATCGTAGCGCCTTAGCGCGCTCTCAAAGATCTCGCTGCTTACGTCAAAACCAAAGCTCTCGATGATTTTAAGCGCGATCTGTTTGTAGCTCAGATCCTCGCACTGCTTAAAAAAATCCTCGCTCAAAAGTGGCAGCCGCTCGGGGCTGAAAAGCCCGCCGCCGCGCGCGCTCGGATTTAGCAGCGCGTAGCTAAGATCCGCTTTTTGCGAAAAATCTCTCGTAGAAACCAGTTTCATCTTTTTCCTTTTTAAAATTTTAAAATTTACGCCCGCCTAGGCGCTTTAAATTTGATCGTTTGGACTTTTTGCGCGTGCTCGCGGCATTGCGGTTTTAAGCCTGCTGCCCCCCGCTCACGCCTAAATTTCTTCCTTTATCAAACTTCCTATGCCGCCGTCCGTGAAAAGCTCAAGCAGGATCGAGTGCGGAATTTTGCCGTTGATGATATGCGCGGCATTTGCGCCGTTTCGCACGCATTGCAGGCACGCATCTACCTTTGGGATCATGCCGCCTGCGATCGTGCCGTCCTTTTTAAGCTTCGAAATGAGCGCGGCATCGAGCTTGCTGATTAAATTTCCCTCTTTATCGAGCACTCCGTCAATGTCGCTTAAAAATATCGCCTTGCTCGCTTTTAGCGCGGCTGCTATCCTGCTAGCGCAGAGATCGGCGTTGATATTAAAGCTCACGTTTTCGTCCGTCTCGCCGCCTGCAAGCGGGGCGATCACCGGCAGATAGTCCTTTTGTAACAGGTCATTTATCAGCTTGGTATTTACCTCGGTGATCTCGCCTACGAAGCCGTATTTTTTCTCATCGAGGAATTTTGCCCTCAAAAGCCCGCCGTCTTTGCCGCTGATACCGATCGCTGGCGCACCATTTTGGTTCAAAAGCGCCGTAATCTCTTTATTTACCGCGCCGCTTAACACCATCTCGGTGATTTCGATCGCGTCTTTACTCGTTACGCGAAGCCCGTCGCAAAATTCGCTCTGCACGCCGATCTTATCCAGGGTCTGATTGATCTTTTTGCCGCCGCCGTGCACGACGATGATCTTGATGCCGACCATATGCAAAAGCACGATATCGCGGGCAAAATCAAGCTTGAGTGCATCGTCGGTTTGCGCCGCGCCGCCGTATTTGACGACGAAAATTTTATCTCTAAATTTACGGATATAGGGCAGCGCGGAGATGATTACTTCGGCGGTTTTGCTCTTTTTTATCATAAAATTCCTTTAAAAACTTTATTTTATCATAGCTTGGTTTATGTAGTTTTGAATTTTGCGGATAAAGTTTTCGCTTAGCTTCAAATTTAACAAAATCACCGAAATTTCCGCGCTCAAATCCCTCAATTTCACGTAATCTTTCGCCGTGCATAGGATATGCTCCGCGTCCTCGCGCCTTAGCAGCTCTAAAATCTGCTCTTTTTTGAAATCGTAATGATCCGGAAAGAAGGCGTGCGCTTTTGCGAGCGGTAAAAATCGCTCTAAGCGCCAAGGCTTGGCGATAGCGCTGATTAAGATCGTGCGGGATCTCTCAAAGCTCGCTTCTTTGGGGCTTGAAATTTTATCCTCGGCGGTTTTCAAATTTGAATCCGAAATTTTATCCGCGGCGAAATTTGAAATTTCATCCGCAGGATTTAAAATTTCATCCGTGCCGTTTAGCTTACTTTGCAGATCCGCCGCCGAAACGATCTTAAAGCCCTGCGAAATGTCGCTCAGCGCGGGTATGAAGTCTGCAAATTTATAAAAAAACGGCGGGTAGCGATACGCGGCGAACGGCAGGCAAAAGGGCAGCTTCGGCGCGCTTTGCGGGCGCAGCAAGATATCAAATTTAGAGATATTAAATTTAGAAAATCCGTCGTCCAAGATCACGAGCTCAAAGCCGAGAGTTTGCGCGCGCAAAATCCCTGTGGCGCGATCTTCGCTGACGATTACGTTTGCGCCGCGTAAAAACAGCGCGTATTCCATTGCCTCGTCTCCGCTTTGCCCTACGTCGCAAAGTATCCGTCCGCCGAGAGCTACTTCGAGCAAGCCTCTGCTTTTGCGTCCGTATCCGCGAAGGATGATGCAGGTTTTGAACCCCCCGTTAAATTCTTTAAAAAGCGCCCGCACTAGCGGGGTTTTGCCGCTTCCGCCGAGGGTTAAATTTCCGACGCTGATTATTGGAATTTTAAATTTTTGCGGCTTAGCAAAGAGCCTTTTTAGGCAGACGATAAGCGTATAAAGCAGCGATAAAGGCGCTAAAATTACTCCGAGCGCAAGCCATACGGGGCTCGGGTCGTATAAGTTTCGCTCGATTAGGAGTTTAAACACGATTTTGCGCTATCTCTTTGATCTGTTCGCAGATGTAGCTCACATCGTCGTCGCTAAGCGCCGTGTAGATCGGCAAGGATAAAATTTGCTGATAGTTTTTAAGCGCATTCGGGAAATCATTGACCTTGTAATTATATTTGCTTTTATAGTAGCTTAGCAGATGCACCGGTACGTAGTGCAGCGATACGCTTACTCCGCGCGCGATCAGCGCTTTGGCGAAATCGTCGCGGTTTTTGTCGATCTTTACGATGAATTGAGTATAGATATGCTCCTCGCTGTCGCTTGGAAGCGTCACGTGCGGGCAGTTTGCGAGCTGCTCGCGGTAGGCTGCGGCGATCTGCTTGCGGCGCTTTATAAAGGCGTCGGTTTTTTCAAACTGAGCGATGGCGTAGGCGGAATTTATGGCGTTAAGATCGTATTTTTGACCGATGCGATCGACGTCGTAGGTAAAGGACATATTGCCGTCTTTGTAAAAGGCGTCTCCCACGATGCCGCCATTTCTTAAAATTTGTGCGGCGTTTGCGATCTCATCGTCGTTCGTGACGAAAAAGCCCGCCGTAGAGATTGCGTCTTGCGCTTGAGGATTGATCTGAAAGCACGATATGAGCGAGCTTTTAAGCGCTCCGATTTTTGCGCCCTTATAGGTAGCGCCCATAGCGCGGCACGCATCGTCGATGAGGATGATATTTTCGCTTTTGGCGACCTCGCTGATGGCGTCTATATCCGCAGCAAGCCCCGCGATGTGCGAGATGAAAGCGCATTTTAGTTTCTTGTGGCGGTTCTGATCTATCGTACGGGCAAGGCTTTCGCTCGTGATATTAAAGCTTATCGGATCGATATCTACGAAAACGGGCTCTGCGTCGAAGTGGCGGATAACTTCGGCGACGTTTGGGAAGGAATTTACGGAGCATAAAATTTTATCTCCGCGCTTAATATCCATCGCGCAAAGCGCCAGATGAAGCGCCGTCGTGCCGCTCGTAGTGGATACGGCATGCTTTACGCCGAAATATTTACAAATATCCTCTTCAAAAATTTCGCTATATCTTATATCGCTGTTATAAAGGGCGCTTTTAATTAAGTCTTCCTCTTTTTTATCGATTTGAGCCTTATAAAACGGTATCTCTTTCATAAATCTCTCCTTAGTGTACGGGCTCTATGCGAGCGACCGCGGGCGCGCGAAGCTTAAAATTATTTTTAAGAATTCTACGGACGACAAATTTCACCAGCTCTTGATTGTGGCGCGAGTTTTGCAGATATTTTAGATCGTTTGCGGTTATTTGCTCGCCTGAGCGAAATTTCGTCCGTAGCGCTTCGTGCGAAAAAATATCTCTTAGCACGCTATCTAAAATCTCGTAGCTGTATCCAAGCTCACGTTCGTCGCTTTGGTTTTCCCATAGATCGGCGCTCGGGGCTTTTTTGATGATCGCATCGTCTATGCATAAAATTTTTGCAAATTTAAATAGATCGGTTTTTAAAATTTCGCCGATCGGATTAAACGCGCAGGCTAAATCTCCGTAAATCGTGCCGTAGCCTAGCATCCTCTCGCTAAGATTGCTCGTGCCTACGACTACGCCGCGTTTAGCCGCGCTGTAATCATAAAGCAAGCTCATTCTTACGCGCGCGGCGAAATTTCCGATGCGAAGAGCGCTTGCACCGGGATTTAAAGCGGTAAAATTTTCTACAAATGGCGCGATCTCTTGGATTTCGTAGGGGATATTAAAAGATTCGCAGTGAAAGATGCCGTCTGCCATATTTTCTAAATTTGAACCCGCACTAGGTAGGATAAGCCCGTAAGTGGGGATCTCGGTAAGTGCACAAAGCGCGGAAACCACGGCGCTGTCAAGCCCACCGCTGATACCCACTACAAAGGCGTCCGCGCCCGTTTCATCGAGTCTCTCCGATAAAAAATCGGTCAGTTGCGGCAGCAAATCATCCAAAAACATAATATTTAGCCTTAAAATTTTACGTTAAATTGCGCGAATTTTAACTATTTTTGGCTAAATTACGGCTTTAATTTAAGCTTAAAAGGAGGATTTAAATGCAAATTTTAAAAAAAGCTTTCGGCGAATATGTGACGAATTGCTACATTCTAAAGGGCGAGCAGAGCGATTTGGTGATCGATCCGGGCGAGGGCAGCTTTGATTGGGTGATGCAAAATACGGGAAAGATCGCCGCGGTTTTGAATACGCACGGGCATTTCGATCACGTTTATGATGACGCGAAGTTGCAAAGAATGGGCGCTAAAATTTATATCCACGAGGAAGACGCCTTTATGCTGCGGGCGGATCCTTTTGAGACGATGCCCGAGCCCATAGAAGCTGATGTACTCGTAAAAGGGCAGGAGCAAAGCTTTGAAATAGCAGGCTTTAACGTTAAATTTAGCCTTTTTGCAGGACATACGCCGGGCAGCTGTATGATCGAAGCAGGCGGCGTTATCTTTAGCGGCGACGTCATATTCAAAGGCTCTATTGGCAGGTGGGATTTTCCCCTTTCAAGCGGCGCGCAGACGAAAGAGTCTTTGCATAAAATTTTGCAGATAAAGGGCGATTTTGCGCTCTATCCGGGGCACGGAGCAAATACTAGCCTAGCGGCCGAGAGGCAAAATTTAAAATATTTTCTGCAGCTTTTTGAGCGCTGATCGTTTAAATTTAATTGCGCTTCGTCGCATAAGAGACAGTAAAGCGGTGTAAAGCGGCGTGAAGCTGCTCAGCGCCGAAAAATTTATACCGCTTTGTTCGCAGGCGCTAGAATTTATGCCGCTTAATTTACGGTCGCGGGCGTTAAATTCTGCGCTGAGTTTGCACTACGCGCGTATTGGCGTGCTCTGCGTAGATAAAATTTTAAAATTTACCGCCGCTTGATTAAATTTAGCAAAATTTCGCGCCGCCGCGCATACAAGACGCAAAGCGTAACGCAAAAGCAAAATTTAAAATTCGTACCGCCGTGCGTATAAAACGTAACGCAAAAGGCGAAATTTAAAATTTGCGCTGCACTGATCCTAGTCGCTACAATGTGATCTAATCCAATTTGGGGCCCGCTAAATTTAGCTAAATTCCGCGCTCTGTCGAATCAAAATTTTATCCGCGAGCTGATAAATTCAGTAAAATTTTACGCATTTTTAGAAGCGCAGATCGCGTCCGAAGTTCATTTCATATCGGTGTACGGGTACACGAAAGATGTTTCAAAGGTGCGGATCACGCCCTAAGCCGCACGTAGATACGTCGCGGGGCGGGGTAGCCCTCGATCGTGCGCGAGCCGTCGAGCGGGTCTAGGAAATTCTCCAAGCTTTGCCCGTCGATCCACTCCGTTTTGCGCTGCTCGCTAGCATCCGTGGGCTTTTGAGCCAAAATTTCAAAATCTCTGAATTTCGCTCGCTCGCACCAATTCTGCAGCGCGCCGACGGTCGGGACGAAGTAGATATTTGAAATTTTTGAGTAGCTGCTTTTCGGACACAGCGCGAAATCGCCCGCTCCTTCGATATACATCGTGTCTAAAAACACCTCGCCGCCCGTATTTAGCGAGGTGCGCAGATCTTTTAGCATCTTTACGGGGTCGCTGCGGTGGTAGATGACGCCGAGGCAGAAGATCGTGTCAAATTTATGCTCGTAAAAGGGCAGATGCTCCACGCCCAAAAGCTCGAATTTCGCGCCGCTGCGAAAGAATTTCTCAAGGAAGCGAAACTGCAGATAAAATAGCGCGCCAGGATCAAATCCCACGAGCCGCGCAGGCGCTAGCTCGCTTGCGCGAAACATATAGTAGCCGTTGTTGCAGCCCACGTCGGCGACGGTTTTGCCTCTCAGATTTAAAAACGGCCGCAGCAGGTTAAATTTCACGAAGCTTCGCCACTCGGCGTCTATGAAAAGATCATTCAGCGCAAAAGGTCCCTTGCGCCACGGCTTTAGCGCTCGCGCGATACGCAAAATTTCATCTCTTTGCTCCGCGCTTGCGTTAAAACTCGCCCGCACGACGTCGCTGCACTCGCAGTCGCACTTGTCTATTTGCAGCGCCTCGATCGCGCTTAAAATTTCGCGGTTTTGCCCGCTTTGCAGCTTTTTAAAGTTCTCGTCTCTGATTTTTTGCAGATCCATTTTTAATCCTAAAATTTCAAATTTAGCGACATTTTAACATAAAATTTTATCCATTTTAAGGCGCAAAGAGATAAAATCGACTTGCAATTCAAGCAAAGGAGCAAAAAATGCAAGAAGCAAAAACGAGAAAATTTAGTCTCAGGTTTAATCACGAAATTTCAAGTAGTGGCGCAGAGGTGCGGCTTTGGCTACCGTTAGTGCTGCAAGAGCCGTATCAGAGGTTGCTTGGCGAATATCATGCCCGCTCAAATGCGCAAGAGTCGGCTATCTGCGGAGATCATATAAGCACGTACTACGCGCGCTTCGCACCCGATAAAGAGGCAAGAGCGGGCGTCGGCAAATACGGCGAGCAAGGTGTCGTAGGCGAAGAGGATGATTATTTTGAGCTTAGCTTCGATATTGAAATTTCGGAGCGAAATACCGATTTTAGCAAGGTAAGCTTTAATGAAAATGAGCGCTTGAGCCCCGAGATCGAGGAGTTTTTAAAGCCTTCAAAGCTAATTCCGGCAAGCGGCGCTGCAAAACAAAAATCAGACGAGATCACGGGCTCGCTTAAAGGCGATCTGGAAAAGGCGCGCGCGATTTATGAGTGGGTCGCAAAAAATATGAGCCGCGATAATAGTGTGATCGCATGCGGCAGCGGCGATGCAGTGACGATTTTAAGTAGCGGCAAGCTAAGAGGCAAATGCGCCGATATTAATAGCGTGTTCGTCGCGCTCTGCAGAGCAGCGGGCATTCCTGCGCGCGCTATTTACGGCATCCGCACGGGCGCGGCGCAGAAATTTTCGCCTGAAATGGGCGTCATGGGCGCTCTAAGCGGCGGTGCGCTTGAAATTTCCGGTGCGCAGCACTGCAGAGCGGAATTTTATCTAAAAGGCTATGGCTGGATCCCTGTCGATCCCGCGGACGTTACGAAGGTGCGATTGGGCGAGAACTTAAGCGAGGATGATTCCAAGCTGGCGCGGGTGCGCGAATATCTTTTCGGCAACTGGGAGCCGTGCTGGCTGGGCTTTAACTACGCTCGCGAAATCGTGCTAAATCCGCGCCCGGCGCATGTCCCGATTGAAATTTTTTCGCATCCGTATTGCGAAGTGGGCGGCACGCCGAAAGATCCGTACTCGCCTAAAAATTTTATCTACGAGTATTTTTCGCGCGAAATTTAATCCTCTGGTGGCTTGCATTTTACCGCCTTACCGCCGCATTTTGCTTAAGCTAAGCCGCCGCGCTTCCTCGAGGCTCAACCGTTTCATCGAAGCGCACGCTTGGCTTTGCGACAGCGGCGCTTTTGCGTGGTTTTGCCTACGCCGCCCGATACATACTGTCTGCGCGCCTAGTTTGCGGGCTATCACGCCCGCTTTGGCGAAATTTCGCGCTATGTCTTGAAGCAAAATTTTAAAATTTACGGCTTGTAGAATTTTAAATTTAGCGATTTCAAAGCCACAAAAGGCTAAAATCGGCGCGTAAATTAGGGCTAAGGCTTAGCCATTTTATTTGAAGGCATTTCATGCAAAGACGCGATTTTTTAAGAAACACTGCGATTTTAGGCGCCGTTATGGCAACTCCGAGTACCATTTTGGGCGGGGAAAAAGCCATTGGCAAAAAGAGAGCTTTTGGGCTCTCGCTAAATCACGAAATTTTGGAGAAGGGCAAGCAGACGCGGCTTTGGATACCGCTTCCTCTCATCACGGAGTATCAAAAGGTAAGCGACATAAAATTTGACGGCAATTTCAACGATCCGTCCGTGGACTACGGCGAAATTCCGACGCTCTATGCCGGCTACGTCGGGGTGGCAAAGCCCACGCTAAACATTAAATTTAGCGTCGAGACCTTTGAGCGAAATACCGACTTTAGCAAGGTAAAATTTAATCCGAACGAAAAGCTTAACCCCGAGGTGGCGAAGTTTTTAGAGCCTAGCACGCAGATTCAAATCGACGGCGTCGTCAAGCAAAAATCAGACGAGATTGCAGGCGGCATAAAGGGCGATTTGGAAAAGGCGCGCGCGATCTATACGTGGGTGGCAAACACTATGCAGCGCGATAACAGCGTGCTAGGCTGCGGGCTAGGGGACGTGAAGCAAATTTTAAGTAGCGGCAAGCTAAGCGGCAAATGCACCGACATAAATAGCGTTTTCGTCGCACTTTGCCGCGCACAGGGCATAGCCGCAAGAGAGATGTTTGGCATCCGCGTCGGCGCGTCAAGATTTAGCGCTCAAATGGGCGCCGCGCCTAAAGACGGCGTCAGCCATATCTCGGGCGCGCAGCACTGCAGAGCGGAATTTTATCTCAAAGGCTACGGCTGGATCCCGGTCGATCCTGCGGACGTTACAAAGGTGCGATTGGGCGAGAAGCTAAGCAATGACGACAGCAAGCTTGCTAAAATCCGCGAGTATTTATTCGGCAACTGGGAGATGTGCTGGATCGGCTTTAACTACGGCAGAGACTTCACGCTAAACCCGCGCCCAGCGCAGTTTCCGATCAATAATTTCGGCTATCCTTACGGCGAAGTGGACGGCAACACGCTTAATTACTACTCGCCGAAAGATTTCAGTTACGATTACAGATCGAAGGAGCTGTAGCGGCTCGCGTTTTGCTATGCGGCGCGCCAGCTTGGGCTTTTTGAGTGGGCATGTAGAGGGACTTTCGGCTAGGCGATTTTGAAGCGGATACATAAAGGCACGCCTGATCTGCGCGCCGCCGCGTCTGCATCGGCAAAAAAATTCCGCGCTTTATTTGGCGCGGAATTTAAAAATTTCAAGATGAACGGAATCTTAAAATTTTGATGCGCAAAATTCTAAAATTTTGATAGCGCTTCGAGCGATTTTGTGCGCTCTAAGCAATCTAAATTATGAGCTAAATTTTACGACTAGCGGCGTTAAATTTAGCAGCGTAAAGCGTCGCGCTGAAGCCGAATCAAAAGAAAATAGAGCCGCTGCAAAAATTAAAATTCCGCAAAAATATATTCGTTAAAAATCAAGCTCGCGCTCTTAAATTTCAAGGTATAATTACGAGGAAATTTATAAAAATTTAACCGAAGGAGAGACCATGAAAAAATTTCGCTCACTGCTGCTGTGTGCGGCGGCGGCTGCGACTTTGAGCGCCCAGGGCGAGGACAAGGTGGAAAAAATCACTTCGATCGACATTTATGTTTCGCCGTTTTATTCGGCTAAGGAGGGCAAGCCCGAATACGTGCACGTTTACGAGCCGATCGACGATCTGTTGATGAAAAACGACGTGGCGGGCCTAAAAAAGGCGATCAAAATCATCGAAGACGCCCCCGATATGGTCGCTCCGACTACGCTGATGACCGTCGCTGCGCGCGCTTATGATCTAGGGCTTAAGGACGACGCGGTGTTTTGGTTCTACGCGGGCAAAAATCGTTTCCTAACTTTCGCTCGCGTCATCGACATCAAGGACGAGATGTTTCGTGAGACCGAGTCCGCGAATGCGGCATTTTTGCAGCTAGTCGGCAACGTGGTAAATCCATACGCATTCTGCGATCTCGCTAAACAGCGCGATGCGGCGGCACGCGCCAGGGACTGGGTCAAAGCACACCCGTATAAAGCGATATTTGATGAGAAATTTCCGTCTCGCTTCGCAGATCGCGCCGCCGCGCTCAAGGAAGCCGAGGACAAAATGGACGCCGCGCTACTTAGGCAGGACGAGTTTTTCGCAGACCCCGCTAAAAAGGCGGACTTCCTAGCCAAGCGCAAAGCAAATAACGCGGATAAGCGCTTCTGCGATTAGTATCGCCTAATCAGCGGCACTTTTTTAAAACCGGCATTATTTGAAATTTTGAGTTGCCAAAAATTTAGTATTGCATTTTATCTCTTCAAGCGGATCTGCGCGTGAATTTAAAATTTTATGACGTAGAATTTTATCGCTAACGGCACGCAGTAAAGCTTTGATATAAATCAGCCTAGATCTGTTTAAAATTTAGCAGAAGCTCGCACGCAATTCTATTTCGCATAAATTCTATCGACAACTAACACAAAATCAGATCTAAATATTGCTAAAATTCCAGCAATTTGGCGACGTAAAATTTCACTGCTACCGCCTAAAAATCGAACTTTTTTAAATTTAGCCGCACGGCGAAATTTTATCCGTTTTTATATACGAACATTATATAATTATCAAAATTTTTTCCAAGGAGAGAGGATGAAAAAGCTCGCTACGATACTTGCGCTGCTCTGTGCGGCGGCGTTTGCCAAGGAGTATGAGTATATGGTGCAAAGTATGAGCTACAGCTCACTCGGGCAGCGCAAGGAGAGCACGCATCTAAGCTACGACGCGGCGGCGCGCAAACTGGAGCAGATAAGAGATACGAACTCCTCGGACGGTTTAAGCTCTAGCTACAAAGAGATCAGCTACTTTGACGAAAAGGGGGATATGGTTAAATTTGAAGTATTTAACCTTGATCTTAAAAGCGGCAAGTGGAAAAAAATAGAAGACTACACGGAAAGCGTCAAAGACGGCATCACGACGCGCGAGAGCAATTCGATAGCGGATGACGGCACGCGCAATGCGAGCAAAATCGTCTCCAGCTACGACGGTAACGCGACGCAGGACGTGCGATATAAGTTTGTAAAGGGCAAATGGCAGAAAGATAGCATGAACAGATCCGTAAAAAACGCGTTGGATAAGGAGGAGCTTACGATAAGCTTCAAATGGGACGGCAAGAGTTGGCAGCCCAAAGATAAGACCGAAATTTTCTACGACGCCGCAGGAGAGATGAGCGGATACGTGAGCTACGAGTTTGTAAACGGCGCATGGCAAAACAGCGAGCGAGAGATGCTTAACGGCGATCGAAACGGTAGCTACGAGCAGATCCGCAGCACTTTTCAAAACGGCGCGTGGCAAAACGCGACGATGAGTAAGCACGAGCTTGATGCCGCAAAGGGCGAGGAGATCGTTACGAGCTTCATCTGGAACGACGAGAAGGGCGCGTGGGACAATATGAGCAAACAGACCGCTATCAAGAAGGGCGCAGATCTTAATATGACCTCGTATCTGTGGGACGAACAACTTAAAGATTGGGTCAAAAGCTACTCAAACGGCGAAATTTACGACAAATCGGGCGAGCGCCCGCTCGTGCAAAGCTTTGAATCAAATTCCAGTAGCGGCAAATACGTCTATAGCTACGACGAGCACGGCAGCAATACGGCGATGGATATCTACAAGCTTGATGCGAGCGGCAAATGGGTGCAAACCGGACGCTCGGAGGCTACTTACGATACCCAAATCCCGGCTGATAGCGTGGGATACGGAGCCGCGCTGATGATGTTTGAGATGCCTAGTATCTACGCGATAACTAGCTTTAAGGAATTTAAGCTTAAAGACGGCAAGTCCGAGCTCATAACGGAGCAGACGTGGAAATATAAAAAGATAAAGTAGCGTTTGAAGATGCGCAGTTAAATTTAACAGACGCTGCGTGGCATTTAAATTTAACAGGCACGGCGACGCGCGAGCTATGCGGTTAAATTTAGCAGGCGCGACGTCGCGCGAACTATGCGTTAAATTTAGCTAGCGCGGAGGTATTTGCGCGCCGCGTAAATTTTAAAATTTAAATCCTACGCGGCAGTAGGTCCACACGCAGCGGCGACAAAAGAAAAGGTTGAAAAATGGTTTTAATCAAAGCGACAAGAGTGGCTATTTCGGTTTTAATTTCAGCGAGTATCTGTTTCGGCGCCGTAGAGGCGCAAGATCACGCCGCGGCAAGCGAGCAAAAACAAACGATGCAGGGCGGCGGGAGAGATGATCGGACGCCCGTAGGCAAGCAGAGCAAAGAAATAAGCACGACAAATCGCACGGGCGAGCAGAATACCGAGGCGCAAAATTTTAAAATCAAAAAGCGCTATTTTCGCAGCTGTTCGTGCCTACACAAACAAAAATCAAAGGGACCAGTCTATCTCTACGATGAAATTTCGCAAGAGCAGGCCGAAAAATCGGCGAGCTATTTCATCGGCTATTTCAAAGAGGGCAAGCTAAGCCGCTATGAGAAAATTTACGAAGGCGAGAGAGCTTTTTCAAGCGAGGATATAAAGCGGTAGACGCGATTTAAAATTTTAGATAAAAGGAGCGGTCATGAGAGGTGTTTTTAAAATTTCACCCGAGGATGCGGCAGATTTTACGGCGGCAAATTTAAAGGCGCGAGCGATTATTTCGGCGGGTGCTTTTAGAGCGCTAGCGGCGGTAAATTCGAGGGCGCGGACGGCAGTTTTAGCAAGCTCTATTTTGGCGGCGACATTAACGCTTGCGATACCTGCGGGCGCAACCGAGACGAGCGAGGCGGCGACGAAACACGCGGCGGCGGATAAAATTTGCCTGAAAAAAACGAGCTATAAAACAGAGGGCGGCGCCGTGCCGCGCTACGAATATGAAGTAAGCCAAAACTACGACGCCAAAACCCGCCGCCTAGAAAAAATCTACAAAAAGAGCAGCGAAGAGGGAGCGTCCGTATCGAAAAGCTTTAGCAAATTTGACGAAAGCGGCGAGCGCGAGATCGAAAATATCGAATATGACTGGGACGCAAATACAAACAAATTTCGTGAAACGGCGATAAGCAAGCAGGAGATCGCAAAGGACGGCTCGAAAATTTATTTTAGTCTGCAAAAGGACGGCAAGCCATACGAGGGTGAAAAAGCCGTCGAAAAGCGCGAGGGCAAAACGGAAATTTTGCAAAATTTTACGCTAAAAAAGGGCAGATGGACGCCGACGTACCTTACAAAAAGGATTGTCGATAAAAGCGACAGAAACAATTTCGTATCGACCTACGAATGGAACGCCAAAGCGAAAAAATGGGTGCCGTACGAAAAATCGATATATCACTACAACGGCGACGTTTACGCGGGCTCCGAAGGCTACGCGTGGCGCGGCAAATGGGTACCGCTTACAAAACATACGGTCTTTACGGCAGCGGACGGGACGCGCAGCGAGATAAATTTTATATGGCGCGACGGCGCCTGGGAGCGCGATGAAAAGATCTTGCGCAAGATCGAGCCTAAGTATAGGCGCTTTAGCGAGCTAAGATCGCGCTGGGACGCCGCAAAAAACGAGTGGAGGGAGTACTACAAAAACGTACACGAGGAGACCGAGGAAGGCAGGCCTCTGCGCGAGCAAACCGTGCTTTGGCGCGAGGAGCTGCAGCGCTGGGAGGTCGTGTTTGAAAACGAGTTTAGCTACGACGCGCGCGGCAACGTGATAAAAAATCGCACGGCTTCCGATGGCAAGCAGTACGAGTATATCTACGGCTACGACGAGGCGGGCAACAACATCTCGATCATCCTGCGCGAGCCTGATGAGAGCGGCAAATGGCACGAGACGCAAAGGACGCAAAACGTCTTTGAGCGGAGCATTTTAGCGCACGACGTCCTGGATCGCGGCTTCATCGGCGACTACATAGCCGCGGGCAAAAACGCGATCAAAAGCAGCAAGCAGTATTTTCTAAAGGACGGCGAGTTTAAGCTAAACGAAACTCGCGAGTGGGTTTACGGCAAATGCGAGCCGCAATAAAATTTGGAAAACCTCATGAACGAGCCTTATATCGTTAAAATTTCAGATAGCGACGCGATGATGTTCGGCTGCGAAGCGGACGAGCGGGTGCGCGAATTTGCCGCTAAATTTGACGGCCGGGAGTACGAAAGCGAGTTTGAGCAGATATACTATCTGCTCGGCACGGACGTTTTTATCGAGGTCGCGAGCGAGGAGAGCTTAAATGAAGGCGCCTTACGCGCTCAAATTCCAAACGAAAAGGCTTTGGACGCTGACGGCGGCGCGGCGTTTTTGAGCCTGCGCGAGTGGGACGGCAAGGGGCATTCGCGCGAGCGATGAAATTTTACGCGCGATAAGCGAGGATGAGGACGGCGGCGCGGCGTATCTACTCCTTAGCCCGCGACACATCGCCGCAGAGGAGCTACGAAACGCCTTTGCGGACAAGCAGCCGCAGGAATTTGCGCGCATTACCCGGAGCCTCGAAGCCAAATACGATTGCAAAGACCGAATGCTCTGCTACGTCGTTTGCTATTTTACGCCGAAAGGCAAAGAGGGGATGCGGGCGGACTTCGGCGTCTGAATTCAAGCGCGACGGATTAAATTTAAAATTTGACCGCGCAGCGCACTCGCGCCAAATGGCGAAGGTTTTATCTTGCGCGTAAGACCTGCGCCGTATGGGGCAAGTGAAATTTAAGCGACGAAATTTAAACCGCCGCGACAAGCGAAAAGGGAGTCAGAATGATAAAATCCATAAAATTTGAGGGCGAGAGCATCGAGGAGCTGGAGGTTTGGTACTACGCCCCAAAGCACGAATGTAGCGCGGCGGAGTTCGCGCGAGAGTGCGGCAAGCTCGTCCGCGCGGACTTTGGGCTCGCCTCCCTTTACGAGATAAAATTTGAAAAATTTATGCCAAGCGAGCCCGATGATTTTATGAAAGAGCGGATAACGGCCGCTTTGAGCGCGGCAGGGCTATCAGGCGAGCCTCGAAATTTCGCAATGGGCGGCGAGAACGACTGGGACTGGCAGGAGTGCTCGTTTGAGGCGAGCGGGCAGCGATTTTTATGCGTCTGGGCGACATCGGCTTGATAAATTTAACCGTAAATTTATGGGCTTTGCACGCACGAGGTTTCGGGCGGATTTGCCGCAAAGCGCTTGCAAAAGGCGCCGAGCGACGTTAAAATTCCGCGCTACCGCTTATATCGCGCGTATTTGCGTGCCTTGAAGCGCGATAGCGTAAGCCAAGTAGTAAAGCAAGCAAGCGCCCCCTATTTCGTGCAAATTTACGCGCCGAGGCGCAGCGGGCGCCCTACTCTGAGCCAAAATTTATTTGAAGGGAAAATATGAAAAACCTATTTCTAGCCGCGCTTGCGGCATTAGCGCTTAGCGGCTGTGCGGGCTTAAAATGCAGCGCAAAAGACGGGCGAGACGTCGCCGAGATCGACGTGCCCGAAGATGGCTGGACGAGATACCTAGGCACCGACGGCGAGATCAAGGAGGTCGCATTTTTCACGGCGTTTTTCTCCAAGCAGTTCCGTCCGCACCCAAAAGATGGCGAAAAGATCGGCTTCGTGCTTACCAAAAAGAGCGGCGAACGCATACCGATAAGGCTCGGCAATATGTATAAGGCGGCAGACGGCGCATTCGCGCTCGCGGATCTTGACGCGCAGAGCGACGTATGGGGCGGAGCCGAGGAGCTACGCAGAGCAAAACGGGCGAAATTTTATAAATTTCAAGAAGGCAGCGTTAAAGTAACGGACTATGAGGCGCAAGGCGGGCTTTGCGAGGCGTTTTACGCAGGCAAAAAGATAAGCGTCAAAAGCGTGCTAAGCCGCCATACAAATAAGGCAGACGGGGCTAGCGGCGAAATTTCTACCGTGCAGACGCAGGGCGAAATTTCGCGCGGCGTCGTCAAGGCTTTAAACGCGCGGGAAAAGCCGTCGCCGCAAAGCTCTAGCAAAAATTTAGCGAACAAAAAGGGCGCCGCGCAAAAAACCGATAGCGAGGCGTTAAAACCGGAGACGGAGGCGCTAAAAGACATCATCTGCTACAGATAAAAACGAAGTTGATTGAAATTTCAGTTTAATGAGTAAAAATTTTGCTAGAATTTTGAATAAAAATATCTTTTTAAGGAGTAAAAAATGAGAAAAAGCGTTTTATTTTTCCTATTACCGCTGTTTTTGTTTGGCGGCGAGGCGCAGAAGCAGCTAAACGTCTTTGAGCTAACGCCGTCAAAGATGCCGCCGCAGCAGTTTAAGGTCGAAGCGATCTTTTCGAAAGAGATCAAGGCCGACTGCAACGACGCGTATCTGATCGGCGGCAAAATAGAGCAAAAAGAGGGCTCGGACGGGCTTTATTACGAGTTTAGCGGCGGTAACGAACTTGCTCAAACGCTGATGCTGTGCGACGGCAAGAAGCAAAAGAAGCGAATCTATTACGAACTCACGCATCCATTCGCCTACGACGGCGGCGAAATTAGAATTTTAGCGCCCAAAGACGTCAAGGTCGAGCTTAAAATTTACGAGCTCGTAGAGAGCAAAAAGCCCAAAATCCGCAAGATGAAATAATTTCGCAAGAAGCAGGGCGGACCAAGCTTATACGTGACGGAATTTTCGCCACGTAATAGATCTTTCATCGCGCAATGGGCGGCTTGCGCGCAGGCGAGATAAATTCTACGGCGAAGAATGGAATTTCGGCATCAATGGGTCGTTTGGTTAAAATTTCAGTATAATTTCGCAAAAACAAGGAGAGAGCATGTCAGAGAGAATTTTTGAAAGTCTAAAAGAGCTTTTGACGCAGCAGGGCGCGCGCTTCCGCGTCGTAGCTCACGAAAGCGCGGGCACCTCCGCCGAAGTCGCCAAAGCCCGAGGCACACAGCTGGGACAGGGCGCAAAGGCGCTAGTTTGCACGATCAAGGGCTTTAAGGACGGGCAAATTTCTTTCGCGCAAAATTTAAATTTAGCAAACGCCGATGACTCTCAAAACCCCGATGCTTCCTGCGTTGCGAGCGCTCAAGGCTGCGAAAATGGCGCCTGCGCAGCAAATTTAACTTTAACCGCCGATCAAATCTGCGCCAACGTACCGCAGCAGCTGAAGCTTCCTAGCAACAAACCCGCGGGCAGAAACGGCAGGATCTACGTCCTAGCGGTCTTCGCAGCCGATCATAAAACCGATCTAAAGCGCTTGGCAGAGGGGCTCGGTGGCACGAAAGCATCGCTCGTAAGCTCCGATGAAGTGGGCGATCTCACGGACTGCGTAATTGGCTCGGTACCGCCGTTTAGCTTCCACGACAAGCTGCTGCTAATCGCTGATCCGTCGCTATTCGGACGCTTTGATGAAATCGCCTTCAATGCGGGTCTGCTCGATCGCTCGATCATTCTAAACGCACAGGATTATGCGCGCATCGCAGCGCCGCGCATCGTTAGCTTCACTGAAAAGGCTACGGAAAGCGAATAGCCACGCATCGTCCGTTTAAGAAGACTCGGATTAAATTGGCCCAAAAGCAAGGGCAAAATAGAAAAAGATGGCTAAGGATGGCTGTAAAGCGGCGCTTTGATTTTTGATCTTTTTTCTTCATATTAAGGCTTTAAAATTTGCAGTATGATCAGAAGCAAAGAGGTTACGACCGAAAACAAGGGGGAATGCTATGAAGCAGGTGTGGATATTTTTGCTGTGCCTACTTGCGCTATGCGGCATGGAAAATGCAGCGGCTAAGGGAGACAATGTGCCGCGACCGGAGATTTATCAGAGTATGAAAGATATCTACGACGATCTACCGATCGCGCAACTGCCGATGCGCTATCCGGGAGAAATTTCGCCCTTAGCGGCTATCGATAAAAATTTACTTGATAAAAATGAGCTGTTTTCGTTCGCAAAGGAGAATTTTTTAATCGACAATCTAAGCGCGTATTGGGAGAGGATCAGAGACATAAGGGCTTGTCGTTTGCCCGAAAAGAGCGTCAAAACAATTCTGCTAAGGCTTTATCTGAGTGATTTTCAAGATAGCAAGCACGGGCACGAATATGTTTTTATGTGCCTTTTAAACGACGCATTTCGTATAAGTGATTGTCGCGAAATTTACGTCGATTACGTGCACTGCGGTAAAAGCAAGCCGCCGATGCACGCCAAGTAGGAGTTCGTCATCGACGCCGATTTGCGCTGCACAGTAACAACGCACTACTATAATTTAGATGCCGGTAAGGAGCTGCACAGAAATGTCTGCGTGCACGAAATAAAAAACGGCGCGATCGTTACTAAGGATTAAAATCCGAGGCGATTTTGCGAGATGTTTTTAGCCGCAAATTTCATAGGCAGAGCGGCAAACTGAGACGCGAATTTGCTCTATCTATGAGCCCCGGCTATTTCAAATCGCGATAAAATAACGCTTAAACCTAGCCCTGCATTCGTCATATTGATGAGGCGCTGTTTCGAGCCGCGCCAAAACGGCTCGTAAATCTTTGATACACCGCAGCGTCCCACTAAGATGCATCGCCTTGCGGAGCATTTAGCAACGGCAAGCGCTTTATTTGGTTTTGACTTCCTGCAACGAGCTGAATGTCAAATCCGAAATTCTTAGCAAACCCCGAAAACAGTGAGGATAAAACATCCGAATTTTAAAATTTAAAAATTTTTAAAATAAAAGTGTGAGTTTAAAAAGAATTAGTCGCGACGATATCGCATCGCCGCGACTGAAGAAGGCATCATCATGCCCGCGAAGGTATTTATTTCATAGCGCCTTGTTGTTTCATCTGATCCATCATCTGCTTAAATATCTCTTTAGCTTGCTTGCAAGTGGCCTCTTGCTGCTCCTTAGGAAGTGCGCTGATCTGATCCATAGACTGCTTTTTTTGATCCTCATACATCTTGACCTGCTGCTCTTGACCCGCTTGTTTGTAGGTATCAACCATCTTATCAAGATCTGCGAAATACTCTTTGCAGCTATCTGAAAGATCTGCGGCGCTAAGACTTAGCGCAAAGCCAAAACTAGCTAAAACTAAAAGTGATTTTTTCATTTTTCTCTCCTTGTAAAAAATCAGCGAAAGTATATCATTTCGCTTAGTAAATTTGCCTTAAATTTTAATCAAATGCGGCCGTTTTTTTAAATTTATAGCGCTTTTGAAATTTTAAAATTTTAATCTCGCCGCGACACGTACAATTTTTTAAATTTAAATCGTCTTTAAATTTTAAAATTTCGGCTTTCGGTTTCGCAACTGCCGCCGGTGCTTTTTAAAATTTTGCCCTCGCCGCCTCTTGGAGCTGTAGCGTAAAATCACTTCTCATCAAATCTAATCTGCACCGATTTTTTGTGCGCGCCGAGCCCCTCTGCATCCGCTAGCGCCATGCACGCGCCGCCTAGCTCGTCTATGGCGCGTTTATTTAGCGCTATGATCGAGCTTCGTTTGATGAAGTTATAAACCCCCAGAGGCGAGAAAAATCGCGCGCTTCCGCCGGTCGGCAGCGTGTGGTTGGGGCCTGCGAGGTAATCACCCATCGCCTCGGGCGTGTAGTGGCCCAAAAATATCGCGCCTGCGTGGCGTATGCGCGGAAGCAGCTCGTAGGCGTTCTCGGTCGCGATCTCGAGGTGCTCGACCGCAAGCTCGTTCATCAGCTCCACGCACTCGTTCATATCACGCGAGATGATGATCACGCCTTTGTTTTGCACGCTGGCGCGAGCGATCGGTTCACGTGCAAGCGTAGGTAGCTCGCGCTCGATATGCCCTGCGACGGCAAGAGCGAATTTTTCATCATCGCTTATCAAAAAGCTGCTTGCGATCTCGTCGTGCTCGGCTTGGCTGAGCAGATCCACGGCGATGTTGCGCGGATTTGCCGCGGCGTTTGCGATGATGCCCACTTCGCTAGGGCCCGCGATCATATCGATATTCACGTCGCCGAAAACGAGCTTTTTAGCGGTTGCGACGAAGATATTCCCAGGGCCCGTGATGACATCGACTTTGTCGATCGTGCGCGTGCCGTATGCCATCGCCGCGATCGCGCTGGCACCACCCACTTTGTAGGCCTTTTTGATCCCCAGCACATGCATCGCCGCGAGCAGTAGTTCGTTTACGACGCCGCCCACGGCGGGGGTGCAGACGCTGATATCCTCCACCCCCGCGACGATTGCTGGGATCGCGTTCATCAGAAGTGAGCTCGGATACGCCGCCTTGCCGCCCGGGATATATAACCCCGCGCGATCTACCGGCGTGATCTTTTGCCCAAGCATCGCGCCGCTTGGATCGAAGCTAAACCAGCTTCTCTCAAGCTGCTTTTCATGATAAGCGTAGATGCGCTCGTATGCGATCTGAAGCGCGTTTTTTAGCTCTGCGCTTAAGCCTTCATACGCGTGGCTCATCTGCTCGCGAGTGATAGCCAGATCACCCTGCACGCGCCATCTGTCAAATTTCTCAATCTGTTCAGCTAGCGCCTCATCGCCGCGCTCTCTGATATCTTCGATGATGCCGCTTACTACGGGCATTACCGATCTCATGTCCGTCTCGCCGCGGTGCATTAGTCTTGCAAACTCCTCTTTAAAATTTGCGTCCGTGCTTTTTAAAATTTTCATTTTCGCTCCTTGTAATTCTTGGAATTTTAACGCTTTTTGCTAAATTTCGCCTTTAAGCTTGCGACTGCGTAAATTTACAGCTCGCCGATTTTCAAAAGATTAAGCGAAAATGAAATAAAATAGCCGAAATTTTAAACGGAGCGATGTATGAAAAAGATATTTTTAGCGCTGATCGCCACGGCGGCTTTATCGCTAGCAGAAGCCACGGCTTTGCCATCGGCGGAACAAGAAGATCCCGGTATAAGCAGATTACAAAGCGAATGCGATAGCAACAATACCTTAGCATGCGTGAATCTCGCCATGGCATACTATTCAGGGGATGGCGTTAAGCAGGATTATGAGAAAGCAAAAGAGCTAAATTCTAAAGCCTGTAATTTGGGAGACGGCTGGGGTTGCACCACCTTAGGGGCGTCATATGAATACGGCAAGGGCGTAGAACAAGATTATAAAAAAGCGACCGAACTATATTCTAAGGCCTGCGACTTAAAAAATAGCATAGCTTGCGGCAATCTGGGTGTTTTATACTACTCAGGCAAAGGAGTAAAGCAAGATTACAAAAAAGCAACCGAACTGCTTTTCAAGGCTTGCGATTTGCAAGAAGGTGACGGATGCTACAATCTTGGGCTTTTATATGCCTCGGGTGAAGGCGTAAAGCAGGATTATAAAAAAGCGAGCGAGCTATATTTGAAAGCTTGCGATTTAAAACATGGCGAAAGCTGCCACAATCTTGGAATTTTATATGAAAAAGGAGAAGGCGTAAAACAAAGCTACCAAAAAGCGGATCAATTCTATTCTAAAGCTTGCGATTTAGAAGTTGCCGAAGGATGTTACAATCTTGGAGCTTCATACTATTTAGGCAATCATACAAAGCAGGACTATAAGAAAGCAAATGAATTGTTTTCTAGGACTTGTGATTTAGGATATAGCATAGGATGCTATGCTCTAGGGTTTTGGTATGCCTCAGGCGAAGGCATAGAACAAGACTTTGAAAAAGCAATAAATTTATATTCTAGAGCTTGCGATTTGGGGAACGGGCTAGGATGTAGTGATCTAGGAGTTTTATATGAACAAGGGGAAGTCATAGAGCAAAACTATAACAAAGCAAATGAGCTATATTCTAAAGCTTGCGATTTGGATGTCGGTGAAGGTTGCAATAGTCTCGGGGTTCTATATGAGTCTGGTAAAGGTGTAAAACAAGACTTTGAAAAAGCAAAAGACCTGTATTCTAAAGCTTGCAATCTTGGAGATGGACTAGGATGTGTCAACTTGGGAGCTTTATATGAACAAGGAAAAGGTGTAAAACAAGATTACCAAATAGCAAATAAATTATTTTCCAAGGCTTGTGATTTAGAAATTGCCGAAGGGTGCTACAATCTAGGATTTTTATATCATTCAGGCTACGGTGTAAACCAAGACTATAAAAAAGCAAGTGAATTATATTCCAAAGCTTGTGATTTAGAATATGGTATAGGATGTCATAATCTTGGATTTTTATATTATTCAGGCGCAGGCACAAAGCAAGATTACGAAAAAGCGAGCGAATTGTTTTCTAAGGCTTGTGATTTAGAAGCCGGTGAAGGGTGTGATGGCCTCGGACATCTATATGAATCTGGTAAAGGTGTAAAACAAGATTACCGAATAGCAAATAAATTATTTTCCAAGGCTTGTGATTTAGAAATTGCCGAAGGGTGCAATAATCTTGGATATTTATATGAATCCGGCAAAGGGGTAAAAAAAGATAAGAGTATGGCGAAAAAATACTATGGTAAAGCCTGCGATCTAGGGATTAAACGCAGTTGCTACACCTATAAAAAACTAAACGAGCAAGGTTTTTGATCCATTTAAATTTTAAGCCGCCCGTGGGCTTGCTTAAATTTACGGCTTAAATTTAAAGGTCTAAATTTAAACTATATCATCCGCGCGGCAGCGCTAAAAGCGCGTCAAAATATGCGGGCTTAAAATTTAAATCCATTCCGCCGCAGTAGGCGTTATATAAACGCCACGTAAGCGCTACGGTAAAATTTAAGCGAGCCGCCCGTTCATAATATTCGCGCCAAAATAAAAGGATATGTTCCGCGCCGCCATTGAAATTTCAGATGAGCCGTTAATTCGTCAAGAATTTTAAAATTTTAAGCTCTCTTTTTTGCGGGCTAAAATTTCGAGCGAGCCGTTAAGGGCTAGCTACTAATTCGTAGCGTTCGCGTCGAACTGCAAAAATTTCCTGATCTCCTCCATCGCCTCTTTGTTTGAAAGGGTAAATTTTATCTCGATGCGGCGGCTGGCGTCCTTATCCTCGACGCCTCTGCGCATCACGGGCTGCGTGTAGCTGCGACCGCTGGCGATGAGATATTTTTGCAGCCGCTCATCTTTATTCCACGAGTTGATAAAATCCATCACCGCAAACGCTCTGTTTTGCGAGAGCTCGAGGTTGTACAAATACCCGCCGTCGCTGTCCGTGTGCCCTTCGATGATGATCTGATCTAAATTTTCGCGAATTTCGTCGTTATTCAAAAGCGCGGCGAAATAGCTCTGCAGCGTCGAGCGGAGCGTCTCTTTGGCGCCCTCTTTCAGCTCGCTTGAGCCCTTGTCGAAAAGGATCGACGAGCTTAGCGTCATCGCGCCGCTTTCGTTGTCGATGCGGATCTTGCCGCCCAGCTTCTCCTTCAGATCGGCGATGATCTTGACCTTCATTCCGGTGAGGTTGCGAATGCGGTTTTTCATGACGTTGAGGTCTTGTAAAATTTTATTAAAATCGCTCTCCTTCTTCGTGAGCTGATCGAGCAAAAAGGCGATCTTAAGCTCATTTTGGCTGATCGTAGCGTTGGCGTCGTCGCGCGCTTTTTGCAAAAGCGAGTTGATGTCTAAATTCTCTTTTTTCAGCCTCTGGGCCATCTCGGTTAGATCTTCGATCTGTATGAAGTAGATGGAATTTTGCTTGCGAAGGTCGGTGTTTTCGATATTTAGCTTCTCGAGCTGGTCGCTAAAAATTTTATTCAGCGCCTCAAGCTCGGCGCTTTTTTTCTCCTGGCTTTGCAAGCTTGCTAGCGCGCTTGAAATTTGGCTTTCTTTCTCTTGCAGGTTGCTTTGCGTGAGGAAGTATTTGACGATGATGCCGCCTACTAAAAGCACGAAAACAAAAAGCAGTCCCGCCATCAAATCGGCGTACGCGATCCAAAAGGTCTCTTTTTCTTCGTTATTCGTTTTCATCTAAAAGTGCTTTTTCATCGATGCTCGCAAGCGTTTTGCGAAGCTCTTCGATGATGCTTTCGTTGCTCGTTCGCGCAGTGTCCTCTCCAGCTAAAAGGGCCTTCAAATCCGCGCTTAACCCCTTAAAGCTAGCGTCAATTTTAGCGGCGTAAGCATTCTGCGAACTTGAAATTTCGCCCGCAAACCCGCCCAAGGAGGCATTTAGGCTCTTGATTTGAGCGCTTAATGCACTAGTAATGTTAGCCAGCTCGCCTTGCCCGTCCGTTAAAGTCTTAGACTGGCTTAGATACTGCGCGGAAATTCCGTTTTGAATTTCGATTAGGCTTGCAGATACAGACTTGAGCGCAGATAAAATTTGAGCGAAGCTCTTATCTAACTCGCCGTGAGCGAGATTTGTCCTTTGGATCATATCTCCTGCTTTTTCAAGCTCTTCTTGTGTAATCGCCATACTTCGCTTCTCGGCTTCCATCACGCTTTCAAACGCGCCGATTTTTTCATCGATTAGGCGGTTTAGCCTTTCAGTAAAATTCGTAGAGCTCATCATCGCAAATGAGCGCGAAATTTCAGAATTAGCGTTTAAAATTTCATTCAGATAGCCCTGTGTTATTTCGTCTTTGTTCCAGAAGAAATTTTTAGTGGAATTTTTGTATTTGATGAGCAGACGCTCATATTTGCTAATGCCTTTTTTCTCAAAATATATCCACCAAAGCGCTAAGAAAATTCCATAGATCGAGACGTAAAATGCCGTACCTACGCCGCCTAGAAGCTGCGCGATCTCGGTTTCGAGCCCATCGATATTGCTTGAGGAAAAGTGCGGCATCGAAATCGCAATCGAGATAAAGGTGCCTAAAATTCCAAGCATCGGAAAGACTGCCGATGCGACGGAAGCGTAGTTTTGATTACGCAGCGAATAGCCGTATTCGTCCACAAAAAGATCAAAGCTGGCATCTGATTTTTTCTTACCGCCGATGCTTAGGAGATTGGCGACGATGTAATTTTTCAGCTCGCGCTTGAAATCATCAATATTATTTTGAAAATTTAAGCAGCCATATTCTGCATTATGACGAGCTAAAATTAGTGCAATAATGAGTAAAACCGCAAGCATCAGGATCGAGTGCGTCTCTACCTTCAGCCCGATAAGCCCCAAATAGCCCAGCAAAAACACCACAAAAACCGCGATCGGCAGAGCTGTGATCTTAAAAAAAACGCCCGCTAACGAGCGCTCCTTCGCCTCAGGTAGCGTAATATCGAGCACTTCGTTATTTGGGCGATCCATATTAGTTCCTATTTAGGCAATTTAGATTTTCAAATGCGACCTGCAAGCGCGCCACCATACTCTGCTCGCCCGCTCTCAGCCATTTGCGAGGATCGTAGAATTTTTTATTCGGTTTATCCTCACCTTCCGGATTGCCGATTTGAGCTTGCAAATAGCCGTGATTTTTGGCCTCATAAGCGCGTACGCCGTCCCAAAACGCCCACTGCGTGTCGGTGTCGATATTCATCTTAACTACGCCATAGCTAACGGCTGCCTTGATGTCGGAGGTCTCGCTGCCGCTGCCGCCGTGAAAGACGAAATTTACGGGTTTTTCGGATTGCAGATTAAATTTTTCTCGGACGAATTTTTGCGAATTTTTCAAAATTTCAGGTCGCAGCACAACATTGCCCGGCTTATACACGCCGTGGACGTTACCGAAGCTCGCCGCAATGCTGAATCTATCGCTGATTTTGCCAAGTCGCTCGTAAGCAAGCGCGACATCTGCGGGCTGGGTGTAAAGCCGCGCATTATCGACGCCGGTATTATCGACACCATCCTCTTCGCCGCCCGTGACGCCAAGCTCGATCTCAAGCGAAATTCCAAGATCGCTTAAAATTTCCAAATACTTCTCGCAGGTGACTAAATTTAGCTCCAAATCATCCTCGCTAAGATCAAGCATGTGCGAGCTAAACAGCGGCACGCCGTGAGCTTTTTTATTCGCAGCGTTGGCCTTAATGAGCTCGTCGATCCACGGAAGCAGCTTCCTTGCGGCATGATCGGTATGCAAAATCACCGCGACGCCGTAATGAGCCGCCAAAGCATGCACTTGATGTGCGCCTGCGATAGCGCCTAAAACTGCGGCATTAGGGCAAGTAGTGCCCGCATAAAACGCCGCGCCGCCGTTGCTAAACTGAATTATTACGGGCGAATTTGCAATTTTAGCGCTTTCCAAGACGGCGTTTATGGAGTTGCTCCCCACTACGTTTACCGCAGGGATCGCAAAGCCCTGCTGCTTCGCATACGCATAGACCTTACTTACGTCATCGCCGCTTAAAACGCCCGGTTTTACTATATCTAAAACGCCCATTTTTAGCTCCTATATTATTTATACTCGATTTTAGCGTTTTTGTGAAGATCTGCCGCTTTTTGCTCGACTACTTTCGCCGCTTTTTGCTGTCTAAGTACGCGCTCTATAAAAGGCTTTGCCTCGCTTTGACTTAACTGCTTTTTAGCTTGAGATTCCTCTTTTAGCACGACATGATATCCGACTCTGCTTCTAATAGCTTTAGTAGTGATTTGACCATCTTTTATCTTAGAGATCGCATCAGCAAAAGGCTTGACCTGATCGCTAGGCATCCAGCCTAGCTCGCCGCCGGTTTGTTTAGCCTGCGGATCGATAGATTTAGCTTTGGCAAGCTCTGCAAATTTAGTAAATAGCGCACTGTCGCTAAGCCCTTTTAACTGCTTAATAATATCGTTTGCCTCGGCTTCGGTTTTAACGACGATCTGAGCCGCTTTAATTCTCGCAGGCTCGGTAAAGCGCGCTTTGTTTTTGTTATAAAAATCGGCTATTTCTTTATCGTCGATATTTATTTTGCTGGCTTCTTTAGCCTGCCATACACGAAGCGCTAAGTTATCTTTTACGATTTCAAGCTCTTTTTTATAAACATCTTCGTCCATAACGCCCGATTTTTTAGCTTCATCCGTTAGCAGCATTAGATCGATGCCTTTATCAATGAGCTCCTTTTTTTGATCCGCGTTAAGAGCAGCGATATCTACGTTGCCTATGCCTTGAAGTAGCGGAGCAAGCTCTTTTTCGGTTACGTCTTTGCCATTTACGGTAGCGTAAACGGTAGCGTTGAGGCTGATAGCGGCAGCCAAACTAAGTGCTGTAAATAAAACTTTTTTCATCACAATTCCTTAAAAAAATTTTAATGGCGATTATAACTCAAAGTTGTTAACAATCAAACTGTACTTTAGAATTTTAGGGTAGAATTCCGCCTTGAGGAAATGCAAATGAGAAGTAAAAAAGATATTTTAGAGATAAAAAAGAGAATTTTACAAAACTTCGCGGAAGAGCGCAGTGAGCTGAAATTTAAAGATAACTATCAGCTTTTGGTCTGCGTGATGCTTAGCGCGCAGTGTACCGATAAGCGGGTAAATTTAATCACGCCGCGCTTTTTTGCGGAATTTCCTAGCGTTGCAGAGCTCGCAAAGGCCAATCTGGCAAGCGTTAAGCTGCTAATTAGCTCGTGCAATTTCTACAACAACAAAGCGGTAAATTTAATCAAAATGGCGCAGGCGGTGGTTCGCGACTTTGACGGAGTCGTGCCGCTTGATGAAGCGGGGCTCAAATCTCTTGCGGGCGTGGGGCAAAAGACCGCTCATGTCGTGCTTTTAGAGGGCGCGGGCGCAAACGTGATGGCGGTGGATACGCACGTCTTTCGCGTCGCGCATCGCCTGGGGCTGAGCCGTGCAAAGACGCCCGAGCTTACGGAACGCGATCTGAGCGAGGCTTTTAAAACGGATCTTGGCAAGCTGCACCAAGGCTTGGTGCTTTTCGGCCGCTACACCTGTAAAGCGATAAAGCCAAACTGCAAGGAGTGCTTTTTAAACGAGCTGTGCAGTAGCAAGGATAAGAATTTTCCGTAAAATTTCAGCCTGCAGATGCGAGCTTAAATTTACGCGCTTAAATTTGACGGGATTTTAAAATTTTGACGCCTTGTCTAAACCCACTCTACGGCAGACGTTCGGCTTATTATGGCGCGAAAATTTAGATTGAAATTTTATAAACGCCTCTTTGATTTTTATCTTTTAGCGAATTAGCGTTTTGCTTTCGGAACCTACCGCTTTGCCAGCCAAGCCCGGTATCCTTCGCTTTTAATCACGTCCGCGATGCTTTTTACCATCTCCTGCGGCAGAAATTCGGACTTTTTATCGATGACGGACGCTAACGCGTAAACGTTATCGTAATCTTGCAGCTCCAAGCCCGCGCGCACCAGTGTTTCGTATAAAAACGGCTCGTCTTTTTCAATACTCACCGCATCATCGTTTAAAAACTCATAGATGAACGCAAGCTGTTTTTTATCGCCGATTTTTAAAAAATAGTCGGCTAAATTCGTCGCGCTCTTAATGATTATTTTGCGTAGCTCGTCCATCTGCTGCGCAGAGTAACGCTCGGCAATCAACCGCCAATTTTCCGCCATCCTCGCCGCGACGATAGATAGCTCAAACGCTCTGCCGCTGAAATTTTCTAAATTTAATATCTCGGCGACGGTTTCGGAATTTTTAGGCAGATCGCTTGAATATCCAGGCTCCTGCTCTTCATTCTCTTCATCTAGGGCGGCTTTTTTAGCTTCAAAAGTTTTAAAATCCACCAGCGGATTAACGCCTTTTTTTACGAATTCAAAAAAGGCGGAAATATCGATCTGATGCTCATCTTCACAAATTCCGTCCTTAAACATCAGCTCGCTATTTTCGAAAAATTCCCAACCCTCAAGCACGCCCGGGTAGCTTTGACCGATCTGTCCGTCCAGGACATAGACGCATTCGCTAGTGCTATGGTCAGGCATTGTGTGGTCGTTTGAGACGATATACGGCGCTTGCGTTTTTCCAAAAACCTGCAACATTCCGTCGTTGTATTCGCCGCTTATGCCCCAAATCGCCGTTAGATTGCCGCCGATCGCGATAACGCCGTCCTGCGAATGCAGATAATTGCACGCCGTATCTTTAGCGACCTGCAAAAACAGATAATCATCATCGATGATATCGCCGCCGATAGATAAATTTCCGTTAACAAACATCGCTCGTGCGTTATTTTTGCCGCCTGTTTCGTTAAATTTATCCTTAAGCCAAGCGGAATTTATCGTGCCTCCCGACAGGCTAAGATCGCCGTCAAACACAAGCACGTCAAAACTGCTATCCAAATGTAAATTTGAGCCGAATTTTTGCTCAAATTCATCATAATGCAGTATAAAAACGGGTGGAATTTTGGTTGCGAAAGGGCTGCGGTTTTCGTATTGCTTTACTTGCGATTTAACGATCTGCTCGCAATTTTGCAGAAAATTTTTGATCTGGCTTTCCATTTTTATCTCCTTTTAAATTGCTATTTCGGCAAGCGGTTCCGTCATATAGCCTGCGGAGCGAAAATTTGCGTTCTGCTTGCAGTTGCGAGTGCAACGAAGCAAAAATCTCTTTCAAAACCAACGTAGCGACGCCGCAAGCGTAATTTCTATAAAGACTCTCAAAAGAGGAAGCGCCGTTAAATTTTAAAGGCGAAGTATTTTTTCTTTAGACTAGGCGGAAACGACGGAGGCGAGAGAGCGTATACGCAATACGTGACCAAAGCCGACTGAGTTTCCAACGACGTATAAAGGAAAAAGACAAGCCGTTCCGAGCTACTGAAGCCTAGCGATGATATTTCTCACCACCTCCGCCATCATCTCCACCGACGCTATCTCGCAGTGCTCGTTAACTGAGTGAGGCGAGTGGATGTTTGGGCCTATGGAGCAGGCTTGCAGCTCGGGCTGTTTTGCGACCAGTACGCCGCACTCAAGGCCTGCGTGCACGGCGGCAAATTTGGCCTGCGGCTTTTGTTTTTGCAGTTCCTCAAGCACCAGATGCGCGAAGTCGCTGACGTGCGGCGCCCAGTTCGCCGAGCGGTCGGCCACCTTGACCTCAAAGCCTAGCACGCTAGCCAGCGTAGCGGTCTCAAAGCCAAGATTTTCGAGCCCCTCTCGCTTCATCGCGCGTCCGAAAAAGTCAAACTCGATCACGCCCTCTTTTTGCTTAACGGTCGAGAGATTTATACTTTCGTTTACCATGCCAAGCTGCGTATCGTAGCTGCGCACGCCTTGAGCAAATGAGTTAATTAGCGCCAAAATTTTGCCGCTGTTTACCAGCACGTCCGCTTCGCCCTCACCCAGGCTCTTTACCCACGCCAGCCCACGCTGCGCCGGCTCATGCGCACAGAGCGCTTTGCACACGGCATTTGCGGGGATCGAGTTGCTCCTCTCGCCAAAATCCAGGCTGATTAGCTCGCAGCCCTCCTCGGCGAGAAATTTCGCTAGCAGCTTCGTTGCGTTTGGGATATTTTTATGTATTTCGTTGCCCGAGTGCCCGCCGCTAAGCCCAGTGACGCCGATCTCGCAAATTTTACCGCTCTTTTTGACGCTCGCGGCGCCTATTTTTGCGCTTACGTTTATACCGCCCGCGCAGCCCAGCGTCACGCGGTCATCCTCTTCGCTGTCTAAATTTAGCAAATTCGGCGATAAAATTTTACCTTTAAATGCATTTGCGCCCACGAGCCCGACCTCTTCGTCGTTGGTAAATAAGCACTCCAAATTCGCAAACTCCCGCATCGCGCCCATCATCATCGCCACGCCGATACCGTCATCAGCGCCCAGAGTCGAGTTTTTCGCCCTTAGGATGCCGCTTTCCTCGATGAGCTGCAAATTCGGTGCCGCACCCACGCAGACCATGTCGTAGTGGCTTTGCAGGCAGATTTTAGGCTCGCCCTTTACGGCATGGATGTTGCCCGCCTCATCGACGTTTACGCTAAAGCCCAGGCAGCGCGCAAAATCCGCCAAAAACTCCCTCATCTGCTCCGTTTCGCAGCTGCAGTGCGGTATCTCGCACAGCTTTTTAAAATCGTTCATAACCTCGTTTTTTTGCATGTTTGCTCCTTTTGAATTTATTATATCCGCGCGTTATTGCGACACGCTAATTAAATTTAAGCGCGACCGTACTCGCTTAAGTGCTTACGAAATTCTGCTAAATTTAAACGCGACAGCGCCGATATAGCGCTTCCGCAAAATACGCGCAGAATTTCAATCGCGCTAGCTTACGCTGCAGGCAAGCTGCGCAAAATGAAATTTTACGCAAAGTCGCATAAATTTTACCGAAATTTAACAAGAATTTTATTTAAAATTTAGTCCGAATTTTGCCGGGGATTTTTATTTTACGATTACACCCTCATAGCCCGTTTTTGTGATTGCCTCAAGCATCGCGGTCTCGTTTGCGTCATCTTTTGCTACGACGGTTGCTATTTTGCTCTGCTGCGAAACCTTCGCGCTTATCACGCCTGGTGTTTGCAAAAGCGCCTTTCGCACGATCGTGGTGCAGAGCGGACAGTGGATTTTTTCCACGTAAATTTTAACCTCTTTGTCGGCAAAAAGCGCCGTAAATCCAAGCATCAAAAACAAAATTTTACGCATAAAGCCCTCCTAAAATTTCAGGATATGTAAGCATAAAGGCGAGCAAGGCTCCTAAAAGCGCGTAGATTAAAATCCATTTTTTACGTCCGCTTTGCAGCGAGCATGCGCGCGGCTTTTTGAAAAAGAAAAATGCCGAGAGCGCGAAGCAAAAAAGCGCTAACGCAGAAAGTGGTGCACGGTAGTTGCCGAAAGCCTCTGCGCCTGAAAAAATGGAAAAGCTCGCGCCAAAAATCAAAAATAAAAGCGCGGGCAGGCAGCAAAACGTCGCCGCAACTGCGCTAAAAATCGCGGCGAATATTAGCCACAGACTGCGCGCGCTGAAGCGATTTTTGTTAAAATTTTTTCGGTTTTGCGCCAAGGTTTCTTGCGCGGGATTTTTTAGTTTGGTTTTCAAATTTTGCCTTTAAGTATAGTATTGCCGTGCCGCCGCTAGCCCGGCGAGCGGAATTTTATCTGCAAATTTTAAATTTAAATTTCACCTTTTTTAGCATCGTATGCTAGTCATTTATCGCTGAATGCGGCTATAAAACCGACCGCGGCATTGCGCGGTATCGCATAAAATAAATTTGCCAGTCCGCGGTGAGCCGTGAAATCAAAGGCATAACTGTTCGCGCGCTCGTCCTTGATTCGCGCGAAATAAAGCCACCGAAGCACTACCAAAACTTTAGTTGCTAAAAAATACTGCACCATCATCTCGCAATGGAATTAAATTTAGCAAATTCTATCACGACATAAACGCGACATTGCTGCTCATAATCTCGTAACGGAATTAAATTTAGCCGTAGCCTCTGGCTTTACGGCCTTTGGCTGCGCATTAAATTTTATCCTGAAGACCCGTTTTCGCCGCGTCGCGGTAGAAATCGATCTGATCTTTTTTGATGATGCGGATGTAGTCGGTGCTGCCGGGATGTCCGCTTTGAAAGCCCGCCGTCATCACGTAGGTGCCGCCTTCTTCGATGAGCCCGCGTTGCAGAGCCTCGTTTATGATACGTGCGAGCAGCGAGTTGATGCTCGTTTTTTCCTTAACCATCGCTGGATTTACGCCCCACACGAGACTTAGCGCATGCGCGGTCTGCTCGTCGTGCGCGATTGCGATGATGTCGATTTTAGCGCGGTTGCGTGCGAGTTTGATCGCCGAGCGCCCCGAGCCCGTGATCGAAAGTATCACGCCCGCGCCCAGTCTTGCGGCAAGCGCTGCGGTGCTTGAAGTGATCATATCGGTTTCGTCGTAGAAATCGTAATCGTTAAATTTATCGTAAGGATAGATCTTTTCGGTCTCGCGGATCGTCTCGCTCATCGCGGCGACCACGGCTGCGGGGTTTTTGCCGATGGCGCTTTCCTCGCTTAGCATCACGGCGTCGGTGCCGTCGAGTACGGCGTTTGCGACGTCGCTGATCTCGGCTCTGGTGGCGCGCTCGTGCTCGGTCATGCTAAGCATCATCTGCGTGGCGGTGATGACGGGCTTTGAGCGGGCGTTGGCTAACGCTATGATGCGCTTTTGGATACGCGGGATCTCATAAAACGGCATCTCGATGCCAAGATCTCCGCGCGCGACCATTATACCGTCGCTTGCCTCGATGATCTGCTCTATATTTTCGACCGCGTCGAATTTCTCGATCTTGGCGTAAATTTTAGCTTTTGAGCCCAGCGAGTTTAAAATTTCGCGCACGCGCAGGATGTCGTTTTGCGACTGCACGAAGGAGATGCCTACGAAATTTACGCCGTGCGCCGCGCCCCAGCGCAGATCTTCCAGATCTTTTTGCGTGATGACGTCGATATTTAGGCGGGTATTTGGGAAGTTCACCCCTTTATTCGAGCTTAAAAAGCCGTCGTTTTCGAGCACCGCTTGCACGCCTTGCTCGCTTACCGCGACTACCTTGGCGCGGATCGAGCCGTCGTAGAGGTAGATAAACTCGCCCGTCTTCATCAGCGGCAAAATTTCTGGGTGGTTGATGCATAGCTCGTATTCGCCTTCCGCGGTCTTTTTGCCTATTATTTCGCGAGGAAGGAAGGTGATTTTATCGCCCGTTTTTAGTTTAAAATTTTCCTCGAGTTTGCCGACGCGGATCTTTGGGCCGCTGATGTCCTGAAATACGCCTACGCGCACGCCCAGGCTCTTTTCTACGGCGCGGATTTTGTTTAAATTTGCCTCGTGATACTCGTGCGTGCCGTGGCTGAAGTTCATCCTAAAGGCGTTGCAGCCCGCCTTTACCATCGCGCTCATCATCTCTTCGCTGTCGCTGGCAGGTCCGATGGTCGCTAAAATTTTGGTTTTTTTAAGCATCTTTTCTCCTTTAAATTTAAAATTTATCGCCGCATTAGGCGAAATTTTGCGCAAAATTTTGAAATTTCTAAATTTTAAAATTCGTTAGACGAAGGAATTTTAAAATTCTACTTCACGGCTTCACGGCGAAATTTTAAAATTTCATAGCTTGCGGTGCAGATTAAATTCTAAAAATTCGTGTTTGAATGAAATTTCTAAAATCCTCTATATACGTGAAGCGCGAGAAAAATTTTAAAATCCTCGTCGAAGTAAAATTTCAAAATTCTTGCCCGAGCAAAATTTAAAAATTCCTCTTTATTGCATCATTTCCGCGTCAAATTTTGCATCATCAAAGCTCACTCCTAAATATTCGCAAGCACTTTTTGCGTCGCGAAGTGCGTTGCCTAGGCAGCTCGTAGCGCCGGGGCTTGGGGTCATATTAAAGATAATCCCCGGATTTTCGCCTATTCTAGCTTCGCCTAAAAGCAGCTTTTTTTGCGAGTGTGAGATTACTTGCGGACGCACGCCGCCAAAGCCCTTGGCATAGTAAATATCCTCCTCGCGGATGCTAGGTATGATCTTGCGCGCATTTTTGACGAAAAGCTTTTTGCCTAAAATCGGTATCTCAAAGCCTATATTGCGGATTAAGAAGTCCCTTACCTCGCTATCGCCAAAATTTTGCCAAATGACCTTGGCTACGTCCATGTCAAAATTTAATGATTGAAAAAATTCCGGCACCGAACGACAGCCCTTGTAGCGCTCGAGCTTCGGTAGCGTAAGTGCGGTAGGACCAAATCTCGTGCAGCCGTCCGCCAAAAGATCGGGGTCGCCGTGAAGCGCGGCAAATGGAAGCTTTGGGTTTTGCACCATGTAAACCTTGCCGTTTAGAAGCTTTTGCTTGGTTAGATAGAAGCTGCCCGCGATGCAAATCGTGCTAAGATCCTGCCCAAGCCCCATTTTGTGCGCCAGCCACAGCGAGTGAGCGCCCGCATCTACGACTACGAAATCGGCGCTTAGCGAGAGTCTGTTTGCTGTGCGGATATAGAACTTATCGCCTACTTTAGTGATGTTTTGCACTTCGGTGTTTAGGTACAGATCGCAGGTTTTACCCTCTACGTTTTTAGCGTTTTGCACAAAAGAATTCGCCATCGCGCCGTAATCGATCGTCGTGTAAACTTCCGATTGCACGCCCATTGCTACGATATCCTCCGCTCGCTCCTCGCCGCGCCCGTCAAAAACTAGCTTGGGCTCGATTTTTTTGAGCTCTTCCTTGTCAAAAAGCTGCAGATACGGATAAAGCTCTTTAAATTTCTCAAATCGGTCTTTAATTAGCTCTATCTCGCTTTCGCCCACGCCAAGAGCCATTTTCTGCCCCTGAAATAAAAATTTATTCCCATATTCGTGCTTTTGGCAATACTTCACAATCATATCCGCCTTGCGCTTGACTTCGGTCGCTTTTTGCAGGTCGTAGTTGGTCTCGATGTCGCCGCAATGAATCGTCTGAGAGTTTGCACTGGCTTTAGAATTTAGCGTCGCAAGCCCTTCGTATTTTTCAAGTAGAGCGATATTTTTGATCCCGCTAAATTCTGCCAGCACGTACGCTAGCGCGCTGCCCGTGATACCGCCGCCTATGATGATTACTTCGTAATGTTTTTCTTGCATGCCCTTTCCTTATCGAATTTGGCTGCAATTGTGCGAAAATTTCGCTTAAAAGCTAGTTATAAAAGCGTGAATTTAGATGATTTTATATAAAATTCGCACCATTTCATTTTGGGAGTAGTATATGAAAAAATCGATTCTTGTCGGATTAAGTTTGATTATAGCCACGTCGCTGTGGGGCGCGGATAAGAAAGTTTATCGCCTTAAGCTAGCTCAGACTTACGAGCTTAGTATGCCTATCGTAGGCGATGTCGCCAAGCGTATGGCAGATCTTGCAGATAGTATGTCTGATGGCAGGCTGAAAATCAGCATCGACGCGCCTAGCAAGCATAAAGCGCCTTTTGCAATCTATGATATGGTCAAAAACGGACAATACGATTTAGGCTATACTGCGAGCTACTATTATAAAGGTAAAAATAGCGCAAATATGCTGTTTACGACGGTGCCTTTTGGTATGACGAAAGACGAACAGCACGCTTGGTATTACTTCGGCGGAGGCAAGGAGCTAGCCGATAAATTCTATGCTAAAAGCAATCTAAAGGTCTTTAATATCCTAAATAGCGGTATGCAGATGGGTGGTTGGTTTAAAAAAGAGATTAATACGCTAGACGATTTAAAAGGGCTTAAATTTAGAATTCCAAGCTTTGGCGGGGAGGTTATGAGCCGCCTTGGCGTCGCAGTCGCTACGATACCGGTAGGTGAGCTATATATGGCGCTAGAGATGGGTACTATCGATGCGGTCGAGTGGGCAAGTCCTAGCTTTGATATACCTCTAGGCTTTCACAAGGTCGCAAATTACTATTATACGGGATGGCAAGAACCCGCTAGCGAGCAGCAGATAGTGATAAATCTACAAACTTGGCAGAAGCTTCCTAAGGATTTGCAAAATATCCTGGAAGCCTCTATCGCAAAGGCGCGCGAATACGCAGAAAACGAGACGTTTTATAAAAACGTAATAATTTGGGACGAGATCAAAAAGAAATATCCGAACGTTCAGATTCGCTCTTTTTCGCCTGAAATTATGCGTGCGCTTCGCAAGGCGACGGATGAAATTTTAGCCGAAGAAAGCGAGAAAAATCCCGATTTCAAAGAGATTTGGGAGAGCCAAAAGGCGTTTTTAGCTAAAGCTAGAACATGGACGAAGATGGGCGATTTTACATATATCGAAAAAACGGGCGACGTTGAAGCCGAGCAGAATTTCACCGCTTCGGTGAAAAAAATCTCTGTTCCTGAGCCTGTAAATAGCGCAGCCAGCGAGATAAATGCAAGCATTGCCGCACCAAAAAACGAGGATAATCAGACGAAATAGTGCTTCATTTTTTAGCTGCGTTTTTATGCCGCGCGGCTAAACTAAGCGCCAGATAAAGGTGTATGCGGCTTAAATTTGATCGGCAATTTAGGCGAGATGCGGGTGATTAAAATGCAGGCGATTTATTTATTGCAGCTGCGTAGTTTGGCAGTATCTTTAAAATTTTAATTTATGAAAGCAGCGATAAAATTTTATCGCTGCTTTAGCATTTAAGTTAAGGCGTGCAATTTGCATCACTGCGTTTAAAGCCTAGTTTGAAAGCCACTCGGTCGCCGCCACACAAGGCTAGAATTTTATCAAGCTCCAAGCCTCCTCTTTTTTGCTTTATTCTTTTATCTTTTGCGTTATTTAGGCTTGATATTCCGCCGTGCTTGCTTGCGAGTGACATTGAGCGAGAGAGAATTTAATCTTGCTTTTTCATTTCGCGTAGTTAGCGGAGGAGCTTTGACGAAGCATGCCAATCTGAGATTTTAAATTAGTAGAGTTCATAAATTCCATATTTTAAAATTTCAGCGCTTTTATCTTGCTGATACCGCTTTTGAATGAAATTTACTTCGGGTTTTCTTGCTAAATAAAAGTGGCAAACTTCAAATAAAATGCAAAATTTTAAAATTTACACGCTTAAATATCATAAGTAAGGAGAATTTAAAATTTTTTCCTTCGGAGATTAAGTAAAAAGCGCGTTAGAAAAAATTTTATAGGTCAAATTTCATTTTAAGCGATTGTAAATTTAAAAGCTTGCGTGAAAATTTTTTTAAAGCCTGCTCTAGTTAGAATTTATCACTAAACTAGACGGGCTCAGCCTTGGAATTTCACCGCGTAAATTTTAAAATTTTGCGCGAGCTGGGTTTAAAATTTTAAAATTCAATTCTACCTGCAAAAACTCTTAAATTTCACGGCTTAGAATTTTGATACAGAATTTTGCCGCAACGCTATTTTTTTGGGATGCGATAAAACTACACGGCATGCAAAGCCGCGTAGAATATTGAGCTAGGCTCGCTGCTGCAAGCCTAGCGAATGTCGTAAGCTAAAAAGGCACTACTGCAAAGCGTAAAATTTTATTTCAAAGCCTTAAAAAGCTCCACGCTATCAAGCTGCTCCCACGGATATTCGTCGTTTCCGACCTGTCCGCGTGCGGCGACGTCGGCGTAGAGAAAGCTTTCTTTGCCGGGGCGATCAAGACCGAATTTATCGATGATCCAGCGCGGAGTGAGCGGGAATTTTTCAAGCACGAAAGCGGACAACTCATCGTCGCTCGCCGCGCCTAAATTCGTCCCCATGCAATCGACGCTGACGCTGACGGGCTTTGCGACGCCGATTGCGTAGCTGAGCTGGACGATGCATTTTTTCGCAAGTCCCGCCGCGACGATGTTTTTGGCGATATAGCGCGCCGCATAAAGCCCGCTGCGATCGACCTTAGTATAGTCTTTGCTACTTTGAGCGCCGCCACCTATTGGGCTGTAGCCGCCGAAGCTATCTACGATCAGTTTTCGCCCCGTTAGGCCGCTGTCGTGAAGCGAGCTGTGATTTACGTAGCGGCCGGTCGGGTTGATGTAGATGATCGTTTTGCTTTTGTCGTAAAGCTCCTTCGGAAGCCCAGCCGAATCGATTAAATTTCCGATCAGATCTCGGACGCGCTCTATGCTCATACTCTCGACGCATGGCGCGGAAACCACGATCGTATGGATGCTTTGCGGCTTGCACTCCTCAAAATTGTTCTTCGTGCCGTAATCGACGCTAACCTGCGTCTTAATATCGACGCCAAGCTCGTTAGGGTGGGACTTTGCATAGGCGTAAACGTGATCGCAAAGCGCTCTTGCGTAGGTAATCGCCGCCGGCATAAAATTTTTCGTCTCGCAGCTTGCGAAACCGAACATTATGCCCTGATCCCCCGCTCCGATCTCGCCGCCCTCTTGATCGACGCCTTGGTTGATGTCGGGGCTTTGCTGGTTTAAAAATACGTCCACTTGCAGATCCTGCGGATGCAGGCACTGCGCGCGCGTAAAGTAGGGATTGTCGTTGTAGCCGATCTCGCTAAGCGCGCCCTTTACGATGTGGCGGTAATCGTCGTGGGTAAAATCGATCTTGGCATTGACTTCGCCGCCGATTACTACGTGTTTGCCTGCGATGAAAACTTCCGCTGCGACGCGCCCGTTTGGGTCTTGCTTTAAAATTTCATCCACGATGCTGTCTGCGATGATATCGGCGCATTTATCGGGATGTCCCGGGCTTACTACTTCGCTTGTGAAAAGATACATATCTGCTCCTAATTAAAATTTCGGGGGCATTTTACCTAACGAGGTTTTAAGATTGACTAAAAATTACGAAATTCCGCTCAAATTTAAATGTGCTTAAATAAAATTTCGATATATTTCAAACGACGTTTTGATTGAAAGGTAAAAAATGAGTTCGATTCAAAAATTAGTAGCCAGCTACAAAGATAAGAATCTAGTTCTGCGCATAGTTACAGGCTTGATAATAGGCGCTATTTTGGGCTTTGCTGCGCGTTCGGCGGCGGGCGATATTGCGGCAGAGCACACTTCGTTTTTAATAAACGTAGTAACTTTTGCGGAAATTCTAGGAAATTTATTCGTAGGCGCCCTTAAAGCGGTAGCTCCGATTTTAGTTTTTATCTTGATTTTAAGCTCGATTGTAAATAAACAATACGGCAGCGCAAGCGGCTTAAAACGCGTGGTCGTCCTATATATCGTAGGCACATTTTTAGCCTCGTGCGTGGGGGTAGCGACCAGCTTTTTATTCCCTACGGAGCTTGCTCTAAGCAATGTCGGCGCGGCGGAAAATACGGTTCCCGCGAGCGTTTGGATCGTGCTAAAAGATCTGCTTTTTAAAGTCGTAGATAATCCGCTAAACGCTATCGCGCATGGAAACTACGTAGGAATTTTAACCTGGGCGATAGGTCTTGGCGTTGCGCTTAAATTTTGCACTAATGAAACAAAGAAAATTTTTACCGATCTGAGCGAAGCGGTAACCAAAATCGTGCAGTTCGTAATCCAGCTTGCGCCGTTTGGAATTTTCGGCTTAGTAGCTTCTACCGTGTATCAAACCGGCGTTGACGCGCTGCTTGGATACGTACGAATCGTAGTCGTGCTAGTAGGCGCGATGGCGTTCGTAGCCCTCGTGGTAAATCCGCTCATCGTCTTTGCAGTGATTAAGAAAAATCCGTATCCGCTCGTATTTACCTGCCTGCGCGAAAGCGGCCTCACGGCATTTTTCACCCGCAGCTCGGCGGCGAATATCCCCGTAAATTTAAATTTATGCAAAAAGCTCGGCATCAGCGACGAGCTAAGCTCGATCTCGATCCCTTTGGGAGCTACGATAAATATGGCGGGCGCTGCTGTGGTAATCGCGATCTTGGCGCTTGCTGCGGCTCATACGCTTGGCGTGCGCCCCGATTTTTGGACGGCGCTACTGCTTTGCGTGGTCTCGGCGGTCGGTGCGTGCGGCGCTAGCGGCGTGCCAGGCGGCTCATTGATGCTGATACCGCTTGCGTGCTCGCTCTTTAATATCTCAAATGATATCGCAATGCAGGTCGTCGCGATCGGCTTTATCATCGGCGTGATCCAAGACTCGGTAGAAACTGCGATTAATAGCTCCACGGACGTGATTTTTACGGCGATCGCGTCGCAAAGTATGCAAAAATAACTCACCTTAAAATTTTACCGCAAATTCCGTCCATAGGGCGGATTTGCGGTTTTTAAAATTTTACTTATTCTTTTTTGATAAAATTATCCAAAAATTTTAAAAGGAAATCGATGAATTGGAATTTAGACGAGCTGTTTGCAAACGAAGCGGAATTTAGCGCCGCGATAGATAGCGCGGCCGCGCAGGCTAGGGATTTTGAACTTAAATTTAAAGACGGGTTGCATGCCCTTGGCGCGGAGGAATTTTTAGGCGCGCTTGAGCTTTATGAGAGCATCAGCGAGCAGATCGGCAAGATAATGAGCTTTGCGCATCTTAGCTTTGCGCGAGATACGAGCTTAGGCGCTCAGCAGGCCAAGACGGAGCAGGCTTGCAACGACATTTCGCAGAGCCTGCTTTTTTTCGAGCTTGAGTTTAATGAGCTTGACGCCGCAAAACAAGACGAGCTTATCGCAGGGGGCGGGAGATTCAGATATTATTTGAGCTTGCTTAAGCAGCGCAAGGCCCACCAGCTAAGCTTGCCGCAAGAAAGCGTGCTTTTAAAGACTTCGCCCGTAAGCGGTGAGGCGTTTTCGCGGCTTTTTGACGAAAGTATGGCGCGGATGAGCTTTGATTTTCGCGGGCAAAAGCTTGGCGAGGAGGAAATTTTAAGCCTGCTTCATAGCTCCGATCGCGAGGTGCGAAAGGACGCCGCAGCCTCGCTAAGCGCGGTGTTAGAGCAGAACTCCCACCTGCTTGGCTACATCTACAATATGATCAAAACCGATCTTAAAATTCGCTGCGAGCTGCGCGGCTACGATAAGGCCGAGGCGGTGATGCACGAGGAAAATCAGATAAACATCGCAAGCGTCGATGCGCTGATCGCAGAGACGGAGCGAAGCTTCGCTCTGGTTGGCAAATTTTACGCCAAAAAGCGCAAAATTTTAGGCTACGACGCGCTGTATGATTACGACAGATACGCGCCGCTTGGGGGCGATGAGAGCGAGTTTAGCTTCGAGCAGGCTAGGCAGATCGTGCTTGCGGCATTTGAAAAATTTAGCCCGAAATTTAAACAGATCGCGCTGATCGCGTTTGAGCGAAACTGGATCGACGCGATGCCTGCGCAAAATAAGCAAAGCGGTGCATTTTCGCATTCGGGTTCGCGCGATACGCACCCTTTCGTGCTTTTAAATTTCACGCGCAAGCGCCGCGACGTATTTACCCTCGCGCACGAGCTGGGGCACGCGATACATCAGTATCTAAGCTACGGCGTGGGCTATTTTAACTCCTTTACGCCGCTAACGACGGCAGAGACCGCATCGGTTTTCTGCGAGATGCTGGTGTTTGATTATATGCGCGAAAATTTTTCAAATTTAAACGGCTTGTCAAATTTAAAAAACGACGCCGCCTCGGACGGCTCGCAAAATTTTAAGCACGACGCTTCACAAGAGGCTCGGGGCGGTGAAATTCCAAACGATCACGCTCAAATTTCAATCGACCGCTCCGCAAAAGATAGCGCCCACCAGGTGCTCAGCAGCAGCGCAGATTTATGCGAGCGCACGGCGAGCGATACGGATACACCCTCGCAGGCCGCAAGCGATAAGGCCGCGCTAAGAGCGATGCTTGCGGCAAAGATCGAAGATATCTTCGCGACGCTTTACCGCCAGATCGGATTTATGACCTTTGAGCGGCGCGTGCATGCGAGCGCGGATGAGCTAAGCGTCGAGCAGGTGGGTGAGCTTTGGATGGAGGAGTCGCGCAAGATGTTTGCGGGCGAGTTAATCTTGCAGGATCATTACAAAAGCTGGTGGAGCTACATTCCGCACTTCGTTCACACGCCGTTTTACTGCTACTCATACGCCTACGCGCAGCTTTTGGTGCTCGCGCTTTACGGGCTGTATAAGAGCGGCAGGCTCGAAAATTTCGTTCAAATTTACACCGAGTTTTTAAGCTCGGGCGGCAGCGACGCGCCGCAAAAGCTGGTGGCGAAATTCGGGTTTGACATCAATAAAAGCGAATTTTGGCGCATCGGCATAGAACAGGTCGCGGCGCTTGTAGATGAGTTTGTGAGGGGTTAGGATGATAGATAAAATTTTAAAAGACGATAAATTTATCGCTGCGAGTAGTGCAAATATAGGCGCGGTTTTGGATTACGTTTTGGCTCTTGGATGTGGATTTGGCATCGTTGCGAGGACGGATCAGATAAAATTTGACCCGCCGCTGCCGGAGGAAATTTTAAAAAGCTTCAAAATGCCCGCGATCTTTTTGCAGCTGGAGGAATACACGCTCTCTAGCGCACACCTTAGCAAGGATGAGCTGGTTTTCGAGGCGGGTTTCGGGCCGCAGGATTTTGCAAGCACGCTTAGCGTGCCGTTTTACGCGGTCTTGCAGATCGTCGTGGACGGCAAGCCCATCGCGGTAAATTTCTCCCAGCCCGAGTCCGAATGGCTTAAGCGCGAAAAATCGCGTAAAATTTTCTCAAAATGAGTGATATTTTAGAAGGTCTTAATCCCGCTCAGCGCGAGGCTGCGAGCCATGTGGATGGAGCGATGCTAATCTTAGCGGGTGCGGGCAGCGGCAAAACTAAAACGATCACCGCGCGCCTTGCTTACCTGCTATCAAACGGCGTGCCTGCAGAGAATACTCTCACGCTTACGTTTACGAATAAAGCCGCCGCCGAGATGCGCTCGCGAGCGCTTAATCTGATAAGCGGGCTAAATTTAAGCAGAGTGCCGCTTTTGTGCACCTTTCATAAATTTGGACTTCTGTTTTTGAAATTTCATATTAGCGAGCTTGGGCGTAGCGCAAACTTCCAAGTAATCGATACGGACGATAAGAAAAAGATCATCAAGGGCTTTGAGATAAATTTGCCCACGTCGCTATTGGCGGCTAAAATTTCAACCTACAAAAATTCTCTGATCGGCCCCAAAGATATCGATGAGCTTCTAAAGGGCGAGGACGATGAGCTAAGCAGGATGTATAGCGGATTTTACGCGCACTGCGCTAGAGCATACAAGCGCTACGAGGAGTATTTGGCGGCGAATAATCTGGTGGATTTCGATGATCTGCTGATATTGCCGTATAAAATTTTAAACGCCAATGAGCGGCTATGCGATGAAATTTCGCGCCGTTACGCCTATATCACGGTGGATGAGTATCAGGACACCAACGATATTCAATTCAAACTGCTGCAAAAGCTCTGCACCGTGCACGAAAATCTCGTAGTAGTGGGCGATGACGATCAGAGTATCTACGGCTGGCGCGGCGCGCGGATAGAAAATATCTTAAATTTTAAAGATCAGTTCTCAAACGTAAAATTTATCAAGCTCGAGCAGAACTACCGCTCCACGGATGAAATTTTAAATGCCGCCAATGAACTCATCTCTCATAACAAAAACCGCCTCGGCAAGAGCCTTACTAGCATGAACGGCAGTGGCGAAAAGATCGAAATTTTGCGTTCAGACGAGGAGAGTATCGAGGCGGCAAAGATCGCAGAAGCTATAAAAAAGCTGCTCGCAAGCGGCGTAGCGCCCTCTCAAATCGCCGTGCTTTACCGCGTAAACGCTCTTTCGCGCGCGCTGGAAGAGGGGCTGAATCGCGCCAAAATCCCGTATAAAATGGTAGGCGGCGTGAAATTTTACGAGCGCGCCGAGATTAAGGATACGATCGCCTATCTGCGCTTGGTAAACGACGAGCACGATGACTTTTCGATGAGGCGGATCATAAACGTACCCAAGCGCGGCATCGGCAAGGTCTCGCTGGCGAAGCTCGAGGAGCTTTCGCGCCTGCGACTTATCAGTCTATTTGACGCGTTTAGCGAGCCTGATGCGGGGCTTAGCGCCAAGGCGGCGCAGGCTCTATCCGAGCTTAAAAGCGGCATAGCTTCTATCTCCTCGCTAGCGGATACGATCAAAAAAATAGAGGCGCTGGAGCTCGCTTTCGGGCTAAAGGCTTACTACGCCTCGCTTCCGGACGGCGCCGACCGGGTAGCGAACATCGACGAGTTTTTGGCTATGCTAAAGGACGAAGCGAGCAATAAGCCCGATTTTGATCTGGCGGAATTTTTAAACGAGCTAAGCCTTCTTAGCGATCAAGACGCCATCATGGGCGATGCGATAAACATAATGAGCGTGCACGCAAGCAAGGGGCTTGAGTTCGAGCATCTTTTCGTAATCGGGCTGGAGGAGGGATTTTTCCCGCTTTTGGGCGACAGTAGCGACATCGAGGAGGAGCGCAGGCTCGCATACGTAGCGATAACGCGTGCTAAGCGCACGCTTACGCTTAGCTTTGCCGCTAGCCGCTTTTATCGCGGCAAGCGCGAGAGGCTGGATGCTAGCAGGTTTATAGCCGAGGCGGGTTTGATGGCTAAAGAGCCGCCGCGCGAGCAAAGTAGCGGCTTTAGCAAGGGCGAGCTTATCAAACACAAACTCTTCGGTATCGGACAGATCACGGCGGTAAACGGCGACCGACTCACGATAAATTTCGGCGGAATTTCGCGCGTGATAATGTCAAATTTCGTAGAAAAGATCGGTGCTTATGAATAGATTGTTTTTGGCGGACAAGCCCGCGGGCATCGGCAGCAATAAATTTTTAAGCACTCTTAAGCGCAAATACGGCGTGAAAAAGGCGGGCTTTAGCGGCACGCTCGATCCTTTCGCGAGCGGCGCGCTGATCGTGGCGTTCGGGCAATACGCGCGCTTTTTTAGATTTTTGAAAAAGGAGCCAAAAGTTTACGCCGCGACGCTGTGGCTGGGCGCGCAAAGCCCAAGCGGCGATAACGAAAACATAGGGCGCATGGAACAAATTCCGCCTCTTTCGCGCGAGGTTTTAGACGCCACGATGGCGCAAATGCGCGGCGAGATAAAATTTATCCCACCCGCTTTCAGCGCCAAGAAAATTGACGGCGTGCGCGCATACAAGCTCGCTCGCGCGGGCGAAGAGGTGAGCTTGAAAGAGAGCTCGATGCGGGTTTTTGATGCCGAAATTTTAAGCTACGCTCATCCCTTCGTGAACTTTCGCGTCGCACTCAGCGAGGGCGGCTACGTGCGCTCTTTCGCGCAAATTTTAGCAGAAAAGCTAGGCGTTTGCGGTACGCTAAGCGCGCTTAGACGGCAGAGCGAGGGAGTTTTTGACCTGCAAGATCCGCGCTTTGCGGATGAGGCGGCGCTAAATCCGCTCGAGTTTTTGGACCTCGCGCCGAACTTTTACGACGGCGACGCGCGCGACGTGATCTTGGGCAAAAAGCTCGCCGCAAAGGATCTGGCGAGCCGCGCGGACGGCCGCTATCTGCTTATCTGCGGCGATTTTTACTCGATCATCGAAATTAGCTCGGGCGAGGTGGGGTATCTTTGGAACGACGTTCCGATCGCAGGCAGCGTGTTTTAATCAGCGGCTCCAGCCTGCGGCGAAATTTTAATCGGACGGCCCTGGCTTGAAATTTGAGCGGTTATAAATACGGCGCGTTTTTAAATTTGCTCGCATAGCGCGCCGCGCTGCGCGGCTAAATTTTATCGTGCGGAGCAGCGGGCGAGCAATTGCTCTTTCATTGTGCACAGATCGTAAATCGGCCTTAAGCGACGTAAATTTAAACGCACGGCTAGGCGGGCGACGCTCTCCCGCGAAAGGCGTAAATCCGCGGGGGCTAAATTTAAACGCGGCGGACCCGGCGGAGCGGCGTTTTGATTTGCTTTTCGGCGCGCGACGGCGACGCACCGCGAGATTAAAATTTCGCGATTTAAAAAGCGCGCAGGTTGGGCTTATTGCGGCGCAGCAAGCAGCTTTTGTCGAATGAAATTCTAGCTTGCGGTAATGCGTAGTATGCGCCGACGGGTTTGATTTTACAGCGGGCGGCATACCGCTAAACTAAATTTATGACCTAGTGCGGCGTGCAGCGGTGCGGCTAGAATTTTGCCGGCTTGGAATTTTAATTGCTAAGACAGATTTGCGTTGCGGATTAAAATTTCGCGCTTTATAAAATTTACGTATCGGGCGCCGCGATCGTGGGTTAAATTCCGCGGCGCGCACTTCACGGCACGCGGTTTTGAAATTTTAATCGCACTGGGCGGGCTTGCCGCGGGCTGAAATTTAACTCGCGCACGGATTGAAATTTTAATCGCGCTAGATGAGCTCGCCGCCGGCTAAATTTAACGCAAGCGCGCCAAGGCGCAGAAGGAGTAAAATTTTGAAAGCTTATGCAAAGATCAATGTTTTTTTAAAAGTCGTCGGCACGCGCGGCGGCTACCACGAGATCGCCTCGCGCTTCGTGCTGCGCAGGGAACTCTTTGATGAGATAAGCTTTGAGCGCGCGAGCGGCTTTGCGCTTGAATGTGACGCCGCGCAGATCGCGGATAATATAATTTTAAAGGCTAAGGCGGCGCTTGAGCAGGCGGGCTTTGCACGCGAGCTTGCGGAGTTTTTCAGCTCGCACAAGATCGTGCTTAAAAAACGTATTCCGATCGGCGCGGGTCTTGGTGGCGGCAGCAGCGACGCGGCGGCGTTTTTGCGGCTTGCGAACGAGGAATTAAGCTTAAAAATTTCGCGCGAGCGGCTTACCAAAATCGCGCAAAATATCGGTGCGGATGTCGCGTTTTTTGTTAGCGGGCTGGAGGCCGCAAACGTGCGCGGTATCGGCGAGATCATCGAGCCTTTCGAGGATCTCTTGCCTGCGATCGAAATTTTAACGCCTGCAATCTTTTGCTCCACCGGCGCGGTTTATAATGAGTTTCGCGCAAGCTTTATGCAAAATATAAACGCCGCGCAGGCTCAAGAGATGTTGCGTTTAAGCAGCGAACAGCTGCTAGCGCGATACGACGGCCCCCTACTAAACGATCTTTTCGCGCCGTGCATAAAGCTATATCCGCAGATGAGCAAGTATCGCGATATGTTTCTAAGCGGCAGCGGCAGCAGCGTGTTTTTCTTAAAATAAAAATTCCAAAGCGCGCGGTTAAAATTTAAAAGCTAAATTTAAAGATAAAATTTAAAATTCGCGCGACCGCTTTTAAATTTAAGCAAAAACGGGCTAAGCTTAGGGCCAAATTTAGAAGGAAAAAGATGAAAGAACTGAGTAAAAATCGCAAGGCATTTCACGATTTTACGATACTTGAAAGCTTTGAGGCGGGCATCGTGCTAAAGGGCAGCGAGGTCAAAGCTCTGCGTGCGGGCAGAGGCAATCTTAAAGATAGCTTTTGTCGCGTGATCCGCGGCGAGCTGTTTTTGCTAAATGCCCATATCAGCTATCTTGAAAGCACAAACGCCCACTTTCGTCCAGACGAAGGGGCTGTGCGAAAGCTTTTGATGCATCGTAAGCAGATCGACAAGCTGCTTGGCGCGGTTAGCAAAGAGGGCCTTACCATCGTGGTTTTGTCGCTGTATCTGAATGATAAAAACCGCGTAAAGGCGCGTATCGCTTTGGCTAGTGGCAAAAATCTACACGACAAGCGCGAATCGCTAAAGCGCAAAGAAGCCGACCGCGAAGCGCAAAGCGCGATGAAGCGACACGACAAGCATTCATTTTAAATTCACAAAACTTTGGTTAAAATGCGGGCTTAAATTTAAACCCGAAGGAAATGCAATGAAGAAATTTTTACTATTATGTTTGGCGATTTTTGTCTTAAGCGGCTGCGGAGATGATTCGCAGAAAAAGACGGGCTCTGCTGGCGAGAATCCTGCCGCGAGCGAGAATCAGATGGCAAAAAATTCCGCTCAAGATAAAAATGGCGAGCGTATTGGTGGAGAGAGCGGCGAGGAGGTAGCTTTTACGCCGTTTAAAACGGGCGAACGATTTACGCTTAAAAGCGTCGTAGGCGGCGAGGTAACGATCGAGCGGACAGAAAAGGGCTTTAAGCTCGCGGACAGCGATAAAATTTTAATGTTTGATATTTTTGGTACGTACTGTCAGCCGTGCCGCATCGAAGCGCCGCATCTGATGGACTTTCAGCTAAAAAACTCCGCGGATTTTCTAATGGTCGGGCTAATCTATTTCGAGGACATTACCGATGCGCAGGTGATCGAAAATTTTACGAAAAAGTTTAACGCGTATTATTTCATCTCCAATTCAAAACAAAACGAGCGCATAGTGGGTCAAATTTTAAGCGACATCGGTTATCGCCACGCGCTTTCGATCCCTTTTAAGGTAGTACTTAAAGACGGAAAATATCAAAGGCTTACCGACATTAACGAGGGTGATGAGCGGGGCAAGCCGTATTACTTAGGCATGGTCGATACCGATGTGATAAAAAGCGATATCGCCAGGATAAAAAATGGCAACTAAAACCGGTGTGCAGATTCACACTCGCGCCAAAACAAAATCTTTCGTGCCTCGCCCGTATAAGGTGATTTTACTAAATGACGACGTGACGACGATGGATTTCGTGGTTTATATTTTGATGGATATTTTTGCAAAGAGCTTTCAAGATGCGGTAGATTTGATGATGAAGGTTCATAAGCAGGGTCGCGCGGTTTGCGGCGCGTATCCTAAAGAGATAGCCGAGTGCAAACAACAAGCGGTTTTACAAGCGGCAAAGGCCGCAGGATTCCCTCTTAGATGTGAGATCGAAGAGGATTAAATTTAAAGGAAAGCAATGATAGGATTTTTTTTAAACAAACATTTTGAACAAGCAATCAGCGTCGCAAACGATGGCGAGGACGAATACATCACTACTTCGCACGTGGTTTATGCGATTTTTAAATACAATAAGCCCTTTCATGGGCTCATCGCCAAAGAAATTCCGGATATTAACTACCTAAATATTTTGGATAATCTGGGCGGGCTTTTGGATATGATGCCTAAATCAAGTGGCAAGGCTCCGGCGCAGACGATAGAATTTAAGCAGTTCTATACTGAATTAAATAACGCTAAAGAGCCTAAAAATGAGCTTGATTTTATGCTTAAAATTCTAAATGATAAGGAAAACGACTGCACTAAAATTTTAAATCACTACGGTATCAATGCCGCGATTTTTGAGCTCATCGTGCGAAAGTACAAATCTGCTTTCGATCACCGCGACGAGGTCGTTTCTCGCGATGAAGCCGCAGCGATTAAGCTAAATTCATACGATATCGATGATATCACGCATGCGATGAATTACGACGAAAGCCGCAGGCAGTGGCAGAATACGGAATTTGAGCCTGCGTTTGAGGGCGAAAAGGACGCGATAAACGAGCGCGATATTAAAAAGGATTCGCCTAGCTCACTTTATACAGCAAACCTCAATAAAATCGCGCTTGAGGGCAAGATCGATCCGCTCATAGGGCGCGAAAAAGAGATCGAAAAGACGCTGCAAACCCTCTGTCGCCGCAAGAAAAACAATCCGATCTTAGTGGGCGAAGCAGGAGTTGGTAAAACCGCGATCATCGAGGGCATCGCGCTAAAAATCGTCCGCGGCGAAGTGCCAGAAAAGCTAAAAAATAAGGTGATTTACGCCCTTGATGCTGGCGCGCTAATCGCAGGAACCACGCTGCGCGGGGAGTTTGAAGAGAGGCTAAAGGATCTCATAGACGAGTTTAGCGCTAATCAAAACGCGATTTTATTTATCGATGAAATTCACACGATCGTGGGTGCAGGCACGGGCAATCGCAACGAACTTGATATGTCAAACATCCTAAAACCTTCGCTTGCAAGCGGCGAGCTATCGGTCATCGGCGCTACTACATATGGTGAATACCGCTCGTTTTCGCAGGATAAAGCGCTTAGCCGCAGGTTTTGTAAGATCGATGTAAGCGAGCCTAGCATCGACGATAGCGTCGAAATTTTAAAAGGCGTAGCCAAAAAATATGAGGAATTTCACGGCGTAAAATTTAGCGACGAAATTTTGCGAGATAGCGTAACGCTTGCTAAAAAATATCAAAGCGATAAATTCCTTCCCGACAGCGCCATTGATCTCATCGACGAGGTGGGTGCGAGTTTTGCATTTAAGCCGCACGAAGCTCCGCTTGAAATCAGCAAAGACGATTTAGTAAATACGCTTTCGATTAGCGCGAATATCGCAAATTTAAGCAGTAGCGTTGATAATAAACAGGTACTAAAAAATCTAGAAGCTAATATCAAGCGTGAAATTTTCGGTCAAGACGAGGCGGTTAGCAGCCTTTGCAAGGCACTTTTGCGCTCTTACGCCGGGCTTGGAGGTGCAAGCTCCCCAATCGGCGTATTTTTGTTCGCAGGTAGTAGCGGCGTGGGCAAAAGTGAGCTAGCCAAGGTCTTAGCCGCGCAGCTTGGAGTGCATTTTGAGCGCTATGATATGAGCGAGTATATGGAAGCCCATAGCGTCTCAAGGCTCATCGGAGCGCCTCCCGGATACGTGGGCTTTGAAAACGGTGGAATCTTAACGAACAACATCAAAAAGCACCCCTACAGCGTCATTTTATTTGATGAGGTGGAAAAAGCTCATCCTAGCATGACGAATATTTTTTTAGGAATTTTCGATAATGCAAGTCTTACCGATAACAACGGCGTTACGACTGATTTTAAAAATACGATCATAATAATGACGTCGAATTTAGGTACGAAAGAAGCGCCGCAGGTCGGATTTACGAAGGACGAGAGCTATAAAGTAGATAGCGCCATAAAAAGCTTCTTCGCGCCGGAATTTCGCAACCGCATCGATAAAATCATAAATTTTAACCGCTTAAGCGGCGAAATTTTAGAAAAGATCGTGGATAAGACTATCGGCGAGCTAGAGTCGCAGCTAAAAAACGTAAAAATTAGCCTAAACAAGGAAGCAAAAGATTTGATTATCTCGCGCGGTTATTCAGACGAGTTTGGCGCGCGAAATTTAAAGCGCGAGATCAGCTCTCAGATCAGCGATCATATAAGCGGCGAGCTTCTTTTTGGCGCGCTGCAAGAGGGCGGCTTAGTTAGCGTGAGCGTAAAAGATGGCGAGCTAAGCTTTAGCTTTGCTTCTACGCCTTTGTCGCAGATAGAAAAAAAGCAACCCGCACTAGCTCAAAGCAGTGTCGTTAAATAATGGCTCGGTTTTACGATTTTCCAGATCCTATGGATGCGCCCGATTTTGCGCCGCTTGCAAGTGGCGGCGATCTGAGCGAGGACTGCTTGCTTAGCGCTTATAGCGCAGGGATATTTCCGTGGTTTAATGAGGATGAGCCGATTTTATGGTGGTCGCCCAATCCGCGCGCGGTGCTTGATCCGCGCGAAGTGCGTGTGCAAAAGTCCATCAAGCCCTATCTTAAGCGATATGAAGTAAAATTTGACGCGAATTTTAAGGGCTTCATCGAGCGCTGCAAAGACGTGCGCAAAAAAGAGAGCGACGGCACGTGGATCAGCGAGCAGATCGTGCAAGCTTACTCGCATTTGGCAGCAGACGGTTACGCTCACAGCGTCGAAGCATACGAGGACGGCGAGCTTGTGGGTGGGCTATACGGGCTAATTTTTGGGCGGGTGTTTTGCGGCGAGAGTATGCTGAGCCTAAAGAGCAACGCTTCGAAAGTCGCGCTGATTAGGCTTTGTGAGGTGCTTGCAAATTTCGGCTTTTTAATCGACTGTCAGATTATGAACGAGCATCTGAAATTTATGGGCGCTAAAGAGATGCCGCGAGCGGAATTCCTCGCTCTATTTGCTGAGCTTAGCGCGCAAGATAGCGGCTTTGAGCGCTTTGCGGATCTTAAAGCTCCGCGCGGAGCGCAGCATTGAGCCAAAGCTTGAAATGCGGCAGCGTAAAAAACGCGCAGAATTTAGAATTTTAAAGAAATAAGATGTGGCAAAGAGATAAAAGCTCCTCGGTCGGTATGATTATCGTGATGTTTATATTCGTGCCGGCGGCGCTTTTTGTATTTTTGGCGATTTTATATTTTTGGGGCAGCACCGAGCGTAAATTACCGCGCCTGGACGTCAATGAAACCAACAGCGCGATCCGCGGCGCGATAATCGCTAAGGATAACTACGTCGCGGCAAATTCCGTCAAGCTCTATAAAGTTAGCGTCGATGCGCGAAGCATCGATAAAAACAAGCTTGATCTTTTCGTGCGGCTATACTGCATCTACACGGGCGATAGCGAAAAGCGTGTCAAAAGCGCGATCGAGGGCTCTGGCGGCACGACCGTGCTGTCGTATAAGATCGACGCCAAAACCGCCGTGCACCTTAAAGAGCTTGCGTATAAGCTAAATTTAAAAAAGGTCTTTGTTAGCTTCATAGGCGCAAACGGCAGGCTCAACCCGCCTATCCGAATGAGCGTGAGCGAAAGCGGCGAGAAGCGCAGCTACAATGTCGGCGATTCGCTCACTCCGTTAATCGGCTATATCAATAAAAAAGAGGTTGATGGTATCACTAAGGTTAGCGGAATTAAGGGGATCGAGAAGTACTACGAGTATTATCTAGCGCCGGTTAGAGATGAGTTTATTGTGGGTCCGCGCGATATCGGCGGCAACATCATTCTAGAGCGCAGCAGCAAAAAAACGGGCAGGATCGACGGCTACAATGTCCGCCTAAGCGTGCCGCTAACGCTGCAAAGAAAGATAGAGCGCCTAAGCGATGAGGGCGCTGATAATTACGATGCGCGAGAAATCGTGGTGGGCATTATGAACTCCAAAACGGGCAAAATTTTATCCCTCGCGACCAACGCTCGCTATGATCCCTCAAACATTACGAAAAACGATCTTAAGAATTTAAATTTTACCGCGAGCGAATACGCTTACGAAGTGGGCTCGATTATGAAGCCGATAATTTTCGCAATCGCCTACGACGCCAAAGCCGTCAAACCAGGCGAGATCATCAATACCTATAACGGCAGCTATAAGCTTGGTACTCGAACGATCCGCGACACGCACCCTGCTAAGCAGATGAGCGGCGAGGAGATCATCATCCACAGCTCAAACATTGGAATGATTAAAATTTCAGAGCGGCTGGAGGGGCAGGCTATTTATGATGGGCTGATGAACTTTGGTATGTCGCAAAAAACAGGTATCGATCTGCCGTATGAGCAAAGTGGAAATATCCCAAGCATCAAAAGCCTGAATAATAAAATTTACAAAGCCACGATCAGCTACGGCTACGGCGCGCAGATGACCTTCCTTCAGATGCTAAATGCCTATACCGTCTTTAACAACGGCGGCGTCATGATTAGCCCGCGCTTAGTCGAAAATCTAGAAAATAACGGCAAAACTTACACCGTTAACGAAAGCGAAACCCGCCAGGTCATCTCTAAACTTACCGCCGACGTAATCAAAGGAATTTTAATCAAAACGGTCGAGAGCGGCACTGGGCGCAAGGGGCGGGTAGTGGGGCTGCAAATCGGCGGCAAGACGGGCACTGCGCGCATCGCCAAGGGAGGCGGCTATTCGAGCGCCTATAACAGCTCGTTTTTCGGCTTTGCCAACGACGCGGACACCAGCTATACTATCGGCGTTTTGGTGCGCGAGCCCAAAAGGGGCAGCTACTACGCCGCTCAAAACGCCCTGCCGATCTTTAAGCGGGCAGTGGGAATTTTGATAGAGGAGGGCTATCTAAAGCCCGCAGCCGACGCAAACGCCACGCAAAAGGTCGAGATCAAGGATGAAGCGGTTGAAATTAAAGATTAAATTTGCTAAATTTCGCGAGGTTTTTTGAAATTTTGCGGCTTGCGACGACGAAAATTCGCGAAATTTGGCGCGGCTTTTGAAATTTTAAGGCGTTTAAATTTTACGGCGCGGAATTTTGGCGGCATAGAATTTAGCGGCGCAAAATTTTAACGGCACGGCGATGGGTCTTTATCGCAATGCGGGATTTCGCCGTGGTAGCAGAATTTTATCGCGACCTGAAATTTTACGCGGCGCCGTTTGCTACGATGGAATTTTATCGTAACGCAGAATTCTGTCTCGCGGCAAAATTTTAAATTTCGCCGTGCGAATAAGCGCAAGTAAAACGGCGAGCGAGCTTGCAATGTTTAAATTTTAAGACGCGCATGTATCTGCGCAGCCCTGAAATTTAGCGAGTTTGAGAGCGAAATTTAACGATGCAATTTAACGCAAAGAAAAGAGGAAAATATGAAAGCAAATGAGGGAAAAATGAAAATAGCGATAATCGGGCTTGGCTACGTGGGGCTTCCTTTGGCGGCGGCGTTTGCGGCGAAACACGAGGTCGTGGGCTTTGACGTCTCGCAGGAGCGCATAGACGAGCTGCGCGGTGGGCACGACCGTACGCTGGAGCTTAGCGACGAGGAGCTTGCTGCGGCGATTCAAAACGGGCTTAAATTTAGCGCAAATCTAGATGATATGAGGCAGAGCAATTTTTATATCGTGTGCGTGCCGACGCCCGTAGATAGGCTAAATCGCCCCGATCTCACGCCGCTAATCAAGGCCAGCGAAAGCGTTGGAGCCGTGCTTAAAAAGGGCGATATCGTCGTGTATGAAAGCACCGTCTATCCGGGCGCTACGGAGGAGGACTGCGTGCCGGTGTTGCAGCGCGTAAGCGGGCTAAAATTTAACCGCGATTTTTTCTGCGGATATTCGCCCGAGCGGATCAATCCTGGCGATAAAATTCACACCGTCACGAAGATCAAAAAGATCGTCTCGGCAAGTACCGAGGAGGCTTTAGACGTCGTAGATAGCGTCTATCTTAGCATCCTGCAAAACGGCACCTTTCGCGCCAGCAGCATCAAGGTCGCAGAGGCCGCGAAGGTGATCGAAAACACCCAGCGCGACATCAATATCGGCTTTATCAACGAGCTTGCGATCCTGTTCGGCAAGCTCGGTATCAACACCAACGACGTCATCGACGCGGCGGCTACGAAGTGGAATTTCTTAAGCTTCCGTCCGGGCCTCGTGGGCGGACACTGCATCGGTATCGATCCGTATTATCTGGCGCAGAAGGCGACCGAGGTGGGCTATCACCCCGAAATCATTCTCTCAAGCCGCCGCATTAACGATAATATGGGAAGCTACGTCGCTACGGAGGTCGTTAAGATGATGATAAAATACGACGAAAAGGTAAAGGGCGCGAAGGTCTTGATCTTGGGGCTGACGTTTAAAGAAAACTGCCCCGACACCCGCAATACGCGCGTCGTGGATATGATAAACGAGCTTAAAAATTTCGGCTGCGAGGTAAGCGTATACGATCCTTGGGCGAGCGCCGCCGACGCCAAGAGATACTACGACATCGATCTGCTGCAAAAGCCCGATTTGCGCAAATTTGACTGCGTCGTAATCGCCGTAGCGCATAAACAGTTTTTTGAGCTTGATTACGCGGGCTCGCTGGTTTACGACGTGAAAAACGTCTATAAAGGCGCGCAAGGAAAGCTCTGAAATTTAGCCGAGGTTTAAATTTAGACTTCTAAATCGGCGGTTTGGCAGAAGACAATATGAGCGAGAAAAGGCTTGAGATGCTATGGGGATGATAATACTGGTTGTTTACATTATTCCTTACTTAGTAGTTAGCACCATAGTTATGGTTATCGCCATAAAATACACTAAGAAAATTTGGATCAGAGGCATCGTAGCGGCCGTATTATTCCTGATCCCCACTTACGACATCATTATCACAAACATACTTGGGGTATATTACTGCACTACCGCTCCAAAGGCTTTTATAAAGGAGACGGTAGAGTATCCGGAGAGTATTTATTTTGAGGATAACGTTTTTAACGGCTTTAACGAGCAAGATATAGAAAATATGATGAATAACTACCTTGACGGCATCCATCTAAAGACGTTAGCCTTAAATTTACCTGATGGAAACGTAGCCATATATCATTACGAAAAAAATCAAGACGAATACGACAAGATAGTAAAAGAGGTAAAGCAAGAGCTAGGAGATAAGACGTCGCGCTATGATGATATCAGAGCTAGAATCATAAAAATAATCGACTCGAATAAAATCATAACTACGAAAGACAAGATGCCTAAGATGAATTATACCGTCCTAGACGATAAGGTAAATTTAAATCAAATCGCTTCAAAATTTTTTCGCGCCGACGATATGAAAGTTATAAATAACAGAACGAATGAAATAACAAGTTATCAAAGAAGGTATTTTGTATTAAAAAGAATGCTAGATATTGACGCATCTGGTACTTTTACCGGTCATTTTATATGTGAAGAAAAAATTATTGCAATAGTATCAAGGACTTTTCCTAAAATGTATCTGATTGAAAGATACGCTTTGCCTAATTTTGATAGAAGATTTGCAGATCACTTTAAAGGAGAGTAAGATGAGAGCAGAAGAGCAAATTATTGCAGAAATGGGAAAATTAGCTCAGTTGGCATATAAAAAACTTGGCGGACATGATGGATACAATATCGGGGACATTATACCAGACTTTGAAGACAAAGAGAAAACATATAAACTAAATTCCAAATATCGAGTCATTGACTATGCTGATAACAATGATACGGATATGCAAGCGCTCTTGCTTGAAAGAGGAGAAACAAATGATAATGGCGAATTCCAAGGAAGCGGTAACTATGTGCTAGCCTTTCGTGGAACCAAAGGCAAGGTAGATATAGCAAGCAGTATCTGTAAAGATATCTTTGTGAAAAGGACATGTAAATTTAAAGCCTTATCGGAGATTATCTAAAAAAGATGGAATTTTTCTAAAATATGTGAGGTATCCAAAAACGACAAAAGGAATGCAATGGAAAACCCGCTTTACTACGTAGATTATTGGTATGATTTGATTAAATTCGGCTTTGATCGGAAGCATACTTTTATAACGCTAATCGTTGTTTGCGTTTCATTTATCGCACCGATACTTCTCTTGTACTCCTACTCTATCGTACCAAGTACTCAAAGCATAAGAGATCCATTCGTATTTTCCGGTACTATAAAAGAACTTAAAAGGCACAAAGGACATTATCGTACGAAAGCCAATTGTGTAGTGTCAATCCAAAATAATAATAAAATCATCACTAGACGCTTTGTAGATGTAAAAATTTCAGAAGGAACATATATTTGTGATATATTTTTTAAAGAATATGTATTTAATCGATGTATAATCATAAATATGTCTGATTTTGTATTGAATAAGCTGAGCCGCTGCGATGATGGTTTGGTTTTATTTAAAGATACGACAAACATGAGCTATCTCTACAAAGGAAGAAAAACTAGCGTTATAGCTGGTATAATTTTAGTTCTAATAGCTTTTATATTTACTTTCAAGCTTCATATAGAATATAAAAAATCCAAACTAAAAGATTAAATTTTAATCTCTAAATTTACAGCGCTTGCGCGAGTATAAATTTCGCGAAATCCTCGCGGGAGTTCGGGCATTTGCACACTTCGTAGTATTCGTAATCCAGCTCGCGCGCCCGAGCTCGATAAAAAATATCCAGCTCAAAATCGGTTTCGGAATTATTCACGCAAAACGCGATCGGAAATATCAGCGCTTTTTTGCTCTGCAGATCTCGCAAAATGTCCGCGACATTGGGCTCTAGCCACTTCACGGGGCCAAGGCGCGATTGATACGCCAAGATAATCTCTTTAAATTTAATCCCGCGCGCAGCCAGCAGATCTTTTAAAATTTCCACATGCGCCTTTACCTGTGCCTCGTAGGGATCGCCCGCGGCGACCATTTTTACCGGCAGAGAATGCGCAGAAAATATGAGTGAAATTTGCGAAATTTCATCCGCGCTAAATTCCGCGACGCACCCCGTAATTAAATTTAGTAAAATTTCGTTGTAAGCGGCGCTGTCGTAGAATATGTCGATGATTCTATAATTTTTTATACCGAGCCGTTTAAGCGCCGCCTCGGCAGAGCACAGGCTCGATTGCACCGTAGTTTTCGAGAAGTGCGGATACAAAGGCATCAAAATTATCTCATCAAAATCCGCATATTTTTTAAACACATCCTCCGCAAAGGGCGGCGTGTAATTCATCGCATAATCGCAAATTAGCTCATCTATCGGTCTTTCATCCTGAGGCGCCTCGTTTTGCAGCGCCTCGCCCTGCGTCGGGGCGTCTTGCGTCGGCTTGCTCTGCAATGAAATCTCTTGCGGCGGCTCATTCGCGGCGCCCGCATCGACCGCGCCTTCAAATTTTAACCCCGCGCCGAATTTTGCTCGCGCTAGTTCATTTACCAGCTCGCAAAGCGCTTCGGTGATGGAGCATATCGGCGAGCGCCCGCCCAGTTTTTCGTAGTTACTGCGCGCCGCAGCCGCTCTACTTCTTACGATGAGTGCGGCTAAAACGCTACGCCAAAAACCACTTTTAATGCCCAAAATAAAAGGGTCGTTAAACATATTTTTTAAAAAAATTTCAACCTCACTCAGATTGTTCGGACCGCCCATGTTGAGTAAAATTAGGGCTTTTTTCATGAGATGATTTCTCTGATTTTTATCGCATCCTCTACGCTTGCAAGACCTGCATTAGTACTGCTGTCGCACATCGCGCAAAACGCTTCGTGTTCACGCCGTAGCGAAAAATCGTCTCGATCGACGCGCAGATTTACGCGCCCGTCAGGCGTAATTTTAAAAAGAGTTATTGAGATTAGATCGCCGAAATATACGCCGCTATCGGTGCAAATCTCGATACCGTGGCGCCTGATCGGATAGAGATTGGACTGCATTAGCGTGCAATAGCAGCCGCTTTTTGTGTGAAGCGTGGCGCATGCGGCTAGAGTGCGCTCTTTAGAGATATTTTTGCTAAGTTCTATGCAGGCGATCTCGCTGTGAGAAAGCAGCCGCACAAGATCGATATCTCTAAAAAGGGCATTGGCTACGATATCTGCTCTATCGTCGTTTGCAAAGCCGCTTACGAAGCTCATCGAAAAAATTTTATCCCCCTTGGCTAGCTCGCGTAGCAAGGATACGATGACAGGATTGTAGCGGTCGGAGTAGCCTACGGCTAGGCGCGTGCCGTTAGTAGTGACTGCGTAGTTTATCTCTCTAGCTTCGGCTAGGCTTTGTGCGAGCGGAGATTCTACAAAGATATTTTTGGTAAATGGAAGGCATTTTAAAATCAGCTCTTTATGCGATGGCGGGGGAGCCGTGATGACTACGGCATCGGGCTTAGCGACGTTAAAAAGATCGGTTAGATTATCAAAGATCGGATAGCGCGGGCCGAAATTTTCACTGCTGCCTTTATGATAAAGCGCTACAAGCTCGAAATAATCGCTCCTTCTTAGCTCGCTGAAGTGCTTTTGACCAAGCTCGCCCATGCCTATGATCGCTATCTTTTTTTTCATCGCCATGCCCTAAATTTAATCTTTCGCGCCATTATAACTAAGAATGGTTAAAATTTATAATTTTTAAAATCTAATTTAGCTAAAATGCGCCTTTAAAATTTAACTTGAAATAGGACAAATCATGGATATTAGAAGCGAATATTTAAATTTCTTTGCGAGCAAGGGGCATCAGATCATCCCTAGTGCGCCGTTGGTGCCAGATGATGATAGCTTGCTGTTTACAAACGCGGGCATGGTGCCGTTTAAAAGCATATTTACAGGAGCCGTTCCGCGTCCGACGCCGCCTATCCGCACGAGCTGTCAGACCTGCATCCGCGCCGGTGGCAAGCATAACGACCTAGACAACGTCGGATACACCGCGCGCCACCATACGTTTTTTGAAATGCTTGGAAATTTCAGCTTCGGCGAGTATTTCAAAGAGCAGGCGATCGCCTATGCGTGGGAGTTTATCACTGAAATTTTAAAGCTTCCCAAAGACAAGCTCTACGTCACCGTGCACGAAAAAGATGACGAAGCATTCGAGTTCTGGGCGCGCCACATAGCGCAGGAGCGCATATATCGCTTCGGCGATCACGATAACTTTTGGGCGATGGGCGATACCGGGCCGTGCGGGCCGTGCAGCGAAATTTTTTACGATCAGGGTGAGGAGCATTTTCACTCACCCGAGGATTATATGGGCGGCGACGGCGACCGCTTTTTAGAGATTTGGAATTTGGTTTTCATGCAGTATGAGCGCAGCAAAGACGGCAAGCTTAGCCCGCTTCCAAAGCCTAGCATCGACACGGGCATGGGGCTTGAGCGCGTCACGGCGATTAAGGAGGGCAAATTTAGCAACTACGACAGCTCGCTTTTTATGCCGCTAATTGATGAGGTCGCGAAGCTTTGCGGCAAGCCTTACGTTTATGAAAGCGGCGCGAGCTATCGCGTCATCGCCGATCATATCCGTTCGGTTACGTTTTTGCTAGCACAGGGAACAAATTTTAACCGCGAGGGCAGGGGATATGTTTTGCGTAGAATTCTGCGCCGTGCCGTTCGCCACGGCTATCTGCTCGGTATAAAAGAGCCGTTTATGTATCGCCTTGTGGATAAAGTATGCGAGCTGATGGGCGGGCACTACGCCTATCTGAACGAGAAAAAGCAAGCCGTAAAGGAGCAGATTAAACTCGAAGAGGAGCGGTTTTTCGCCACTTTGGCAAATGGCATCGAGCTTTTTAACGAAGAGCTTGCACGTACTAAAGAAATTTTTAGCGGCGAGGTCGCATTTAAGTTATACGATACCTATGGCTTTCCGCTCGATCTGACCGCCGATATGCTGCGCGAGAAAAATTTGCGCGTGGATGAGGCTAAATTTGACGCGCTTATGAGCGAGCAAAGGCAGATAGCTAAAGCCGCATGGAAGGGCAGTGGCGATAAAAACGTTCGTGGCGATTTCAAGGCGCTGCTAGAGAAATTCGGCGAGAATAAATTTAGCGGTTATGAAGAGCTTAGCCGCACGAGTAAGGTTTTAGCGCTACTTAACGAGGATTTTGCGGAAGTGGATGAGCTCAAAGCCGGCGATGTCGGCTGGACAATGTTTGATATCACTCCGTTTTATGCACAAAGCGGCGGTCAGACGGGCGATAGCGGCGAAGTGGAGTCCATAGCCGATGTGTTTGATACGCAGAAATTTTACGGGCTAAATTTATCCCACTTGCGCCTTAATCGTAACCTAAAAATTGGCGATATCGTCGGGCTCAAGGTTTCTGAGGAGCGTGAGCAGATTGCACGCCATCACAGCGCGACACATCTTTTGCACGCGGCGCTTCGTGCGGTACTAGGGGCTCATATCGCTCAAGCAGGAAGCTTAGTTGAAGCTGACCGCTTAAGATTTGACTTCTCGCATCCTAAGGCACTTAGCGACGAGGAGCTAGCTAAAATCGAGGAATTTGTAAATAATGCCGTTTGCAAGGGCTGTGCGGCAAAAACTGAGATTATGGATATAGATGATGCTAAAAACAGCGGCGCGATTGCGCTTTTTGGCGAAAAATACGGCTCAAAAGTGCGCGTTGTGAGCTTCGGAGAGATTAGTAAGGAGCTTTGCGGCGGAATTCACGTGCGTAATTTAAGCGAGATAGGGTCGTTTTTTATCGTCAAAGAAAGCGGCGTAAGTGCGGGTGTTAGGCGTATCGAGGCGGTTTGTTCGCGCGCGGCTTTAAATTTGGCGCTTCAAAATCGCGCTAAGCTTGCTGAAATTTCTGCGGAGCTAAAAGGGATTGAGCCTCTCCGCGCGATTGAGAAATTAAAAGATGAGATCAGATCGCTAAAAGATCAGATCAAGCATGCAAGCAGTTCTCATGCACTGGCTTTTTTAAATGTCGGTGATACCAAACTTTGCGTAGCCTCGGTCGAAAGCGGTGATATAAAAACTATGATAGATGAGTTTAAAAATAGTCACGAAAAGGCGGCGATAATGCTGATGCAAGTGGGCACCGACGGCAAAATTGCAATCGCGGCAGGCGTTAAAAACGCGCCGATCAAAGCTGGCGAGTGGGTTAAGCTCGCGGCGCAAATTTTAGGCGGCGGCGGCGGCGGACGCGATGATTTTGCGACCGCAGGCGGCAAGGACGTGCTAAAAATCGAAGAAGCGATCAAAGAGGCGATCTCTTACGCAAAAGGTAAAATTTGAACGAAATCGATACCGGCTTCATCAAAGCCTCGCAAATTTTGCCGCTGATTCACATTTTAAGCGTGATTTTTTTGGTCTGCGCGCAGATCTGCGTATTTTTGATCGCGCGAATTTTTATGAATTTAAGCAGTAAAAACCAAGCGGATGCGAAGGATGTAAAATTTGCAGAAATTTTGCGATATATGAAACGCTATGAGCAGTTCTTTGTGCTATTTTTGGTGATTGTTTGCATAAGTGGATTTTTTCTTGCGGACGGCGGAGGTTTTAAATTTTCAGATCCTATGGTAAAAGGCGCGATTGCGACGCTATGGGCTGGCGCCGGCTTTGTACTACTAAATTTTATCTACATGCATTATAAAATTTCATCTTTGAAGCGAGCTTTGGATGCGGGCGATGAGCTTGAGGCGAATGAGCATTTAATCATCGTCGTTAAATATTTCATCCCGTTAAATATCGTAGTTACGCTGATTTGCGTTTATCTAGGCGTGACGGTGGGTGAGTTTTGATGATCTATTTAGCTTCCAGCTCGCCTACTAGAGCGCAAATTCTAAAGGATAACGGCGTAGAATTTACGCAAATTCCTTTTAATTTCGATGAAAGCGGCATTAGCAAGGACGATGCACGCACCTATGCTTACCGCGTTGCCGTAGCCAAAAAAACGCAGTTTTTTAAAATTTATAAAAATTATGATAGAGTGCTGTTTGCCGATAGCTCCGTACTTGCCGGCGGCGAAATTTTAGGCAAGGCGCGGGATGAAGCGGACGCATTAAAAATGCTACGAGCTCAAAGTGGTGCTAGCTGCGCCGTTTATACTGCGATGATTTTTTGCAGTAAGGCGCTAGAGCTTTCGGCGCTTAGCGTCGCAAGCTTTGAATTCGCAGAATTTAATGAAGCGGATTTAAAAGGCTATATCACTAGCGGCGATTGGCGCGGCAAGGCGGGTGCGATGAGTATCGAAGGCTTTAACGAAAAATATATCAAAAGCTCGCGCGGGTCAAAATTCACGGCGATGGGGCTTGATCTGGAAATTTTAAAGAGGTTTGTATGGTAAGAGTTTTATTTAGTTTTATTACGGTTTGTGCGTTTGCCGCAGGCGGAATTTTTTTGTATTTTTACTCGCAAATCCGCTTGGAATCGGACTCGATCATCGATTATCATCCCGAGCTTACGACTAAAATTTATGATCGCAACGGCAATTTGATAGCCAATGTTTTTAATGAACAAAATAGAATTTATGTAAAATTCGACGAGATCCCGGGCCGCGTGATCGAGGCGCTCGTAGCTATCGAGGATACGGCGTTTTTCGAACACGGCGGTGTGAATGTCGAGGCGATTTTTAGGGCGATTATTAAGGATGTCAAAGCGATGAAATTTGTCGAAGGGGCTTCCACGATTACGCAGCAGATCACGCGAAATTTAGTTCTTTCGAGCGAAAAGAAGCTTGATCGCAAGATCAAAGAAGCGATCCTATCGCTTAAGATAGAAAACGCTCTAAGCAAGGAACAAATTCTAGAGCGTTACTTCAACGAAGTGTATTTTGGACACGGATATTACGGCATCCGCACGGCAGCTTTGGGATATTTCAAAAAGGATTTGCAAGATCTGAGCCTTAAAGAGATCGCGATTTTAGTGGGCTTGCCGAAAGCTCCTAGTAGCTTTGATCCTACTAAGCACCTGGATTTGTCGCTTTCGCGCGCAAATAACGTGATTTATAGGATGCATGAGCTCGGCTGGATAAATAAGACCGAATATGAGCTCGCGATGAATGAGCAGCCTACGATCTACAACGAAACGCTCACGCAAAACGTAGCGCCGTATGCCGTAGATGAGATCATAAAAGAAGCCGAAAAAATTCTACCGGATGTCCGTACGGGCGGATACCGCATAGATACGAGCCTTGATCTAAAGGCGCAAGTAATGGCGCAAGAGGCATTAGTTTTCGGCTACAATGAAATTTTAAAGCGCAACAAAGACGCTAATGCAAGCAACGTAAACGGCGCTATGGTCGTCACGCATCCGCAAAACGGCGAAATTTTAGCCTTAGTAGGTGGCGTGGATTACGCGAAATCAAATTTCAATCGCGCTAGCCAATCCCAGCGCCAAACCGGCTCCAGCTTCAAGCCTTTCGTCTATCAAATCGCCCTTGATATGGGCTACTCGACGATGACTGAGGTGCCCGATATAGCTAGAGAATTCGACGACGGTAGCGATAAAACGTGGAAGCCGAAAAATTACGACAAGACTTACAGCGGCTACATCACGATCAAAGAAGCTTTAACGCGCTCTCGCAACCTTGCCTCGATTAATTTGATGCAATCTATCGGCGTTGATCGCGCGGTAAAAAAGCTGGGCGAGTTCGGCTTTAAAAACGTCCCGCCCGCCCTGTCGGTGGCTATCGGCAGCTACGGAATTTCGCCGCTTGAATATTCTACTATGTATTCGATGTTCCCGGGGCTTGGGATTACTGCAAAATCAAAATTTATCGTTTCGATTACCGATAAGGATGGCAAAACTCGCTTTATCGAGCCTGAGCGCCGCCGCGTGCTGCGCCCTGAGCAGGCGTATCTGATGACTACGCTGCTAAAAAATATCGTGCAGCGCGGCACCGGTACTCGCGCGCGCGTGCAGGGCATCGACATAGCGGGTAAAACAGGCACCTCAAACGATAGCATAGATGCATGGTTTTGCGGCTTTACGCCGGATTTGCAGATCATAATCTGGTATGGCAACGACGATTATAAACCGATGCGAAAGGTCGAGGGCGGCGGACGTACCGCAGCACCGGTGTTTGCAAAATTTTTAGATGCCTATTTAAAAGAATATCCGCAAACCAAGCGCAACTTCACCGTCCCGGACGGCGTTTTTAGCCGCCAATACAACGGCAAGGAGGAGTATTACACTAAAATTTCGCCGCTTCCTAAACCTCGCGAAAGCAGCAGCGACGGATCGTTTTAAATTTAGAGCAAATCCAAATTTAATCCGTTTTCGGAAGGCCCTTACATAGATTGCGTTTATTAAGCACAATATAAATATGCTAATTTATAGTTTGTTTAATGCTTAAGGCGATAAAATATACAATTCGCAGGGACTAAAATAATAGGAGGCTTATAAAGTCTTTTAATTTAGACGATAAATTCGTCTACTTTAGTAAAGTAATATCTATATTTTACGGCAAAAGGGTGGATAAAGACGAAAATAAGGGGAGAAGAATCTTTGAAGATAATTGCAAAAATGAAGAGAAATTTAGCTGCAAAGTGCTGAAAAATATCAACAATACGGGTAGCGACGGTGCGATTTCAATCGCTGAATAATTAAAATTATTAAGGAGCTAATATGTTAAATTTTGCTTTAATATGCAGATCGGCTATTTTTGTAGATCTGTTATTATGGATTTTCTATGATTTTAGATCAAATATCATAAATTTCTTTATAGTTTTAATTGCTGCTTTATGCCATCCATTTTATTTTATATTGTCTTATCTGTCTGCATTTGCGCTTTGTTCCGCGACACATATCATAAATACTACTCAGGTACACTATTTTCTTATAATAATAACGCTATTTATGATTCTATTTTTTGCTTTAAGATATAAAATTTTAAAAAGTATATCGAATAAAATTTTTAATAATAATTTTGACCTATTAAAAATTTCAAAATTTTATTTCTTTACGGCGATTCTTATTCCCATATATTTTGTAGACGATTTAGAAGGTCTTACCTATGCCGTTTATACCCTTTTACCGATTTTGGTATTTTATACGTTGATTTATAGCGTAATTAAAATTCTATTAGCGAAATTTGTTTTTAGGGAAGTACAAAACGCCGAGTAATAAAGCCAACGCTAGCTATTTATCGGCATGAAATTATTTAGTAAATTTACTATGCGCCAGGTGAATAACAAACAGTTTCATGCCTATTAGTTATAAAAACGCCAAAACGGTTGTTGGCAAATCAAAAGCGTACTAAATTTAAAATTTACGCCTCAATTTGCAATCGCCTCTACGGTGCTAGCAGTAGCATAAATCAATCCGCCTACGGTGACAAAAACTACGGTACCTACGATTAATATCGGTAGCGCTATGATAACGCCAAGAGGGTTAGGTCCGCTGCTTTCCCTACTGCCGGGTAGAATTTCGAGATTTGCTTTTATAGGCATCTTTAATCTATCGCTAGGCTTCATTATTTCGTTTAAATTTTTTATATCCACTACTTGCGCATCAAAGTTAAAAACAACCTCGATCTCGCCTTTTTTCTCATCTATTTCGATGCGATTCGCCAGAGCCTTAATTTTGGCTACGTCTGCGCCTGCGGCGGAATTTAAAAATGCGCTAAATTCTCCGCGCGCCCGCCCGGTATCGGCATCCGTCACGACGATTTTAACAAGCTCACGCTTAAGCCCCTTGGCATAACCCTCGTCGTAGAAGCGCGATATGTTTTTAAGCGAAGAGCCACGCGTTAGCACGTAGCTAAATTTTTCACCGACGATATACTCTTTGCCGTCATTTACGAAAAACGCCTTTATGCTCTCGCTCGTCTGTTGCTTGGCCGAGATAGAGCCCTGCTTACACTGGCACCCAACTAACACTACGGCTAATAAAATCGCGATAAATTTTTTCATATCTTCTCCTTGTTTTAAAAACTGCCGTCGATCGACTATTACTTGATTTTATATTTTTAATTTTACTATTTCTGGACTTAAATTTAGTATACTAAAAATCTCACCTTGAGCGATCTTTCTTTGTAAAATTATATAAATTCGAGCTTAAGCAGATAAATTTTATCTTTTTATTGACGAGCCTCAATGCTTATAGAAATTTAAATAGGTAAAATTCACTCCTAATTTCAGTTAAAGGAGTGAAAATGGCAGAATTTAAGAAGCTCTGGATGGCGCTTGTAGCGGTGCTCATCGTGGGCTTTAGTTTCTTGGGTTTTTACGGCGGCGAGGTATATAGGCAGTCTCCGCCGGTGGTAAAATTTACCGATGCTAGCGGCAACGAGTTGATCGGCACCGAGCGCATTTACCGCGGACAGGAGGCCTGGCAGAGCATCGGCGGTATGCAGGTGGGCTCGATCTGGGGTCACGGAGCGTATCAGGCGCCCGATTGGAGCGCAGATTGGCTGCATAAGGAGCTGGTTGCGTTTATGGATATCAAGGCGCAGGAGCGCTTCGGAGCGAAATTTGACGCTTTGAGCGACGAGCAAAAGGCGCAGATTAAGGCGCTTACAAAGGCCGAGTACCGCACCAACACCGTAAAAGACGGAGCCGTTAAGCTAAGCGACGATCGCTTAAAGGCTATGGCGGTTGTAAAAGACGAGTACATGGGCGTTTTCGGAAATGATCCGCGCTTTAAAAAGCTTCGCGAGGATTACGCGATGAAGGAAAACACGCTCGCAAACGAGCAACACCGTGCCGAGCTCGTGGATTTCATCTTCTGGACTGCGTGGGCGGTTTCTACGGATCGTCCGAACGGAGAGGCGACCTATACCAATAACTGGCCGCACGAGCCGCTGATAGACAATGTCCCTACCACGGAAAACGTCGTTTGGACGATCGCAAGCCTTGTTATTTTGCTTACCGGCATCGGTCTTTTAGTGTGGTTTGGAAATTTCTACGGCAAAAAGGACGAGGATTTCGAAGCTCCTGCGAAGCTTAGCGCCGATCCGATCGCCGCTTTGGCGCTTACGCCGTCGCAAAAGGCGCTTGGCAAATATCTTTTCGTAGCGGTTACGTTGTTTGCATTTCAGGCCTTCATCGGCGGCTTTGTTGCGCACTATACGATCGAGGGTCAGTCCTTTTTCGGGCTTGATATTTCGCAGTATATCCCTTACTCGCTAGCGCGCACCTGGCACGTGCAGGCGTCCATTTTCTGGATCGCTACGGGTTTTTTGGCGGCGGGATTGTTTCTAGCGCCGATCATTAACGGCGGCAAGGATCCGAAATTTCAAAAGCTCGGCGTGGATGTGCTTTTCTACGCGCTTCTTTTCTTGGTCGTCGGCAGCTTCGCGGGCGAATACATGGCGATTGCGGGCAAGATGGATCCAAGCAGCAGCTTCTGGATTGGGCATCAAGGATATGAGTATTTAGACCTCGGTAGAATTTGGCAGCTGATACTGTTCGTGGGCCTTGTAATCTGGATGGTACTCGTGCTTCGCGGCTTTATCGCAGGCTTTAGAGCCGAGGGTGATAAGAATTTATTGGCGATCTTTACCGCTTCGGTTATCGCCGTGGGGCTTTTTTACGGCGCAGGACTATTTTACGGACAGCGCTCGCCGATCCCTGTGATGGAGTATTGGCGCTGGTGGGTCGTGCACCTTTGGGTCGAGGGATTTTTCGAGGTTTTCGCGACGGCGTCTTTGGCGTTCGTGTTCGCGTCCTTAGGTTTAGTAAGCAAGAAATTTGCCACCTACACTTCGATTGCTAGCGCATCGATTTTCCTAATCGGCGGAATTCCGGGCACCTTCCACCACCTCTATTTTGCGGGTACCACTACGCCGATAATGGCGGTGGGTGCGAGCTTCTCGGCGCTTGAAGTTGTACCTTTGGTGCTTTTGGGTTCGGAGGCGTTTCACTATTACAAACTTCAATTTGCGCAGGATTGGGCTAAGCGTCTAAAATGGCCGCTTTACTGCTTTATCGCCGTAGCGTTTTGGAATATGCTGGGCGCGGGCGTTTTCGGCTTTTTGATCAACCCGCCACTTGCGCTATTTTACATCCAGGGCTTAAACACCACCGCGGTGCACGCGCATACGGCACTATTTGGCGTATACGGCTTTTTGGCCCTCGGCTTCGTGTGGCTCGTGGCGCTGTATATCTACAGGCAAAAAAGCTTTGACGATACGCTGATGAAGATCGGCTTTTGGGCACTAAATGCGGGTCTGCTTCTAATGGTGCTGATTTCGCTATTACCTGTCGGAATTTTGCAGGCGTTTGCGGCGATCGACGTAGGTATGTGGTACGCAAGAAGCGCGGAGTTTTTGCAGAAAGATAGCCTCTACGGGCTCCGCTGGGCGCGTATCATCGGCGATACGATCTTTTTGGTTGGAAGCGTATGCTTCTTGCTTCAAATCGTGCGAATGATATTCTCGCGCTCTAAATAGAGCCTTTGCGAGCTTTTATCGCTTGCTTTGCCTCGCAGGAATTTTATGTTCTTGCGAGGCTTTTTAAATTTTACTCGGCTTCGCGTGAGCTTTTTGTGCGAGGGCTCGTTTTCGCGGACGATACTCGCGCAAGCTTTAAGCTTAGCTGCAAATCGCGCTAAATCTTTAAAATTTTAAAATTTCATCCTCTTAAATTTACCAGAGCCAAATTTTAAATTTGCTAAAATTACCGCCGAAATTTTAATCTCAAGGAGTGAAAAATGGGTGTGCGAGAGCAAATTTTAGAAGACATTAAAATGGCGATGAAAAGCGGCGATCACTTCCGCAGAGACAGCCTGCGGATGCTTAACGCCGCGCTTAAGCAGGTGGAGGTAGACGAGCGCATCAGCCTTAGCGACGAGCGCGTCTTTAGCATACTTCAAAGCGAGATCAAGCGCCGAAACGACTCTGTGGATCAGTACCGCGCGGGCGGTCGCGACGATCTGGTGCAAAAAGAGCAGGGCGAGATCGAGATCATCGCGTCCTATCTGCCCGCGCAGCTAAGCGATGCCGAGCTTGCCGCTGAGGTTGGCTCGCTAATCGCGCAGCTCGGCGCGAGCGGCGCAAAGGATATGGGGCGCGTGATGAAAGCTGCCAAGGAAGCGCTCGGCTCAAGCGTGGACGGCAAGCGGCTGAGCGAGGCGGTCAAAGCGGCACTGAAGTAGCCTGCGTTTGAGGCTAAATTTCAGCTACGGCTAAATTGTATCGACGTAAAATTTCGCTGCTGAAATTTTTTGAGATAGAGCTTTAGCTACGGAGTTCATACGCTAATTTAAAATTTTAAAGGATCATCATGAAAAAATTTATCGCTGTTTTACTAGCCGTCCTGCTTGTGGGATGCCAGTGTAAACAAAACGTAGTGCCTGGGGCGAACGAAACGCCTGAAAAAATCACGGCGTTTTTCATAAACGACGGTAAAGAATACATCGTAGGCGAGAAACTCAGCTATGTGCTGACGGACGGCTCGTCGCTTAAGAGAATTTCTGAATTTTACGACGGCGGATACGCCAAGGGGCTTAAGCGCGAGTTTGTGCAGATCGAAGTGATGGATGCGAAAAACGGCGAGGCGCGCGGTAGCTTCAGCGCGTTTTTAAATTCCGCCGCAGGAGCAGATGTCGCCAAAATCAAAGCTCTAGCGAACCGCATCGAAATCGATGAGAAAAAGGGCGAGATAGAAGCGATTTTCTACTTCGATGCGCGCGTCGTGCAGATCAAAAATCTTAATGAAATAATGAAGCCAAGCGATAGGCTGCGCTCTCCGATCCCGGCAAATATCGAGGTTAGACCTGAACGCTGCGAGGGCAACGCCCTATTGGATACGCTAGGTATCATCGTGGCTATACCGGTGGTAATCGTGGGGATGGTGTTGTTTGTTGCATATGGTGGCGATGGAGGCACTGGCGATGCAACACTATAGCCCGCGATAATAAAAGCCGTAAAATTCCGTATCTTGCAGCGAAACTTACAATGTAATGAGCGATGAAGCTCGGCGAAATTTGGCATAACTTAGATCGTAAGTTCGATCTATTTATGATCGCGTTTTATTTGGCGGCGATGTGGTATGGATTTCTTTTTAGCTGGAATCCGAAAAGCTTAGATGATCTGAAAATCGCGAATGGAATAATCATGGATGTCGGAAGCGATGATGGGCGCGAATATATGCAGATTTTTACGGATGAGCGCAAATTTATCAAAGTCTTTTTAAATGGCGATACGGATAACTTAACCTCCTTTTATAAAAATAAAATTTTGCTCAATGCAGCAATTGCTGAAGCCAATTTTAAGCGCTCAGGAGCGGACGAGTGGCAAGGCGTAAATATCAAGCCTTCTATCTCGCTAATCGCATACGAATGGCTGGAAGACAAGCGAGTTAAAGCTTGGTATCAAAGCCGTCCGTTTCGGGGTCGCGGCACGGCATATCAGGTCTTATTTTTGGATTATAATGTTAGCGTCGATCTGCCGCAGCGCGAGTATCTGATGAAATTCAGATATGACAAATACGCTACGACGGATGATAAATTTACAGCTACGGTATTTGGAGCTTTGACGCTCATTTTTCTTGCGATTATGGCGGGCAAATTTTATCAAGCATGGCGCCAACTACAATAAACATTGCGTCGCGAAATTTTAAGCAGCATCAGATAGCCTGAAAACACAGCGCGCAGTATCGATACGAAACACTTTAAAAGACGCTAGGCTTGCGGCGTGCATTTCATTGCAGATAGCGGCGCGAGTAGGATAAGCTTACGGCGATAAATTCAGAGCGTCATTAAAATACAGACCGAAACGAGATTTAAAATTTTGATAAATAGCGTCCGCCGAGTTTTGAAATTTTGCGGCTCTAGCTGCGCCGGCTAGCGCTAAATTTTAAAATTTAAACTGCGCGAGATTTCAAAATTTCAAAGTTTTAAATTTCGCGCTCGTTTAGCAGCATCCATAAATTCCAAACGTCAAATGGGAGCAAATGGGCTAAAATAGCCCTTTTATCAGCCCCTTAATCGCGTCTGATTGCTCCTTTTTCGCGTCGTTTTTGCTGCTGTTATCGTCCTTTTTCACGCCGAAAAGTTTGTCGATACCCTTGCCGATCTGCTTGTCGAGCTTGCCCTTTAGATAGTCCGATTGGATATTGTATTTCGGCTCTTTGATCGTGCCAGTGATGTTTATTTCAAGATCGGTTTTTTCGATATTTGCTTTAACCGGCACCGAAATCGCGCCCGTTTTACTATCCAGCGTGCCGTCCGTTACGTTTAGCTTGCTTTTTTGCGCGCTCATATCGGCGTTGAAATTTATCAAATTTTGCTTGATCGTGCCGTTTACTTTGGCGTCGTTATAGACCTCGCCGCCTAGATCGCGGCCTAAAATTTTACCGATTTTATCGATCAATCCGCCGCTAGGAAGGCGGCCGTTGTTGATGATCGCGTCGAATTTGCCGCTGTGGGAGCTCGTGTTATACGTAAGATTTGCATTACCCGTGCCGTCGTAGACATGATCGATATTTAAAAGCGTCGTAAGCTCTTTGACGATGAAATTTTGGATTTTAAAGTTCGCTTCATCG
>CAUQZM010000001.1:0-216146 GCA_963522765.1 uncultured Campylobacter sp. | reverse complement strand
CTTCGAGTCCGATTTTAGCAAATATCGCAGTCAGCGCCGCAAAGAGTGCTGATGCGAGTGCCCAAACCGCCCAAGTTTCCATGATCTTCCTTTAGAAAAATTACTAGATTATAGCTCTATTCGGATAAAATTTTCTTATAATTTCGCGCACAGTGCCAAAAAACAAAATCGCAAGCGATCGATCCGGCGGAGGCGACATTTAAATTTTAAAATTTAGCCGCAAAATACGGCTAAAATTTAGTTCCGACAAGCAAAGCTCGCCTCGCGCGCTACCGAATGAGTTCGGGCGCCGTTTGAGTGATGTGCCGCAAGACGCGGTGCGCAGAAGCTGAGATAAAATTTCGCTTCAGCAAGATAAAATTTTATCGAGGCAAGACGAGCTTTCCTTCGAATGCAAAATTCTATTTTAATTCAGCAAAAGCACGACCGAATACGCCTTTCGCAAATCCAAACGCGATATAAATTCTACCCGAGCAGAAAGAGCTCAAATTTAAAAAGCATTTACCGCTCGTATATAAAATTTCAAAATTTCTATAAGGAGAGTTTATGAAAAAATTCCTACTCGCGCTCATCGCGATATTCGTTTTAGCAGGCTGCGGCAGCGACCCTAAAGGCGTCACCGAGGACTTCGTTGGGGCCCTATACGAGGGCGACTCCAAGACTTTGGTGGATGCTATAGACATACCCGATAAGGACAGATCGGACGATGGCTCTATGCAGATGATAAACGGCAAACTAATGCAAATGGCAGGTGCTGGCAAGGAGGAGGCCTCCAAGCGCGACGGGCTAAAAGGCGTCTCGGGCGAGCTGCAAAATAGCGACGAGAAATCGGCGCTCGTGAAAGTCGTCGTGTCTTTTAAAAACGGCACAAACCGCACCGAGAGCGTTAAACTCGTCAAAAAAGACGGCAAATGGAAGGTTGCGCTTTAGCCAAAAAGCTTCTCGTTTGTCTGATCTTTGCTCTGGGCAGCCTCGGCGAGCTTTGGACGCTCACGCGCGCGCCGGCCGCGAAAGAGCCGCTGCAGGTGCCGGATGAAATTTTATCAAATCTACGCACGGGCGATCTCGTCTTTCGCCTAGGCGACGTTACCGACAGCCGCATAATCGCAACCGCGACGGATTTTAAATACTCGCACGTAGGCATGATCGTGCGCGAACGCCCGCTTTTGATAGTGCATGCCGTAACGGGTGAAGGTGAGCGAGACGGCGTCGCGGCCGTTACGATGCGGGAGTTTTTGGCGCATGCGCGAGACTTCGGCGCGGCGCGTATGAAATTTTTAAACGAGGAGCAAAAAGCACGCCTAGCCGCTTCTTTACTTCGGCGCGTCGGCGAAGATTTTACGCTAAGACCTCGCGGCGAAGCAAACCTCTACTGTACGACGCTGCTCGAGCAAGAAATTTCAAAAATCACGGAATTTTCGCCGCAATATTTTAAGCTAAGCTTAGCCGTTTTAGGCGGCGAATACCTCGCGCTGAAGGTATTTTGGCACTACGGTGGCGTCGAAATTTTATATGAGCGGTAGGCGCGACTTAACTTGGGGCGGAATTTTGCGCGCTGTGTAAATTTTAAAATTTCGCGCCGATTGAAATACGTGCGAGGATGCGGATGGGATTTAGTTTAGAATTTTTATGTCGTAAAATTTTTCAATTTAAAATTCTATTCCGACATTAAATTCTTAAAATTCCAAGCACTATAAATTCCTATACTTATAGAATTTGGCTGGCTAAATTTATGAAATTTCTTTGGCTACTGAATCCTTGGATTTTCATTTCAAGGTTGAATTTTATCTATAAAATAGAATTTCGCTTCTTTGCAAAAATCCTCAAAACGTAAAATTCACAAAATTCAGCAGATGTAAATTGATCGCTAAATTTTAAAAAAGCGAGATGCGCGAGCTCTACAGCTCGCCGAAAAGCGCTTCGAGATTTTTAAGACCTTCTTGCGTGGAGACTTTTTTCTCGCTCGCTGAGCCGGTTTCGATAAGCTCGATCTCGCAGCCGCACAGCATCGAGGCGAGGCGGATATTTAGACCATTTTTGCCGATCGCTTTGCTTTTTTGATCGGGGTTTACGTAGACGATCGCCTTGCCGTCCTGCGTTATTTTGACCGAGTTTACGATCGCGGGCGCCATCGCGCGAGTGATCAAAATTTCGGGGCTTGCGGAGTATTCAAACGCGTCGATGCTCTCGCCGCCGCTTCCGTCTTGCAAATTTTTGCTCAAAAATTTACTTACCGCGTCGATGCGCGCGCCTCCTTTGCCGACGGTAGCGCCTACCGGATCGACATTTGGCGAGACGGCGCTAAGTGCGATCTTAGCGCGCCTACCCGGAATCCTCGCGCAGGCTTGGATGATGACGCTGCCGTCTTTGATCTCGGGGACTTCGGCGGCGAGTAGGGCTTCTAGGAATTTCGGGCTGGTGCGCGAAAGTTCCAGCCTGATACCGTGGGATTTGTCGATGGCTACGTTTTTGATGACGGCTTGCAGCACGTCGCCCACTTTGAAATTTTCACCCTTGATGCGGTTTTTTTGCGGCATGAAAGCCTTCGTATCCTCGATCTCTACGTAGGTCGTGCCGTCGTGATCGATCTTGGTGACCGTGCCGTGGGTGAGGGTGCCTACCTTGCTTTTATAGTTTTCAAAAATTTTCTCTTCAAGTAGCCTTTGGATGTGGAAATTTAGCTCTCTAGCCAGCACGCCGGAAGCCGTGCGGCCGAGGTTTTCGATATTTATTTCGTAGCTTAGCTCATCACCGATCTCTGCGTTTTCGCCTATTTTTTTGGCCTCGCTAAGCGCGATGAAGTTGTGATCGCCGAGTCGCTCATCATCGTCTGCTACGACGTGGACTTTTTGGTAAAGCTTGACGCGCTTGGTCTGCGGATCGACTTCGCTGTCGTAGAGATACTCCTCGCCGAAAAGTCTTTTTGCGGTCTGGATGAACGCCGTTTTGACGCGCTCTTTGACATCTGCGGGCTCAAGCCCCTTTTCATTTGCAATCGACTCGATGATATCGGTGATTTTTTCCATAAATTTTCCTTAAGATTTGATTTTGTGCTACTAAATTTGGATTTTAAATTTTGAAGTGCAGTATTATATGGAATTTTGACTTTATTTTTATTTAAACGAATTATTATCTAAATTTCGCTAAACTCGCGGGTTTAAAAAGATAAATGAAAGGATAGATCATGCAGCTAAAACTTGCCAGAACGGAGCTTGCTTCTAAGCCAAAAAGCGTTAAGATCGAGGATTTGCAAGCCCAAGTAGAAAAGAGCGGACAAAAAATATTTTATCTGGATAGAGAAAATTCTCAAAAAGATTTAGCCGCTTTGGTGGATTTTTTCGATACTAAGGGTTTTAGTGTGTATCAGCGCATAGTGCGATACGGGCTAAACGAAAACGAGTATATGTACGAGGTGCATATCCTTTGAGTAAACTCCTCTTCATCCAGACCCTAGGTTGCGCGATGAACGTGCGCGATAGCGAGCATATTATTGCGCAGCTAAAAGAGCAAGATTACGAGATTACCGACGACGTAAATATTGCGGATCTGATCTTAATAAACACATGCTCCGTGCGCGAAAAGCCCGTGCATAAGCTCTTCAGCGAGATCGGAGCATTCGATAAAGCTAGAAAAAAGGGCTCCAAAATCGGCGTTTGCGGCTGCACCGCAAGTCATCTGGGCGGAGAGATTTTTAAGCGCGCGCCATTTGTAGATTTCGTACTCGGTGCCAGAAACGTATCTAAAATTTCGCAAGCCGTACGTACGCCTAAATTTATTAGCACTGACATAAACTACGACGAGAGCGAGTTTGCCTTCGGAGATTTTGCGAGCTCGCCATATAAATCCTTCATAAACATAATGATTGGCTGCGACAAAAAGTGCTCCTACTGCATCGTGCCGCAGACTAGAGGCGATGAAATTTCGATCCCCGCTCAAATCATCTTGCGCGAAGCCGAAAGATCCGCAGCTCGCGGTGCCAAAGAGATATTTTTGCTCGGCCAAAACGTCAATAACTACGGCAAACGCTTTTCTAATGCCCAAGAAAAAATTGACTTCAGCGACCTGCTCGTGCGGCTTAGCGAGATAGAGGGCATCGAGCGCATCCGCTTTACCAGCCCGCATCCGCTGCATATGGACGATAAATTTTTGGACGTTTTTTGCAATAATCCTAAAATTTGCAAATCGATGCACATGCCGCTGCAAAGCGGCTCTAGCAAGGTTTTGCGCGATATGAAGCGCGGATATACCAAGCAGTGGTATCTAGACCGTGCGCTTAAGTTGCGCCAAAGCTGCCCGGGCGTGGCGATCAGCACCGACATCATCGTGGGCTATCCGAGCGAGAGCGAGGAGGATTTTGCCGAGACGATGGAGGTGCTAGAGGCGGTGAGATTCGAGCAGGTTTTTTCCTTTAAATTTAGCCCGCGACCGCTCACGCCAGCGGCAAATTTAAAGCCGCTGGACGATGAAATTTCAAGCGAAAGGCTAAGCAGGTTGCAAAGCGCTCACGCTAAAATTTTAGACGAGATTGCAGGGGCGCAAAAAGATAAAATTTTCGACGTATATCTCGAGGAGCTGCGCGAGGGCGGCACTGTGTGCGGTAGAAGCTTTTCAAATTTTTTAATCTGCGCGCAAGGCGGCGAGGAGCTTTTAGGCACAACGCGCAGAGTACGTATCGAAAAGACCGCCAGAATGGCGCTTTATGGAAAAGTTATCGCTTAAAAAGCGGTTGTTTTTCCGCGCCTCTGAATATCTCATTTTTATTCTGATTTGGTGTATTTTTTTAACGTGCAGGGTTAAATTTACTCCCACGAAGTTGCCCGAAAAGCCCTGCGTCGTTGTGTTTTGGCATGGAAGACTGGCGATGATGAGCTTTGCGTATAGGCGCTGGTGGCTGCGGGATTTCGGCAGCAAGAGGCGCGCCAAGGTCATCATCTCAGATCACAAAGACGGCGAGATAATTACGCGCGTGATCTCGCATTTTGGCATCGGCGCGATCCGCGGCAGTAGTTTCAAGGGCGGCGCACGCGCGCTTATGGGCGCGATCAAAGAGATAAAAAACGGCACCGACGTCATCATCACTCCCGACGGTCCGCGGGGTCCGCTTCACAGAGTCGCCGACGGTGCCGTGATCCTTGCGCAGCGGCTAAACTTAGACCTTTACGCGCTAAATTACGAAGCGAGCAGCTTTTGGAAATTTCGTAGCTGGGACGAGATGGCATTGCCAAAGCCGTTTTCGCGCATAAATTACAGCCTTAGCGCGCCGCTAAATTTGGCGGGGCTTAGCCTCGATGTGGGCAAAGAGGCGATCAGGCAACTGCTTTTTGCAAGCGCCGAGCAGGACGCTAAATTTTAGTTTGAAATAATAGTGTTTCGGTATAATTGCGATTTTAGGAGAAAAAATGGCACTATTTAAAGCAAAATCATTCCTCGGCGTCGCTAAAAGTGCCGACGCATGCGAGTTTTTTTATAGAAAATTGGGCTTTGGCAAAAGAATTTTGGATGAGAAATCCGATCGTTTTCCCATCGCGCAAGAAAATGATCTGGCTACCTCACTGGCGGGCTTTGCGGATCTGAGTGATAAGAATTTAATCTCTTGCGTGCTGATAGATGACGAAAATCAAAGAGTGCATTTTAACGAAGATTATATGATTAAAGAAAATAGCATTTATCAAAAAGTCGATGATAGCTTCATCGTGGAATTTCCTCGCGCAAGTGCACAGGCGGCGGATGAGACTTTTGGAATAGAATTTAGCTCGCACGCTAGTTTATTTAAAATTTTATACTTCTTGCTAAAAAATCAAAGCGATTTTGAAAACATGGCGATGTTCGCGCTGAAATTTAATAACCGCGCGTGTTTTGTCGTCGCCAACCAAGAGCGCGTGCTCTACGCCGACATAATGCGCATCGATGAGGAGATGCAGGCGGCGATGAGCGATACTGACGAGCTATTTTACGAGCTTTTAAATTTTCAGATCGAGACCTTCTACAAATCCGAAAATAGCGAGTTTCTTACTAATGTTTTCATCTACTCAGACGGCACGCTTAGCAACGAGATCGGTTATGTGATTTTTACGCGCATCTTCATCAAAACAAATTTGATAAATCTAAATTTCGCCGATTACATCAACAAAATCGCAATGCTGGAAGCCCGCTAGATCAAATTTTTCGCTCCGCACCGAGGCAGAATTTTAAAATTTTATCTTTGCAGTATTGCGCTTGCTTGATACGATTTGATTGTCTGTTTGCGGTTACGTTTTGTTAAATTTATCTCGCGTTACATAATGGAATTTTGACTAGATAAAATCATCCGTATTTAAACGACTTGCTTTTAAATTTAAACTTATTTACTGCAAAGGGCCCGTCTTGCGCCGTAAATTTTGTCTTTTTCACGAATCCCGATTAATTTTGCGTAAAAAATTTTCTATCAAAGCCCGCCTTTGCTCCACATCGTCGCTTTCGCTAATGCCCTCTAGCTCACTTGCGTGATGGGCCTTAGGCGGGATATCTTTCAGATACGACCACACCTCATCCTCGCTTAAAATTTTGCCGTGCAGATCAAAGCCCACGTTTAGCGCCCTGCCCGAAACTTCAGCCATATCTGCGTGCAGGTGACCGTAGAGCATCAGTGCGCCATAATGGCAGTTTGCCCACTCGATCATCGGGTAGTGAGACAGAGCCGCTCTCTTATGTGATAGGCGCACAAAGGCATATCCCACGATCTGTTCAAACATAAAATTACCGTCCGCCTTGCGTCCGTTTAGCAGCTCGTTTTTCATCGCAGCGATGCGCCCATCGTGGTTGCCGAGCACCAAAAAATGTCGCCCGTTTAGTCTGCGAAGTAACTCGCAAGTGTGTGCAAAATCCTTGTGAAAGGACACATCGCCGAGATTATAGACGAGATCCTCGGGTGTAACAAGCGCATTCCAAGCGGCGATGAGATTTTCATCCATTTCGGCTACGTTTGCGCCTTTTCTAAAATTCGGATATTTTTTAAGCACCAGCTCGTGGCCGAAGTGCAGATCGGAGGTAAAATAAATGCTCATAAAAGCTCCTCAAATAGCGCAAGATCCGCGCCCTCAGCAAATAAAAATCCGCGGTTTATCGGCGGGACGGCGAGCTGCCTGCACGCTTCTTTAAATTTTTTGTCCATCGCGGCTTTGACATAAGGCGTCGCGAGGATAAATTTTTCGTCCACGCCCACGGCTACCTTGCCGCCAAGAACGCAGTCTGAGCCTTTTTCTAGGCAGCGCGCGCATTCGTTTCGCTGTGCGGCGCTTAGCACGAGTCCTAGCCTCTTGCAGGCAAGATCTACGCCGCGAATCTCGCCAAGACCGCGTTTTATGAGATAAATTTTAGGCGCGGGATTAGAAATTTCGGGAGCTAAATTTAACGCATCGGTCGCCAAAAACTCAAAGCTCTTTTTTACGCCGCTAAAGTACTCATCCAAAAACGGCTCGCTAAATTTAGCGCGAATAAATCCGCGTTTAAACCGGGGCGTTAAATTCGTCTTGTCGGTGAAGTATCTTAGGTTTCGCTCACGCAAAAACCACTCCAGCTCGCACTTTCGCACGCCTAGAAGCGGACGAGCGATCACGTAGTCCTCGTTAGTTTCTAGCTCCTGCATGCCTAGCAGCTCGCTAAGCCCCGCGCCGCGCCCAAGCTGCATCAAAAACCACTCGAATTTATCGTCAAACTGATGCGCCAAGATCAAATTTTGATAGCCCCGCTCGCGGCAAATCTCGGCGAAAAACTCGTATCTGGCCGCGCGCGCCTCGTGCTCAAAATTTGACTCGCCCAGCTGCACGCTTTTTACGTAGATTTGTTTATTAAATTTAGCCGCCAGATGCCTTGCCGAGGCGGCTTCGTCCTTGCTCTGCGCGCGGACGTTGTAGTCCACGATCGCAAGGTCAAATTTCACACCCGCCTCGTCCAGAATGTAAAAAAGTGCTGTACTATCGACGCCGTGCGAAAATGCAAGCAGATTTTTGCCGGCCCGCAGCAAGGCTAGAATTTTGCTTGGAATTTCGGGCGAGTTTTTCATTGTCCTTGCGAACTTCTCAATACTCGAGCAAGCAGTCTATCGCCAGCAAATTCCGTGATTTCGCACTCGTATAGACCGCCTACTTTTAGATTTTGTACGTAGCTTTCGTTGATTAAAATTTCGCCGTCGATGTCCTTGTCCCATGCAAGAGGCTTGGCGCCGTAAAAAAACTCGCCCTCGCTGCTGGCGCCTTCGATTATTAGGGGTATCTTTTTACTTACGAGCGCGCGCATGCTATTGTCTATCGCCTCGCGCGTGATTTTTTCGATTTTATTCAGACGGCGGCTAATTGTCCGCGCAGGGATTTGCGACATCGCAAAGCTCGCCGTATCCTCCTCCTTGCTGTAAGCAAAAGCTGAAATTCTATCAAATTTAAACTCCTGCAAAAAGTCGCAAAGCTCGTCAAATTCTACGTCTGTTTCGCCCGGGTGTCCGACGATGACGCCCGTTCGTAAAAATGCGCCCGGCGCACTTCGCATTAAATTCAAAAGCTCTTTGATCCGCGCCGCGCTCGCGCCGCGCTTCATCAGGCTTAGCATTTTGTCGTTTATGTGCTGAATCGGCATGTCGAAGTAATTTGCGAAAACGGGTGAGCCCACGATCGTGCGGATGAGTCGCTCGTCGGTGCTGGTGGGGTAGAGATACAGCACGCGCGCGACCTTGACGCCCTTTATTTTTTCGATGCGTTTTATCAGCGCGACTAGATCTATGTCCTGTTCGTGGGCTTTTTCGTCGCCAGCACTCTCGCCGCCAGAGCCCTTATCGCAGACGAGCCTACTTTGAGCGGCAATTCTATCTCTCGCGCCGCCGCTTGAGTCATTGGGGTTTTGCTCGCAGCAAGAGGCGTTAAAATTCTCTCCGTCGCGAAAGCTTGCAAAATTTAACTCGCCTTCGGAGCCTTTAAAATTTGATCCGCCGTTTTTGCCGCGCCTTAGATCGCGGCCGTAGCTGCTGGAATCCTGCGCGATAAAGCTGAAATCGTAAAATCCGCGCGCCACCAAGCCGCGCACCTCCGCTTCGATGTCCTCGATACTACGGCTTTTTAGGCGACCTTTAAAGCTCGGAATAGCGCAGAAAGAGCACTTTTGATTACAGCCTTCCGAAATTTTAACGTAAGCGTGGTAGTTTGAGCCCGTTATCACGCGTGAAGAGGTAAGCGCGGGACTTTGCAGATAGGTTTGTGGGCTGAATAAATTTTGCTTTTTTAAGATCATTTCGTCGATCTTGTCGTAGTCGCCGACGCCGCTGAAAATATCGACCTCGGGCAGCTCCTTCATCAGCTCCTCGCGGTATCGCTGCATCAGACAGCCCGTGACGACCAGCAGTGCGCCGCTTTTTTTCTGCTCGCTAAGCTTCAAAATCGTGCGGATACTCTCCTGCTTGGCGCTTGCGATGAAGCCGCAGGTATTTACGATCATCACGTCCGCGCTAGCAGGCTCATCCGTGAGCTCGTAGTTTTGCAGACGCCCGAGCATGATCTCGGAGTCGACTAAATTCTTATTGCAGCCTAGAGAAACGAGATGGAGTTTTGCCATTTTACAGCCAGATATTATCGATCAGGCGGGTTGTGCCGACCTTTGCGGCAAGCAGGATTATCGTATCGCCTTGCTTGATCTGCGAAATTTCATTAAATTTATAATCCACGAACGCTATGTAATCGACCGCCAGTGGTTCAAGCACGCTAAGCATCTTTTCGCGGATTATATTTAGGCTGATCTCGCCTTTTTTAATAAGCGAGCTGGCATTTAGCAAGGAGCGCGAAAGCTTAAGTGCCATAAGCTTTCCCTCCTCGTCCAGATAGGCGTTGCGTGAGCTAAGCGCAAGCCCATCACTTTCGCGCACGATCTCACAAGGGATGATACTTATAGGCATAAAAAAGCTATTTACCATCTTCTGCACGATGAAAAGCTGCTGGGTGTCCTTTTTGCCCATATAAACGTTGCTAGGACGAGTTAGATTAAAAAGCTTATTTAGCACTTTTAGTACGCCGTCGAAGTGCCCGGGACGCGTTTTGCCTTCTAAAATTTCACTTATCGGCTTAGGTGCTATGATCGCGGGCTCCTCCGTGCCGTAAATTTCATCCGCAGCCGGGATAAAAAGCGCATTCACATCGAGGCTCTCGCAAATTTTAATATCGCCCGCTTCGTTTTTTGGGTAGCTATTTAGATCTTCGCCGGGCAAAAACTGCGCCGGATTGAGGAACGCCGAGACGATTACGATGTCGTTTTCGTTTCGCGCTCTTTTTATGAGGCTCGCATGCCCCGCGTGCAAAGCCCCCATCGTAGGCACGAAGCCCACGCTGCCGCTTGCTGATGCTCTGAAGCTTTTTAGCTCCTCTACGCTTCTAATAATTTGCATTGTTCTCTCTTTTCAATATAAAATATTAAGGCTGGCAATTATATCAAAAAATATTAAAGGTATAAATTAAGCGCGAAAGGGCGGTCTATTTAGCGAGCGTTAATCAATGAGTACTAAAATCTATCACGAGCTTTAGCTTTAAAATAAACTTGAAAAGGAGCGAAAATGGCTACTCAAGAGATAAATTTAGATTCTTTGAAAAAGGATATCGACTCTTTAAAAGCGGATTTTAAAGAAATTATGAAGTCCATCAAAAACATAGGTGCAGAGCGTGCGGAGTCTGCCAAAGATAAAATTCTAGATCAGCTAAACAGCAATGAGATCAAAAAATATATAGATGATCTAAGGCTCAAAGGCAAAGACGGCATAGAAAGCGTGAATGACACGATAAAACAAGATCCGATAAAAAGCATCGCTATCGCTGCGGGCGTCGGATTTTTGCTCGCTTGGTTGCTGAAAAAATAATGGCCGGCATATCTGAATTTATAGTTTCGGTAGTAGAGCTCGTAGACGCTCAAGCTAGCAATATCAGGCGCTCTTTTTTAAAGAGCGCCAATTCGGTTTTACTAAATATAATTACGGGCGTAATTTGCATTATAGGCTTAGTATTCTTTTTACTAGGATTGCACGTGCTTCTTGAAAAAATTATCGGAGAAATTTGGGCGTATTTTGCTTGCTCTATCGCAGCTTTTTTATGCTCTATTATCGTATATAAGGTGCTTTCGTGCAAAGCGAAATGACAAAAGAGAAACTAAGACTAGTGGTGTCTATGCTTGAAGACAAAAAAGCCGATTGCAAAAAGTTGAAGCTAGAAGAAGCAAAGCTAAAGCTGCTACTAAACGACCCCTTGCCCGATCTCTCGACGGAGCTTAAACTGATTAATCACGGCAATATCAAGCAGATTTTGATATCCCTAATAGATAAATGCTTCATAATGCCCGCCTTAAATAAAATTTTATAAACAACCTTAATCCAAAATATGTTATAATCACGCTAAAAGCATAAAAAGGTCTTAAATTTTGGATAATTACGAATACACGGAACTTTTAAAAACCCTAAATACTAAAGTCGAAAATATCGCTGGCGTCGTAAAACCGGAGAACATTAAAGCGCGCCTAAAAGAGATCGAGGAGCTTGAAAACGATCAAAATCTCTGGCAGGACGTCGCAAAAGCAGGCGCCATCGGCAAGGAAAAAACTAAAATTTCAAATATCTTAAATAAATTTCTAAACGCTAAAAACGCCGTAGATGACGCAAAGGCTCTATATGAGCTGGCAAACTCGGAAAACGACGAAGAGACGATAAACTCGCTTTTTGCCGAGGCAGACGAGCTAGAGGGCAAGATCATAAATTTAGAAATTTCTATGATGCTAGGCGGCGAAAACGACGACAAAAACGCTATAGTAAGCATCCATCCGGGCGCGGGCGGTACGGAGAGCAACGACTGGGCGAGTATGCTATACCGCATGTATCTGCGCTTTTGCGAGCGAGAGGGCTTTAAGATCGAGGTTTTAGACTTTCAAGAGGGCGAGGAAGCCGGCCTTAAGGACGTTAGCTTCATCGTGCGCGGCGAGAATGCCTACGGATATCTGAAAGCCGAAAACGGTATCCACCGCCTGGTGCGCGTAAGTCCATTCGATAACGCAGGGCGCAGACATACGAGCTTTTCAAGCGTGATGGTAAGCCCCGAGCTAAATGACGATATAGAGATAAATATCGAAGAGAAGGATATCCGCGTCGATGTTTTTCGCGCAAGCGGCGCAGGCGGGCAGCATATCAATAAAACCGAAAGCGCCGTGCGTATCACGCACATCCCAACGGGCATCGTAGTAAACTGCCAAAACGACAGAAGCCAGCACAAAAACAAAGAAACGGCGATGAAGGTGCTAAAGTCGCGCCTTTATGAGCTTGAGCTGATGAAACAGCGCGAGAAGGACGAGAACGTGCCTAAAAGCGAGATCGGCTGGGGGCATCAGATCCGCTCCTACGTGCTTTTTCCGTATCAGCAGGTTAAGGACAACCGCAGCGGCGAGGCTTATAGCCAAACCGATGCGATTTTAGACGGCGATATAAAAAGCATAATCGAAGGCGTTTTGATTTCACAAGCGAACAGATAAATTTTTTTTTCGAAAGGATGAGAATGAGTGAAGATGGAATTTTGCTAGCGCTAGGATATAGCGTAAACGACGCGACGGTCGCACAGCTACGAGGAATTTTATCGAAGTGCGATTTTGAGGATAATGAGCTTGATCGTATCGTGGGGCTGAATGATAAGCTTAAAATTTACGGTGCGCACGTGGCTATGTCGAATTCAAACCCGTATTTTAAGATCAAAAACGACGCTACGAACGAGGAGCGCAAGACCGCTGCGGAAGAGATTATCCGCTCTTGGTCGGAAAAATTTAAGCTCAAGCTGCAAAAGGTTGCGGGCAAAGAGACCTATTACGTTTTGGGTCGCCAAATTTCAAAAAATTAAGGAGCAAAATATGAAAAAAATTCTAGCTTTGATCGCTGCCGGGGTATTTTTAGCGGGCTGCGTTAGCAACGCGCCAAAGAGCGCAGTCGATGCGCCAAAGAGCGGCAAATATTCTTTCGCCGACGTTCAAGACGGTATCCGTGCGATGAACCTACAAGGCAGCGTCGTGCAAAGCGATGCGTGCAAAAACGGCAATGGCGCAATGTGTCTAAATTTTGCGGATTCTATGTATTCCAAGCGCGACTATGCTTCCGCCGCCAATGCCTACAACGCTGCGTGCACGCTCTCTCAAAACTTCCCTGCTTGCCAGAAGCTCGCAGCGATGTTTGAAAAAGGTGAGGGCGTGGAGCAAAATAAATTCAACGCCATTGATCTATACCGCATCTCGTGCTATTACGGCTACAAGGACGCGTGCGCAAATATGCGCCGCCTAGGATATAACGGCTAAGGCTTTGGGATTTAAATTTTGAAATTCTATTTAGATTTACTCACTACGAACGAGCTGCTTTCAAATTCCATTCCGCCGTATCACGGGATGGAATTTGATGCGTGAAATTCTGTTATCTAGCCGCAATGGCTAAGATTCTTCTTGCCTTCTCAATTTGCTCCATAATATGCTCCTTTAAAATTTAAACTTTCTAAATTCTATCTTTTCATTAAAGATCGACATCGTGCGTTGCAGGTTGCTTATATCTTTTTGCATCGTCTGCATAAAATAATCTCTCAGCTGCAGATATTCCTCTTTATTTGCCATCAAAATATTTAGTATCTCGACCTCGGCATTTTCCTTATAAAGCACAAGCTGATCGTGAATACCGAAAAAGCCGAGGCTGCCGTTGCGTAGGTGCATAATAGCCTTTGCTCCAAAAATTCCTGATGCAGCTAAAACAAAAATACACAATATATCAGTTATGCTTTCGCCGATTGTCATATCGTATGCATCGGCGGCAAAAATTAATAAAATCCAAAGAAGTAGTGCTATTTTTATAAACCAATTTATCCTTTGCCGCATACTGTGTCTGCAATCAAAGCTAATTATCATCGCACCTATACTATTTAATTCGAAAATTTTACGGATCTTGTTTTTGTAATAATACAGAATTTTATCGTTTTTAAACTCAAAATACATGCCGTCTTTATCCCTAATTACGGTCAACAATGAAACCAATATAGACGGAAGCATTCGAAAAGTCTTAAGACTAACGGGATTTACTATGGTAGCAAAAGTCAAAAATATAATAAAACCTACCAGCAGCGCCGGAAATTGATAAATCATAAATTCGTAATAAGTATGATCTTTGATGATTAGCGGATTTTTTTCGTAATCTCTAGCCTTGGGATTATACTGCAAAGAGCCGCTATCATCCGAGATAAAATTTTGTGGCTCCATGCTGTTTTCAAAGGCAGAATTCTGAGCCGCTTCGGCTTCTAGTTCGGCTTTTAAATTTGAAGCTTCGGAATTTGTAGCTCTAGAATTCAGGGATTCAGAATTTAAAACTTCAGAATTCTGGATTTCAGAATTTGGAGCTTTAGAATTTTCACCGTTAAAATTTTGTTTCAAGCCCCGCCTTGGCTCCTGATGCCGCTTTTGTAGTAGCCTTTTTAATTCCTCAAGCCCGCTTTGATCCATTCTTGCCCCCGGTAAGGCGCTTTAACCTCGCTTATTTTTGCTCGCGCTCTTCATCGCCGCTAGCTCCTGCGCCAAAAATTCCCCCGTGTAGCTACCCGTCTTTTTGAAATCTTTCGCGAGCTTTTCTGGGGTGCCGCAAGCGACGATCTGTCCGCCGCCCTCGCCGCCTTCGGGGCCCATGTCGATGATGTAATCGCAGTTTTTGATGACGTCCAGATTGTGCTCGATCACAAAGACGGAATTTCCCAGATCGACCAAATGATGTAGCACCGCCACCAAGCGATCTACGTCTGCAAAATGTAGCCCCGTCGTGGGCTCGTCCAGGATATAGAGCGTGTTGCCCGTATCGGTGCGGCTTAGCTCCTTGGCGAGCTTGACGCGCTGTGCCTCGCCGCCGCTAAGCGTCGTGGCGGGCTGGCCTAGCGAAACGTAGCCTAGCCCTACATCTGCGAGCGTCTTTAGCTTTTGATAAATTTTAGGCACGGCTTTGAAAAACTCGAGCGCCTCGTCGATACTCATCGCCAAAACGTCGGCAATGCTTTTGTTTTTGTATAAAATTTCAAGTGTCTGCGCGTTGTATCTAGTGCCGTGACACACGTCGCAGACAACGCTGATATCGGGCAGGAAGTGCATCTCGATCGTGATCTCGCCCTCGCCCGCGCATTTTTCGCAGCGCCCGCCTTTGACGTTGAAGCTGAAGCGGCCGATCTTGTATCCGCGCAGCTGCGCTTCCTTCGTCGCGGCAAAAAGCGCGCGGATCTCGTCCATCACCCCCGTGTAGGTCGCAGGATTGCTGCGCGGAGTGCGTCCGATCGGGGTTTGATCCAGATAGATCACTTTATCCAGGCTTTCAAGTCCGGAAATTTTAGCGCCCTTTACCGCGTGCACCTTTTTGGCGCGATTTAGCTCCTCGAGCGCGGTAGGCAGTATGGTTTGCAGCACCAAGGAGCTCTTGCCGCTGCCGCTAACGCCCGTGATACCGACTAAATTTCGCAGCGGAAATTTTGCGCAAAGGCCGTGGATGTTATTGATATTTACGTTTTTGATACTTAGCCAAAGCTCCTGCTTGCGGTGCTTTTGGTAGTTTATCTCCTTTTGGTTATTCAGATACAGCGCGGTTTGCGTATTGCTTTTAAGCAGGTGCGCGACGTCTCCTGCGAATACGACCTCGCCGCCTAGATTGCCAGCCCCCGGGCCGATATCTACGACGAAGTCCGCCGCCTCGATCGTTTTTTTATCGTGCTCGACGACGATTACGGAATTTCCCTTTTCCTGCAAGCTTCGCAGCGTCTTGATGAGTTTTTGCGTATCGCGCTCGTGAAGCCCGATGCTAGGCTCGTCAAGTACATACATCACACCGCTAAGACCAGAGCCGATCTGGCTTGCGATACGGATACGCTGCGCTTCGCCGCCGCTGATGGTACGCGCATCGCGCCCAAGCGTGAGGTATCCAAGCCCCACGTCCTTTAAGAAAAACAGCCTCTCGTTGATCTCTTTTAGGATCGGCGCCGCGATCTGTGCGTCCTTTTCGCTTAAATTTGAAAACCGCTTCTCGTCGTTGAAAAATTCCACGCAGTCTGCGATACTCATATTTATCACGTCGCCGATACCCTTATCTGCGACCTTTACGGCGAGGCTTTCGGGGCGCAGGCGCAGCCCGCCGCAGTCGGGGCAAATTTTTTCGCTCATATAATCGTCCAGATCGCTTTCGTTTTTGAGCAGATCGTAGGCGTATTTGATCGCGCCCTCAAATTTACGCACGAGCTTATGTTTTTTCCAGTAAAAATCGATCTCTTTGACGCTGCCGTAGAGAATCAGCTTTTTTTGCTCCTCGCTTAAGTTTGCGTACGGGATTTTAACGTTTATGCCGTTTGCCTCGCAAAATCCGAGCAGAAATTTATAGTAATAGCTCTTGTTAAAGCCAGACATTACCTTGATCGCGCCGCCCTCGATCGAGGCATTTTCGTTGATGATCTTGCCCAGATCGAGGCTAAATTTTATCCCCAGCCCGTCGCAGCTCTCGCACGCGCCCTTTGGGGAGTTGAAACTAAACGCGAGCGGCTCGAGCGGCTTGAATGAAATTTTACAATCGAAGCACGCCATATGCTCGCTGTAGTGGATCAGGCTCTGCGCAAGACCTAGCTCGGCGGCGTTTGCGATCTCCACTTCAAGCTCGCCGAAGCTGAGCTTGAGCGCCTTTTCGACGTCGCTTGCAATACGGATGGAATTTTCCTCGTCGATGATCGTGCGGTCGATGATGACCTTGATCGAGTGCTTTTTCGTCTTGCTTAGCTCGATCTCCTCATCCAACCGCACCAGCACGCCGTCGATCTGAGCGCGCACGTAGCCCTGCTCGCGTAGGCTCTGTAGCATATCGGCGAAGCTGCCCTTTTTCTCGCGCACCAAAGGCGCACCTAAGATCGCCTTTGCGCCGCGCGGCAGCTTCATAATCTCGGCGATGATGTCGCTGGAGCTCATCTTTGAGATCGGCTTGCCGCATTTGTGGCAGTGCTGCACCCCCACGCGCGCATATAAGAGGCGCAGATAGTCGTAAATTTCGGTGATCGTGCCCACCGTCGAGCGCGGATTTTTCGACGTCGTTTTTTGATCTATCGCGATCGCAGGCGTCAGACCGTCGATCTTATCGACGTCAGGCTTGCCTACGCGGTCTAAAAACTGCCTCGCGTAGCTGCTTAGGCTCTCGACGTATCTGCGCTGCCCCTCGGCATATAGCGTATCAAACGCCAGCGTGCTCTTGCCGCTGCCGCTAAGACCTGTAAAAACAACGAGTTTGTCCTTTGGAATTTGCAAATTTATATTTTTCAGATTATGCTCGCGCGCGCCCGTGATGGTGATGAGATCGTTCATTTTCGCCCTTTTGTGCCAAATTAATCTTACATTATAGCTCAAATTGTTAAAATTGTGCTTTTGGAAGGGGCGGCGATGATACTAATCTGCACGGCTTTGCGCTGCGAAGCCCAAGCGATAATCGAAAATTTTAAGCTCAAGCGCAACGGCGATCTATTCGTAGGCGAGCAGATACTTCTATACATCTGCGGCGTGAGGTTCGGAGCAAAATTTGAAGTGGGCGCGGGCGGTCTGAAATTGAAGCGCGAGCCCGGCACGGAATTTATTCGCCGTGCCGAGACAGACGCAGAATTCAGGCGTGAGCTTCGCAAGGACACGGATGCGAAATTTGGACGCGAGGATCGACGCAGCGCAGATGTGAAATTTGGGCGCTTAAGTGCGGGCGCACTCTGCGGCGGCGATGCAGAGGTCGGCTCTGCGCAAGATGCGACTGAAAATTTTGAAATTTTAAATTTTAACTCCGCGCGAAATTCAGAGCGCTTCGGTGAAATTTTACTTTCGCGGCACGTGGACTTTGCGCTAAATATAGGCGTCTGCGGATGCGAGGATACAAATGTGCAAATCGGCGAGGCATTTTACTTTGACGGCACGGCAGCGCGGGAATTTTGCGGCGAGGACGGATCGGAGCTTTGCAGCTCGCAGGCAATGGGGCGCGGCGAGCAAGCTTCTAAATTTAAAAACGTTTGCGAGCGGAAATTTTGCGGCGCGAGTTTGGACGGCAAGCTGCGGGCAAATTTAATCTGCGTGAGCGAGCCTAAAATTTTAAACGCAGCGGAACAAACCGGTGAGGCAAATATCGCAACGATCGAGGCGTGCGGCGAGATAAACGCACAAGCCCCAACGCAAGGGACGAACGGCGCAGCAGATACAAAAAATTTCACGCGCGATGCGGTGCAGGCCGCAACACAAAGCGCGACGCAAGTCGAAGTGCAAAATTTAGCGAGCGCAAAACCCTCACAAATCGCGGTAGGCGGGCACAGCATCGCGACTAATACCACAGCACGCACAGCACAAAATACGCCGTGCACGGCAAAATACTCTACTTGCGGGTGCGCAAATCGCGGCGTTACGCTTTACGATATGGAGAGCGCGCTTTTTGTTAGTGCTTGTGAGCGTGCAGGCGTGCCGTGGGCGATGATGAAGATCGTAAGCGATCATCTGGACGGCGAGCGGCTTAGCAAAGGCTTCGTCTATGAGCTCGTAAAGGCGCGCCTGCCGCAAATCCGCGCCGCGATAAAGAGCAAAATTTAACTACTAGAGCGTATGCAAAAAACCGAGCCGAGAGATGAGATTTTGGCTTCATATGCCGAATACGACGCGGAATTTGAAGGTATCGCGGAGTCGCAGGAGAAACGATGAAAATAAAAGGCTCTTATCTATGTTTCGCCCTCTTGGCGTGCGCGTGCGTCGCGGCTTGCGCGTATGCCGTGGCGGATTTGCTCGCGGATCCGCCCTTATTGATCTTTTTAGCTCTTTTGCTCGCATTTACCTGTATCGGGCTATGGCTAAAAGACGCTCTAATAGGCGTGCGCTACCTATTTTACTGCGTCTGCGTGCAGCTACTTTTTGCAGCGGCCATATTCGCCGCTCATAAATTCCCTGCCATGGCGCAGTTTGTGCGCAGTGCCGAGATAGGCATCGGCGGCGTGCCGCTAGGTATCGCTCTGCTCGTGCTGCCCGCGTTTTTCTGCGCCATGCCGTATTACTACCTAACGGGCGTCAAAAAAATCCCGCAAAAGCTCATACTCAGCGGAATTTTGATCCTAAACGTCGCTATTACGCTAGCTTATGCCTTCTATTTCGAGCGACTATTCTATGGCGCGATCTGAAATTTCAACGATTTTCAGTGACGACGCGCGAAATTTAAGTATAATTTGCAAAATTTAAACGAAGCGGAGCAAGATGACGGAGGCGAAAAAGGAGCCGGGCGCGCAGTTTGGCGTGAATCTGGGCGAGCGATCGAGCGCGTTTTTGGACGCGCTATTTGAGAAATTTCACTTTTCATTTCAGCAAAAAAAGCAGCTTGCGGAGTTTGCGAACGATTTTGAGGCGTGGGACGAGACGCCCGTTTATGAGCTGCTTGCAGACGGGCAGTGTGGGCTAAATTTTAATAAAGCCAAATTTAATAAAGCGGGGAAGGCCCCAAGCGGCGAGCAAATTTTTAATTTCGTGCGCGAAGCCTGGCTAAAGCTTAAGTCGCGCCCGCACTCATACGCGAGCTTCAAAAGCGATTATGCGCCGAAAAAATTTGAAATTTCATCCTTTCGCGCAGACCGCATCGCTCTAGGTCGCTGTCCGGTGGCGAGCGAAAACACGCGCTGCTGCAATCTGCTGACGCTTGATGCCGTTAATTCGTGCGGCTTTGACTGCTCGTATTGCGCGATCGGCTCCTTTTACAAGCAGGGGAAAATCGGCTTTGACGAGAATTTCGCGGCAAATTTAGCGCGCCTGCGGCTCGATCCCGCGCGCAGCTACCACATCGGCACGGGGCAGAGCTCCGACTCGCTCATGTGGGGCGATCGCTTCGGCATTTTAAGCGCGCTAACGGACTTTGCGGCGCGGCATGAAAACGTAATTTTGGAGCTTAAAAGCAAGTCGAATAATATCCAGTTTTTCCTGCAGCGTAAGATCCCGCGCAACCTCATCGTCACCTTCTCGCTAAACACCCCCGCGATCATAGCGAACGAGGAGCATCTAAGCGCGAGCCTGGATGCGCGGCTGACGGCAGCCGAAGCGCTCGCGGCGCGCGGCATTTTGGTGGGCTTTCACCTCCACCCGATGGTTTGGTACGAGGGGTGGCGGAGTGATTACGGCGCACTTTTTGAGCGGCTGCTACGCAGCTTCGATCCAGGCGGCGTCGCGATGGTTTCGCTCGGCACGCTTACCTTCATTAAACCCGTCGTAAAAAAGCTGCGCTCTCGCGGGCTACGGAGCAAAATTCTGCAGATGCCCCTTGCGGACGCGAACGGCAAGCTGTCCTACCCGCTGCAGATCAAGCGCGAGCTTTTTAAATTTGCCGCGGACGCGCTTTCGCAGTGGCGGGAATGGGTGTTTTTCTACCTCTGCATGGAGGATGCGAGCCTGTGGCGCGAGGTTTTAGGGCACGAATATGAAAGCAACGACGCATTTGAGGAGGCGATGAAGGCGGCGTATTTTGCGAAGATAAGGCAGCGCTAGACGCGCTGTTTACCGCAGACGTCGTGGTCTGTGCCGGCTCGCATTTGACGCCGAGAATACGGCGCGAAATCTAGCGGCGGACACGGCGAGAGGAAAAATTTTAGCGCAGCGAAATTTACTAGGCGCGCGAAATTTAACGCGCCGAAGCGGCATAAAAATTTAAAGGAGAAAAGATGAAAGCATTGATCACGGGCGCAAGCGGCGGTATCGGCAGCGCGGTTGCGGAGCTTCTGCGACAAAACGGCTATGAAATTTTAACGCTGGCCTCGCGCTTTGAAGATACGGACATGCTAGCGAAAGAGTGCCGCGCGCTGGCTGCGGCGTGTGAGATTGACGCGCTGATTTTGTGCGCAGGTACGGCGAAATTTGCGCCGCTTGAGGCGATGAGCGAGAGTGAAATTTTAAAAATTTTAAACGTAAATCTCGCCGCAAACATCATAATTACGCGGGCGCTTTTGCCGAATTTAAAGCGTAACCGCGCCCATATCATCGGCATCAGCTCGATCGAGGCGCTGCGGGCGAGCCGCTTTAGCGCGGTTTATAGCGCGAGTAAGGCGGGGTTTCGGGCGTTTCTGCTCTGCCTTTTCGAGGAGGCGCGCAAGCAGATCAGAGTAAGCTGCATCAACCCAGGCATCACCAAAACGCCCTTTTACGAGGATTTGAGCTTCGAGCCCGCAGATGATGAGGCGAGCTTCGTGGATGCGGGGGAGATTGCAAATTTTACGCTGCAAATTCTGCGCACGAAGTCCAATGTAAGCGAGTTTACGATCCGCCCGCAAATCGTAAATCTGCGGAAAAAATCAAAATTTAATCGCAAAGGAGGCGAGCTTGAAAATCGGTAAAAGTCATGTTTTTGTGCTAGCTGTGGCGCTTATTATTATTTATGCCGCATTTGTAAGCGGTAGCGGCGGGTATTGTAGCGCAAGAGAATTTTTTTCAGGCAGGAAGGGCGAAGAGGATGACGCCTGCATCGCTAAGCTGATAAAGCGAGCGGACGATGGAAATAGTTTTGCAGAAAATAGGCTTAGATACCCAACTATGGAATATATCAAGCGAGTGTGCGAAAAGGGAGTAGAAAGCTTGGGGGAGCGAGAAAGATTTTATTTCGAGCGTTATAGTAAAGATCGTTGTAGCGCTTGGAGCTTTAAAACGGCCAAATCAAAGGGCGGCGAAGCAAACGCAACGAGCGGCGATACGAACGCAACGGACGGCGAGGGAAATTTAACGCGCGAGGGTGCGAATACGATCCGCAATGAAACAGGCGCGATCAAAGGCGATGTAAATTCTACGGGAGGATTAAATGCCGGGCGATAAAGCGAAATTGAAAGCTAGTAAAAGTCAAATTTTTTTGTTAATCGTAGGGGTTGTTATTCTGTGCGCCCTATATATAAACAACAGTGGCGCGTATTGTAACATTTGGGAATCTTTTTTAAACAACAAGGGCGAAGAGGATGATGCCTGTATAGCCAAGCTGATAAAGCGCGCGGATGCCGGCGACGACCATGCAATAAATCGACTAATGTATCCGAGTCAGGCATATATCAAGCGCACATGCGAAAAGGGGGTAGAAAACTTGAGCGAGCGCGAGAGATATTATTTCCAAGGCTTTAGCGGAGATCGCTGCGAGATTTGGGGCTTTAAAACGCCCAAATCAAAGGGCGGCGGCGGTAATTTAGCGCGAGGCGATTCAAACGCAACGGACGGCGAGGGAAATTTAACGCGCGCCGAGGCAAACAACGGCTAATCCGACACTATGGGCAACAAGGTGAGCTCGATAAAGCGCGAAGGAAATTCTACGGAAGAGCAAAATGCTGGGCGATAAGATTAGCCTTGAGGACAATATTGTAAATTGTATGTCGTTGGTCAAATTTGTGAAAAAATGAGTTAAAATTTATTACTCAAGGAAAAACATGGTAAAAAAGAGATCTTTAAAAATAAAAGGAAGCATATCGATTGCCATAATCCTGCTTTGGGTTTATTTTTTGATTACGGCGCTGGGCGGTGATAGATACTGCGGCATATGGGATTATATCGCAAATAGCGAAGAGGATGATGCCTGCATCGCTAAGCTGATAAAGCGCGCAGACGCGGGTAGTGAATTGGCGCTCAATCGGCTTAGATACCCTAGCAAGGCGTATATCAAGCGCGTATGCGAAAGGGGAGTGGAAAACTTAGGCGAGCGAGAGAGATATTATTTCGAGCGTTTAGGTGTAGATCGTTGCGAAGCTCCAAATTTTAAAGGCGGCGAAACAAATACGACGAGCGGCGGCGGTAATTTAGCACGAGGTGATACGGACGCAACGGACGGCGAGGGAAATTTAACGCGCGCTGAGGCAAACAATGGCAAAGCCGACACTACGGGCAACAAGGCGGACATGACGAAGCGCGAAGGAAATTCTACGGAAGAGCAAAATGCTGGGCGATGAAAATTTAGAAAAATTTTTCTCAAAAATCGACGCGGCGGAGTTTGGAATTTCGGCGGGCTCAAAGCTCGCTTCAAAAAATCATAAACTTGCAGGAAGCGCGAGAGACGGGAGCGGCGACAAGCCCTTAAAATCACAAGACGGCGCGGAATTTTGCGGCGAACATCCATATTTTAGCGGCGCGCAGCAAGCTGAAATTTTAAAATTTGATGCCGAGCCGCCGTTTGATGCCGAGCCGCTGTTTGATGCCGAGCAAGTGCGTCTTGATACGGAGCAAGCACACTTAGAATTTAACGTCCGTCCATCGCAGTCGGAGCCGGGCGTCAGACAAGCGCTTGCGTTCGGTGACGAGCCGCCGCAGGCGCCGTTTGATGCCGAGCGAGCGCAGACGAAGATCCAAAATTTCATGCGCGATCTGCTGCAAGACTATGTGCTTTGCGTAAGCGGCGCGGAATTCGCCTTCGCGGAGATCGAGGCGTATTTCACGGGCGCGGATCGCAATACCTACAAGCGCGCGTCGCGGGCGGGCGAGATATTTTTTCACAATTTTGGCTTTGACATTTCGTTTCGCAGCGTCCCGCAAAGCGGCGGCGGGATTTTGGTGCGAAGCCTACGCGTCTTAAGTGGTGCAGAGCTTTTGGCGGGAGGCTTACCGGATTCGGCAGGCGGCTTGCACGGCTTGGCGGAGGGCGGCCTGCTCGGCTCTGCCGCCCCGCTCATACAAAATGGCGATTTTATCGCGGGTCCGCGCAAGTGCATGGGTAAAATTTTAAATCTGCAAACGCGAAATTTAAGCTTTTCTTTAAAGTATGCGCCGAAAATAGCGCGTGCAGCGGGCTTTAGCAACCGAATCCGACGGGGCGAGATCGTAAATGAAGCGAATCTGGACACAAATACGCCAAACGGTGCGGCGGGTGCAGCGGGTGCAGCGAGGCTTGCGAATGAGCCGCGCAGGCTTACCAGCGAGGATTTTGAAACATATCTGAGCGCGGGCTGTGCTGCCGCGAAAACATATAAAAAATCGCTGCAAAGATATGAGAGCTAAATTTTGATCAAACGGCGCGCAGCGGGCGAGCGGTAAAATTTAATGAGCTTTAAGCGGCGGCCCTATAAAATGACGCGTCCATCAAATTTAAAGGCGACAAATGGATCAAAGCAGGCTTGAGGAATTAAAAAAGCTACTACAAAAGAGGCATCAAGAGTTGAAGCAGGGCTTGGAACAAAATTCTAACGGCGAAAATTTTAAAATCTCAAATTCTGAAATCCAGAATTCTGAAGTTTCAAATTTTAAAGTTTCGAATTCTGAATCCATGAATTCCGAAGCTTCAAATTTTGAAACCCTAAAATCCGATCCTGGTGCTTTAAATTTAAAAGCCAAATTAGAAATCGAAGCGGAGCAGAATTCTACCCGTAAAAACAACACAGAGCCGCAAAATTTTATCTCGGATGATAGCGGCGCCTTACGGGAAAATTCCAAAATTAGAGATTACGATAACGAGCCGATAATAATCAAAAATTATGAAAAATTTTTTGTATATTCGTTTTTAGTCCTATTATTGCCGATTTCTACGCTACATGCATTTTTAATTATAGATTTTATAAATCATAAAAATATTGACATAGTTCAGTATTTTGCAATTTTATTCATTATTTTACTATCTACAGTTATAATATCCGTATTTACCATAATCCGCCCTAGACAAGAGATAAAATTTACAAACAAGTATATAGAATTTATTAGTGACGACTTAGTTGAAAAACGCTGCGAAATTGACGAAAACGCTTTATCTTTAAATTTCTCTATCGGAATTTTGGCAAGTTCATATGAGATAGGAAAATCTGAAAAGATATTTTTGTACTTTATCGCTATTTTTATGTGTATAACGTGGTGGAATATATTTTTTATAGCAGTATTCTTTACATATTTATTTGGATTTTTATTAAATTTTATACTTTATCTGTTTATAAATAGTAATTTAAAAGGGTTTAGGGTTCTGCCGTTTATTAGGATCGCACGCCCCTCATACGGCAGATGGTTTAGGAACAAACCCGTTTATCCAAGATATTATCTCGTTTATCTCTATAATCAAAAAATTTATGATGAAATTAAAGAATATTTTTTGCTGAAAAGCGTAAATATAAATAACATTAAGAAAGATTATTTGTTTATCTAACGAGGAGGATAAAATGACGAGGGAAGAGGTCGCGAAGAAAGAGTCAGGCAACGTATATAAAAGTCTTTTGTCGATTAAGCTATTACAAATTTATATCTATTTTTAAAGAGGGGCTTGAAATAATGGAAAATTATAATAAACAAAAAGCCAGAGATTACGACAAATATCCGATAGTTATAAAAAAGCTAGATGATCTGTTTTGGCTGATAGCTCTTGGAATTTTATTAATTTGTTCTTTGATACAGAATTTTGACGGCGAGTATAAATTTAGGTTTTATATGAAAATATTGCTAGGTTATGGCACCGCATTTTTCTTTATATACGCAGCGAGCTTTATAAATAGCAAAAAAACGATAACCTTTATGAAGGACAAAATAGAATTTAAAAATAAAACAAAATGCGAAAAAGAGATGGCGTTAAAAAATATCTCCGTTTACAGATATGCTTATATGATTCCCAATTTTGCGCCCTTTGATATGAAAATTAAATTTTGTGTTTTAGTTTTATTTATAATGATCGTCGTGGCATTATACAACTTTAAATTTTATATGTTTATTTTTATCATTATGGGCTTATTGCTGATGCCTATTATTAAATTTATCTACTATATTCTATTTGAGAAAACGGCTAGGTTCTTGCTTTGTGATAAATTATTGATATGCAATGGCTCCGATTCCGAAGTATTTACGATCAATAATAAAAAGGAGTTTGGCGAGCTGCAAAAATATTTCTTGGATACGCTAAATATAGATATTACAGAGGGATATTTATTTTGGAAACCGCCTTATGATATTGCAAAAATAATAGTGAATAAAATGAACAAATTTATGAAATTCTAAAAACAAAAGATAAGGTTTAAAAAATATACAAACGATATATAATTAGCGTACCGCGGGATAAACAATTTAATCCGCAGAATATCGATCTTTAATGAAAAATAGAATTTAGAAAATTTAAATTCTAACGCTCCGCTTGAAATTTTGCCTTTAAAATTTACGCGCTAATCATCGCCGCTTTCATATACGCCGAGCTCTACGAGATTGCCGTCAGGATCGCGCAGATAGATACTTTGCATAGCGCCGCGCGCGCCCGTGCGAGGCACGACGCCAAGCTCTATTTGCACCCCTTTGCTTTCAAGCTCCGTTTTGAGCTGCTGCGCGCTTTGATCTTCGCAGATGAGGCAAAAATCCGCCGAGCCTACGCTAGGACGCGCTACAAACGGCGCAAACTCGCCCGCGCGAGTGTGGATATTGATCTTTGAGGAGCCGAAACGCAGGCTGTGTTTGCCGCCCTCGCAAACATGCTCTAGCCCTAAAATTCCTTCGTAAAATTCCACGCATTTTTGCAGATCCTCCGTAACTAGGACGAAGTGATCGATCCCTTTGATTTTCATTTCATCTCCTTGTGCGCTCGCAAGTCGCAAAATTTTTACGCCTCGCGGTGCAATCTTGGAATTCTGTCGTGAAATTTCGCGACAAAATTCTAAACGCTCATAGCGCGAAATCAAAATTCCGCGGCGTAAATTTTAAAATTCTAAAATTTTGCCCAAGCAAAATAGGGTGCGAGTAGAGCCTGGCTTTAGTAAAATTTAGACCGACGAAATTCCGTCTAGCTAGCGCAGCAAATTCTAATCTCGCGATTTTAAAACTAGCGATTTTAAAATTCTCTTGCCTACCTCGACGCCCGGCTGATCGTAAGTGCTGACGCCCAGTATCGCTCCAGTAGCGCTGGTTAGCAGCTCGAAGTAGTAAAATAGCTCGCCCACGCTCTGTTCGCAAAGCTGCGAAACCTCGATTAGATCGACGCTGATGCCCTCATTTAGCACGGCTTGCAGCGTAGCATCGCACTGAAGATTTAGCACCTCATCCAGTCGCATGCCGTTTACGAAGTCACAGCCCTCAAGACCTTGCAGACTGATACCAGGCACCGCGTCCGTAGTGCCGTTGTCCGTGAGCTTTAAGAAAGTCACGGTCTTATCCTTTACGCCGTCCATTATGAGCTGAAGGAAGCTGTGCTGATCGCGCGAGCCTACAAGCCCTACAGGAGTAAGCCCCTCGCGGCTAAAGCCGATCTTTTTACCTAGGCTTTCCGCCCAGAGCTGCACGTACCACTCACCCAATGCGCGCAGCGCGTCGCCATAGCTAAAAAGGACGTTGATTTTCGCACTTTTGTGCGTGGCGTAGTGATGGGCTTTTCGTAGAATTTTATTCTCCGCGATTTTAGCGGGATCGCCTGCTAAAATTTCATCCAGATACCGCTCTTTTGCGGTGGCAGCTCCGCGTAGCATCGCGCTTGCATCAAGACCTAGCCCAACTGCGGGCACTAGCCCTACCGCACTTAACACGCTAAAACGGCCGCCTACGTTAGCGGGCATATTTATCACGCAGGAGTCGTGCTCGCGCGCGAAGATATCAAGCGGCGAGCCTGCATCGGTGATGAAGATGAAATTTTTTGCTAGCGCTTTTAAATTTGAAATTCCAAAACGCTGCAAAACGACCTTAAAAAGCGAGATCGTCTCGATCGTACCGCCCGATTTGGAGGATACTATGAAGATCGTGCGAGCAAAATTTAGTCCTTCGAGCGCGCGACGCACGCTAAGCGCGTCTAAATTATCCAAAATTTCAAAGCGCAAATTCTTTCTTACGCGCGGACGCAGCATCTCATAAAGCGCTCGCACGCCCACGCTGGAGCCGCCGATACCCAAAAGCACGATCTCGTCGTAGCTTCGCGTGCTAAAGAATTCCTGCGCCTGCGCTATTTCGTCCGCGCCTTGCTGCGGCAAGCGGTAGTAGCCTATCTCGTCGCTTTCGTATTCGGCGCGGATCTTTGCCGCTACCTCTTCTAGCGCGCCGTCTTTTGCCGGCGGGAAAAACAGCTCATTTTTTACCATCGCCGAATTCTCGCTCGTAGAAATATTTGATCGCCTCCACGTAGCCTTTTACTGAGCCGCAGTCGAAGCGAGTGCCTTTAAATTTATACGCGATCACCACGCCGTTTTGAGCCTGTTTCAAAAGCGCGTCGGTGATCTGCACCTCGCCGTTTTTACCGGGTGCCGTCTGCTCGATGAGATCGAAAATATTAGGCGTTAGGATGTAGCGCCCGATGATGGCTAAGCTCGACGGAGCCTCGCCGGGCTCGGGTTTTTCGATCATATCCGAGACCATTATCAGATCGTCGCTGATGCTCTTTCCTGCAATGATGCCGTATTTGTTTACGTCTTGAGGCGGCACCTCCATTACTGCAACGACGCTGCAGCGGTATTTTTCGTAAATTTTAACCATCTGTGCAAGCACGCCCTCGCCGTTTTCGTTCACGCACAGATCGTCTGCGAGCACTACGCCGAAAGGCTCGTCGCGGATTAAAATTTTACCAGTATAAATCGCGTTGCCGAGCCCCTTCATCTGCTCTTGGCGCGTAAAAGAGAAGGTGCAGCGCTTCATAAGCGCCCTGATCTCGTCAAGCAGATACTCCTTGCTGCTGCCTGAAATTTGATCCTCCAGCTCGTAGCTGCGGTCGAAATAATCCTCCAGCGCGCGTTTTCCGCGACCCGTGACGAAGGCCATATTATCCATGCCCGCCTCCAGCGCCTCGTCCACGCCGTAGTGAATGAGCGGCTTGGTAAGGATCGGAAGCATCTCTTTAGGTAGCGATTTGGTCGCGGGCAAAAAGCGCGTACCGTAGCCCGCCGCGGGAAATAAACAAGTCTGGATCATGAAGCTCCTTTGATCTTTTTTTGAACTTTTATTATAATGCAAAAAAGATAAAATTCCGCAAAGGAAAGCCTTGAAAACGATTGAAAAAGAGATCAGCGCCGCGCAGGAGATTAAAAAATCAAGCTTCATCGCCTATCTAGCGCCGCTAGCGAGCTTTGAGACGCTGCGTGCGCAGTTGCGGCGGCAGCATCCTAAGGCGCGGCATATCGTCTGGGCGTATCGTGCGCTGGGTGAGTTTGAACAGATCATAGAAAACTCAAGCGACGACGGCGAGCCCAAATCGACTGCGGGCGCACCGTGTCTAAACGCGCTTCGCGGTGCCGAATTGATTAACGCTGCAGTGCTCGTGGTGCGCTACTTCGGCGGCATCAAGCTGGGTACCGGCGGGCTAGTGCGCGCATACGCTAGTAGCGCAAATGCCGCGATAGACGCCGCTGCGGACGCCGCAGAACTAGTGGAATTCGTGCTGCGTAAGAAGTGCATATTTTTCGTTCCGTTTGCGGCGGTGGCGAAATTTGAACATTTTTTAAAAAAATCGGGTTTTGTTTATGAAGCGAGCTTCGGTGCTTCTGGAGCGGAGTTTAACGCGGAGTTTAGCGCGGAGGAATTTGAAAAATTTAAAGGCTTTGCAGATGCTCTTGCGCCAGCTCTTAAAATGCTGCGCGAGCCGAAATTTTAAAATTTCAAAATTCTATAAAATTTAAAATCTCGTCTCGGCTAAATTTGAAAGCACAAGCGGATTTTGCATTTTATCGCATTATCGCAGCGGAATTCCAAAGCCAAAGTGAAATTTCATCGTGCGAAACATAAAATCCAATAAATTTTAAAATTTTCAAAATTCTGTCGTAATTTAGCTTGCAAAATTTCGCAAAAATTCCGTCCGTAAATTTCAAAATCCCATAAAATTTTTAAAATTTCACGTGCTTCATCTTAGCCTCACGCACAGGCAGGCTTAGCAGAGCTGCAATAGCCGCTAGCGTCATATCCAAATACCACATATAATCATACGCGCCGTATGCCCGTACCGCAAGACCTCCGATATATGCGCCAAAAAATCCGCCGATTTGATGCGAAAGCATCGTAAATCCAAATAGGCTTGCTAAATATCGCGTTCCCAACAGCTTACCGACGGCAGCCGCAGTAGGCGGTACGGTCGCTAACCAGGTAAATCCTAATCCCACGCTGAAGATATAAAACGTAAGGCTATCTTTGGGCGAGAGCACATAAGCACCAATAAGAGCGATACGCAGGGCATATATACAAAATAAAATGACTTTACATCGCACTTTGGAAACACACCAGCCTACGAATAAGCTGCCTACGATGTTAGCGATACCAATCAGTGCGAGTGAAAAGGACGCTACCTGTGCGCCATGCCCGCTTAGTGCTACTTCGCTAGGCAGGTGCGTCACTAAAAATGCTACGTGAAAACCGCACGTAGCAAAGCTTAAATTTATCAAAATATAGCTTTTATCGCGCAGCGCTAAACGCAGCACTTCGCCTAAGCTGCGCTTATCTTCTTCATGCAGGCTGGTTTGCTCGCCAAATAGAATTTTACCGCCTGCTAAAAGTCTCGCAAGCGGCAGAATTAGCAAGCTAAGCCCTGCAAGCGTAAAAAATGCGCCGCCGTATCCTAAAGCGGGCGTTGCGATACAAAACCCAATCATTGGCGCAAATAAAAACTGCCCGAACGAGCCGCCTGCATTTAGCACTCCGCTAGCAACCGAGCGGATAGAAAATGGCAGGCGCTTCGCCATTAGGCTCATTAGAATCGGAAAACTACCCGCGCCAAGCCCCAGTGCAAGCCCAAAACCCATCGTTAATACAAGCGCGCTTTCGCTGCTAAATAACGGCACAAGAGCGCAGCTAATCGCCAAAAGCACGCTGCCCCAAAACAGCACAATGTAGGCACCGAGCTTGTCTGCAAGTATCCCGCTAAGCGGTTGCGAAAAGCCCCATACCAGCTGCGTAGTTGCCATCGCAAGGCTTACTTGTGCGATGGATAGGGAATTTGCTTGCATTATAGGTTGCACGAAAAGACCTAATGACATACGAATGCCCATAGTAATCATCAAAATAGCTGCGGCGCATAGGATCATTATCCAAACTGATTTCATATATATTCCTTTTAAAAGATAGAATTATAACATAAAAATCACGAATATATCGAGATTTTATAGATATATTTAATTAATGTATTTTAGTATATTATTTATGTAAGAGGAATTTACCGAGCTTTAATGGGCTTTGCATTAAAATTCCATTTTCAAGGAGAAGCGATGATTTACGAAGATGAGATGATTTATGTGGAGCGCGAGGAGCACGAAGTGCCGTGGGTGAAGGTCTTTACGAAGGCGAAATTTAAGGAGCTTAGCGACTGCGACGAGGCGACGCTGGCGCATCTGTGGCGCGCCGTGCTTCAGTGCGAAAAGAGCCTGCGGGAGTTTTACGCGCCCGATAAGATCAACATCGCAAGTTTCGCCAACTACGTGCCGCGCGTGCATTTTCACGTCCAAGCGCGCTTTAAAAACGACAGCTTTTTCCCGGAGTCCGTTTGGGGCAAAAAGATGCGAAATGGCAAGCTCGATCTGCCGGAATTTAGCGAATTCGCAGAAGTTTTAGCGGCAAATTTAAAGATGGAATTCAAATGATAGGCGCGCGCTCAAAAAAATACCTAAGCCTTTTCGCGCTTGCTTGCTGCGTCGCCACCTTTGCGTTTTACCTGCGCTTTAAAAGCGAGGAAAACGAGATAAAAATCAAGCAGCAGTTCGATTTTAGCGCGAGTTTGTTTGAAAAGATCGTGGACGAAGAGAAGCTAAACGCCTTTGCGATCTCGCTGATTTTGTCGCAGAACAGCGACGTGGTGCGCTGCTTCGAGAGCGGCAAACACGGCGAGTGTATGGACGTGACGAAAAAATACAAAGACATTTTAAGCGCGGTGCCCTTCTATACGGGCGTGAAGATACATTTTCATACGCAAAACACCAGAAGCCTGGCTAGGAGCTGGAGCGACGAATTTTACAACGACGATCTGAGCTCGTTTCGCCATTCGCTTTTGCAGATCCGCCATAGTCTGCTTCCAAAAGCGCTCGTCGAGATGGGGCGGTGCGGGGTTTTCATGCGCGGAATTTCGCCGGTTTTTAGTGACGGTAAATTTATCGGAAGCGCCGAGATAATGCTCGATTTCGAGCACGTCATCGCGCAGATCAACCGCATGGGAAACGATATTTTTATCCTCGTAGATAAGAGGTTTGAGACCGATTGCTTCTACGATAAAATAGGCGTTATTAAGGACTTTATCGTCGTAAATAGCGCGCCCGATTACGACGTTTTGTCGATTTTGGCGACGCTTGATTTTGGGGCGCAGAGTTTTATCAAAAAGGACGGGCATTATTTTTATGTGAGGGCATTTTCGGACGAAAACGGCACGAAGTTGGGCTATATAATTTTGCACCGCGAAGGCTAGCAGCGAGATTTAAATTTAGGCGTTTTGTAGCTTGTCCGCTTTGTTGCGGCGGGCATTTTAAATTTAATCGTAAAATCGCGAAAATTTGCGCTGAAATTTTAAATTTTAAAAGGAGCGTCGGTATGAAATTTTATAAATCCGTTAAATTTAAAGCGCTAGCCGTAGTGCTACTTCTGGCGGCGGTACTCTGCGCCGTATTTATCCGTATAATTCCCGATTACTCCACTTCGCGAGGCTTCGCCGTGGTTACTATTTTTGGCTACAACAAATACAAGCAATGATACTGCCTAAAAGAGGATAGAATTTTACCAAAGGAAGAGTTGTATCGAAAGGCAATTGAAAAGTATTTGGATAAAAAACTGGAATTATCCAAAATGATAAATGAATACCGTAAAGAGCATTATGATTCTTATAAATCTGAATATCAGCCTGCATATTATGAAGTAGAAAATATGGATTTCGGCAATTATATGAAGATAGCAAAGCAATTTGTCTCTCAAGACGGCGAATTGCTTCATAAGTTTTATATCGGTGAGCTGGGCGCAAAAATTACGGACCCCAAAAAATATTTAAAAATAAATTTGAACGATATGAGTGCCGGTTTTGAGAAGCCTTTAATAAGATATTACGGAAAAGATATATTTTTCATGTTAAATCGTGATTATATTTTATATGACGGGTATTTCAAACATAACTTTTATTCAGACATCGCGCTTAATGAAAAGGCTTTAAAATCATATAACGGGCAGAATAATTCAGGAGTAAAAGTTTATTTTGATAATTGCGGAAGCATAAAATATGATATGAAAAAACGATATTTGGAAAGCAGGGAATTAAATGGCGGCTGAGAGCCGAATAAATAAACAACTGAAATTTTAAATTTTAAAAGGAGCATCGGTATGAAATTTTATAAATCCGTTAAATTTAAAGCCCTAGCTGGCACGCTGCTTCTTATAATAATACTCTGCGCCGCATTTGTCCGTATAATCCCCGATTACTCCACTTCACGAGGCTTCGCCATAGTTTCCCTCCCTGATTACAACAAATACAAGCAAAGATACTGCCTAAAAAAGGATAGAATTTTACCGAGAGAGGAGCTGTATAGGCGCGCCGTCGGAGAATTTTTAGATAAAGAAATTATCGTATTAAAAAAGATAGCGAGTTATAGAGAGAACGATGATATAAAACATAAGTATTCCACTGATTATTATGAAATGCAAGACTTGAACTTTGAGAATTATCTTAAAATTTTAAAAAACAGCAGCAATAAAGTAAAAACTATTGAGGATTTATACATTACAGAACTAAAGGCGACCGTAACGGACCCGAAACAATATCTGAAAGTTGATTCTGTCGATAAAATAGTCGGTTTTACGAAGCCTTTGATTTTGTGTTTTGAAGATAGTGTGTTTCTTATGTTGGATAAAAATTTTATAATTGGAGACAACTTTTTGCAATCCAAATCTATTTTGCTATTTGATAAAATTCCAACTGAATATAATTTAAGAACATACTATGAAAAATCTAGCAATTCGCCCAAATATTATTTCGATAATTGCGGCAACGTAAAATACGATGTAGAAAAAGAATACCTAAAAGATAGGGAGCTTAGGGGCGGCTGAAGAAGCCACGTTAAAACAAAATTTTAAAAAACCCTAGCCGCACGAATTCTACTTCTAAATTTTAAAATTTGCGCCTAAATTTTGCGCGCTGTTTTAGTCCAAAAGCTTCTGCTTAAACAGCGGGATTTTGTAGCAAAAGGTGCTGCCCTCGTTCGGTTTTGAGCTGACGCTTTTTGCGATTCCGTAGCGCTTGCAAATTTTATCGATTATGTTTAGCCCGAGGCCGAATCCGCCAAGAGCCGCGTTTTCGCGCGAGTATCTCTCCCAGATCGCGCTCGTATCCTTTATGCCGATGCCGAAGTCCTGCACGCTAAATACCGTTATGCTCACCCCAATTTCTAGCGCGATGATGATCTTGCCGCCGGGGCGCGAGTATTTTATGGCGTTGCTTAGCGTGTTGTCGATGAGGCGCATCAGTGAGGTTTCGTCCATAAAAACGTTCACATCGGGCGCTATTCGCGATTGCAGACTTATGTTTTTGCTTTTTGCAACCAGGTAGATAAAATTTATCCTAGCGCCTAAAAACTCACTCATATCGATGCGGCGGCTTTTTAGGCTCATCTTGCCGCTTTTGATGAAATACTCCACGTCCTCGTAAGTAATGATCATCTGCTTAAGCGCGGATTTTATGCGCGCGGTGTGTTTGTCGCGCAGCCCAAGCATCTCGGTATTGATGAGCGCGACGCCCAGAGGGGTCTTTAGCTCGTGCATCGCGTCGTTGAAAAACGCCTTGATGAGGTTGCTTTGCTGCGCGTAGAAATTTTTAATGATTTTGTAGTTAAATAGTGCGATGATGAGCGCTACGAAAATCGTGATAAAGATCGTAGAGATCGCGATAAATTCTATCTTGGCGTAGCTTATCTTTTTTGAAATGACGAAAAAATATAGCTTGCCCTCATGTAGAAAATGGCGCTTAAAAAATACCCGCCCGCCGAATTTCAGCGTAATAAATGCAAAATCCGGCGGCTGGACGCTTAGGTTTGATCTTAAAATTTCGCCGTTTGCGTTTAGGATCGCGTAGTCGTAGATGAGCTCGTCTTTTAGATTCAGATCCGCGCCGGCTAGGGCTTCGCCGCTTTTTTGTATCAGCTCGGCGACGTCGGCGCTCTCTTCGATTTTGGAATTTAAATAGATGATATAAAGACTCTCGCTTATAAAGGCGCCGATGATGAAAATCGCGCTAAAAAGCGTAAATTTAAACCCTTTAAGCATTGATCTTATATCCGAGTCCGCGGCTGGAGAGGATGAAATCGTTGCTCGTTTTGGAGCGGAGGTTGCTGATATGCACGCGCACGTCGACGCTGCCCGCCTCGCCGTCCCACACGTCGGCGATGAGCTCATCGACGCTAACGAATCTTTTGATATTGGCGAGCAGAAATTCTATGATTTTAATCTCTTTGGCGCTTAGCGATATCTCTTCGTCTGCACGCTTTAAAATTTTTAAATTTGCGAAGTAGTGAAATTTATCCGCGATCTTGACGGCGCCCTTTTCGTCGCCGAAATACTTTCGCATCAGCTCGCTTACTCTAAATTTAAGTTCGGCTAGGTGGAAGGGCTTTTTTAGGTATTCGTTGCAGCCTAGCTCGTAGCACTGGCTTAAATCGTCGATGTCGCCAAGCGAGGTCATCATCATCACGGGGGTGTTAAGGCCAAGGCTGCGGGCGTATTTAAGCACCTCTTCGCCCGAGACCTCCGGCACTTTTATGTCTAAAATCAGCAGATGGTAGGCGCCCCCGGCGATCTTATCACAGGCTGCGTCGCCGCTAGAGCATTCGTCCACCTCGTAGCCAAGCTCCTGCAGATACTCGCTTACGCTGCTTCTGTATTCAAAATCGTCTTCTAAAAGTAAAATTTTCAAACTCACTCCCTAAATCGGGAGCGAAACTACGCTCCCGTGCAAATTTGCCCCGCATATACAACGAAGTAGCGAAGCAGAATGACGCCGCAAAGCACGACGAAAGAATTTAAAACTATAAACGCAGGCTTGTAGGCGTGGTTTTTCAGCGCCGTAAAGGCGATGATGATCGGAGCGATGAGCCCCGTGCCTAAAACGCCGATCCAAAAAATTTTACCGTAAACCTCGTGCGTCAAAGCCTGCTGTGCCGCAAGCGCGCTAGTGCCGCCCTCAAAATACATCCCGACAAACAGAATAAATAAAAGCGGAATTTCAAAGAGTATCGCGCGCAGATCAAGCACCAAGAGGTATTTTATGCTATCTTTGTTTAACGAGCCTTTAAAAAACAGAAGTCCCACTAAAATGCTTGCCGCGATGCCGCTGGAAAAGCCCGATAGCAGAAATAAAATCGGCAGCACCGGAGTATTCCAAAGCGGAATTTTCATCACCGCGCTTAACAAAAAGCCCGTATATGCGCCCACGCAAAGAGCAAGGATAAACAAAACTCGCTCGAAAGCTTTGGAAGCTTTGGCGAACGAGCTTAGTAAATTTACGATAGGTCGCAGAAACGCAAGTAGTTTAAATTTGCAAATTTCCTCGCCGAATACGCATAGCGCAAATACAAAGCTAAACGGCACGTAGATCAAAAGCGCCAAAACGCCGAGGCTCATCACCGAGCCGAAGTTAAATTTGATCAGCAAAAGATAAAAGCTAAATGGCTTGCCCAGATCAAAGATCAAAAGCAAAAGCCCCGCGCAGATCGCAAGCGGCGCCGTGATCGCGCCCGCTCTAATCATCGCGTCCCAGATGGAATTTTGCTCGCTTTCGTGGCGGTTCCATTTAACTAAAAGCGCCACCATCGTCGCTCCCGCGCTAAGACCCGCCAAAAATAGATAAATCGCAATCGGCCAAGGCCAGTAAATTTCAGAGTATTGGCTCATATCGCCCCACATATTATTCATAGCGTCCTCCTTTTTTGTTTTTGATATTCGTTAGGCGCGGCTTGGTGTTTAGATACGCTTTGGGATATTCTACGCTTGTTTTGGCTAGCAGCTTGCTTACCTCGGAATTTACGTCATTTACGTCGCCGAAAGTTAAAGCATCCGTTGGGCACACGCTTACGCAGGCAGGCTGCAAGCCTTTGCTAGTGCGGTTAGTGTAGCAAAAGGTGCATTTACCGATAGCGTGCGTGATAGGATCTACAAACCTCGCGTCGTAAGGACAGGCTAGGATGCAGTATTTGCAGCTGACGCAAAGCCTCTCGTCTATGAGCGTTACGCCGTCTTTGGTTTTAAAGCTCGCTCCCGTAGGGCAGACGTCCACGCAGGGGCTATCCTCGCACATAACGCAGCTGGCGCGCGAATAATCAAGTTTTAAATTCGGAAAAACGCCGCTTGTTTTGCCGTGCACCTGCAGCCTATAAACGCCGCTAGGTACGCCGTTTTCGTTTCTACACGCAACCGAACAGGCTTGGCAACCTATACATAAATTTTCGTCGTGAATCATTATGAGTTTTTTCATAACCGCCCCTTTCAAATTTTAACTATATCGACGCCGACGTTGGTTACCATCGTGCTTACCACAGGACCCGCAGCAGGATCGAGAAGGACGCTTTGGTTCGTGCCTATACCGTTCGTGCGCTTTAGCCCCGGGCTTACGTGCCCAAAGCCGTGGTATAAAAATAGGCAGTCGTCTCTGATGCCTTGCGTGACGAAAATTTTAGCTTTTTGCTCGCCGAATTTATTTTTGAGCTTCACGATATCGCCCGTCTTTAGCCCCTCCGCCTTTGCGGAAGCCGGGCTGATCCAAACCGGCGATTCGCTCATCATATCGTTTAAAATTTTGACATTTTGCGTGTGACCGTTGGTGTGAAGCGCGGTCTTGCCGGTCATTAGGCAGTATTTGTGTCCGCCGAATACATCCATACCCTCGGTATTTAAGCAGCCATATCCCGCAAAAAGCTCCTCTACTTTCGGCGCGAAAAGCTCGATCTTGCCGCTCGGGGTTTTAAATTTCATCTGCGAGCTCATCTCGCCGTTTTCGTCCACGAACTCCGCCGCGGCAGGATATTTATCGATAAATTTAGCCACGAGCTTCGGCTCTCGGTAATACAGCTTCGGCACCTTGTAGCTTACGTAGCCGTTTTTGATTAAATTTGCGATTAGCTCGGCGTTGCCTTTGGCTTGCTGCATGCGGTATTCGTCGATATTGTTCCAGGTGTAGTCCTTATCGATCTTCATCACTCGTGCAAGCTCTCTAAAAATTTCATAGCCGCACTTCGTATCGCCCACCGGCTCGACGGCTTTGTTTCGCATCACAAATCCGGGCGCGGTGCCGCCTTTGTTTTGAATCGATTCATCGCGCTCCAAATAGGTGGATTCGGGCAAGATCACGTCGGCTAGGCACGCAAAGTCGCTCATATATACGTCGATTGCGAGCACGAAGTCTAGCTTTTTGATCGCTTCTACGCTCTTATCCACGCCCGCAACGTTGATGAGGTGGTTAAAGCGCGTGCTAACCCAGCCTTTTACGGGGTAGGGCTTTTCGCTTAAAATCGTAGGTGCGATCTGCATCAAAACGCCGTGTTTGCGCGGCACGAAGAAATTTTCGCTACCTTCTTCGCCGCAGCCGTCGATACGCGCGGTCTTTGGAATTTTAAAGCCTTTATCCGGGTTCGAGATGGTAGGGAATAGATCCTCTTTGCAAAGCGTGTTGAAGGTTTTAGAGTCCTTCGAGAAGTAAATTCCGCCCTTTCTCTCGACGTTTCCCATCAGCGCGTTTGCGATTGCGATGGCGCGCGTGCGGACGTATTCGGCTTTGGCGGTCGTGGTTTTATGACCCCAATCGATTATGACTGCGGGAGCTGCGGCGTAAATTTCATTTGCGATGCGCTCGATCTTGTCCGCTTTGATGCCCGTGATGCCCTCTTGCCAAAGCGGCGTCGTATCCTTCACGGACTGCCTTAGCTCCTCTAGCCCCACGGCGTATTGTTCGATAAATTTTTTGTCGTATTTGTTATCGCGCAGCCAGACGTGTATTAGCGCCATCAAAAACGCTGCGTCGGTTCCCGGCTTTATCGGCAACCACTCGTCGGCTTTGGAAGCTACGACGCTAAAGCGCGGATCAAGCACCAAAAGCTTTACATCCTCTCTGCTCGCGGCTTTTGCAAGCTTTTTGGTTTTTGAGATATCGATGCCCTCAAAGAGATTGTGGCCGAAATTTACGATATATTTTGCGTCGCCGTAGTCTCTTTGCATATTAGCGCCGAAGGTGTGCGGCACGGCGATATTATAAGTGATCGGGCAACAGGACCAGTGCGAGTAGATGTTCGGGCTGCCGTATGCACAGGCGAAATTCATCATCTGAGTGTGGTGTTCGCCCGTTTTAGAGGTGAAAACTACGCTTTGCGGGCCGTATTTTTGCGAAATCTCGCCAAGCTTCTGCGCGCAAATTTTAAGCGCCTCATCCCAGCTCGCCTCTTTAAATTTACCCTCGCCGCGCTCGCCTACGCGAATGAGCGGCTTAATGAGCCTTTGATCGTCGTAGAGCTGATTTATGCCCGCGCCTCCGCGCGCGCGCGCAGACCGAGGTTTTGTTTGAAAAGCGATGGTTGCCCTCGATGAGAGCGCCGCGACCGTTTTTGACGGTCACCTCGATAGGACAGCGCGAGGAGCACATCTCGCAGACGCTGGCGACTTTCTTTTCCGTCCCGCCGGTGACTGCGCTAGCGTTTAAATTTAGATTTAGCGTCGCTAGCGTACCGATTGCGGCGCTGCTTTTTAAGAAATTTCGTCTATTCATAAAAACTCCTTACCTTTAAATTTTGGTAGGAATTCTAAAGCTTCATCGTAAAAATAAGGTTAATTTTGATAATGCAGCTTTTGGCTTAGACTTTATCTCGAAAGATAAAATGCGTCCTGCGTCGTATTTTAAAGCCGTAAAATAGCGCCAGCAGTAGCAAAATACTAATTGCACCGCAGATCGCAAGGGCTACGCGAGCGCCTAATAACTCGGTAAAAAAGCCCGATATGAGCGCTCCAAATGGCGTACTACCTATTAAAAAGAGCGCATATAGGCTAAGCACGCGCCCGCGGAATTCGTTGCTTACGTGCATTTGCACGGTGGAGTTGATGCTTGAGTTTGTGATTACGAAAAGAAACCCAGTTACGGCAAGCCCTACCGCAGCCCATGCGAAGGAATTCGCAGCCCCAGTAAGAGCTAAGCTCACCCCCATAGCGATCGCGCACGATCTGATTTTGCGGATGCCGAGTTTATCAAAGACTGCTACGAAAAGTGCGCCGCAAAAGGCCCCCACGCCTAGAGCCGACATCAAATATCCAAAGCTTCGCTCATCCGCGCCCAGGCTAAGCTTAACAAGTGCCGAGATTGTTACGTTGTAATTTGGCACCAGCGTCGCTACGATAAGCACTATTATCATTAGCTCGCTTAGGGTTTTTTTGTGCAAAACATACGAAATTCCAGCACCGATCGAGGCAAAAACGCCTCCGCTTCTGCTAGATAGCGCAGTAACGGATGGCGGAATTTTTATGAAAAACAGCGAAACGATGATGCCTAAAAAGCTAAGTGCATTGAATAAAAAGCAAAAGCCCACGCCCCACAGCGCCATCACGATCCCCGCAAGTGCGGGTCCTGCGATACGAGCGACATTAAAGGACATAGAATTTAACGCTATGGCGTTGGCTAGATCGCGGGGCGAGTCGATGAGGTCTTTTACCATCGACTGACGGCTCGGGGCGTCCATGCTGGTAAAGATGCCGCTTGCAAAAGCACAAAATAAAATTTTGCCGAAAGAATATAACTCACAAAAGCTCATAATTGCGAAAATTGAGGCGGTCACCGCCATGCCTATTTGAGCGAACAAAAGGATCTTTTTGCGATTAAACTTATCGAGCAGTACACCGGAAAACGGCGTGAAAAGTAGTGCGGGCAAGAACCGTGCCGCGGCTACAAGGCTGACCTTAAAAGCGTCTGCGGTAATGCTTAGCACTAGCCACGGGAGCGCGACGCTTTGCATCCAAGAACCGATCAGTGAGAGATTCATCCCGATCCAATAAATTCTAAAATTTGAGTATTTAAGCGATAGGAAGGGATTTTTCAACGCGCCGCCTTTTGAAATTTTGATTTGAGATTATACATTAAATTTTAAGAATTCACTTAAAGATTTAACATTTATAAAAATTTAACGAAAATTTAATATTTCTGAAAAGAAAAATTTTATATACTCTGCAATAAATTTTTAAGCAAAGGATTAAAAATGCAAAGACCGACTCCGATTAATCAGGAAATCAAACTCGATGAGAAGCGCTATATCGTTTCTAAAACCGATCCGAAGGGCATTATCACGTTTGCAAATCCGTATTTTTGTATGATTTGCGGCTATAGTGAGCTTGAGCTCTTGGGGCAGCCGCATAACATCATACGACATCCGGACATGCCGCGCATAGCGTTTAAGCTTATGTGGGATACGATACAACAAGGCAAGGATTTTACCGCCGTGGTTAAAAATTTAGCCAAAGATGGGCGCTTTTATTGGGTCATTACGGAATTTACTTCTAAAAAAGATCCCGTGACAGGGCAGATCACTGAATACACGGCATTTCGTAAGGCTCCGCCAAGATCTGCGATCGAAACTATAGAGCCAATTTATAGGGCATTGCTAGATGCCGAAAGAAACGGCGGTATGCAGGCTAGCCAAAAGGCGCTCGTGGACTTTCTAAAAAGTAAAGGCGAGACCTATGAGAGCTGGATCGCAAAGGTTTCAGGCAAATCAAATCCGCTTACTGCAATGTTTTTTAAGGCGATGAAAAAGCTTTTTAGCTAGTCCAGTTAAAATTTAATACAAATCCTGCGCAATGCGATTATTCGGCTTTGCGCGAGAAAAGGCAGATAAAGTACAAAACCGCCCGTTTATGAAATTTTGAAATTCTACGAAATTTTAAAATTTAGCTTGAGTTTTGAAATTTCACGTCTTCATCAAACGCGCTACAGATCAAAGCCCCTCAAGCGTTACGTCGTAGAGCCTATCGACTGTTTCGTCGTTTAAATTTAGCGTCTTTTTGCTTTGTAAAAATTCTAAAATTTCATCCTGCGTAAAGCCCGCTCTTTGTGCGCAATGCTCGTGCGCAGGCAAAAAGCCGCGGCATAGCGCGATATTTTCTAAAATTTCCTCATCGCATAAAAAACAATATGGCTCGTCGTGCAATCGCCCCTCAAATTTTAAAATTTCGGCGTAGCTTTCTACGATTATGCGACGCGGATTTTGTTTGCCAAAGCGCACAGCGGCTCGGTTTAGCAGCTCGTAGTAAAATTTATCCAGATGCTCGGCATCTTTTAGATGCGCGTGTAAAAGCCGCATGAACTGCTGCCAAAACAAGAGCTTCTCGCGGTTTCCGAGCCACGCGTATCCTAGATGCATCACACCGCTAAGGCGCGGCAGGAAGTTTTGATTTTGCGAGAGCTCGAAGTCGATTTTATAGCCCTGGATGATGTTTGAATGGCGTGCACCGTAAAAACGATATGCTCGCACGAGCGCACTTTCGCTTAGCACGTCCACGATGCAGTCCTCATCCCTAACTTTGGTCGTTTTTAATATAAATCCTTGCATTTTCCTATTTTAGCGAAATTCACATATAAATTTAAATAAAGAATTTTAGGTTATAATCAGAAGTTTCATTTCATAGAATTTAAAGGAAATCATATGAATTTTGGAGATCTATTTTCAAAAATACGCAGGACGCAACCTGCGCCGAGCGAAGCTCCTACGCACTGGATAAAGTGCCCGGGATGTGGCGCACTGATGTATAGCAAAGAGGTCGAGCAAAATCATAGCGTTTGCCCCAAGTGTAACTATCACCTTCGTTTTGGCGCGCAGGCTCGCATCGATCTGATCTGCGATGAAGGCTCTTTCGTGGAGTACGATCAAAATTTACAGCCCGTCGATCCGCTAAAATTCGTCGATAAAAAATCCTACAAAAAGCGTATTGCCGAGAGCAAAGAAAAAACAGGCAGGCTTAGCGCGGTGATCGCGGGCGAGGGTGCGATAAGTCGCCAAAAAATTCAGCTCGTGGTGTTTGATTTTAACTTCATGGGCGGAAGCCTGGGTTCTGTAGAGGGCGAAAAGATCGTGCGTGCCGTAAAACGCAGCCTTGATAAAAACGAGCCGCTAATCATCGTAAGTGCAAGTGGTGGCGCAAGGATGCAAGAAAGCACCTTTTCGCTAATGCAGATGAGTAAAACCTCCGCCGCGCTTAAAATTTTATCCGAGCATAAAATTCCTTTCATCTCCGTTCTTACCGATCCTACGATGGGCGGCGTAAGCGCGTCCTTTGCGTGGCTGGGAGACATTATCATCGCAGAGCCCGGTGCTCTTATCGGCTTTGCCGGACAGCGCGTTATCAAGCAAACCATAGGCGCGGATCTGCCGGAAGGCTTTCAAAGATCGGAATTTCTGCTCGAGCACGGACTAATTGATGCGATCGTGCCTAGAGCTGAGATGAGGCAGTATCTAAGCGATATAATCAACGTGCTTAGCAAAAACGCCGTGCAGATCGATGACACGAGCGATAAGTCGCTGCACGAAGAGGGAAGCGAAGAGTAGTGCAGATAACGGTAAATTCCATCCAAAAAGGCACGGACGAGTTCGCAGGCGCGATAAGCGATTATAAAAAAATGGCAGCTAAATTTGCGGCGGTGCGAGAGCAGACATTTTTTAATGCTAATATCGCTCGCGCTCAAGCAGCGTCCCGCGAACTCGCACTTATGGCGTACGATGAAGCTTATCTACCACGCCTTAGCGGATACGTCGTAGCTTTGGATGAGCGCGGACAGGAGCTAGATAGCATGGAATTTGCGAGTATGCTAAAAGATAAAAGCGCCGTGTCGTTTTTCATCGGTGGCGCTTACGGGCTTAGTGAAAATTTTAAGGCAAAAGCCGATAAAATAATTAGTCTTAGCAGGCTTACGTTAGCGCACAAAATCGCTAAACTTTTGCTCTTTGAGCAAATTTTTCGCGCACTGTGCATTAACGCAAACCATCCATATCACAAATAAAGGGAAGCAATGAAGAAAAACGAGTTGAAATTTTACAAGAAAATTTTAGAAGAAAAAAGAGAGCAACTCATCGCCAATATTAATAGCTCTGTAAATGAAATTTCGGAATTGCGCGAAAATAAAGCTGCGGATGATTTTGACGTAGCGAGCATGAATACGGATTTAAGCATCGAATACTCGCTCAATGTTAATCAACAAAAGGCATTTTTAGAGATCGAAAGCGCGCTTAAACGCATCGAAAACGGCACTTATGGGCTTTGCGAGAGCTGCGGCGAGCAGATAAGCTTAGAGCGTCTTAAAGTAAATCCGGAGGCGAGATTGTGCATTTCGTGCAAGGAACAGGCGGAAAAGCAAAATAGGAGTTAGCTATGAAAACCAAGCAATTCTTTTTATATTCGATCGTCTATATCGCAATCGTCGCGATTTTGGTCTTTACGCAGCAAAGCAGTAGCTATACGCTGGGGCTTTTCGGTTTTACGCTTACGCTTCCTGTGGCAGTGTGGATCGTACTGCCGTTAATTTTATATATGATTTTGGCGATTTTTCATATCGTTTTTCACAGCTTCGCGTTTTACCGCACAAAAAGGGCGATCGCAAAGGATCTAAGCGCATACGATGCGATGAGTAAAGAGGTTTTGCTGGGTCTTGATACCAATAAAGACTTTAAAACCGAGTATTTTAAAGACCCGAGCGAGCTTACTAAAATTTTATCTCCGTGGTACGATAGCACCGGCATAGATGTCAAAAATGAGGATCTAAAAGAGGTCATAGGCATTATTGAGAAGGTTAAAAACGGCGAAGTGGCGGATCTGCGAAAATATAAACTCCCTAAAGATAACGGGCTATTTTTGCAAAACGAGCTCAATCGCCTCGACGCCGAGCCTGCGTATGCGTATGAAATTTTAAAAACTAAGGGCGTTTATAGCGAAAATATTACTAAAAAAGCTTATGCCGTAGCGCTTGCCAAAGGAAGCTACGATAAGATCAAGGCCTATAAAATTCCTCAAGATATAGCCGAGGTAAATATTTTAGTGGATCGCGCGGTGAATGACGCGAGCTTTGAGATCAGCAGCGAGGAGCTTTTTGATCTCGTAAATAATGAAAAATTTAGCGAGCAGGATTTTATCGGCTTTGCTAAAAAGCTAAAAAATCATCTCGCTCCAGAGCAATACAAAGCCTTTTTCGAGCGGCTAAAAAACGAGAATCAAGAAGCGACCGAGGCATATCTGTACGCGCTATATGAGCTTGGCATGATCGACGAGTTTAGAGAGCAGCTAAGTCTTGCCGACGGCGACGAGTTTGAGAAGTTTAAAATTCTGCTATTTTTGCGTGACAACGGCAAAAACGTCCCTGCGTCGCTGTTATTTTAGCTCGGTAATTTTACCAGTTCGTTTTGTGCGGGTAAGAGAGGTTACTTTTTACGATCTGTGCGGCTATCAAACACAGCCTGCGCGATAAATTTTAAAGTGCGGATAAAACTTTAACTCGCGCAAATTTGAAATTTCAAAATTTATCGAAAGATCAATGCGCGCAAGCGGTAAAATTTAAAAGATTTGTTTGTGTAGTGCGCGCATAAACGGGTTTTGCATTTATGCGATGAAATTTAAAATTTAAACGCAAAGCGCAAGACTTGCTAGCCGAATAAAGTGATGAAATTTTAAAATTTCATGCGGCGTTTTGCAAGCTGCTTGCCAGGTTTGCCGTGCAAATAAAATTTGGTGGCGATCATCCTTGCTGCCGTTTTGCCACCACTCAAATTAGCTAAGCTTAAAAATAAAATTCGCGCCTAAATGCGAATACGTAGCTTATGAAATTTAAAATTTTAAAGCTCGCGGCAAAACCCGCTGCAAGCGCTGCGGCGTTAAATTTAAAGGTTTAAATTTGGACGAAATCAAAATGAGAAATTTAAAATGACGGAAGATTTTTTTAAAAAGGACCCTTTATTTTTGGCGCCTTTGGCGGGCTTTTCGGATCCGCCACTACGGGGCGTAGTGAAAAAATTCGGCTGCGACGCGACCGTAAGCGAGATGATAAGCGCAAACGCCCTTGTTTTCGAGGGCGAAAAGACGCTAAAGATGCTCGAAAAAAACGCCGCCGAAACCCCATTTTTCGTACAGATCGCAGGTAGCGATACGGAGATCGTCAAAAAGGCGGTTTTGCTCATCAATAAATTTGACGGCATCGACGGCATCGATCTAAACTGCGGCTGTCCCGTCCCTAAAGTCGTGAAGCAGGGCGCCGGCTCGGCGCTGCTACTTGATCTGCCCCGTCTATCGCGCTTGGTTGAGACGATCAAAAAGTATTCGAACAAAAAATTTACGAGCGCGAAGGTGCGGCTGGGCTTTGGTGCTGTGGATATCGAAAATATCGCGCGCGCCGTACAAAGCGCAGGAGCCGATTTTATCGCGATTCACGGCCGCACCAGAGCGGGCGGATACAGCGCGGCGGTGGATTACGGCGCGATCGCAAGAGCTAAGCGCGCGCTGCAAATCCCCGTGATCGCAAACGGCGACATAAACTCCTCCAATGCGCCCGCAGTGCGAGACCTTAGTGGCGCAGACGCGCTGATGATCGGTCGCGCGGTCGTCGGCAGGCCGTGGATCTTTCGCGAGATCAAAACGGGCAAGCAGGCAAGCGATGCGCTAAAAAAGGAGGTCGTGCTCTATCATTTCGCTCAAATGCTAAGCCATTACGGTGTGCGCGGCGTAGCGATATTTCGCAAGCATCTGCACGAATACTCCAAAGGGCGAGAAAACGCTGCAAGCTTTCGCGAGCAGATCAATCACGTCGCCGCCGAGAGTGAGATGGCGCGGCTGATCGAGGAATTTTTTAGTTAAATTTAGAATTTTAGGAACTCTGATGATTATTTTAAAAATTATAGCCTGTGCATTTTCGATGAGTTTTTGCTTGATGAATATTTCGAGCTTGGGCGATTTTGTGGTATGGCGGATTTTTGACACGTCTAGCGTCTGGGATGACGATCCCATAGAATGGCTACAGCAGAAGTGCGTATATTTCATATTTTTGTGGATATCTTTTTGCGGGGTTTGCGCGGTGCTTGCCAAAAAGATAAAGGATTTTGATAGGCTTGTGAATTTTTTCGTCAATCTGTTTTTGCCGATCGTGGCGATTTGGATATTATCGCCATATTTAGGGATAATAATTGCGGCTGTTTGCATTTCGGATACAAACCTTGTTGACTTCTATTCCGCATTACTTAGCGCATTAATATCTATCGTTCTTTTTATGATCGTCGTAGCCGAGGTCCTAAAGCGGGTCTATCCGCCCAAGTCCTAGCGCGCGAAATTTTAAAATTTAGCGCAGAGTTTTGCCGCGAAATTCTCGCCTGCCGCCTATAATCACAGCCCGCGCGTTAAAAGGCGAGGGCGTTAAAATTTAAGGAGAAATTATGAAAAATATCTACATCATAGGCGACGTGCATGGCTGTTACAGATCGCTTTTGGCGTTAATAGAGCAGCTGCCGCGTAAATTTGATAGTAAAATTTGCTTTGTGGGCGATCTGATCGACCGAGGCCCTGCGAGCGCGGATGTAGTTGAGCTAGTGCGTGTCCGCGGATATGACGCGGTGATGGGCAATCACGAAAAGCGCTTTGTGGGCAATGCAAAAACCGCTCTGAGGTGTGCAAAGACGGGCAAATTTACGAGCTCAAACGACCCTTACGCATTTTTTAGCTTGGATGAAAGCTGGCTGTTTAATAACGGCGGTAAAGCGACGCTAGCGTCTTATTATCGTCATGGAGGCGTGAAGCAATGCAAGGAGCATCTGCGGTTCGTTTCGCGGCTGCCGATTTACCTAGAGTATGATTTGCGTGATGAAAGCGGTCGCGCCCTCGTCGTATCGCACTCCGCGGTAGGGCGTATGTGGCGGCTCAGACACGATGCAGAGCGTGCGAAAAGCTTCGCCGCTCACGTGCTAAGCGGGCGCGGAGATGATAGCGCAAATGATGGAATTTTTAACGTCTACGGGCACACGCCGGTGGAAAAGCCCGTCGTTACGGAATTTAGCGCAAATATCGATCTGGGCTGTGTTTATAAAAAGCACTGGGGCGAGAAGGCGAAACTTTGCGCGTTGGAGTTTCCCTCAAAGAGAATTTTCACGCAGGAGTGCATAGATTTTTGAGTTTGTATCAGACCCATGCAGATTAAAATTTAAATTTAAGCGGGCTGTTTGAATTACGCAGGCTATTTGAAGGCGAAATTTTAGAATTTAAAGACGCGTTCTTGAAGCTCCCGTCGCGCAGCTGAGCCGCGCTGAAATTTTAAATAATATCCCTTAGCTTGCGCGCTTCATACATCCACGCCTCAAGCTCGCCCCAGCGTTCATCACGTATCATCCCCGCGCAAAGATCAAGCTCGTTTTTAAAAGCGTCGATCGCGCCTAGTAGGTTTGTACGGTTTTGCTTGAAAATATCGACCCACATCTGCGGCGAGCTTTTGGCGATACGGCTCATGCCCGAAAAGCTACCGCCGGCTAAATTTATGATGTTGCGGCGATTTTCCTCTTTTAGCACGCTATTTACGAGCGAGTAGCTGATCGCATGCGGCAGGTGTGAGATGAGCGCCACGTGGTGATCGTGGCTTTTTGCGTCCATAAATACGATCTTCATCCCTGCAAACGAAAAAATTTCGACCGCTCGTTTGATATGCACTTCATCAGCGCCGTGATCGTCGCAGATAACGACTACCGCGCCGTTTAAAAGCTCTTTAAACGCCGCTTGCGGGCCGGAATTTTCAGTGCCTGCCATCGGGTGAGCTGCGATGAAATTTCGTCTGATTTGCGGCGGGCAGTTTTGTAAAATTTTAAATTTCGTGCTTCCCAGATCGATGATCGTCGTCTCGCTTCTGCAGTCGCTTAGTTTTTGCAACGTCTCAATAATTGCCTCCACGGGGATTGCGAGAAAGATCGCGTCGCAGCTTTGCTTCATCTGCTCCAGACTTAAAATTTCATGCACGAGCCCAAGTCGCAGAGCTTCTTTTTCATTTTCGCGGCTGATGTCGCAGCCGTAGACGGCGCTAATTATTTTGGTGCTTTTTAGACATAGCCCAAGAGAGCCGCCGATGAGACCCAAGCCGATAATTCCTATCTTCATAAAATTCCTTTTTGATATATGCAAGTTTTAATTTTAATGTGGTATTATACGCAAATTATTTTCGTTTTTAGGTAAAATTTTATGAAAAAAAGCGTTTTTTTACTCTTAGTAGGCGGGATTTCCGTGGCGTGCGCCGCGCAGATCAAATCCATTAAATTCGAAGGCCTTAGGCATCTTTCTCCACAGGTCGCACAGCAAATTTCAGGACTTAAGGTAGGCGATGAGCTTAACGGCGAAAACACCAATGCTGCGATCTCGAAGCTATTTGAGCAGGGCTATTTCAGCGATGTTTATATCAGCGAACAAGGCGGCGCGGTCACTATCAATGTAACCGAAAAGCCGACTATCGCTAAGGTCGAGATCAAAAACGTAGTGACCAATGATCGCGATAAGATAAATGAACTCATCGGTTTGCGTCCGGGTCAGGTTTACGATGAGGTGGCTGCTAAAAAAGCGGAGACCCGCATCAAGCAATACTACGAAGTCAAGGGCTTTTTCGACACCGTGGTGGAATTTTATCCAAAGCCGATAAACGACGATAAATCAGTCATCTTGCTGACGATCGAGGTAAATCGCGGCGAAAATATCATCATCGATAAGGTAAATTTAGTAGGCGCAGACAAGCTCGATTATGACGATATAGAGCCATCCGTCGCCAATAAAGAACGCGAGACGCTGGGCTGGATGTGGGGCTTTAATGACGGCAAGGTAAAAACCGCCGAGCTTCCTAACGACGCAAATAGAATTCAAGAAGAATATTATAAAAAAGGCTACTTAGACGCGCAAGTTTCGGCGCCGCTACTTAATGCCGATATGGATAATTACACTGCTGATCTTACCTACTATATCAGCGAGGGCGAGCAATACACCGTAAGCTCCGTAGATATCGAGTATCCTGCAGATATAATCAAGCTTGATAAAGAAAAGGTTTTGGACGATTTTAAGCTTCAAAAGGGCGATACAATGAATTCCGAGCGTTTGCGCCGCGATATGAATACGCTAGAGACTTTAGTCGCGGATCAGGGATACGCCTATGTGCGCATCGTGCCTAAGACTAAGCAGGACAAAGAAGCTCGCACGGTTGCTATCACGTATCAAGTTATCCCTGAGGATAAAGTCTATATTAGAAACGTAACGATCTCAGGCAACGATAAGACCGAGGATAAGGTCATCCGCCGCGAGATGTATCTGACCGAGGGAAATTTATATAGCAAAACCGATTACAACGATTCGTTAAATTCTTTAAAACGCACGGGATATTTCGATGAGGTGGAGATTAAAGAAAACCGCGTTTCTAACGATCAGATCGATCTTGAAGTCGCAGTCAAAGAAGCCCCTACAGGCTCTATCACGGGTGGTATCGGATATGGCAGCGAGGATGGAATTTTACTTAGCGGCGGTATCAGTGATCGTAACGTATTCGGCACCGGTCTTCACGGCGCATTCTCGGTCGAAAAAAGTGACGATCAGTTAAGCGGACGCTTGAGCTTAACCAATCCTAGAGTATTTGATTCTGAGTATAGCTTGGGCGGATCGATCTTTGCCAACGACTATGACTGGGACGATTACGATGAGAAATCTTACGGATTTTCAATCACGGGCGGTCGCAAGATCGGGCGTAATACCGATGTAAGCCTTACATATTATCTCGAAAAAAGCGAGATTAAGGGCTTAAACGAATATTACGCCAAAGCAGGCTATCTAGATGGCAAGAATTTAAAAAGCTCGATTATCCCGTCTATTACATATAATAGCACAGATGATTATTACTTGCCAAGAAGCGGTATGATCGCAAGTGCTAGCTTAGAATACGCGGGTCTTGGCGGCGATATGGACTACACCAAGGCGCGAGGATCGTTTAACTACTATTTTGGCTTGCGAGATTATATCGATCACGACATTATCTTTAGATACAAAGCTGCAACGGGCTATATGTGGGAAGGTAATAAAAAGATTCCGATCAACGAAAAGCTATTCCTAGGCGGAATGAAAAGCATTAGAGGCTATGAAGGTCGCAGTATCCCGAAAAAGGAGATCTGCTTAAATGCAAATAATTGCCGCTATATTGAGACGGGCGGTATGCAGAGCTTCAATAACTCCTTTGAGCTAAGCTTTCCGGTAGTTGATAGGCTTAAAATGCGCTTCGTAACGTTTTTTGACTACGGAATGATTGGCGATCATGACTGGAATGAGGAGGAGCGCTACAGCACGGGCGCCGGTATCGAGTGGATGACGCCGATGGGGCCTTTGCAGTTATACTTCGTCAAGCCGCTTAATAAAAAACCGCACGACGATACAAATAGCTTCGAATTTAGTATCGGCGCTAGATTTAATTAAACGCGACGACTTGCGAACATTAAAGCGTGCGTAGAATTCTACCGCACGCCTTAAATTTAATAACGCGCGCGATTCTAGTCTTTCGTGTCGCGCTAATTTGGCAGCCAAACTATTTTAGGCGGTTTGAGCTAAATTTTAATTGGGATTCTGCTCGGCTTAGGATGAAATTTAAACGCATAGCTTGCTTTGAATTTTTTAGAATTTTATTTATCAAAATAGTTTAAATTTTCATTCGTCTAGCAAAATTTTAGGTTAAGAGTTCTAAAAAATCAATACAAACCATTAGCATAATTTAAATAAATTCTATATTGAAATTTTAAAGATTACGATCTATACGATAAACGCTGCTCTGTCGCGCACGGAATTTCGCTGCATAGGATTTAGCGCGCCACTGAATTTTAAAGCTCATAAATTTTGAGATTCTAAAATCGCTAGAATTTAAAATCTGAAATTCGCCTCGTAAATCGCTAAACATTTGCGTTAAATTTTGCCTCGCTTTACCGATAATTTAAGTTAAGCTTGTAAAATCGCGCTCTAAAATCATATCAAAGGCTCTTTTATGCGTAGAAATGGCAATGGAATGAAGTTTAAAATTTTAATATTTCTTATTATAATATGCGCTTTGGTTTATGGAATTTTTAGAATTTTTACCTCGCCGAAATTTGAAAAAAATCCTCCGCAAATTGCGCTGGAAAATGAAATCTATTGGAATTTAACCTCGCCTTTGAAGATTAAAATTTCAGACGATACCGGCATTAAGCTCGTTCGCGTTAATTTAAACGACGGAGCCAGCACGATACCGCTACTAAATGAGGAGCTGAATGTTCCGCAAACTACGCTAGAGCTTGCCGTGCAATTTCCTAAAAATTTGATGCTTAATAAAGATAAAAACTACAAGCTTGAGGTTTTCGCAAATGACATTAGCTCGTGGAATTTTGCGCAAGGAAATAAGAGCGTAAAAACGACAAATATAATAATAGACGACAAAAAGCCCATCATAAATATCATCAATCAATCCTATAAAATCACCAAAGGTGGTAGCGCTGTAGTCGTATTCTCAGCTAAAGACGAGCGCCTAAACGAAGTCTATGTCAAAACTAATTATGGCAAAATTTTTAAAGCGATTCCTTTTGTAAAAGAGGGTTATTATGCATCTCTCGTAGCGTGGCCTGCAAATTTAGAGGAATTTCGCGCAGAAGCGGTCGCTACCGATCGTGCAGGCAACGAAAGCATTTCGCAGATCAAATATTTTTATCAGGACAAAAAATATAAAGTCTCTACTATCAAGCTAAATCCGGGCTTCATTAACGGCAAAGTAAGCGATCTGGCTAGCCAATACGCGCAGAATTTTAACTCGATGAGCGATCTGGAAAAATTTAAATTCGTAAATGAAACTTTGCGTAAGAAAAACGGAGATGATCTGCACGCTGCTACTAGCGCGGTGCACGAGGATAAAATAAATGGATTTGAGCTAAAGCCTTTTTATCCTCTTGCTAAAGGCGCAGCGGTAGCAAGCTTTGCCGATCATCGGATATTTTTTATGAACGACGAACAAGTAAGCGAGTCATGGCATATGGGGCTCGATCTAGCAAGCGTCGCAAACGCCGATATCAAAGAGAGCAACTACGGCAAGGTAGTTTTTGCGCAGGAAAATGGAATTTTCGGATTAAATTTAGGAATTTACTATGGCTTTGGATTATACGGCATCTACGGACACTGCTCGGCGACGCAGTTAAGTGTGGGCAGCGATGTAAAGCCGGGCGACATTCTAGCACAGACGGGCTCAAGCGGCTTTGCTTTCGGAGATCATCTGCATTTTGGCATCGTAGTTCAGGGAGTGGACGTAAGACCTGAGGAGTGGATGGATCCTAAGTGGATGAAAGATAACATTACCGACGTCTTAGAATCGTCCAAAAAAGTAATAGAAAAAGGTAAGTAAATTTTAAAATTTTCGCTATAATGCGCGGGTTAATGAAAACGAGGATAGAAATGAGACAGACAACGATAGCTAAGAAAGTCCATAACGTCGGCATCGGGCTGCACAAAGGTGAGCCTATCAGACTTACGTTAGAGCCTTTAGAGGCAGGCAGTGGAATCGTATTTTATAGAAGTGATCTTGGCTTTAGTTTTAAAGCCGAGCCGAAAAACGTCATAAATACGCAAATGGCAACTGTCGTAGGAAGCGAGAAGGGCTATATATCAACAATAGAGCATCTAATGAGCGCCATTAATGCCTATGGCATCGATAATATCCGCATCATCGTCGATGCTAATGAAATTCCTGTGATGGACGGAAGCTCTGCGAGCTTTTGTATGCTTTTGGACGAAGCGGGAGTAAGAGAGCTTGACGCTAATAAAAAAGCCCTTATTATCAAGCGAGCCGTGGAGATTCGCGAGGGCGATAAACTCGTGCGGCTGAGCCCTAGCAAGAGTCCGAAATTTGATTATACAATTAAATTTAGTCATCCGCTCATCGGCACTCAGCACCATGTTTTTGAATTTAGCAAGAAAGCCTATCTTAAAGAAATTTCGCGCGCGCGTACGTTTGGATTTTTGAAAGACGTGCAGGCGCTACGCTCCATGGGGCTAGCTCTAGGCGGCAGTTTAGAAAATGCCGTCGTAATAGACGAGAATAAAATTTTAAATCCCGAGGGCTTACGCTTTGAAAACGAGTTTGTTCGCCATAAAATTTTAGACGCAATTGGCGATCTTGCGCTCGTGGGCGCTCCGATTTTGGGCGATTATACAGCGTTTGCGGGAAGCCACGATCTAAATCATAAGCTCACTTTGGCAGTCCTTGCCGACGCGAAAAATTTCGAGCTAGTAGATCTTACCGCCGAGGTTGTACGCGAATATCAAAAAGTCTTTGCTTAAGGCTGCAAAATCAAAGAGGTTAAAATTCTAATTGCCGCCCTTAGCGCTCCGTGCCTGCTCGGTGTGTATGAAAACGGCGCTAAGATAGCGGAATTTTCAAGCGTTGAAGGCGAAAAAGCCGATAAATTTCTGATCTGCAAATTTAGCGAAATTCTAAAAACTTATAATATCAAAGAGCTCATCTACGCAAATACCCCGGGCAGCTTTATGGGCATGAAGGTAAGCTATGTGATATTGCGCACGCTTAGCATCGCCCTTGATGTGCCGCTATACGCAATCAGCGGCTTTGAGCTAAGCGGCTTCGGGCCGATCAGAGCGAATAAAAACTTCAGCTACGTTTACGATCGCGGCGAAATCAAAATGAAAAAATGCGCCCCGGCCGCACTATCTTTGCCGCAGGATTTATCGGTTTTAAATAAAAGCGATGATATACTTCCAAATTACATCATAGAAGCGGTTTAGGAGAAAGCTTGATTATAAGAATTCCTGCGACGAGCGCAAATTTAGGCCCCGGTTTCGACGCACTCGGCCTTAGCCTAGGGCTATTTAACGAAGTAGAGATTACCGAGCAGAAGTTTTTTTGCGTATCGCTTAGCGGCGAGGGCAGCGATAGAGCGTGGCTAAAAAAAGGCAATGCTTTTTTGAATATTTTCAATGAAATTTACAGAAAACTAGGCGGCGGGCAAGAGATAAATTTTAAATTTGCTTTTCATAACAACATCCCGTTTTCGCGCGGGCTGGGCAGCAGCTCGGCCGTGATCGTAGGCGCCATCGCAAGCGCTTATAAAATTTGCGGTTTTGAGATTGATCGCGCTAAAATTTTAAACACGGCGCTGGAATATGAAAACCACCCGGATAATATCGCGCCCGCAACGCTCGGCGGCTTTGTCAGCAGCGTCGTGGACGGCAAGACGGTTCGCACGCAAAAATGCGAAATTTCGCAAGATCTGCAAGCCGTCGTCGTTATCCCCGATACTCCGATGCCTACGAACGAATCACGCGGCAAGCTGCCTAAGAGCTTTTCGATCAAAGATTGCGTTAGCAACCTCTCGCACGCGGCGTTTCTGACCGCTTGCTTTATGCGGCGCGACTACGATAGCTTGCGCTACGCCTGTATCGACAAGATGCACGAGCAGATGCGCATGGGCGTGCTTCCGCAGCTTTTTGGGGTGCGCGAGATTGCCTATGATAACGGCGCGCTTATGAGCTCGCTCTCGGGAAGCGGCTCAAGCTTTTTAAATTTAGCCTACAGATCCGACGCCGCAAAGCTTAAAGCCTGCCTTAGCGAAAATTTTAAAAACTTCCGCGTCGAAATTTTAGAGATCGACAACGGCGGCTTTAATATTGACTAAGAAAAATAAAGATATAATCGCATGAGCGAACCGATTAGAATGTGCGTTATTTGCAAAGGGCGCTTTGCCAAGCGCGAGCTCCACGCCTTTTTGCAAAATTTTAAAAATATAAGCTCAAACAGACAATTTTATATTTGCGACGGTTGCATAAATCAAAAAGAGAAAATTTCAAAATATCTATCTAAATTTGCGTCTAGCGCAGATTTGGGACATATCAAGGAGAGGGTTTTAAATGGGTGTTCTGATTAAAGATATCGCGGACGAGCTTGGATACGCAAGCAAAGAGATAATCGAAAAAGCGCAGGAGATGGGCTTTAAAAAGGTAAAAACCGCGTCGAATAAAGTAAGCGAAGAGGAAGCTGCCGCTATTTACGATTATATCCAGACGGGAACTTTACCCGGGAAAAAGTCAAAGCCCGCAAAGAAAAGCTCCGAAAAAGCGCAAGAAGACGAGAATAAGCCCGCTAAAAAACAGAGCGAAACTAAAAAGACCGCTAAAAAAGAGAGCCCTAAAAAGGCGGAAAGCCTAAAAGCTTCCGAATCCAAAGAGTCCCTGCAGAGCGCCAAAGAGCCTAGCGATGAAAAAGCGCGTACGCAAGAGCTTGAGGTAAAAACCGAAAAATCTCAAAATCAAAAAGAAGAAATTTCCTCCGCTCCGCAGGAGAAAGAGGAGAAGCAAAACGCCGCCTCAAAGCCTGCGCCAGTGCAGATAAACAGCGGCGATAGTATCGCTAGCGAGAGCCTGCAAAAGCGCCGTGGCTTAGTCATCGTAAAAAAGAAAAAGGAAGTTCAAGTCCCGGCGGCACAAGATAGAACCGAGCCTAGGCGCGAAAAGATAAGTGCGAGCCTAGAGGCGATCTTTTCAAACGCTGAACTAAATTTGAAAAAGAAAAAGATCGAAAAGAAAAAAGCTCCCGCCGCTAAAAAAGAGGACGCCCTTAAAATTGACATCATTCCTGATCACGAGATGGCGGATATCGTTATCGAGGACGAAGACGTCGTGGTAATGCCCGATTTCACCGTCAAACCGATCCAAACCGAAAACCGCACCAAAAGTAAAAACCAACCTAATATTTATCGCGCCTCGCAGAATCAAATTTTTAGCAGCGAAGGCGGTATAAGTCGCGGCGGTCGCAAAAAGCATAAAAAAGCCCCTCGAGAGCAGGGTAGCGAAATCGTAAGCTCTGTAAATATCCCAAAAGAGATTCGCGTCTATGAGTTCGCCGATAAGATCAAAAAGCAGCCTAGCGAGATTATTGGCAAGTTATTTGCGCTTGGAATGATGACAACGAAAAACGACTTTTTGGACGAGGACGCGATAGAAATTTTAGCAAGCGAATTCGGCATTGAGGTAAATATCATCGATGAGGCGCAGGAGTTTGATTATATCAAGGCTTACGAGGACAGCGAAGGCGAAGAAAATTTAATCGCTAGAGCGCCCGTCATCACCATCATGGGACACGTCGATCACGGTAAAACGAGCCTGCTTGATTACATCCGAAACTCTCGCGTCGCAAGCGGCGAAGCGGGCGGCATCACGCAGCACGTAGGCGCGTATATGGTCGAGAAAAACGGCAGGAAGATCACCTTCATAGATACCCCGGGCCACGAAGCCTTTACTTCGATGCGCGCGCGCGGAGCCGAGGTTACCGATATCGTAATTATCGTAGTGGCTGCAGACGACGGCGTCAAGCCTCAGACTAAGGAGGCTATAGCGCACGCCAAGGCCGCAAACGTGCCGATCATCATCGCGATAAATAAGATGGACAAGCCTAACGCCAATCCCGATCTCGTAAAAACGGGGCTTGCAGAGCTTGATATCATGCCTACCGAGTGGGGCGGTAGCTACGAGTTCGTGCCGATCTCCGCAAAAACGGGCGACGGAATCGAAAATTTATTAGAGATCGTGCTTTTGCAAGCCGATCTTTTGGAGCTCAAAGCCGATCCTAGCAAACAGGCTAAGGCAACCATCATCGAAAGCTCCCTTCAAAAGGGTCGTGGCGCCGTTGCCACCGTCATCGTGCAAAACGGCACCCTACGCGTCGGAGACACCGTCGTAGCGGGCATCGCGTACGGCAAGGTGCGCGCGCTTAGCGACGATAAGGGCAGGGCGCTAAAGCAAATTTTACCGGGTGAATGCGGCGTTATCATAGGCCTTAGCGAGGTTCCGGGCGCGGGCGAGACACTTATCGGCGTTTCAAGCGATAAGGAAGCGCGCGAGTACGCGAGTAAAATTTACGAGCATCAGCGCCAAAAAGAGCTTAGCAAATCGACCAAGGTCACCATCGACGAGCTAAGCGCCAAGATCGCCGAAGGCTCGCTAAAAAGCCTTCCTGTGATTGTCAAGGCCGACGTTGCGGGCTCGCTGGAAGCTATCAAAGCAAGCCTTGAGAAGCTCCGCAACGACGAAGTCAAGGTCGATATCATCCACAGCGGCATCGGCGGTATCACGCAAAACGACATCGCCTTAGCAAGCGCCAGCGAAAACTGCGTGATCTTGGGCTTCAACGTCCGTCCTACGGGCGAGATCAAAGAGCTTGCCAAGGAGCGCGGCACGCAGATTAAGACCTACAACGTCATCTACAATCTCATTGACGATATCAAGGCGCTTTTGAGCGGCCTTATGAGCCCGATCATCAGCGAGGAGGCCTTGGGCCAGGCCGAGATCCGCCAGGTCATCAACGTGCCTAAGATCGGGCAGATCGCGGGCTGTATGGTTACCGACGGGCTCATCGCTCGCGGCGCGAAAATCCGCGTCATCAGAGAGGGCGTCATCGTTTTCGAGGGCAACATCAGCTCGCTCAAGCGTTTCAAAGACGACGCCAAGGAAGTCGCCAAAGGCTTCGAGTGCGGCGTAGGCATTGAGGGCTACGACGATATGCGCGTGGGCGATTTTATCGAAAGCTACAAGCAAAAAGAGGAGCAGGCTACGATCGACTAATGCTTGCGAAATCCGCGTGGGCATTGGCTTCGTTTACACAGCTTGCGGCTAAATTTTAAGCCTCGACCGCGCTTTGAAATTTTATGCTCGCAGAATTTGGGCGTGAAATTTCTCCTTTTAAATTTAATGGTAGAGTGCGCTAGCAAGGCTTTAAATTTTGTCGATTTCTGCGCGAGGCTCTGCCGCGTAGCGCCAGTTTTAAAATTTTAATGTTTAGACTTTTCTTGCGGCGCGGCTTTGCGATCAAATTTTAAATTTACGCCGTTTGCTGATAGCCGATTTTCCGCGCGACTTAAATTTTAAATTTAATCGCAAAGTTGAAATTTTAAAGCGGCAAAATTTAGATTTCGCGCGGCATCGAAGCGCTTTTAAATTTAAGATAAATTCCACAGCGGCGCAGTGTGGGACAAAACGGCGACGCGGCGGGCAGTGCGATTTAAAAATGACGCCGCAACGGCGCACGGTGCCATTGCGGCGCCAAGACGGCATCGGATATCGTAAATAGCGACGCAGTAAGCGAGCGTAGCGCAAAGAGGGTGCCGTCGCGCGCTGTATTATTGCGCCGCCAAAATGGTAGCGCGGCAGCGATATAGCGCCGTGGCGAGCAGAGCACGGCGCAGAATAGCACCGCGTCTTGGCGCGGAAATATTGCTGCGGTAGCGCTGCGGCTATGCGATGAGCTTCCGTATGCGAGCCATTAAATTCTCGCGCGATCTGCGTTTAAAATTTAAGCGCAAAAGCGCGCGGACTAGAATTTAAAAGCAAAATTTCAAAGCTGAGCTCGCTTTTTAAAATTTAAAAGCAAAATTTTAAAAAGCGCGGCGCCGCTTGCAATATCTGCGCGCAGCAAACCGCTCAGGATTTAAATGGACGCTCCAGCGCATCGCATGCCGCGTCAAATTTGAACAGATTGCGTCGCCGCAGGACAGATATTTTGCCATGCTTAAGCGAGATAAAATTCTGCGTTGCCGCCGCGCCGATGCGAGATAGAATTCCGTGCCGCCATAAGATGGACACGAGAAAAATTCTATGTCGCCACGATATGGACGTAAGATAAATTTTATGGCAACATAATAAAATTTCGTGCCGCCGCAAGACGGACGCTCCGCTGAGACAAAGCAATAAAATTCCGTCATCGCAAGACGGAAAATAAAATTCCATCGCCGCGCAATCTGCGGCGATTTAAGATAGCGAGGTAAAGATGAATCCGACCGAACTCAGAAGACTGCGCACGCAAAGCGTGCTAAAGCAACTCATCCCCGAAGCGCTCGCGAGCCTTGAGGACGAGCTTTTGCGCGGGCTGTGCGTGACCGACGTGGAGTGCAAGCGCGGGCGCTACGACGCGTTCGTGTATCTGGATAAAAACGCCTTCGACGAGCGCGAGCAGAAATTCGTGCTCGAAAAGCTCGGCCGCGTGGCGAGATATTTGCAAAATTTCTGCGCCGAGGCGGAGGGCTGGTACCGCTGCCCCGCGTTTCACTTCAAATTTGACGACCGCTTGGAGTATCAAAACAAAATGGACGATCTTTTTGATAAAATAGAGGAGGAGCTGCGCAAAAATGGTTGATTTAGAGGCTTTGGCGCGCGAGTGCGGCGTACAGCTTTACGACGTGGAGACGGTGAGCGAAAACGGCAGAACGATCTATCGCATCAGTATCACGAAAGCGGGCGGCGTGGGCCTAGACGACTGCGAGCGGCTATCGCGGCTGCTTTCGCCGATTTTCGACGTGGAGCCGCCGCTTGAGGGCGAATGGACGCTGGAGGTCGGCTCGCCCGGGCTTGAGCGCAAGCTAAGCAAGCCGCAGCATTTCGCAAACTCCGTGGGCGAGCTGGTGCGCCTAAGCCGCACGGACGGGCAGAAGCTAAGCGGCGAGGTGCTAGACTGCGAAGGCGGCGTGCTTAGGCTACGCACGGACGACGGCGAGGTGAGCGTGCGACTTGACGAGATCAAAAAAGCGCGAACCTACGTGCAATGGTAGCGGCGGAGATTTTTAAAATTTTGCATGTAGGGCTTTGGGGTGTGATGTTTGAGAAGCATAGGCTTAAATTTCGAGCTAAAGCGGCGAGGCTAATTGAATTTGCCTTGCTTTTTGCGCGCTTTTAAGTATTGCGTCTATCGCGAGCGATGCACGGCTCGCGGCATCTCGCTTCGCTTTTTAATTTGGCGCGCTATATTCAGTGCGGCTTTCAAAAACACATGCCGCGCGCAAGCCTTTCGCGTTGAGTTTGATCGTATCGCACGAAAGCATTTCCGCGTTGCAATTGATCGCATGCGCACCGCGGCGAAACGGCGTTTCGCCAAGCTTTTTGCGCTTAGGTTTACGATTGTCGGCATGCGGTACGAATGTGCGGGCTACGGATAGAGTGAATTCGATAAATATTAGCCTTTCGCGCGGACGTGCCCGCAGTACCGACTTGTTGCGTCGCATGGGCACGTGAGCATGTTAAATTTTAGATTTTTTAAATTTGCCGCCGTCGGTCGCTCTTGATCTCTCACGGCGCTCGGCGCAAAATTTTAAGATTCCAGCGCCGCTCGCCTGTTTTAAAATTTACGTCGCGCCGATAAAGGTAATTTTTCACGCCACCGAGCGGCGCTTTGAAATTTCGGATCGTACCGCTAAAAAGCAAGCTTCGCGGTAATTTCTGCTGCGTAAATTTTTAATTCCCATGCCGCGCGTGCCGTTTTGAAATTTCACGCTGCGTCGCTAAAAGATAAGTTTTGCGTGATGCTTGCGCGCTGTTTTTGGGTGCAGTAAAATTTCACGCTAAAATTCTGCTTGCGAAATTACAAAATTCCTGTGTCGAATTTTGCCTTAAAATTTTGTTCGCAAAATTTTAAGAGGTTAAATTCTGCCCATAAATTTACGCTTTAAAACTCTGCGGGCGGAGGTTTGCGCGCCGTCCATCAGATAATTAAAATTCCGCCAAGCGGCGCGGATATTTGCGGCTACGAAGCGGAAATGCCGATTGTGGCTAGCAGCACGGGCGAGGTCATGAGCCCCACGATCGTAAGGATCCACGCCAATATCGCTATTACGAGCGAGGCTTGCTTTTTGACGGCTTGATAGGTCGCGGCGATCGCGCACAAAAACGCAAGCGGAACGAAAACGATCCCTAGGAAAAAGATCCCTAAAATCGCGAAGACTATGGAGAGTATCCCAAGCACGTTTGATTGGGGTTGAACGGTCGGTTGTTCAGACATTTTGATCCTTTGAAGAAAATTCTTGTAATTCTACCCCCCCCCCCCCCTGAATTTGAGCTGAAATCAAGCCGCGCCTTTTGAAATTTCATATTCGCGCCCGATTGCGGTTTTGTCCTAGCGCTCCATTAAAATTTTACTTCGCAAAATCCGCGTTTGCGCGCTATCGGTAGACGCTCGTTCGCGCGATAGGCGAAAATTCTTGGCGCGCGAAACGGACGCCGCAAAATTTACGATTTAGGATAAAATTCTAAAACCTATGGTAAGATTTCTCAGTTTCGTTCCCGCGCGGAATCTTGCTCCTACACATACGGCGCGCGGCTTGCACTCTGGTAAATTTGGCGCTTAAAGCGAGGCTTGTAGCAGCAAATGTATTTGGAACGTGAGTCGGCGAATCGGTACGGCACGGGCAAGCGGGTTGCGTCCGAGGCGTAATCCGTTGCGAACAGACGCAATTACCGGCTCGTCGCAAAATCGGCTAAGCAATCGCGGCGGAGCAGGACAATTTAAATTTTGGATATTTTATGAACGACGAATTTTACATGGATTTGGCGCTGCGGGCTGCGTGGCGCTATCAGGCTCTGACGCTACCCAACCCCGCCGTGGGCTGCGTGCTTCTGGATAGGGGCGGCAGGGTTATTGGCATAGGCGCGCACAAAAAGGCGGGCTTTTTGCATGCCGAGGCAAATGCCGTTTTCGCCGCGCTGTGCGATCTGGACGTAAATTTTGCGCAGGATTTTGCTTGCGAATACGCCCGCAAATTCGGCGTTAAATTTCAAAACATAGAAGCCCTAAAAAGCGCGCTTTTGCAGCCGAGCTTCACCTATGATTTCATCTTAAACCGTCACAGAGGGCTTTTGCGAGGCGCTTGCGCCTACGTCACGCTCGAGCCCTGCGCACACCGCGGCAAGACCCCGTCTTGCGCCGAGCTTTTGGCACAGCTCGGACTTGTCGCGCGTGGTAATCGGCGCGCGCGATACGAACGCGCAGGCTGCGGGCGGCGCGGAAATTTTACGTCGCGAGGGCATAGAGGTGAAATTTGACGTTTGCCATGCCACGGCGGCGGAGCTTGCGGAGCCGTTTTATTTGGCGCGCGAGAGCGGCTTTTGCTTCATCAAAATCAACGCCACGCTAAACGGCGCGGTGCATGGGCGGATCGGCAGCGAGAAGCAGCGCGCATTCGTGCACGAGCTGCGCGGCGTGTGCGATTACGTAGGCGTGGGCGGGCAGACCGTGCGCGCCGACAGACCGACGCTGGACGTGCGTGCGGCTAAATTTGATGAAATTAGCGCTTTGGCAAGTAGCGCCGATATGCTGGCGCTAGACGCGCGCGTTGCGCCGCAAAATCTAAAGCCGCGCCCGCCCGACGTTTGGATATACTCGCGTCGCGCACTTTCGGATTTTGATGCGAGCATTCCGCTTTTCGGCGTTGAAGGGCGCAAGGTGGAGGTCTCGCGCTCGCTGCCTGCGGACGCAAAAATCACGATGATAGAAGCAGGGGCGAGTTCGTTTGACGAGTTTGCGCAGTTTACGAGCCACGCGCTTATTTTTTACAGCGCGCAGATGAGGGACGCGGGAAATTTTAGAGCAAATGCCGCGCTACGGCCGCTTTTTATCTCTAGCGCGGGCGATCCGCACCTGGAAGCGAACGAATTTTACGGCTGGTTTAAAATTTTAAAATGAAAATCACAAAAGCTTCGCTATTATCGGTATGAGGATCAGCAGCGCTACTATTATTATGACGACCAATAGCGCCTTGTCTATGTTATATTTTCTTGCCGTAGATTTTGTCGTTGGGCTGCAATTTTGCAAGAAAGCCCCGAGCTTGTATCCGCTGATATGAAATAGCCAAGCGGTCCAAATCGGTCCGAGGGATAGGCACATCGCCGCAAATACAATTTCTGATTTATTTAATATCATTATGCCGACGATCATAAATAAAGATAGCAGACTAACGATAATCACGCCTATCGTCGCAAAGGCGATGAAAAATATAAAATTTAGCTTGCAATCGATGCCTAAAATGCGAAAGTCGATAATTTTATCAGCGATATAAAATGCGGAGATTATCGTTAAGATAGCTTTTGCGAGCTCGGCCTTAAAAGAAGCGTAGGGCAATAGCGGTACGCCAAAAACTGCATTCGATATGATACCTACGTGCGATAAAGTAAAGCCGAGCGAGAACGAGAATATGCCCGTCAGTAAGATGCCTAAAAGCAATTTGTAGAAATATATTTTCATACGCAATCCTTAAAATTCTGCGAAATTATACGCAATAGCGGCTTAAAATTTTGATTGCAAATTTAGCGTAAGCTTTGAAATTTTTCACGTATGCCGCAAGCAACAACGCAGAGCGAATATAAAAAATAGATATATGCTGCAAGCGGGACAAAAGCGACAAATCCCGAAGCATAAACTAGCGCTACTAATACATATGTCGCATTTGCCAGCGCAGGTATGCTATAAGTCCAAAGCTCGGGCTTTTCAAAAGGGGTGTAGATATTATTCAAATACAAAGCTAAATTTACGACAAGCAGTAGAAAAAATATATAATTCTTTTTCATAAAAGGAAAAGCGGCGCAAACCAAGACTACTATCAAATTTAATGCGATAAGAAAACCAATGTAATTAATATCTATAAAGGCGCAAAGTAAGCCTAAAATCGCGATTAATATATGTTTTTTCATATCCAATTGTCGTCCTTTTTAATTCCTGCAATTATAATGCGTAGGTTTAAATTTTGATAAAAAGTATTTCGTGCTTAAAATTTTGTCGCGCCGTGCGGGCGATCTACGCCTATGAAATTTAGCGCAGACGGACGAAATTTAAACTGGGCATTTAGCTTTATCTAGATGCAAAAAAGATAAGACCCAACCAAGTTGCAGATATAATAAGCAGCAAGATAGGGAATAGCTTTTTATCGATCTCCCCGCTTCTTTTTCGGCTGATGATTTGTAAAAATTTACCGAGCTCGTAATCGCTTTTGCGAAATAAATATACCGTTGAGCAGATGCCCATGAATAATGCCGCGGCGGATAAAATCGCTACTAATTTTTTATCTAAATCCATACCATATATCATAAAACCGAACATCGCGATAAGAATGATGGCGGTAAGAGCTAAAATTCCTATCGTCGCAAATGCGATGAAAAATATAACATTGAGCTTGCGATCGATGCCTTTGACATAAAAATCGCTCAAACTGCTACTGATATAGAAGGAAAATAGCTCAAGAATTACCGTCGTAAAAGGCAGACGAATATCGCCCGGGAATAAAAAATATCCCTTCAAAAGGTCTATTATATCAACACTTAAAAGTTTTGAGAGGTGCAATGAAGCAACGTAAAATGAAATCAAAAAAACTGCCAAAAAGACATTGCCTAAAAGGAACTTGTAAATTAGGTATTTTATGTTTTTGCGCACCTTGGCTCCCTGAAATTTCGCGAGATTATACGGCAAATTTGCTTTTAACAGGCTCAAATCGGTAGGCAAATAATGAGTGAAATTTAGCCAAAATTTTGATGCGTAGTTTAAATTTATGGCTCTATTCACGCGTGGAATTTTTAAATTTAGAGGCGCGATATACCTGGCTAAATTAAAAATGTAGCGCGCACTGTGTCGTTTCCACGCTATTAAAATAGAAGGCGTTTGGCTAAATTTAAAACCACTCCGTGCGTCCGATAAATTTCGCTGCATTTGCTAGCCTGCCGTTTCCGTTAAATTTAAAATTCCGCAAACGCACATAGATGTCGTTTTGAATGGTGCGGCGACTCGCTGCGTAAAATTCTACTATTTTGCGCGCGCGGCGCCTGATTTTGAAATGGCGTCCGCGGGGCGAAATTTTAAAATTCCACCACACGTAGGGATTTAAAATTTCATAACGAGCGCAAAATTTTAAAATTTGAAACCTCAAAATTCTAAAATTCCGAAATTCCGCGGCGCGGGCAAATTTAAAATTTAAAACTCAAGCCAAATTTTAAATTTCAAACCGAGCGGAATTCTAAATTCTAAATTGAGCGGAATTTTAAATCCAAAAATTTAATGACTATGCCCCAAATGCCCGCCCGCGCCATTTGATCTTACTTCGCAGATGAGCTCGCCGCCGCATTCGTTATCGCTGCTTTCAAGCTGTAGCGTCGTGTGCGTGATGCCTAGATGCTCCATTTCGTGCGATATTTCGCGCAAGATCCGCTCCGCCTCGCGCACGCTCAGCTCGCCGCTAACTACGATGTGAGCCGTGAGCGCGTTTGCGCCGCTTGTTATACTCCAGACGTGCAGGTCGTGCACCGAAAGCACGCCGTCCACGCCCCTGATCTGCGCGACGAGCCCGTCCAGGCACACGCCCTTTGGCGAGCCCTCCATAAGGATGTTTAGGCTGTCTTTTAGTACGCCCCAGCCGCTTTTTACGATGAGCGCGGCCACGAGTACGCTAGCTGCCGCGTCCGCCCAGCCCCAGCCAAAGCACATCATCAGTAGTGCCGCTGTGATCGCGCCCACCGAGCCTAAAGCGTCGCCCAGCACGTGTAGGTAGGCGCCGCGCATATTGACGTTTTCTCTCACGTCGCCGCCGCGCAGCATGTAGAGTGCCACGACGATATTTACGGCAAGTCCCAGCGTGCTGATGGCGAGCATGCCCGCAGTGGCTACTTCGGGCGGGTTTTGGAAGCGCCGCACCGCCTCGATGACGATCAAAACGGCGATCACAACGAGGGCGAGGGCGTTTATCGTCGCGGTTAAAATTTCGATCCGCCTGTAACCGAAGGTCTTTTGCAGATTGCCTTTGCGTTCGCCGAATTTAAACGCAAACAGCGAAAGCCCAAGCGCCGCAGCGTCTGATAGCATATGCCCGGCGTCGGAGAGCAGGGCGAGCGAGTTTGTCGCCAAGCCGCCTGCGACCTCGACCAGCATAAAAGCGGATATTATAAGGAAGGAATTTCTCAAAACGATTTTATTTGACGCGTGCGAATGCGCGCAATGGGCGTGATTTTCGTGCATTTTGACCTCGTTTTTCGGCAAATTTTAGGTACATTATACCCTAAAAAAGCGCTTAAATTTTGGCCAAATCTCCCTCTAACTCGACGTTTACGCGCTTGCCTATGTCTTTTAATTTGCTAAACCCCCTATCAGCCTCAACGCGTTGTTGGAACCGATCGCAAACGTCTTAAATGCGCTATTTTGCATAAAAATCCTTCGGTTAAAATCGCGCGGATTTTAGCTGATTTTAAAATTCGCGTCAAATTTTTTGAAAATTTTTGCTGTAACTCTTGACATTACAACAAAATTTGACTATACTTCGCTCATCAGTTGTAAGCTATAATATTATAACAAAAAAACTAAGGAGACAGAGATGCCAAACTACAAGATCGTTTCAACGAAAAACGAACCAAGAGTCGAGCTAAAAGAAGCTCTAGGCTTAAGCGGCTGTGAGCTTTCTATCAACGAGCTTCCGGCAAACGTGAGCGTGCTTTTCGTGCATTCGCACAAACAAAATGAGGAGCTTTATTTGGTGCTAAAAGGCGGCGGCATGCTTTTTATAGACGACGAGGAGAAAGAAGTCAAGGAGGGCGATGCGATCCGCATCGATCCGGCTGGCAAAAGATGCTTTAAGGCGGGCGCGCAAGGAATGAAGTTTATCTGTATCCAAACTAAACGCGGCAGCCTGGAGCAGTACACTAACGGCGACGGCGTGATAAACGACGATGTAAAGCCTAGCTGGCTGTAAAATTTCGCAAAACAAGCATGCGGCAAAGCGCGGGCGTAAATTTTAAACTGCGTAGCGCGGCAAGACGCCCCTGCGTGGCGGGCGCATCGGCCGCCACAGCGATAGACAGTCGCATGAGAAAATGCATTAGCCGCGATGGCAAGTGAATTGGCTTGCAGCAGCGATAGGCGGTTGTGTAAGCAAATAAAATCTAAATTTAAAGGATAGAAAATGAAAAAAGTAGCAATCATCGGAGCAAACGGAAAATCAGGTAGCGCGCTAGTTGCGGAGGCGCTAAGGCAGGGCTACGACGTAATGGGTTTCGCGCGAAACAAAGAGCATAAAAACAACGCCATCAAGCTCGTGCACAAGGATGTTTTTGAGCTTAGCAAGGCCGATTTGGCGGGCTTTGACGTCGTCATCAGCGCGGTCGCTGTATGGACGCCGCAGACCTTCCCGCTTCACGCGAAAATGACGCAGCACATCGCAGAGCTGCTAAGCGGCACGCAGACTAGACTTTTCGTCATCGGCGGCGCGGGCGTGTTATACACAGACGCTTCGCGCAAGACGCGCCTGATGGATACTCCGAGCTTCCCGGCTGAGTATATGGGCGTAGCCGAGGCGACTGCGGCGAGCTACGAGGTGCTAAAAGCGAGCAAAAATTTGATCTGGACCTACGTGATCCCCGCCGCGGAATACGACGCAAACGCCGCTCGCACAGGCTCATACGTCCTAGGCGGCGACGAGCTGATCCTAAACGGCAAGGGCAAAAGCTATATCGGCTACGCAGACCTCGCGCTCGCCGTAATAGACGAGATCAAGGCGCAAAAATTTATCGGCAAGCCGTTTACGGCGGTCGGCGAATAATGGGCGTTGCCGCGCGTAAATTTTAACTGCGCGGCACGGCAAAATTCTAACGTAAATTTTAAATCGTTTAGCGCAGTAAAATTCGAACGCAAATTTAAAATTTAGCGAAAAAGTAAGCTAGAGCTTTAAATCAAAATTTAGCGCCAGGACAGAGCCTATGTTTGAATTAAAATTTAGAGCGAGCTACGGCTTGAAGTTGAAATTTAGCGGCGGAGCCGAACTCAAGCTAAAATTTAAAATTTAGCGGCGACGGTAGCGGCAACAGCGGTGCTAATGACGGCGGCGATTGCGTTTGCTATAACATCGGTAACGACTGTATTCGAATAATAGCGGTGGTAGCTATAGTAGCGATTGTATTTGCGACAATGGCAGCAGTGGTAATGAACAGCGGTAGCGGCCGCAACGGCGGTAGGCGACAGCGGCGCGGGCGGCATTAGCGGCAGCCGTATCGCAGTGGGCGGCAGCGAGAATATAATGAACGGGCGCCGCGGCGACTGCAATAACAGCCGTAAAGATAATGAGCGATGGTGGCGTAGCGGCAAGCAGCAATAGCAATCTGCTGTAAATATAATGAATTGGTAGCGGCAGCAGCGACAGCGACAATGTCGGCAAAGATAATGCAATGGTAGTAGCGACGATAGCGGTAGCGGCGGTAGACGGGGATAGTCGCACTATCGGTATAGGCAACGCGCGGCTTGCTATGTCGCGGATAAAATTTAGGCGTGATTAAAATTAATATCTAAATTTTAGAAAAATCGCTTAGCGGATGAAATTTCGGAACGATTAAAATTTAATATCCGAATTTTGGAAAGATCGTTTGGCTGATAAAATTTAGGCACGATTAAATTTAAGATCAGAATTTTAGAAAAATCGCCTAGCAGATAAAATTTTAGCGCGATCTGAAATTTAGCGCCCGAGTTTAAGGAAAATTTCGCTTAAATTCTAAAACTCAGATCCAAATCAAGGAGCGAAATGCAGGTAGGTATCAAATTTTCACTCGCGGTGCACATCATGCTTTGCGTCGCGTATTTTCGCGAGGAGAAGGTCACGGGCGATTTCGTCGCCGCAAGCTCGGGGATAAACCCCGCCATCGCGCGCAAGCTGATCTCGCAGCTAAAAAACGCGGCCTTGGTGCTCACGACCGCGGGCGTGGGCGGCATCACGCTGGCTCGCGACGCACGGCTCATCACGCTTTTAGACATTTACGAGGCGGTGAGCGAGGAGGACGCGATGTTTCGCCTGCACAAAGGCTCGCCTAGCGCCTGCCCCGTGGGCGGAAAGATCGAGGCGATACTCGCGCCGCGATTTGCTCGTATTCAGAATGATTTTAAAAAATCCCTATCCGGCGTGAGCTTGGCGGATCTTTTGAGCGATCTAGAATAAAGCTAATTAAAATTCTAAATACGCATTTATCTTCTAAATTTGCTCGAATTTCAAGGCTTGCGGGCTAAATTTATATAAAATTTTACCCGCCCGCCACGTAAAATTTCGATTTAATTTAATCTGGGCTATAATGCGCTCAAAAATAGCAAAATGACGTTTTGTTAAAGGGGAGGGAAATTTTGAAAGACTTCAAACTTCGGTTTATTTATGCTATCTGCGTGGTGGTCGTATGTGCGCTGTATCTGCTAGCCGAAAGATCGGGTCTTACGGAGCGCAAACAAGCTCATTTCACCGTTACTGCCGATACAAATGTCTCCAAAGTGCCAGGTCTTAGCAAATACGTAACTCAAGAAGAGGTCGATAGCTTCGCATTTCGCTACTGGGATATAGATTATAATTCAAATCCAAAAAACGTATTCAAAGAACCCGCCATTGACGTAGAGCTAAAAAGGCTTTTAAAAAGCAAGCAAACTGATGAAATTTTAAAATTTATGAAAGATAATAATCTATCTGTCGATCATACTATGCACGGAGGGGTAACGCCCGTAATGTATTCTAGCTTTTGGGATGATACAAATACCACTCAAGAGCTTATAAAGCTAGGTGCGGATATACATAAAAAAGACGAATACAAGCTATCTGCTATGGCTTATGCGATAGAAAATAATGCTACCAAAGCGGTAAGACTGCTTTTAGACAACGACGTTAAATTTGAAGAGGCGGAGGTCGTTAGAAACAGACTGCTTCCGCCGAATTATAACCATATAAAATCTTTGCAAATAAGTGACGATGGAAATTTTACGTTGATTTATGAGACCGACTACCCTATGATTAGTATAGGAGAGCCGAATTATTTCTTTTCATATCTTACGAATACGAATATGTATGAGATAGCGAAGATGGCATTAGAAAGCGGCTATAAGCCATATATTTGGAAATTTCAAAACTCTACGGTAGGTCTAAGGTACGGAAACGATATTAAAAAGGTCGTGCCTGAAGGAATATTAAATGATAAAGCGGAACCGACGGACGGATTTGATATTACCGAATATGATTTTTCATTGTATAATACATTTCCGGGCACTCCAAATTACGAACCGATTTTAAAGCTGCTTATGCAGTATAACGTAGGCGGACAACCGAGTCCGGAATTTCTAAAACGAAAATATGATGATTGTCATAGAAACTATATATATAGTTTGGATAGTTATTATAAAATAAACTACGATGCAACTTATTATATACCTAAAAGTGAAATTTCTCTTATAACGACGGTATATCGCAAATATTGCAAAGATAGAAATTCTACATTTAAAGATGTTTATGAATATACGAAATTTGCAAGCGAGTTAAATGAAATGGAAGCGGTATCCATCCATATGTATACCAGAGATAAAGACGGTCGCAAGCTTGATCAGCCGTATAAAGATAATTTAAAAAAGCTAGATAAATATATAGACGAGATCTCATCCGATGAGATAAAAAATGCAATAAAAGAATCTTATGAAAACTAACCCCTCAAGCTACAATTTTATCTTCCTAACTTCCAGCTCGCCGCTAAAAAAGTTCGCGTAGTAAAGCAGGTCTTTTTCGACTTCAAGACCCGCTAAGTGGCGCAGAGCGAGGTTTGCCTCAAAGCTCGCCGCAAACATCACTATAGCAGCCGTTATGCCCGCAGGCGTCGCGTTTAGGCTCGGGAAAAATTTAAAATCCGCATTCTGCACGAAGCAGACTTGGCACTGCCAGCTGTCCACCGACGCGAACACCCACGGCACGCCTATTTGCTTAGCAAACGCATCGATCTGCGCGCGCGTGGCGAGATTATCGGTCGCATCCAAAATGAGATCAAATTTCTCGCCCGAGCCTATCGCGCTAGCGAAAAATTCCTCCGCGCGGCTCTTATGCACCTCGACGCTCACGCCGTCGTAGCGACCCTCCGTACGGCTTTTAAAAACGTCCGCTTTAAATTTGCCCTCGTCTTCGAGCGTGAATAAAATTTGCCTGTGGATGTTGTGAAGCGCCACCGTGTCGAAATCCACGACACTGATCCGCCCGATGCCGCTTGCGCCGAGTGCGTAAGAAAGGCTGCTTCCAAGCCCGCCCGCGCCGATGATTAGGATGCGTTTATCCGCAAGCGCGCGCTGTGTCTGCTCGCCCCAAAGCTGGATCTGTCTGTGAAAGTAGTTCATAAAAGCCCCCTGCTGACTAGGTTTTTGCGGAATTTCCACAGCCCGCGCGCCGCAGCGATCTCGTCCGCGTCCACTTCGCACATCAGCACGCCCTCTTCGTTTTTCAGCTCGTTTGTGATCTCGCCTCCGGGGGTTACGACGAAGCTCTCGCCGTAAAATTTAAACTCGCTTTCGCCGAATTTCGCCTCGCCGATGCGGTTGGCGCGGATGACGTAGAGCGAGTTCGTAAACGCGCGCATCTTCAAAAGCTCGCGCCAGCGCCCGCCGCTTTCGAAGGTCGAGGCGCACGGCACGAGCACGCAACCGACGTTTTTCTGCATAAAATAGCGCCAGAATACGTCAAAATGCGCCTCGTAGCCGAAGCAGACGCCGAATTTTACGCCGCCCTCGCTAAAGATCATCGGCGAAATTTTACCGATTTTGCGGCTTTTGCGGTTGGCGAAAAAGCCCTCCTCGTTCCAGTGCGGATAGCCCATCAGGATATTTTGATCGTAAAATTTTACCTCCGAGGGCGAAAATTTCGCGCAGGATTTCACCCAGATAGGCTCGTTTTCGCTCGCGCAAAAGATCTCCTCTTCGCTCGCATCTTTTTGGCTTTCGGCTTTGAAATTTAAAGCGTGCGCGCCGCAGGAATTTAAGCCGCCTTTGCAATTCTGCTCGCTTTTGGAATTTAAAGCGCCTTTAGAGTTTGAACTATTGTTGGAGCTTAAATCGCTCTTGGAATTTAGCTCGCCCTTGCAACCGGGCTCGCTTTTAAGGCTTGCGGAATTTTCGCCGCCGCCGCAGTGCGCGCTTTTTTGAGCCGCGCCGCCGAAAATGCCCGCCTGCCTCAAAATCGCACCGCTAGCGGCTCTGATTATCGGCGCTACGATATGCAGGTCGTATTTGGAGGCTAGCCGCGCCATCAGCTCCTGCTTGTGCTCGCTCTGTTCGCACGCGATGGAGCGAGGCATCTTTTTAAGCTCGCTAAAGAAGGAATTTAGTTCATATTCGCCCAGTAGCACGATCCGCGCGCCGTTGTCTTTGGCGACCTTCATATAGTAATCGATCCGATTTTCGCTCATCGAAAGCGTCGGTAGCTGTAAAACGCATACGTTTATCATCGTCGCCTCCTAAACCTGCTCGGGTGCGTTTATTTCGGCAACCTCGAGTTTGGCGTTTTCTAAAATTTCCTTTGCCTCTTTTAGCAGCGCTACGCCCTGTTTATACAGCTTTACGCTCTCCTCTAGGCTTAGATCCTTGTCGTTTAGGCTTTTTAAAAGCGCGTTAATCTTTTCCATTTTTTCTTCAAAACTCATCCAAAATCCTTTTTATGATGTAATCAAATTTTTCTATCTCGACCAAAAACGCGTCGTGTCCGTAGTCGCTGTCGATCTGCGCGTAGCTCGTGCGATCCTTTTTCCCTAGATCGCTCATCGCATCGTAAATTTCTTTCATCAGCTCAGGCGGAAAGAGTACGTCGCCTTTGAAAGAGATGAGGTGCAGGCGCGATCTGATCTGCGCGCAGGCGTTTTTGAGATTGCCGTAGTGGCGCGTGCAATCAAATATATTCATCATCTTGGCGATGTAGAGATAGCACAGCGGATCGAACCTGCGCGCAAAATTTTCGCCGTTGTATTCAAGGTAGCGATCGACCTGAAAGCGCCCGTTAATCTCGTAAAGACCGTCGGTTTCGACGTAGTTGCGCCCAAATTTTTCCTGCATCGAGCTTGGGCTTAAAAAACTTATATGCCCCGCCATGCGCCCCACCGCCATGCCGTCAAGTCCGTGCTCGGCGATCAGATTTTTATCGTAGTTGCCGCCTTTGAAATTCGGGTCGCGCAAGATGGCCTCGGTCGCGATCTTATTAAACGCGATCGCCCAAGGCTGCGTAGCGTATGTGCTTGCGAGTACGAAAATTTCATCCGCAAATTCTGGATATTCGATCGCATAGCACAGCGCCTGCATGCCGCCCAGACTGCCGCCGATAACGGCGCGGGCGCGGGCGATGCCTAGGCGCTTTAAAAGCATCATCTGCGCGCGCACGACGTCCGAGACGACCACTACCGGAAAGCGCAAGCGGTACTCGCGGCCGCTGCTTTCATCGACATCAAGCGGGCATGTCGAGCCGAACGGCGAAGCTAAAATGTTTATGCAGATGACGAAAAATTTAGTCGTATCGATCGCTTTATGATCGCCGATGAGCCCGTCCCACCAGCCGGGCTTAACGTCGCCCTCGTAAAGTCCCGCGGCGTGCGCGGAGCCGGTTAAGGCGTGGCAGATGACGATGACGTTTGATTTATCTGGGTTTAGCTCGCCGTAGGTTTCATAGGCGAGCTTGAAGTTGGAAAAGACGCGGCCGCTCTCCAGATAGAGCGGTTCGTCGAAATTTTGAATTTTGCTTTTAAGGATCACTGATTTACTCGGTAATTCGGCGCTTCCTGGGTGATGATGACGTCGTGGACGTGGCTTTCTTTAAGACCTGCGCTCGTGATCTCGACGAATTCCGCTTTTTGCTGAAAGGTCGCGATATCCTTGCTGCCGCAGTATCCCATCGAGCTTCGCAAGCCGCCTAGCAGCTGAAAGATCACGTCTTTTAGCATGCCCGCATAAGGCACGCGTCCCTCGACGCCCTCGGGTACGAGCTTTTCTTTTGCAGTGCCGTCTTGAAAGTAGCGATCCGAGCTTCCCTTCTGCATCGCCGCTAAGGAACCCATGCCGCGGTAGGTTTTGTACTGGCGCCCCTGAAACGTAATGAGCTCGCCCGGGGTCTCGTAGCAGCCTGCAAGCAAGCTTCCCATCATCACCGAGCTTGCGCCCGCGGCTAGAGCTTTGGCGATGTCGCCCGAGTATTTGATACCGCCGTCTGCGATGATCGGAATTCCAAATTTAGCCGCCTCGATCGCGCAATCGTTGATCGCAGTAAACTGCGGCACGCCCACGCCCGCTACGATGCGCGTAGTGCAGATCGAGCCGGGACCGATACCTACTTTAATCGCGTCGGCTCCTGCGTTTGCGATATCCTTTATGCTAGCGGGGTTTGCGACGTTTCCGACCACTACGTCCACGTCAAAATTTCGCTTCAGCTCCTTAAGCGTGTCGATAATGCCTTTGGAGTGTCCGTGCGCAGAGTCCATCACAAGCGCATCGACGCCCGCTTTTACGAGAGCTTCGGCTCTTTGCAGATGGCCTACGCCAATCGCCGCGGCGACGCGAAGGCGGCCGAATTTGTCTTTATTAGCGCTTGGATATTCGATGCGCTTTTTAAGGTCTTTAATCGTAATAAGCCCCTCCAAATGGCCGTTTGCGTCGATTATCGGAAGCTTTTCTACCTTATTGTTTCTAAAAATTTTCTCCGCATCATCAAGCGTGCAGCCCTTTGGAGCGGTAATTAGCGGAGCTTTAGTCATCTTTTCGCCTACTAGCGCGGCGGTGTCTGTTTCAAAGCGCAGGTCGCGATTGGTCAAAATCCCAATCAGCACGCCGTTATCGTCGATAACGGGAATGCCGCTGATGTGGTACTCGCCCATCAGATCGAGAGCGTCTTTGATCGTGGCGTCCGCCTTGATCGAGATAGGATCGATAATGACGCCGCTTTCGCTCTTTTTTACGCGGCGAACCATCTTGGCTTGGGAGTCCTCGTCCATATTTTTATGAATCACGCCGATGCCGCCGAGGCGTGCCATCATTATCGCCGTGCGATACTCAGTGACCGTATCCATCGCAGCGCTCACGAGAGGGGTATTTAGCGTGATATTTTTCGTAAAACTCGTGCTGATATCGACCTCTTTGGGTAAAATTTCAGAGTATTGCGGTACCAACAAAACATCCTCGAAGGTCAGAGCCTTTTTGACGATCTTCATACTTATCCTTTCACGATTTTTTCTAAACTCAAGCCGCCGTCCAGCACCGTTTGTTCGTCGTAAGCGCGCCCGATGAGCTGCGCGCTGATATTAAGAGCCTCTTTGTTTTTCGCTACCGGCACGGAGATCGCGGGAAGCCCCGCTAAATTTACGCCGATCGTGTAGATGTCGCTAAGATACGCGCGAAGCGGATCGCTAAGCTCGCCGAATTTATACGCCACACCCGGCGCGATCGGCATAAAGATCAAATCGGCGTCTTTCAAAATTTCCTCATATTCACTTTTGATGAAAGCCCTTGCCTTCTGCGCTTTGATGTAATACGCGTCGTAGTAGCCGCTGCTTAGCACGAAGGTGCCTAGAAGCATTCTTCTTTTGACCTCGTCGCCGAAGCCTTCGCCGCGAGTGTTGGCGTAGAGCTCTTTTAAATTTAGAGCCTTTGCGCGGTTTCCGTAGCGCACGCCGTCGTAGCGGCTTAAATTTGCGCTAGCCTCGGCGGTTGCGATGATGTAGTAGGTCGCGATGTCGTATTTGGAGCTGCAAAGATCGCGGTAAATGATCTCATGCCCGAAGGATTTTAGCTTTTCTATGGTTAAGCTTAAAGCCTCTTTGACCTGCTGCGAGGCTTCGTCCACGTAATTTTTTATAACTGCGATCTTAAGCTTGCGATCTGCGTTTAGCTTATCCGCGGTGCTTTCGTAAGCGCCTGCGTAGCTCGTGCTGTCCATCTCATCGCGGCCTGCTATGATGTCGTATAAAATCGCTGCGTCCTCGACGCTGCGCGTGATCGGTCCTATCTGATCGAGGCTGCTCGAATACGCCGCAAGCCCGTAGCGACTGACCCTGCCGTAGCTCGGCTTAAAGCCTACGCAGCCGCAAAATGCCGCCGGCTGGCGGATCGAGCCGCCCGTATCGCTTCCGAGTGCGGCTATGGCGATATTTGCCGCTACGGCAGCCGCGCTTCCGCCGCTACTGCCGCCGGGTACGCGCGAGTGATCGGTCGGATTGAGAGTTTTGCCGTAGAATGAGCTTTCGGTCGTGCTTCCCATCGCAAACTCATCCATATTCGTTCGCCCAAACGGCGCCAAACCGCGCTTCCGTAGCTTTTTGATCACCGTCGCGTCGTATGGCGCAACGTAGCCTTGCAAAATTTTACTCGCCGAGGTGACGCTCCAATCTTTTACCTGAATGTTATCTTTGATCGCGATCGGCACACCCTCGCCGCTGATGTTTAAAGCCTCGCCCGTGAGCTGCTCAACGTAAGCGCCAAGCTCTTTGGTTTTTAAAATTTTATCCTTTAGCTCCGCTCTAAGCGCCGAAATTTCATCCGCGTTCAGCTTTAGAGCCTCTTTCAAACTTATCATCTGCCATCCTTAAATTTATTCACGAAATAGATCCCCACGCCCGTCGCTACGCAGATCAGCGCGATCGTAAAAAATACGAAGCCGAGACTTATGGGGCTAGCGAGCATGCATGACCTTCGCGCAGCGCGGGCAGAGCTCATCCGGCTCTTTTGCGTTAAATTTCCAACATCTCGGGCATTTATGTTTAGAGGATTTTACGAGACGGAAAATTTCGTCGTTTATCTTAAACTCCGCCAGAGCCTCCTCGCTTTGCAGAGTGTCCACGTCGCTTACCATGAACCAATCCGCTACGCCTAGGATGTCGTTTGATAAAATCTCGTTCGAGCTCGTTTGCAAAACCAGCTCAAGCGTCGATTTGATGATCTTGTCCTTTTTTAGCGCATCGATAAGCTCGAAAAATTTCTCCCTGGATTTGATTAAAATTTCGTCGAATTCTATGAAATCGTCAAATTCTATCGGCTTATATGTCAGATCGAAAACGTCCTCCTTGCCCTCTTTAATGATTTGCGGCGCGAACTGCATCACTTCGTCGATCGTGTAGGTTAGCGTAGGCGCGATCAGAGGCAGCAGCGCTCGCGTGATCAGAGCGATCGCACTTTGCGCGCTTCTGCGGCGCGGCTCGTCGGGTGCGTCGCAGTAGAGCCTGTCTTTGCAGATATCAAGATAAATTCCGCTCAGATCGGCGCTTAAGAAATTTAGCAAAGCGTTGAAGCCTTTTGAAAAATCGTAGTTTCTAAATGCCGCTTCCGCGCTCGCAAAGGCGTTTGCCGCGCGCGTTAGGATCCAGCGGTCAAGCCGCGTAAAATTACTCGTCTCGATCTCATTTAAATCGCTCGTGCTTGCGAGCAGAAATCTTATAGTATTTCGGATCTTGCGGTACTGCTCGCTTACCTGTTTAAGGATATTGTCGCTGATCTTCAGATCGGTCGAATAATCGCTCATCGCGACCCACAGGCGTAAAATTTCAACGCCGTGGCTCTTTGCGACCTCTTGCGGATAGACGACGTTTCCGACTGATTTACTCATCTTCTGACCCTTCTCATCGACGGTAAATCCGTGCGTGAGTATGCTTTTGTATGGCGCGCATTCGTTGATCGCGCAGCTTAGCAGAAGTGAGCTTTGAAACCAGCCGCGGTGCTGATCGCTGCCCTCAAGATACATATCCGCAGGGAATTTGCCCGCATCGTAGGCGCCGCTTTGCAGCACCGCCTTCCACGTCGAGCCGCTATCGAACCAAACGTCTAAGATATCCATCACCTTTTCTAAATTTTCAGGCTTATAGCCGCTATCCTGAGGCAAGAGCTCCGAAATTTCCATCTGCCACCAAGCATCCGCGCCCTTAGCCTTAAAAATTTCGTAGATATTATTTAAAATTTTCTCATCAAAGATCGGCTCTTTGGTGCTTTTATCGCGGAAAAACGCGATCGGCACGCCCCAATCTCTTTGGCGCGAGATACACCAATCGGGGCGGTTTTCTATCATCGAGGTAAGGCGGTTGATGCCGCTTTGCGGATAAAATTTAACCTTACCGATCTGCTCTAGCGCCACCTGACGTAGCGTCTTGCCGCTAGGCATTGGCTCATCCATCGCGATAAACCACTGCTTCGTCGCGCGGTAGATTACCGGCTTGTGCGTACGCCAGCAGTGCGGATAGGAGTGGACGAATTTACCGGATTTTATAAGCGCAGGGCCTAAAAGCTGTAAAATTCTCTCGTTTGCTTTGAAAATATGCATCCCTACGAGCTCATCTACGACGTCTGCGCGGAAGAGTTTTTTGGTTTTAAGAGTTTGATCGAAACAGCCGCCCTCATCCACCGGCATCAGCACTTCGATGCCGTATTTAAGCCCTACGAAATAATCGTCCTCGCCGTGCCCCGGAGCCGTATGCACGAGCCCGGTGCCGCCGTCCATCAGGACGTGCTCGCCGAGGATAAATTTCGAAGCCCTATCGTTTAGAGGGTTGATCGCGTTTAAGCCTTCAAGCTCGGCAGCCTTAAATTCTTTTACGATCTCGCCCCTCGTGATGCCCAGGCTTACGAGGCTTTCGACCAAAGGTTTTGCAAAGATTAAATTTTCGCTCGTCAGCGCGTAAATTTCATTCGGGTTCAAAGATATCGCGCCGTTTGCGGGCAGCGTCCAAGGCGTGGTCGTCCAGATGACCGCTTTGGCGCCTTTCGCGCCGATTTTAGCGTTCGCTTCACCGCTTAGATCGAACGCCACGAAGATCGAGTAGTCCTCTTTGTCTTTGTATTCAACCTCGGCTTCTGCGAGCGCGCTCTTTGCCGCCCAGCTCCAAAACACGGGCTTACTTCGCTCAATTAAAATTCCTTTTTTAGCGATCTGGCAGAGCGCCTTGTAAATTTCAGCTTCAAACTCAAATTTTAGCGTCAGATACGGATCGTCCCAGTCGCCCAAAATCCCCATATCTTTAAATTCGTTACGCTGCACGTCGATGAACTCTTTGGCGTGCTGTCTGCAAAGCTCGCGGATCTGCACTTTTGAAAGCGATTTTTTCTTATCGCCTAGTTTGATCTCTACTTGCTGCTCGATCGGCAGGCCGTGGCAGTCCCAACCAGGCACGTAGCGGATCTCCTCGCCGAAGAAATAATGGGTTTTGGTGATGATGTCTTTTAAAATTTTATTCAGCGCGTGGCCGATGTGGAGGTGTCCGTTAGCATACGGCGGGCCGTCGTGGATATTGAAGCTGACGCTTGCGCCCTTGCGTTTAGCCTTCATCTTTTCGTAAATTTTACGCTGCTCGTACCATGCCTTAAACCGCGCAGGCTCGTTCTGCGGCAGTGCGCCTCGCATCGCAAAGTCCGTCGTAGGAAGAAAGAGAGTATCTTTGTAGTCCATATTTGTACCTTTTCGTGTCTTAAAAAATTTGTGAAGTTTATCCAAAACGCCATTAAAAAGCTCTGAAAGAGCAGTCTGCGTTTATGCTATAATGTGCGAAAATTTAATGAGGGTCTTTATGAAAAATATCATCCTTGTAATCGGCGAGGAGATCCGCTACGACGCGGCTTTGATGAGCTATATATCTCGCAGCTACGAGCAGGTTTTCGGGCGGATTGATGATCTGAAATTCTTAAGCGAAAACGATAAGGTTTTGCCCTTCGCGCTTGAAAAGATGATCGATTCGTACGATTTCATCACGATCTTTGCGGCAAACTCCGCCTACGCGGTCGTCGGCAAAATTTTATCGACGCTCTCTTTCGATTCGCTTGAGCTGAAAAACGGAGAAACCCTAGCGCCCTCGATGGCGCGCGCGGTGGCGAAAAACAGCTTCCTGCTAAACGTCAGAGGCTGCTCGGTAAACGTGATCAAGGCGCTTTGCTTGCAGAGCCTGCCGCCGATCCTTCAAGACGCGCCGAACGCGGGCGAGAGCTTTTATCTATTCGATTGCGAATACGAAAGCGTAAAGCAGCGCCTAGAAAGCCTCGCGATCAGTTATAAAATTTCGCTTACGATCAGCAGGCCCAGCTCCTTTTTGCTGCTAGTGCGCGCCAGTGCGATGAAATTCGGAGCGCTGGATGCGTTTTTACAAAGCGTCGGCAAGTATTATGAGAGCTGCTACATCGAAGGCGGCGATTTTATGGGCTTTGTGGTGGATAGACTGCGCGAAATAGGCGCTAAGATCACCTTTGCTGAAAGCTGTACCGCAGGGCTCATCGCCGCAAAATTCGGCGCGGTTGCTGGCGTGAGCGACGTTTTTGACGGTTCGCTCGTAAGCTACGCCAACGAGATAAAAAATCTCTGGCTAAACGTAGGCGAAGATACGCTCGCGCGCTACGGCGCGGTCAGCGCGCAGACCGTGGGCGAGATGCTGGAGGGTGCGCTGCAAAACAGCGGGGCGAGCTTCGCTCTAGCAGTAAGCGGTATCGCGGGTCCCGGCGGCGGAAGCGCGCAAAAGCCCGTGGGGACGGTCTTTATCGGCGCAAAGGAGCAGGGCGGCAAACAGATCGTCGGGGAATTTCATCTAAAAGGCGATCGAAACTACATCCGCGAACAAAGCGCCGATATCGCTATCTGCTTGCTTTTAAAGCTTAGAAGCGATCTGTTTTTCGGGCGGCTTCCAAGCGCGCCTGCGAGAGATGAAATTTAAAGGAGCGGATTTTGAAAAGACGAATTTTGAAAGGGTGCGGAGGCGATTCGGCGCAGAATTTTATCCAAGCGAGCGGTGAGCAGGGCTTTAGACGGCCGCGAAATTTTGTTTTAGCCGGCGGCGCGCGAAATTTTACTTCGACGCAGGGCGGGCAGAATTTTACTCGGGATAGCGACGGGCGAAATTTTATCTCAGCGCAGGGCGGATTAAATTTTATCTCAGAAGGTCGCGCTAGAAATTTTAATTTTATAAACGATTTTAGCTTTATAAGCGCAGCGCGAAATTTTACTTTGGCGCTAGCCGCGATATGTATTTTAAGCGGCTGCGACGGCGGATCGGACGGGCAAAATCGTGAGCAAAGCGCACGCTCGGGGCAGAATTTTAGCGCGGGTAATCAAGGGCAAAATTTTAATAAAAGCGCGGATAGCTCTAGGCAAAGCTCCACTCAAAGCTCCACACAAAATTCTATGCAAGGCTCCGCGTCGCAGGGTTTTGAGCGCAAGCGAAACTCCGATCTGAACTCCACGATAGACGAGCTTGCAAACGATGCTAAAGTTTTGGGCGAGGCCTTGCAAAATTTGCAGAAAAAGGCGCCCGAAGCGCTGAACGATTTTGCCGCTCGCAACGCGGATCGGATCGAGGATCTGCTAAAGCAGGGCGAGGCGGCGGCGCGCGAGGCGGGCAAAAATCTTGATAAAATGGGCGAAAGCCTGCAAGGCATCATCAAGGACGCAAACGAAAGTATCGGTAAGGTCTTGGAGGGCTTTGGCGTCGCGCCACAGCAGGAGCCGCGCGGCGGGCGTTCGCAGGAGCGCGATGATAATTCTGAGCTTGAAGAGACGACCGATAGGCAAAGCTTTAGAATTTAAGCGGTGCTAAATTTTACTCAAAATTTTTTGTTGCAACTACCACCCGCAAGGAAGTGGCAAGTCTTCGCAGGAGCGTAACGAACCTGCACGAAAGCGTGACGGACACTCATAAGAGTGCGATGAGCACCCGCAGCCCAATGACGGGAGCGGCAGGCAAAGCTTTAGAATTTAAACGCGGCTAGATTTCATTTAAATTTTATTTGTTGTGGCAAATGCTCGCAGAGAAATGATGCTAAATTTTATTAAAATTTCCCCTGCGCGGCGGTTTCGTTAAAATTTTACTCGCGCGAGCCTCTGCAATGGAATATGAATATTTGCAAAGAAGTGATAAACCTCTGTAAAACGCGACGAGTGCCCCAAGGGCGAGCATTTCTAAAATAAAGCGCGAGTAGTGGATGAAGTTTGGAATTCAAAGCTTGCGCTTCGAAGCTACTGTAAAGATAAGCGGGTGGCGGCCAGTAAAGCTTTAGAATTTAAGGCTGCTTGCGATAAAACAAGAAAAATTTTACGAAGTAGGGCTATAATGCGCCCCGCAATTTCAAATTTAAAGGATAGAAATGAAAACTCTCATTATTTTGGCTCACCCAAATATCGCAAACTCGCTTGTAAACCGCCACTGGAGGGATGCTGTGCTAGCCCATCCTGATAAGTTCGAGCTTCACGATCTTTACGAAATGTATCCGAATTTTAAAATCGACGTAGAAAAGGAGCAAAAACTGCTCGAAAGCCACGATAAAATCGTGCTTCAGTTTCCGTTTCGTTTTTCAAACTGCACACCGCTTCTTAAGCAGTGGTTTGAGGATGTTTTTACGCGCGGCTGGGCTTATGGCGGAGAGAGCGGCGGCAAGCTTAAGGGCAAAAAATTCGCGCTTGCGATCTCACTTGGCGCGACTGAGGCAAACTATTCTAAAAACGGCATCGTGGGCTTTAGCGTGGATGAGGTGCTAGCGCCATTTAAGGCTACGTTTAATTTCGTCGGCGCGATTGCGCTACCAAATTTCGTCTCGTACGGCTTTACTTACGATAAAAGCGAGCAAGCCGTAGAAAATAGCGCGAAAAATTATATAAAGTATTTAAATAAGCTTTAAATTCTTTGCTTTTCTAGCCGCTCGTTGCGCGTAAAGCTTTAAAATTTTACGTAAGTGGCGTGGCGGATTTTTTAAAATTTTCGCTCAAGAAGCCTAAATTTAATCTCAAAATTTTTAAATTTTACCCCGAAATTCCGTTCGCGCTTCGTATGCGAACTCAAATGAAATTTTAAGCAAAATTCCGCGCCTAAATTTAAGCCCAGCTCTTAAATTTTAAAATTTTATCAGAGATTTTTTTATACAATTACGGCTGAAATTCGGCCCAAAAAAGGAGAGGGAATGTATAAGCTAAAGCATCTTCTTAGCGCGCAGGATCTGAGCCGTGAGGACATCTACGACTTTATAGATCTAGCGCGCGAGTTTAAAGCGCTCAACCGCTCTGACGTCAAAAAATCCGACTCGCTTCGCGGCAAGACGGTCATCAACGCGTTTTTTGAAAACTCCACCCGCACTCGCACGAGCTTTGAGATCGCAGCCAAGCGCCTGGGCGCGGACAGCGTAAATTTCACCGCTGCGGACAGCAGCACAAAAAAGGGCGAGACGCTGATCGACACCATCAGAAATATGCAGGCGATGCGCACCGATATATTCGTGCTGCGCCACAGCTGCTCGGGCGCGGCGAAATTCGTCGCGGCCAACTGCGACGCATCGATCGTAAATGCGGGCGACGGGCTGAACGAGCACCCGAGCCAGGCGCTGCTGGATATTTTTACGATCAGCGAGCACAAGGGCAGGATCGAGAATTTAAACGTCGCGATCATCGGCGATATATTTCGCTCGCGCGTGGCTAGAAGCGATATCTGGGCGATGCGAAAGCTCGGCATAAACGTGCGGCTCTTCGGCCCTCCGATGATGCTGCGCGACTGCGACGCGTTCGGCTGCCCGATATGCAAAAGCGTGGAGGAGGCGATCGAGGGCGCCGACGTCATCATCATGCTTAGAATACAGCTTGAGCGGCAAGATGGCGAGCCGAGCTTCCCGAGTGTGCGCGAATACTCGAAATTTTTCGGACTTACAGCTAAGAGGATGCAGGCGGCGAAAGAGGGCGTCATGATAATGCACCCCGGCCCGATCAACCGCGGCGTGGAGATCAACTCCGACGTAGCCGACGATCCGCGCTATAGCTGCGTTTTAGATCAGGTAGAAAATGGCGAGGCGATGCGAATGGCGATACTTCATACGATAAATTTAAATAGGAGCGCACGATGAAAATTTTGATAAAAAACGGCACGATCGTTAATCATGACGGCAGCGAGGAGGCGAACGTCCTGATCGAGGGCGATAAAATTTCAAAGATCACGCGCGAGTGTCCCGCCGCAGACCGCGTCATAGACGCTGCGGGCAAGCTCGTGATGCCGGGGCTTATCGATATGCACGTGCATTTTAGAGACCCGGGGCTCGAATACAAAGACGACGTCATCAGCGGCAGCGAAACCGCGATCGCAGGCGGCGTGACGACCTGCCTCCCGATGGCAAATACTAGGCCCGTAAATGATAACTCAAGCATCACTCTCGCGATGATCGCTAAGGCTAAACAGCGCGGGCTGATCGATCTGCTACCCATAGGCGCGATCTCGCAGGATTGCAAGGGCGCAAAGATCGTCGAGATGGGCGATATGCTGGAAGCCGGCTGCGTGGCCTTCAGCGACGACGGGCTGCCTGTGACCGACAGCTCCGTGATGCGACAGGCGCTCGAATACTCCGCGCACTTCGGCTCATTCGTGATAAATCACAGCGAGGATTGCTCGCTTTGCCACGGTGGCGTGATGAACGAGGGTAAAGTCAGCGCGATCCTCGGTCTAAAGGGGATGGCGAGCGAAAAAGAGGAGATCATGATCGCGCGCGATCTGCTGCTTGCCAAAAAGACGGGCGGGCACATCCACATCGCGCACGTAAGCTCGGCGTGGTCGCTAAAACTCATCGAGCAGGCTAAGCGCGAGGGTATCCGCGTCACCTGCGAAGCTACGCCGCATCACTTCACCTTCGACGAGCGCGAGTTGATGGGATACGATACGAATTTTAAAATGTCGCCGCCGCTTCGCACCCAAAGCGACGTGCAGGCGATCAGAGAGGCGCTTAAAAGCGGTCTGATTGACGCCATCGTGACCGATCACGCGCCGCACAACACCGACGATAAATTTATCGAATTTGATCACGCGCCGTTTGGAATTTTAGGACTTCAAACCCTCGTGCCGCTTACGCTTCGGCTCGTAAACGAAGGCGTCATCGGTCTTGAAGACATGGTGCGCCTCTGCTCGTTTAACCCGGCTAAAATTCTAAATTTAAAAGACAAAGGCGAGATCAAAGAGGGCTTTTTAGCCGACATCACGATCATCGATCCGCAGATTTCCTACGTTTACGACGAGGCGCTAAATAAGTCCAAATCGCGTAACTCACCGCTTTTCGGCAAACAGCTTACGGGCGCTGCGGTTTGCACGATCAAAAGCGGCCGCGTGGTCTATGAGTTTCCAAACGTCGTAGCGTAGGGCGCTTGCGGCGTAGAGCTTGCGAGCGGCGACTTGCGGATGATCGGCTTCCGTAGCATAAACGGAGCGATTGCCTCATTTTAAATTTAGTTAGTTTGGACGCAACGGCTTGCTTTTAAAATTTTGCGGTGCGATCGGTTCATTTTAAATTTAGCGGCAGCGTAGGCGCGGCGACTTGTCTTTAAAATTTCATAGCGCGAGCGCGATTGAAATTTCTTTAAAGCGGTTTGTCATTTTTAAAGTGCGCGTAAATTTAACGCACATCGCCTTACCTGTGCCGCTCGTAGATTTTGCTTTCGGAATTTTATCCGTGCCCGTGCGCGAGCTGCTCTAAATTTATAACGGCACCTTTTTCGATGCGGCAGCTGCTTTTAAATTTTATGTTCGCGGCGGTTGAGAATTCTATCTTTGCGCAGATTTGTTTTTGCTTCACGCGCAAATTTTATCGTGATTAAATTTGTCGCTAAGGCGCAAAATTTTAAAATTTTGCCGCCGCTAGCTTTTGGCGCGGAGCATAAATAATCCGCTGCATGAACGGGAGCGATCGAAATTTAAAGGATATCTATGAACGGCGAAATATATCTCTCGTGCGCGCTGTGCGTCGCGCTAAAATCAGCTCTGCGCGGCAATCCTAAGCCACTGCCGCAAGATCAAAAATATATAAAATATTTAAATTTTGAGTTTGCAAAGGAGCATTTCCGCACCGCAGAGGGCGCGAGCCGCGCAGTGCAGGACGGCGTAAACGACGCAAGTAAAGCTGCGGAGCAAAAAGATGCATACGGCGCAGTGCAAAGCAGTGCGACGGACGAAGCCAGAGAAAGCGGCGAGGCAGTGAAACAAAAGCGCACGAACGGCAAAGAAGCGGCAAATGAAAAAGCGGCTAGTAAAAAAGGCGCCGACGAAAGCACGGGCTCGTCGTTTCTGCAAAAGGCGCGCAAATTTTTTACCGAGCAAGTCGCGCAAAAAGAGTGCGAGGACGAGCCGATCTCCGCACGGCGGCGTTGGATAGAGCAGTGCCTAAAGCTCGGTCTGAAGGACGCGGGGCTTAGTATTCCAACTTTCGTAAAAGATAGAGCGCTTTTGGGCTTTTCGGGGATGAACGTAAACGGCATCGTCTGCCGCTTTGAGGACTTTGACGGCGTTTTTACGCCTGATTGGAAATACGATCGCGACAAAAAGGCTTGGTGCGCGAAATACGTCGAGCGCCTTTGGCGCGGGATGCCGCGAGATGCGCTAAACGCGCGCGATAACAGCGCAGAATTCGGGAATGTTTTAGTGCAGATCAGGGATTTTGCGAGCAAGATAGGCTGCGAAAACTTCGCGCAGACGTTTGATAATGCGCTTAAGACGCTGCGGGGCGAAGTCCCCGTAGGCGAGTATTACGCCGTTTCGTTTGCAGCGCTGCCGCAGCCGAGCTTGAGGGCGTTTGCCGCGGCGGGGATCGCCGATGTATTCGGTGCAATGGGCTCTTGGAATGACGAGCCGCCGTCTATGGCGCAAGAAATAGGGCTTGGGGACGAATACGACCGCCTCTCGGACGAGCTCTTGGCGCAGAAAAACTTAGCGATTTTGTTTGCGATAAATGGCTGGTAGGGCTTTGGCACAAGAGTTAGAAAGCGCGCTAAGCCTCTATCGTCACAGGTCTATCAAACGCCGTTACGCTCGGCAGTTCGCCTTTAAATTTCTCGATCTGCACCATGCTCGTGTGCGCGGTGTTGCTTTGCGAGAGCTGCGAGCTAGGCACGTCCTTGGTTAGCACGTTTATGTTGCCGTGTTTGCACAGGCTTTTCTCGCCCCAGACGGCGGGGTCGTACCACGCGCCTTCGCTTACGATCACGACGTTATCTTGCGCCGTATCGCTCACCAGCGCGCCGCAGAGGATCTCGCCTCGGTCGTTATAGATCCTAACTACGTCGCCCGTTTTTATACCGCGTGCCTTTGCCGTGGCGGGGCTGATGAGTGCTGGTTCGCGGTTTGCGATCTCGGCGTAGTTGCGGATGAGCGAGTTGTTTAGCTGCGAGTGGAGCCTAAATTTAGAGTGCGCGCCGCTGATGGCGATAGGATACTTGCTCACGTCGCCGTCCAGCCACTCAAACGGCTCCATCCACGTCGCGTGCGGCGGGCAGTCGGCGTAACCTAGCTTTTCGACCGCTTCTGAGTATAGCTCGATCTTGCCCGACGGCGTTTTTAGCGCGTTCTTCTCGGGGTCGGCGCGGAAGTCCGCGTAGTTTGTAAAGTACCTCTTTTTCTCGTTGATCTTATCAAATTTGACGTAGCCTTTTTGCCAAAACTCCTCAAATTTAGGCATCGCCACTCCCATGCCCTCGGCTTGCTTTGCGGCGTTTTCGTAGATTTCCTTCACCCACTCAAGTTCCGTTTTGCCCTCGCTAAAGGCCTGATCGTACTCCTCGCCCCACTGCGCGCAGATGAGCCGCGCGATCTCAAAGTCGCTCTTGCTCTCGCCCGCGGGCTTTACTAGCGGCTTAATCGCAAAGAGGTACTCGCTAGTCGAGTTTGCAAACTCGATATCCGTGCGCTCGCACTCTAGCGCTGCCGGCAGCACAATGTCGCTAAGCCTCGCCGTACTCGTCCAAAAGGGCTCGGTGGTGATGATCGCTTCTATCTTGCGCATCGCCGCGACCGCGCGGTTGGTGTCGGGGTGACGGGTGAAGGTCGAGCCGTTGGCGTTAAACATCACGCGGATGTGCGGCATGACGTACTTTTTGCCGTTGCGTTCGATCTGCTTGCCAGGCTCCATGATCGCGTCTATGAGCCTGCTGTTTGGTATCTCGTGGTATTTAGCCTTAGCCAGCTTGCCCTGCGGGGCGATGTATTTTTCGTTTACCGCCGGGTTAAAGGCCTGAAGCTTTGGCGCGACGAAGCTAATATCTGCGTTTTTATGCATCTGATCGTTCATCACGTATCCGCGCCCCGTCTTGCCGATGTCGCCTAGCATCGCAGCTAGCGCGATGAGCGCCCAGTACGCCATCTCGCCGTGGTGTTGACGCTGGATAGAGTAGCCCGTGACGATGAGCGTGTCTTTTTTGGCCAGCGTACCCGCTAGTTCTTTTAGCTCCTTTTCGCTCACGCCGCAAATTTTACTCGCCCATTTTAGATCCTTTTTCACGCCGTCTTTCGCGCCCGTGAAATAATCCTTAAATTTATCGAACCCGACCGTGTAGCGCTCAATAAATTCCTTGTCGTAAAGCCCGTTTTCGTAGAGATAATCGCAAAGCCCGATCAGCATCGCCGTATCGGTGCAAGGGCGCACGGCAAGATAGTGCGCGCCGAAATATTCCGCCGTTTCGTTGCGATAAACGTCGACGCTGTAAATTTTCATCTCGCCTTTTTTAAATTTATCCTTCATAATCTCGTAGTAAGCGTAGGAGTTGTGCATCGGAACGCCGATAGCGATCTTGTTTGAAACGACCGGGTTCGTACCCCAAAATACGATCGTTTTGGCCTCCTTTACCACGCCCTCCCAGCGCGTAGGATTATGCGTCGGATCGATAGAGCCCGTCACGTGAGGCAAAAACGCCGTCGCCGCGCCGTATGAGTAGCCGCCAAGCTCGCTCACGTAGCCTCCTAGCGCGTTTAGCATGCGTTTTGCGGTGCGCTGCGAGTGGCCGACCTTTCCTAGGCTACCCCACTGATAAAGCTGTCCGTAAATGGCCTCTGAGCCGTATTTATCGAAGTTTTCTTTCAAAATTTTGGCGCTTAGCTTTATCGCCTCGTCCCAGCTAACGCGCACGAAGGGCTCTTTGCCGCGAAGCTGCGACTTTGGATTTGACGGGTCTGCGAGGAAGCTTTTGCGCACGTATGGGTATTTCACGCGCGTTTCGTTTTGGATGTGATCGCTTAGGGCGTTGTTTAGCACCGTTGGCATCGCGTCGCCCTCAAATGGCTCGGTACCAACGACCCTACCGCCGATGGTTTGGACGTAAAATGCGCCAAATTTATTCGCGCAAAGCCCCATCTGCTCGTCAAATATCGCCTGCGCCGCCGCGTCAAATTGTTTTGCCTGCGCTGAAGCCGCAGCTAGCGCACCTAGTTTTAGAAAGTCTCGTCTTTTCATGGTTTTTCTCCGTTAAATTTAAATTTGTTGGTTGATTTGGTTTAAATTTAGCGGGATTTATGAGGTTGAACTTTGCATCGTTTGCCTTTTATCGTATTACGCGACCTCGCGTCTTAGCGGTGATTTTACGAAATTTAGGCTTAATTTGCCATTTATTTATCGCGTCGCGATGAAATTCTATTAGAGCTAAGCACTAGACAAATTCCGCCGCGACTATTTGGGTCAAAAGCTATACGTAAGGCTTAGATTGAAGGTGCGTGGATCGCCGTAGATCATACGATTTGAGCCGATGCCCTCAAAATAGCGCTTATCGGTTATGTTATCGACATTTAGCTGCACATCTAGGTTTTTACTCGCTTTGTAGCCTAGCATTACGTTTGCAATCGTGTAGGCTTTCTGCTCGATCCTGCCGTATGGCGAGTCGGAATAAATCTTTGAGCGATACATCGCGCCTGCGCCGATTCTAAATGTGCCGATCTCATATTTTGCAAAAAGATTTGCGCTGGTGCGGGAGGAGTCGCTGGCGTAAATATTGCCGTCAGCGTCTTTGGCTTTGTAGTGCGCTAGCCCCATGCTTAGGCTTAGCGCATCGGTGATTTTACCGTTTACATCCGCTTCAAAGCCCCTGCTGGTTACTCCGCGACCCTGCCTGTAAGCGTAGGAATTTGTGCCCGTGATATACTCGTCGGTGCGGATGCCGAGCTTATCTTGGATGATCTTAAAAACGCCCAGGCTTGCTTGCAGATCGCCGTCAAAATACTCGCCTTTGATGCCCGCTTCGTAGTCCTTGCCTTGGATGGGATCAAGATATTTATTGTTTTTGTCCTTGTAGGTTTGAGGTTTAAAAATACTCGTATAACTTGCATAAAGGGTATGATGATCGTCTAAATCATAGGTGATCCCTGCATATGGAGTAATTTCGCGGGTAAAATTTCTATTATCTGCTCCACCTGTAATTTTATATTTATAGTAACTCATCCGCGTTCCTAATAAGAGCTTTAAATCCTCGGTGATTGAGAGTTTATTCGCGGCATAAATTGCTTTTTGAATAGTTCGATCGGCATTATTTTGATCTACATACGGTAAGCGTGGATCTTCAATATGAAGGTCGTTAAAATTTATTCTAGTGCGCGCGGCATAAGCAAGGCCTGCCGGAGTGTTTCGACTATTCCAGTAGCTACTTACGTTATCAGATCCTTTTTTGTAAAGATTATACATCACACCAAATACAAATTCATGATCTTGTTCGAAAAATTCATAAGGGATATTCACATAGGCGTCGATATTGTGGATATTCTCTTCGCGCTTGTTAGCATAAACGCTAAGATCGGCGACGTTTCCGATGCCGCCAGGGCCTACCCTGCCGCCATAATAGAGCAAATTTGAATCGGTATGAGCGCGACGAAACGAATAACTCAAGCTTAAACTCGCCTCGTTTGAGAAATATTGTTTAAAATCGGCATAAAAATCAAGCGTAGAGATGTCGTATCGCGTCCAAGGCTGAGAGAAAATTTTGTTTTTGCCGAAGTGCGTGCGCGTGCCGTCCGATTTAAACGCGGGCATTCCGCCCCAGCGTGTGCCATGTCGGCGTAGAGTCTGATAAAATGAGCCAAAGCTCAGCCTTGAATCGTCCGTTACATCGATATCTAATACGCCATAAACGGCAGTATTGCGACGATTGTAATAGTCCATATAAGAGTGCGATCGTTCATGCATAAACGCTAGGCGTCCGCGCACCGAACCGCTTTGATTGAGCGGGCTTTGCACATCGGTTTTAAGCCCGTATTTGTCGTATGAGCCGCCGTTTAGGCTGATGTATCCTTTCGGAACGGCGGAATCCGCGTGCTTGCGGATAAAATTTAAACTCGCGGCGGGATTTCCCGCGCCTGCTAATAATCCGTTCGCACCCTTTACTACCTCAACGCGCTCATATGGCAGTAAATTTAAATCGTTCGCCCCGAGGCTAAAACCTCCGAAGCTAGGCATCGAATCAAGCAGATAATAATCTATGCTAAATCCGCGCGCCGTAGGATAGAGCCTCTCATCCATACGCCCGCTCGTAATGCCCGCGATATTTCGCATCAGCACCTGATAATCGGTTATCCCCATATCTTTTAGCTTGGCTTCGGTCACCACGGTAAGAGACTGGGGTGTTTCTCTTGCCGTAAGATCGAGCCTGGTGGTACTTTTAACGAGCTTTCTAGCCTCATAATCTCTGTCGTCGCGACGGAGCTTTTGGGTATCTTGCACTTCTATGGTGCCTAAGTCCTCCGGGGTGCTCGCAGTGGCGTTATTTTCCGCATAAAGCGAAGTTAGCATATTTAATGCGACTACGAGCGAAAGAGATACTTTCTTCATAACTTTCTTCTTTTAGAATTTCTATTTTTTAGAGTTATGTAAAATCCGCAAATGCTTAAAAATAGGGGCGCAAGCCCCGCTAAAAACCATATAAGCTTCGTTATTGCGCCGTATGAGCCCGCATGGGCGCGACGAAAGCCGTCTTGAAGTTTGTCCGAAAAATCCGCATCGTTTATAAAGTCCGCTTTTAAAATTTCGCCTGCATCCGATATCGTGATACGGCTCGCGTAAGGGCTTTGCAGCGGGTTTTGCCCCGCCTCGAAGCCGTATACGGTAAAAGCGCCGCCCGGACAGAGCGGAAAGGCGATATAGGTGGAGCGAAATTCTTTAAATTTAACCGCTATCCGCGCTAAAGCCTCATCTAGCGTCGCAAGATTTTGCGCCGTTTTCATGCTTACCGCTCCGTTTGATGCCGCGACGGTGGAATTTCGCTCGGTCTTAAAATTCTGCAAGACCGCGCCGCATGGATTTGCGAGCGGCTTGTAAGTTACCGCCCTTAGCTCCCACCATGCTCCGCTTATAGCTATAGCAAACATTACGGGAGTGCTCGCGACTCCGATTAGGCGGTGAGTGCCGCGCATAAAATATATGGCCCGATTTAGCCTTAGCGAGAATAAGTTTTGCCAAAATTTTTTGTAGATAAAAAAGCCGCTAATGCCGATAAGTAGCGCGCTAAGCCCCACAACGCCTGCAAAAATTCTACCGCCGCGACCTAAAAACAGCTCCGCGTGCAGTTTGTTTATCGCGCCGATAAAGCCCTCATCTCGCGGCATGGGCGCGCCTTTAATCTCGCCGCTAAAGGCATCTAAGTAAATTATGATCCGCTTTTGCAGTTTCTGAGAGGAAAGTCTGATTTTATCGGTCTTTAAAGGATCTTGCGCGATGCTCCAGCCCATGATCGCGTACTCTTTAAATTTGGATTTTATCTCGGATTGCAGGGTACTAAATTTCATTCTAACGGGGAATTTCGCCACGCTTTCTTGTGTCCTAAACACCTTGTCTTTTAGCAAAACTTCATTGATCTGCTCCGCGTAAACTAAAACCGAGCCGCTTATAGAAATGATTATAAGGGGTATGCAAAATATCAAAGATAGCCACAAATGAAATTTGCGCGAGATTTTGTGAAAGGATTTAGACAAAATTTTCCTTTTTTTGAAAATTATTTTAATTAAGACGGCGTGATTTTAGTGAAAATTGTATTAAAGCATCTTGAAAGTCGTTATAATTTTATAGCTAAAATTTTACGGCGTAAAATTTGCTTGAATGATTTATCTATAGAAATTTTAAAAGCTATTTTAAAATTTTAAGAGCCGAGCGAATATTAAAATTTTCGCGCACAGGAGAGTTTAAATTTAAAGCAAATTTCGGATTTTAAAATTTCAATATCACGCAGGGTCGTGTTTGGGTTGCAGGCGTGGATGATCAACGACTCAAGTGGCTTGCAAATTCCACACTCGCCAAAAAAACTCTGCGTTGCAGCGATTTAAATCTTTTATCGCGAAATTTGCAATCACGCGATTAAAAGAATTTACCAATAAGCGCATATCCCCACAGCGCGGCGTTGAGAAATAGGCTCATCATCACGGCCGTGCTTGCGGTGTCTTTGGCGCCTTTGGCTAGTGGGTGGATTTCGCTCGTGGTAAGATCGACCGCGCGCTCGATGGCTGAGTTTACGCACTCGAACACGAGCGTAAAGACCGCGCCGAAGATCAAAAATAGATTTAGCACCGCGCCGAAATTCCAAAAAAATAGCGACAGCAGAAGCGGGACGAACACGCAAAGCTCGAGTTTGAAGCTACGCTCGCTGCGCAGCATCTCGGCAAGACCCGCCATAGCGTAGCCCCAGTTGGCAAAAAATCGGTATTTGGGCTGATTGCGCATAATTTTCCTTTAAATTTAGTCAAAATTTCGTATAATCATACCAAAATTTTTGCGCCAAAGGCTAAATTTGAAACTGATTAGTTGGAACGTAAACGGGCTGCGCGCAGTGCTTGGCAAAGACGGCTTTGCGTGGCTCGCGGAGCAAAATCCCGATTTTTTAGGCTTGCAAGAGATCAAGGTGAGCGAAAAGGACGCTCCGAAAGGGCTTTACGAGCTTGGATTTTCTCAGATCGATCTAAATTCTGCCGCTCGCGCGGGCTATTCGGGCGTGGCGAGCCTAGCGAAATTTAAAAGCGAAACGAACAAGGCGCTGTTTTTCCCCGACGACGAGGGACGCGTGCTGCAGCACCGTTTCGGCGATGTCGTGCTTTTTAATATCTACTTTCCCAACGGCCAAAAGGACGAGGCGCGGCTAGCCTACAAGATGGAATTTTACGCGAAATTCCTAACCTACGCGCGCAGCCTTGCGGAGCAGGGGCTCGGGGTGATATTTTGCGGCGACGTGAATACCGCGCACCGCGAGATAGATCTTGCAAACCCCAAAGCAAACTCCAAAACCTCGGGCTTTTTGCCGATCGAGCGGGCGTGGCTTGATGAGGTGGAGGCGGCGGGTTTTGTCGATACATTCCGTGCCGTGCACGGCGAGCTGCGGGACGCCTACTCGTGGTGGAGCTACCGCTTTAACGCGCGCGCAAAAAACGTAGGCTGGCGGATCGATTATTTTTTCATCTCGGCTAATTTGCGCTCGCAGCTAAAGGACGCTTTCATCCTAAGCGACGTGATGGGCAGCGATCACTGCCCCGTGGGCATCGAGATCGAAATTTAGCCGGGGCGAATTTCGCGCCGCGAGCTTTGATTTGCGCGGCTCGCGAGCGGCTCGCGGGCGTGGGGCGTTTTCGCGGCTGCGAGCGAGCAAGGACGTTTTGCGGTAGCGATGATAATATTGTCGCAGTGGCTCAGTTACTTTTGGCTCGTGGATTCGGCGCTTGCAAGCCGCTTTTGCGGCAAAGTCGCGCATAAATTTAACGCTTGCGGGCAGGATGCTTCCACAGCGGCGCAAGTATGGGCTTTCGTAACCGTTTGCAAGATTGCGTCCGAGCGGGTGCTCGCAAACCTAGATTTCGCCCTGACGGCTCGCGGATCAAAACAGATCGCGCGTAAACGCTGCGCGATAAAATTTTAATTTAAGGAGAGAAGATGTTGAGCGATATCGAAATAGCAAATGCGGCGAAGCCGGATAAAATTTTAAACGTTGCGAAAAGCTTGGGGCTTAGCGAGGATGAGATCGAGCTGTACGGCCACTACAAAGCCAAGCTAAATATCAAGCCGCGCCCGCGCGCTTCGAAGCTTATTTTGGTCACGGCGACCAATCCGACGCCGTTTGGCGAGGGCAAGACTACAACCTCCATCGGTCTAGCCGACGCGCTAAAACGCCTGGGCAAAAGCGTCTGCCTTGCGCTGCGCGAGCCGTCGCTGGGGCCGGTTTTCGGTATCAAAGGCGGGGCTGCCGGCGGCGGGTATTCGCAGCTAGTGCCGATGGATGATCTAAATTTGCACTTCAACGGCGATTTTCACGCGATAACCTCCGCGAACAACCTCATTTCGGCGGTCATCGACAACTCGCTGTATCAAGAAAACCCGCTAAAGATCGAGAAAATTCTATGGAAGCGCTGCATGGATATGAACGACCGCGCGCTGCGCCACATCACCGTAGGACAGGGCGGGCGCACCGACGGAGTAGAGCGTGAGGACGGCTTTAATATCACCGCAGCTAGCGAGATAATGGCGGTTCTGTGCCTCTCAAACGATCTTGCCGAGCTTAAGGAAAACATCGCAAATATAATGGTCGCCTACGATACGCAGGGAGAGCCGATATACGTGCGCGATCTGGGCTGCGCGGATGCCGTGGCGATCCTGCTAAAAGACGCGATGAAGCCAAATCTCATCCAGAGCCTTGAGCACACGCCCGCGCTTGTGCACGGAGGACCCTTTGCAAATATCGCGCACGGCTGCAACTCCATAATGGCGAGTAAGCTTGCGCTCTCGCTAGCAGATTACGCCGTGACGGAGGCGGGCTTCGGAAGCGAGCTCGGGGCTGAAAAATTTATCGACATCAAGTGCCGCCGCGCAGGCATCGCTCCGGATGCTGCGGTGTTAGTCAGCACGATCCGCTCGCTTAAATACAACGGCGGCGCGGATAAAGAAAGTATCGCGAGCCCGGATCTTGCCGCACTTCAAAAAGGCATCGTAAATTTAGGCGGGCATATTGAAATTTTACAAAACTTCGGGCTAGATCCGGTCGTGGCGCTTAATCGCTTCAGCTTCGATAGCGACGGCGAGATCGCCTTCGTGCGCGATTACTGTAAGCAGCGCGGCGTGCAGATGGCGATTTGCGAAAATTTCGCCAAAGGAGGCGAGGGCGCGCTTGAGCTAGCCCGTCTCGTAGTAGATGAGTGCGAGCGCGCCAAGGAGCTTAAATTCGCCTACGAGCTTAGCGACGATACGGCGAGCAAGATCGAAAAGATCGCTACTAAAATTTACGGCGCGAGCGAGGTCGTTTTCGAGCCGGAAGCGCAAAAGGCGCTGCAGCACATCAAAGCCTTGGGGCTTGAGCGGCTAAACGTCTGCATCGCCAAGACGCAGTATAGCTTCAGCGATGATGCCAAAGCGCTCGGGCGGGCGCGCGGCTTTAAACTCAGCGTCAAGGACCTTCAAATTCGCACGGGAGCTGGCTTCATCGTTGCCGTCTGCGGCAAGATAATGCTTATGCCGGGGCTACCGAAGGTTCCTAACGCGCTAAATATGAAGATTACTAGCGAAGGCGTAATAAGTGGACTAGCTTGATCTGAAATTTTATTTTTCGCGCCCGAAGCCAAAGCTGAAAATTCCGCACTTGGGCGGTAAAATTTAGCTGCGAACTTCGGCGGCGATAAATTTTTCCCTCAAGCTTCGGTAGCAATAAATCTTGCCTTCAAGCTGCGGCGAGTTTATCGCGCCCCGGTTTTAGTGCGTCATGGTTTTGCTACGCCCCAGTTTTATTGCGCCGGGTTTTAGCCGGTCGAGCTTTGATTGGTCGGATTGGTCGGATTGGTCGGATTGGTCGGATTTCGGCGAGCCGAGCTCGGCCTGCGAAATTTCATTAAATTTCGCGCAAGATCTACACAGAAATTCAGCGTGAAGCCCGCGCGGGTTTGCATTTGAAATTCCGCTCGCGAAATTCCGCGCAAAAACTAAGCGCGAGATCTTAAATCGAGCCGTCCGCGAGCTTGCGAGCTCACTCGCGGCAAGATTTAAAATTTCATAACGCGCGAGCTCGTCGTGAGATTTAAAATTTCACGCGGCCGCGCGCAGTTGTCATGTGTCGCTACGAGATTCTAAATTTCATGTCGAGCGCATCGTGAAATTAATCCATCGGTCGCGCAGCAGATCGCTGCACGATCTAAAATTCGCGCTTGCGCCGCGACATGCACCGCCGCGAGTTAAATTATGCGGCAGGCGGCTAAATTTTACGCTCACGCGATCAGCCATGTTGGCGGAGGTTTGCGACGCCCAGATTAAATTTTATACACCGCCGTGCATCGCCTGCAGTGGGCGCGGACGTCTGATCCGCTTTGCTTGCAAAGGCGCAGGCGGCTATAGCTGCGCGGCAGTAGAGCTAAATTTTACGAGCCGCTGCGTCGCGGCATGAATTTTCGCGTCGTGCTGCCCGCTGCGACTAAATTTGTGCGATGATATGTCGGTTATGCGCTCGTAAATTAAATTGCACTCCACGCACCCGTCGCCTGATTGTCGCGGGATTAAAATTTGCGCGCTGCTACTTGTCATAAATTTAGATCGCTGCGCGCCGCGCCATAACTGTCGTAAAATTTTAAATTTCATGCTGTGCGTACGTACGAGCTAGCTGTGAAATTTAAAATTTCACGCGGCCGCGAAATTTGTTTCGCGTTACGCTGTGTAGTGCATCGTCGCGAGCCAAATTATGCGCTGTTGCGAAATTAAAAGTCTTGCATGCCCGCTGCTACCGCTCGGGCGCCGTATGCCGGGCGACTCCGTTTTGCGATCCGTTCGCGCCGTATTTGTTGCGGCAGTTATGTACGTCGCCGCGCCGCAGTGCGAGATTTTACGGCGTGCAATAGCGCTAAATTCTATTCTGCGTGAGATTTTGGAATTTTAAAATTCCCTTTCGCGGTATAATTGTATGAAATGCAAAATTTGCAGGATTTCAATAAAGGAATTTTAAAATTTATGCGGCGCGGCTTTGCGGTGCGTCCGCAAGAAAGGAGCGATCATGGACAAGCTGGATAAAGAGGAGCTTGCAGAGACGTTTGTCGCTAGGCTCAAAGCACTAGCGCGTAGCGGCGGCGCCGATCTGCGTGAGCTTGATCGCGAGTTTTACGGATTTAGCGCGAGGCTTGGCGTGCGTTACGACTTTGCCGGCAAGCTTAGCGTCTCACAGATAAGTGGCGGTGAGCGAGCGCAGCTGCATTTCACTGATGTCGCGCAGTTCGAAGCCTACGCGCGCGAGTGCCTACGCGCGGCAAGCACTGATGCGGAGCTAAGCGAGGCCTTTATGCTGCGTCTGCGCACAGACCCCCAAAAAGCCGCTATGAATGCGGATCAAATCATAAAATTCCACGATTTTAAGCCCTTTAGCGTTCATCTGCGTTGCGAACATTGCGGCGGATCGGGCAGGAGGCGCTGCAAAGCTTGCGAAGGCGCAGGTACGACGCCGTGCGCTAACTGCGGCGGGCGCGGGCGCTTGATCTGCCCCGATTGCAAAGGCACCGGCGGCTATAGCCGCGCGGCGTTAAGCTCTACGGACGCTCATGTGCGCAGCCTTTCTGGAGGCGATTCTGCAGGCTCTGCGTCAAATTCTATGGGCTATCGCTTCATTCCCTGCGCTAACTGCGGCGGTAGCGGCTCGCGCATTTGTCCCGCTTGCGGCGGCGCAGGCAGATTACGCTGCGAAAAGTGCGGTGGTGCAGGCGATTTTCGCTGCGAGCATTGCGATGGGCGCGGGTATTTCACTCGCACCGGCAAAGTATCCGTCTATGCCCGCCCGAGCGTCAGCATAGGCGCTAGCTCGCAGGTTTTCGGGCGCGAGCTGCTGGAGTTTTTATGCAGCAAGGGCGTAGGCTTTGCAGCTCGCAGACTTTTGTTTCGTCTAAGCTCGCTGCGAGCGGTGCAGGGCGGCTGCGAAGCGGTATTTAGCGCGGAGGATGATTTTTTGCGCTTGAGTTTTGCCGTCTGCGGCAAGGCTTACGATGCGGCGTGCTTTGGTGGCGCGACATTCGTAAGACCTAACTTTTTGGACGAAGTTTTTGCGCCGGAGCTTGCGGCGGTACGCAGCGCGCCCGCTAGGCTAGGGCGGGACGATGCGCAAAGCCTTTTTGCGCTATTTCGCGCGAAGCCTGCGCTGGATGCGGCGATGCGCCTAGCTAGTGCTAAGCTGCGCGGCGAGACGCTAAATCTCGAGCAGTTGCGCGGCGCGGATGGACATTTTGACTCTGTAAATTCTGCCTGCGGCACGGCTGATCGCGACGCTTTGAGCCTTGCAAAAGATGCTTCGCGCAAAGAAAATCTCGAGGGCGGCGTGAGCGTAAAATTTGCGGGCACGAAATTCGCGAGCGCTTCGGCAAATTCTATGGGCGCGGAAGATAATCGCTCGAGGTTGCGCGGAGAGCAAGGCAGGTTCGCAGGAGGAGTGAGCGGTGGCATAAAATTTGCAGGGGCGGATCTTTTGGAAGGTGGAGAGAATTCTGCCAGCGATTTTGAGGTTAGGCAGCAAAGCGACGAAGCTCGCGCGCAGAATGGATCTAATTTTGCAGGCTCGCAAGAGGGCTTAGACGGCACTTCTGATCGCACTACGGAGGGTCTTTGCGAATTACGCGGCGAGCGAGATTACCGAGACTTAAGCGCCTTGGGTGCTGAAAATTCCACAAATTCCATAGACTCCGCCGCAATAAATTCCGAAAATCTAGCCGCTGCAAAATTTAAAAATCGCGCGAATACGCGAGATCCTACCACGTCAAATTCTAAAATTTCGCCCTTTGCCCGATTAAAGAAATTATTTTTCCCGCATTCTTTGCGCGAGGATTGCGCGCAGAGTTTTGCCGCGGCGATTATGCGCGTTTGCGAGGGCTTTATTTCGCAGCAATGCGCCCGCGATTTGGGCAGCGCGATGGCTGGGGCGCTTGGCGTGCTAAGCCCACGCTATGACCGCGCGGTGTGGTGTATAGGTGGAGGCGCGCTCATAGCGGCGGCTACGCTGGCGTGCGAGGGCTGCTTCGAGATGATCTTTGCAGAGCATTATTTTTGGGCACTTGCATGTGGCGTGGCAATCGCTGCTGCTGCTGGGCTGTTAGGCGGTATGGCGCTGTGGCTGGCAAGCGCAGTGCGGTGCGTCGTAAAAGCTCGTAAAATTCCGCGAGAGTATCGCTGCGGCAGGGGCGGCGCGGCGTTTGCTCGCTTTTGCAAAGCTCTGCTCTGCGCCGTTTTGGCTAGCGCAATCTACGGAGGCGCGGCAAATACGGGCTATGTGCCGAAAACCGGCGTGGCGGAGCTGCTGCGAGGGTGGATACCTACATTTTTTGAGGACAAAAATTCCGCTTCCGCGAGTGATGGCGTAAATTCTGCAGACGAAAATTCTACGAGCGCAAGCTCTAGCGGCTCTGAAAGCCCTGCTTCAAATTCCGTCTCCGGGGCGACTAAAGATTCCGCTGCGATGCAAAAGGATAAAATTTTATATATCCAAAAAAGCATCGGAGCCAAGCAAGATGGGATTTTTGGCGCACGCACGCTAAAAAAGGCGAGAGAGGTTTTGGATCAAAACCTAAGCGACGTCGATGAAATTTACGAGGCGCTAAAAAGCAAAGAGCAGGCGACTATAAATCTACGTCCAGATAATAAATCCACGCCTTAGGCTTGGCGGGCGATCTTAAAAAACCGAAAAGGACGAAAATGAAAAATAAAATTTTAGCTCTAGCGCTCGCCGCGGCGCTTGCCGCAAATTTCGCGCTAGCTGATTTCGTAGCCACCGCAGACGATATAAGCAGGGCTACAAAATCCTGCGATAAGGGCGATGTGAAGGCGTGCGGGGCGTTGGCGCAGGTTTACAATTATGGCTGGGGCGTGCCGCAAAATCTGCTAAAGGCTGCGCCGTTATACGTCAAAGCTTGTAAAGGCGGCGATGCGGAGTCGTGCGTAAATTTAGGCATTTTGTATCAAAGCGGAGAGGGGATGCCGCGCGATGAGGCGAAGGCGGCAGAGCTGTTTGACAAAGCCTGCGATGACGGGCACGCGATAGGCTGCAGTAACGCGGGCTCTGCGTATATCGGAGGCAGAGGCGTGCGCAAAGACGCTATAAAGGGCATAGGTTACTATGTGCGCGGCTGCGACATGGATATTGCGGATAGCTGGCTTGCGTGTTTAAATTTAGCGCGTCTTTACGAGGGCGCAGATAATGCAAAAGCCGCGCAGTACTACAAAAAGGCCTGCGAGCTGGGCGGCAAGGATAGATTTATGAGCTCGGTAGCGGAGCATGAGCAGATATGGAAAAGCTCATGCGAAAGCTACGAAAGGCTTAAATAGCCGCGTAAACTTCCATCTTTAGGGCAAGATCATGACACTAGCGCTGATCCGCCACGTTACGCCGCTGATCGATCGCGGCGTATGCGACGCCGCAGAAGCGGCACGGCGCGCGATCCTGTATGATACTACGCAAAGCTTAGCTTTGTATGAAACCGATAAATTTAAAAGCAGCACCGCATACGAAAAGCTCGCCAGCATAAGCCGAATATGCTCGTCGCCGCTGCCGCGCGCCGCGCTTACGGCGCAAAAGCTATTCCCGCAGCGGAGCATAGAGTACCTAGAGGCTTTGCGCGAGTTTAATCTGCAAATATTCCCCATGCCGCTAATAAAAATGCCGTTTGATTGCTGGCTCGTGCTCTCGCGCCTGCTGTGGCTGTGCGGCATGAACCCTAGCGGCGCAAGTGCGAAAGAGGAACAGCGGCGCGCGCTTGATCTGGTGCCGTCCTTGTTAGAGACGGACACGGCGGTTATCGCGCACGGCTTCGTGCTGCGCGTAATACGAAAGAGTGCGCGGCGGGCGGGCTATCGCTTGATATGCCGCTTTTGCGAAGGCTGCTTTTGCGTAGAAATTTGGCAGCGCGCCGCGTAGAGATACCGCTCTGCGCGAAATTTTGAAATTTTGCGTTTTGTAAATTTTAAATTTAATGTGCCGTTTGACAGCTGTCGCGAGGCGGCGAAATTTTATCATGCAATGAGCGCCGCTTTTTGAATGCGGATAGCCCGCCGCCGTGAAGTAGAATTTAAACCATACGGCGCGAGCGAGGTCGTTTTTGAGCCGGAAGCGCAAAAGGCGTTACAGCATATCAAGGCCTTGGGGCTTGAGCGGCTAAACGTCTGCATCGCAAAGACGCAGTATAGCTTCAGCGACGACGCCAAGGCGCTTGGGCGGGCACGCGGCTTTAAACTCAGCGTTAAGGACCTTCAGATCCGTACGGGAGCTGGCTTCATCGTCGCCGTCTGCGGCAAGATAATGCTGATGCCGGGGCTACCGAAGGTTCCTAACGCGCTAAATATGAGGATCACGGACGATGGCGTTATAAGCGGATTGGCGTGATTTTAAAATTTTATTTTCCGCGCGTCCATTTTTTTTGCATGCCCGCATTGGGGTTTAAGCTTAGCTCACCGGCCTAGTCGCGACTTAAGCTTAGCATTCGTAGGTACTCAGATGAGAGCGGAGTAGAGTTACCGATTTGCAAAATTTGGCTGAATTTGCTCGCTTGCGGGTAAATTTTAAGCGCGGGATTTTGCGGATCGGCTTTGCTTTTTAAAAGCAGAGGCGAATTTGACGAGAATTTGACGTTAGGTTCGCCTTTTAAAATTTGACGAATTGCCCATAATTTCTCGCCAAAGCGGATAAAATTGCTTGCCTTTTGGCAAATCGCACTAATTGTAAATTTGAGATTTTTACGTCAAATTTAGGGAAAAATCGACGTAACGTATTTTGGCGTTTTTATTGATCAAATTTGCCTAGGTAAGCCAAAAATCCTGCGCGAAACAGAGCTAAATTTTAACCTTCTCCCACGGCTCAATCCCGCCTGCAACCTCCTCAAAAACGCCTGCGATTTCTACATTTTTTACGCTCAAATTTCGCTCGTAAGCCTTGATATCGCGTGATTTTAGCTTCTTTTGTAAAAAGGCGAATTCATACTCGATCTGACCGCGAGCGACGCTGATTTTAGCCAAATTTCGCTCGTCAAATTCGCCCACCTTCGCGGCGTCAAATTTATACCCGCGAGCGCAGGCCTGCACATAAACCTCCGCCAGATACGCATTTATCGCCTCTAGCGCGTTTTCATGCGCGTAAAAGCGGTCAAGTTGCGGGTGATTTTTATAGCCCTTGGTGAGCCCAGCCAGCACGTTTTTAGCTAGCAGCGCCTCGCGCCACAGCGCCACGAGCCCCTTTGCGTCGAGATATTTAAAGCTTATCGTCCAAAGCCTCATTTTTGCCTTTCGTTAAATTTCGTCGTCAAATTCGGCGCGCTTTGCGCCACAGCCTGAGCGGCGATAAATTCGCGCCTTAAATTTGGCCGCGCCCTAGATTAGAGGCTAAATTTTACCTCGCCTTGCATTTAAATTTGCCTGCTCATTGCAGTTTACTTCTGCATAGCACGGGGATCTTTTCTACGACCTCGCCGCCGCTAACGAGATAGGCAAACTCGTGTAAATTTACGACGGGGCAGATGTGGTTTGGATAAATTTCGAGCCGATCGCCCACGCGCACGGCATCTCGTAGCGCTCTGTCGTAGATGATCGCATGCTCGTCGTAAACGCCATTTATCCACACATCCGTGCCCTTTATGCGCCCGAGCCCGGGCGTGGCGGTAAAGCCCTCGGTGCGCCTTTGCTGCGTGAGCCCCTTGGCGCCGACGTCGGTGATGATGCGATCCGCCGTAGGTCTGCTGATGACGGTCGTAAGGATGCTCGCCGCATTCATCGAATAATCGCCGTAAGCCTGCGCCTGCGAGGCATCCATAAAGATATAGGTGCCCGGGCGGATCTCGGTGACGCCCTTTAAAATTTCAAAATCGTTGATGAGCGATGGCGTCGAGCCGATACTAACGACGCGTGCAGGCAGAGCTAGCTCGCGCGCGATATCTGCAAACTCCAGCGTGCGGCGCTGCGCGGCTAGGTGGATGCGCTCGCACTCGCTTTTATCGGCAGCCTTGTAGGAGTGGCCGTCGTGGGAGAACACGCCGCGGAATTCGATATTTTTGCAGCCTTTTATAAATTTTATAAACGCCGCGAAATCCTGCTTTTCCACGAAGCCCGAGCGGTTTTCGCCCACTTCGATCTCGGTAAGCACGCAGGCCTTTGTGCCGCTATGCTCAAAGGCGCGCTCTATCAGGCTCGCCTGCTCTATGCTATCCGCGCCGAAGCTTAAGTTTATCCCCGCACGCAAAAGCGCGATGATGCGCTGAAATTTCAGCTCGCCCACGATCTCGTTTGCAATAAATATATCTTTCAGCCCGTTTGCCGCCATGATTTCGGCCTCGCCCGTTTTGGCGACCGTGATGCCAGCAGCGCCGATGCTTTTTTGCAGCTTCGCGAAATAGGGCATTTTGTGCGTTTTGGTGTGCGGGCGCAGGCTCACGCCTGCGGCGTCCGCATAGCTTTGCATCTTTTGCAGGTTGCGAAGCACGATTTCGCGATCAATCAGCAACGCCGGCGTGTCGATCTCGGATACTTTCATAAGCTCACCTCCTAGTTCAATTTACGAAATTTTAATACAGCCGCGCTTAGTAACTGCGCCCGTTTTGCAGCGGCGAAATTTTAAAATTTAGCGCCGCTTGCAAAGGGCAAAATTTATCTACTACTTGCAAAAAAATGGAATTTGCTCGCCGTAAATTTAGCTTCGTCTGCGAAATACGGTTTGCTCGCTGCAAATTCGGCGCCCTTCGCGAAGCGTTTAAATTTGGCGAGCAAATTTGAGTTTCCGTGTCGCGCAAGGCAGCGCCGGCAAAAGCAATACCGCGCGGCGCATGAAAAAATCAAAATAAAATTTAAAATGCGCTGAGTAAAAATCAAGACCGCACGCCGTACCGTTGGCTCACGAAGTTTTCGGCTCCGCTTCACGCCGTTTTATTCCTCGCGCGCCCGTTTTTCTTACGGCGCATATTTGCGTTAAATTTTTTGGCAAGCGACCCGGCGCACTATCTGTTTTTGCGCAGCCGCTCGCATTTTTTTGATAAATCTCGTTTGCACCGCCGCCAGTGTTTTTTACTAAAGCTCGTTTTGAGCCGCACGTTTTCAAATCACCGCCTATTTTTGTGCCGCCGCTCGTTTCCGAAGTGACACTTCATTTTAGCGCGCCTCGCTATTTTTTATCTTGTAGCACCTTGTCGCGCCATTTCGAGTTTGCTTTGTTGTCGGTCGCTACGTCCTTGGATATCTCGGCCGCCGCTTCGAAATTTTTACTCACGCCCTCTTTGGAATTCTCGTATTTTAGGGCGTTTTCGCTTTTGATGCCGATGCTTTGCGCCTCACTCGCGGCGTCGATATTAGCGCCCAAAAAGATAAACTCCCAGTCGTATTTTTCCTGCTTGTCGCTAATCATCTTTTTGATCTGCGCTTTGGAGTATTCGCGGCTTGAGTTTTCCATCCCGTCGGTGATGATGACGAAAAGCACGCGATTGTTTTTGGCATAGATGTCAGGCACTCGCTCGATACGTGCTATCGTGCTGCCGACGGCGTCAAGTAGCGCGGTGTTGCCACCGGCGTAATACTCCTTGGACGTTAGGTTTTCGACCTTCTTAAGCGGCGTGCGGTCGTGGATGACGTTAAATTTCGTATCGAAAAGCACGGTCGTGACGCTCGCGTCGATGCCCTCTTTGCGCTCCTTTTCTATCATCGAGTTAAATCCGCCGATCGTATCGCTCTCAAGCCCGCTCATCGAGCCTGATTTATCTAAGATCAGCACCAATTCTAGGTGATTTACGCCGTCTTTATGATCGGGCGGCGTGGCGAGCTCTGCACTTTTGGCAAACAATATGCCCGCAAGCGCGGCAACAAGAAGGATAATTTTTTTCATAGGGGCTCCTTTGTTAAAATTTTGTTATTTTACTATTGTATCGCTTAAGCAATGAAATTTTATCGCTAAAGCTTCGCCGCACGCCTCTGCTACGTAAATTTTAATACGAAATTTTGTCGTGGAATTTTAACGTATCCTTGCGCACGGCGCCGCAAAGTTCCGCGCGATATAGAATTATGCGCGGCGCAGAATTTCGCTGTGGAATTTTAAAGACGCAGAATTTTATGCGATATGGAATTTCGCGTGCAATTTTTATGCGGCACGGGATTTTACGACGCAAAATTCCACGCGGCATGGAATTTATGGAATTTGTGCCGCCGCAAAATCAAAGGTCTACGGATCTGCTCCGTTTTGCGCTGAGGTAGCTTCCGATCTCGCTTATCAAAACGCCTGCGAGGATGAGCGCCGCGCCTAAAATTTGCATCGCGCTTAGCCTCTCGCCGCCCACGAATACGCCCATAATGCCCGCCGTTACGGGCTCGAGCGTGAAAAATAGAGCGGTTTTTACGGGCGTAGTGTATTTTTGCATCAAGGCCTGCGCAAAAAAGCCAAAAACCGTTCCCAGCAGGCAGATCACCGCCATCGCGACGAAAAAGCTTCTATCCATCACCGGCACGATGCTGACCCTCTCAAAAAAGATCGCCGCAAAGCAGCAAAGCACGCTTAGGCAGAGGATCTGTACGTAGGCGATGCCCGCTACGTCGCAGCTTTGCACGAAGCGGTTGGTCAGCACGATGTGAAACGAATACGCGCACGCGCAAACTAGCGCCAGCGCTTCGCCCTTGCCGAGCCCAAGCTGCGTGTCGCCGATGAGATAGAGCCCAGCGATCGCAAGCGCGATGCCTGCGTAGGCGTAGGAGTAAATTTTGTGCCTAAACAGCGCTGCGGCGATGAAGGGCACGAGCGCGACGTTTAAGCCGATGATGAACGCCACGGAGGAGCTTTGCGCAAATTTAAAGGCGAAGGTCTGCGACGTAAAGCCTGCGAATAAAAACAGGCTAAGCACCGCGCCGTGCTTGATCTCGCGCGAAGTTATGGCCTTGAGCTTCGGGAAAAATATCGCGCCTGCGATGATACTCGCGGCAAAAAAGCGCCAAAATAGCAGCACGAAGACGTTGTTGCTCGCAAGCGCCTGCGAGGTAGGCAGATACCCGAGCCCAAAAGCGATCGCCACGAAGAGCATTCCGATGTCGGCTCTGAATTCCAAACTTTTATTCATCTGCGTCCTTTTTTTGAAAATTTAAAGTCGTAATTTTACGAAATTTTAGGTAAAAAATAGGCTAAATTTAGGCGGAGCGGTTTGGAATTTCGGACTTTAAGATCGCGAGTTAAATTTTGAGCGCCCGGCCCGTTTTAAGCTTTCAGTTCGTCTTTTTAGGCTTGCGTTGGGCTTATGCGCACTTGTACGCGCGATCATTCGCCGCTTCGCCGCAACTTGTCATAAATACAGCTGCTACTCGCGCGATTATTATGCCGCTTTGCTACGGCTTGTCATAAATTTTCATAGCTATTGCTCGTGCGTGGATAAATTTAAAATTTAATCGCCCGCGCCCTCTTTGTCGTTTTTTGAAATTTCTATGTTTGCGCGTTCATTCGCGCCTTTTAAGCTTATAGTTTTTTTTAGCGCGGATTTAAGGGGCTCTTGTCTCTTTTGATTTCATCATCTTATAGCGCCTCTTTCTTATCTCTGCTTCGATAAATTTTATATCTTGCTGTGCGTATGGGAATGAGAGCGTAAAATTTTTGCCGCTTTGCCCGTCTTCTACTATCAAAATCGGCATCTCACCCCTCATCCCTTTTTCCGTAAGGGCATTTTCTATATCGATCTTTGTGCTAAATTTAAATGATAAAAATCTCCACTCTTTCCTTACGGTGCGGCTGTCTATGATGACGCCCTTTTCGGATAACGGCAGTATGGCAATTAGCATCATTGCAAGACCCATCACGATCACGATTGCGGTCTCGCCGCCGCCTCTTTGCATATACCCGCCTACGCATAGAGGATCGTTTGCATCAAAGCATGCAACTTTACCTCCGCCTCTTGTTGTTTTTATCCAAGGCTCATCAAACGCTACCAACGAACCCCAGGATAAAAATAGCACGATAAGCATAGTTTTTGCTATGGGGCTAGGAGGTATGAGCCAGGCGCCCTTTTGCACGGTTTTATAAGAGACCTTGCTTTTAAAAACCATGCTTTTTAAAATGGCAAGTCCAAGCAGTAAAAGATTTATGCCGAATACCAAATATAAAAATATCATGCCGCCGCCTTAAATTTAGATATTTTTAGCGTTAAATTAAGCTCAAGCATCTTGCTCGCTCGCTTTAGTTTTTGAAATTTCAGCTAGCTTTTCTAATATAAAATTTTGCAAAAAATCTATATTCCTTCGTGCATACAAAAATCCCGCCCCGAATTTAACACCGCTAATTTTGCCTCGTATGCTGATTATTTTTACGCCTCTTATAAACCATGTGGTGTAGTTCATCTCATCAAAGTATATCTTTTCCGTATGCCTAAACGGCAGAATCTCCCATTCTTTGCAGATGCCGCTTTTATCTATTCTGATTCCTTTTTGAATTAGCACGATAAATGAAAAAATTATGGCGCAGACAGATATGATTTTGCCGAGTATTAGTCTGGGCTCGCTTATTTGCAGATACCCATCCACGCATCTGGGATCGCCTTCTTCGAAGCATCTTAAATTTATGCCTGCCGCTTTGTATTCCTGCGAACAAATTTTATCGTGGGTGTAAAAGCAGGGTATCGGCTCGCCGTTATGTTTTGCTACGTGCGGGCTGGATAGAGTGACTACACCGAAGCTTAAGCACATTATAAACATCTGCATTTTTAAGAGCGGATCGGTGGAGATAAACAGAGTTCCGTGATCTACGGTTTTGAATGATCTGTTTTTATCAAGCAATGAAACAAGAAGGCAAAAGCCTATCGTAACATAAAGGATTATCGTAGCAAACTCGACTATACTTTGCGACATAATAATGACCTTGTTTTTGGATTACGCAAGCTCGCGTCTTTGGCAATTTTAGCGCAAAATTTCTAAATTTACGAGATTTTGAGCGCGCTTTTTATAAACCGCGTTTAGAATTTTACCTCGCTAGCGTGATCTTGCCGCGCGAAAGTCGGATTAAATTTTTGGCTTTGAGAACCTAAAGCGCGCGGTTTATTACGTTTCGCGAAGTGCCTAGGCGCTCCGCTATCTCGGCATTTTTGATCGTGATCTCATCGGTGCCGAACGAGTGTAAAAGATCTAAAATTCTACTATCCAGACGCTTAAATTTTATATCCTCTATAAGCGTCGTAAGCGCGCCGTAGCGCAGCGTAAATAGCGAAAAGATCATCTTTTGATACTCTTTGTTGCGCACGATGAGCTCTTGAATGACGCTAGCGGGGATGAGCCAGCCGCTTATATCGGTGATCGCTTCAGCAGTAGCGACTGCGGGTGTTTGCGAGATCGCGCTTGCGATATTTACGACGCATTGCTCGCAGCCGCAAAAGTCGTAAAGCGGGATCTCGCTAGTGCCTTCGCCGCTGACGCAGAGCCTGATTTTGCCCTGCAGCAGATATAAAATTTCATTGCAAATCTCACCCTCGTAAAAAAGCACCGCACCCTTTTGCAGCCGCACGAGCTTGGATTTAGCCTTTAGCGCCTCTGCTTCGTCCCGGCTCAAAACGTCGAAAAAATCAAAATTTTGCATAACCGCCTTCGTTTTTTCGTGATTATATCTTAAAATTTGCGCTACCTATGTTGTTTAAAAAATTTTTGCTTTTGCGTATAATCCGCCCGATTTAAGCTTGCGAAGCCGCGAGTTTAAGTTGAAATTTTTCATAAGGAGAAAGAGATGATTAAGGCGTATTTACAGATAACTATGTTTATCGCAGATGCGAACAGGGCCGCCGCGGCGGGGGGTTTATACAAAATACAAGGGGCCGTTTTTAAGCGGCATCGCGGGCGCGAAATCAAAGGAGCTTTTGGTGCGTAATAGCGATGTGCAGGTGCTCCACGGCTTCGATAGCGTGGAGAGCGCAAACGCCTATCTTGGCAGCGAGCTTTTCAAAAACGACGTCGCGCGCGAGCTAAGCCCGTTTTTCGAAAAAGATCCCGACGTTAGAATTTACGCCGTAGCGTAGCGGCTCGCCGTTTAGCTCGCACAAGATGCGGGCTAGGCGCTTTGAAATACGGTGCGCGCGGGATAAAGCACTTTGAATGTGCGCCTCGCTACGGGTTAAAGCGCCCTAAGATACGGCGCGACGCAGATTTAAATTTTTAAATTTCACAAGATTTTGCGGTATCTTGCCGCGCGAAAGGCGGATTAAATTTTTGGCTTTTAGATCTTGCAGTACGCGGTTTATGACATTGCGCGAGGTGCCTAGGCGCTCTTGCGATACCATAGCGCGCCTTAAAATTTCGCGGCTTAAATCTTAATGATAATTATCTAAATATTTAAAATCGCACAATATAATTGCGAGCCTCAATCAAATAAAGATTAAATTTATCTCGCAAGGATCTGCAATGAGCTCGCTTTTGAAGCGCAATAAAATTTTGTTTAACGTCCATCTTATTTTGTCGATCGTTTTTTCTATACCGCTGCTTATAATTGGTGTTACGGGCGCGATTTTATCGTATCAGCACGAGCTTGAGGCGCTAATAAACGCGGGCTCTAAAAAGGTCGAAAAAACGGGCGAAATGCAAAGCGTAGAGAAAATTCTGCAAAGCTTTAGCGAGCAAACGGGCGTTAAACAGCCCGTAAGGCTCGTCGTGCCCAAAAGCGCTGACGAAGCCTTCGTCGTTTACGCAAACAGAAATGATGCGTATCTGATCGATCCGTACACCGCGCAGATCATCGGCAAGGATCGCGGCACGGGCTTTGTGCTAACGGTGATGGCGTTGCATCGAAATTTGGGTTTAGCGCTAAGCGGCAATAAAACCGCAGCCGAGATCGGCAAACAGATCGTAGGCGCGAGCGCCGTGGCGATGATACTGCTCGTAATAAGCGGCGTCTGGCTGCATTTCCCAAGGCTTAGGCGTAAATTCATCGAAGCTATAAAGCCAAATTTTAAACTCAAAAAATACGCTCTTTTTTACAATCTGCACACGAGCCTAGGTTCTTTAAGCGCGATAATTTACTTGCTCATCTGTCTAACCGGGCTTAACTGGTCGTATAGCTGGTATAACGACGCGGTGATGAAGCTTTTCGTTAGCTCTCAAAATTTGCCGCAAGCTAGCGCGCCTAAAGCCGCCGCTTCTAAAGATCACGCCGCAGCGCCTGCTAAGGAGGAGCACAAAAAGCCCGATACGTATAAATTTAGCGACGCGCAGAGGGCCTATGAGATATTCAGATCAAGCGGCATAGAGTATAAAGAATTTACCCTAATGCTCGCGGCGGGAGATAAGATGAGCATCAGATACTACGAGCCCGACGCGCCTGCCACCGCGCGTCCAAAAGGCGCGAACGCCGATCTAAAAGCGGACAAAATCGCGGAGCAGAAGCAGACGGACGGTATCACCGTGGGTGAGTTTAAAGACGCGAACTACCAGCTTCACACGGGCTATTTTTTCGGGCTTGCGGGTAAAATTTTATGGTCGCTCGTTTCTCTTTGCATGGCGCTTTTTATCTTTAGCGGCTTTTATATGACGGTAAAAAGGGCGTTTAAGTCAGAAAAGCTCGGCTAAATTTTACTTTGGCGATAGAGGCACGACGAGCGGCGCAAGAGAGCCCAATACCTACGAAGCATTGAGATGAAATTTGCTAGAGTAGATCAAGCAAAGCTCTGATTTAACGATTAGAAAAATTTTGTATGCTCGATGGCGTGGAGCAGCAATCATCAAGATTTATCGCAATGCAATCTTTTATTGTGGTGCTTTTCCCAGCGCCAGGTTGACCACCAATAAGATAAAAGTTTTGACATGCAAGTTTGACGATGACAATATCTTGATATTTCATGCCATACCTCTTCAGAAACACGCTTTACATCTTCTTGGCTAAATTTGATAATTTTTCAAGGTCTGTCATTTATACAAATCCTTTCCGTATTTATTTTCCAAAGCGTCCATAAGTTCCGTGATTTTATTATCCCAGTATTCTTCTGTTTTATCTTTTTCATCAAAAATTCTTTCTTTAATTTTACTCAATTCTATCCATAAGTTTTCACTCCAGCCATCTACACCTATTTTTGCTAATTTTGCAAATGAATTGGAGGCTGCACTTTTAGCTTCAGCTACAACTGCCTCTAGCTCATCTCCACTCATTGCGTAATCCCATTGGACAGTGTCAATGTTTTTCATTTTTTAATCCTTTCGTGCTATTCAAGTATCTTATATATCGTATTAAGTTAATAGAAAATATATTAACTTAACGTTATTCCGCCTGATCTATCTCTATTTTTTTTGCTTGAGTTAAGGACTTTGCGTGCGTTTTGCTCAAACTCGCTTTTAAATTTTGCGATTTCGGCTTTATCGATTTGGATAGACATAATTTTATTTAGCTTCGTTTCGTTCGCCTGAGCAAAACAAGCTTTGTCGATTCTGCCTTTTTGAAAATCTTGGTCTAATTTGACTTTTAAGCGTTTGAAAATTTCTTCTTTTGAGCCAATACTGATTAGTTTGTAGATCTCTTTTTCGTCGGTTAAAATTTTATTCTTATCGCTATTTCTATCAATGGCAATAATATTAATTTTATCCCCAAAATGCTCTTTTAGCTTTTTTAAACCGCTCGGCAAGTTGCCTTGGATACTAGACATAACTTCAATGCTCCCGCCGCGCCCATATTCGTTAAAGCGCTTAAAAGTATTGTCTAAAGCTTTTTCTGGCTCTATATGCACCGCAGCAATTGTAACGTCTAATCTCTTTTGCAAGCATTGCTCTATTTTTGGGATAGTTGGCGTCGGGTTTGCCAACTGCCCTTCAAAAATAAGTTTAACTTTATCATCGCTCATAAAATTTTTTACCGAGGTTGTTTTTCCGGCTCCAGGAATTCCGGTGATGAAAATTGCTTTGGTTTTATTAGGCTCATCGCGTTTCAGAACTTCTTCAAACTGCGTCGCTGCCAAAACAGCAGAGGAATTATGTATCGCATCATTTACTAGAGCCCTATTTTCTTTTGCCTCAAAGCAAGAAAAAAGTTCTTTGAAGGTATCGGAACAAATATAACGACCACTCGCGGTATTGGGATGCTTGTTGTAGCCCTCCAATATAAACCCTGTTGAATTCTTAGCAAATTCGATCGCTAAATTTTGAACTTCATCCAGTTCGGCATTAGAGCCGAAATCAATCTTTTTTATTTCGCTTTTTAGTTTCATATTTAGCCATCTCTTGTTTCATGCTTTCTATCAGCTCTTTTGGAGCGCCGCGATAAAGTTGCTTTTCTATTTTCTTGCGATATTCAGCGTCATTTTCCATTCGCGTCAAATGATCGCTTACGCCCTGCCACATTTTCATATCTTCTTCCGTTAAAGCCATTTCAAGTCCTTTCTAGGGAATTTGTAGTATTTTAATACATTCTAATTATAGCATTTATATTTCTTATAATTATGCAATAAATGTATCTTGGGCTGCAGAAATACACTTTTAAGTTATATGGGATATTACTATGATAAAAAAGAGAAAACAATAAAACAAATATCGAATAATGAGCGATAAATGGAGAATATAACTAAATTTTACTTTCGCAGAAAGGGCGATAAATTTATAAAATTTTACCTCGGTAGAGAAGATCATAAATTAAAATTTACCCGCCGCGCTTGCTTAAAATTTCTTATTTAGCGCTATTTGCTCCTTGCGCCGCGAGTGATCATCAAGGACTGTTCGTAGAAAATTAGCAGCGTTATTGAAACGCCCGTGCCTAGCGCCAGTGAGATCGAGATCGTGGCGAGGGCGTTATCGAAAAACGAGATAAGATGAGCGAGTTTATGCTCTGCGCCCGCAGCTCTGATATAAGAAAACAGCGCCAAAACCGCCTTGTAGGCGTAGATCCCCGGGATCATCGGAAGCAGCGCAGGAAAGGCGATGATCTCTGCGGGCACCTTGAGGCGCTTGGCGCAGAGCATGCCCAAAACGCCGATCAGAAACGACGCAAAAAGCGTCGCGGCGGCGATCGAAAAAATTTGGCTTTGAATCAGCAAAAACCTGCACGAATGCGCTACCGCCGCAAGCAGCGCCGAGAAGGCTAGCGTCTTTTTAGGCGGCATGCACGCATACGCAAACCCGAGCCCCGCCGCAGCGGCAAAGCAAGCATCCTTAAATACCAAAAGCGCTATATCAAACATTTACAAGCCCCAAATTTGAGATGCTAAGCGTCAGAAAGAGCCCGATCGCGATGCAGATGATCAAAAGCCCCGTGTTTAGCCCTCTGCTGATGCCTACGAGCATATTTTCGTTTAGGATGTCAAATACCGAGTTGATCAGCCAGACGCCCGGGATCAAAAATAGTATGCTCGATCCCACGGCTACGTCGGGCGTGGCGCTAAGCCCGTAGCGAGCGCCTAGCGAGACGATGAAGGAGACTGCGAACGAAACCGCGATGTATTGGATTTTTAGGTTGATTTTGAGCTTGCTAAGTAGATAGCGGGCGCAAATTCCAAAAGCCGTAGCCGCAAAAACGAGCGCCATCGCGCCGCCGTCGCCGCCGAAAAGCTCGCAGAACGCGGCATTTGCGACGCTTAGCAAAACGAGAGTTTTGGCAAAGCTTTTCTTCTGCGAGGCTAAAATTTCGGCAAATGAGGCTCTGGCGCGCGCAAGGGGGATTTTTTCGTCGTAAATTTCCCAGCTAAGCGCGCTTAGCTCCGAGATCAGATCGAAGCTGATCTGCGCCGCAGCGCCCGTTTTGACGTAGGTGCGGCGGATAGAGTTGTCCGCAGGATCCATCACGCTGATGATGAAGTGGCGCACAAAGATCATCAGGCTAGCCTCATAGTCGTAAGCGTCCGCTATCCTGCGCACGCAGTGCTCTATACGCGCGGTATAAGTGCCGATACTAAGCATCTTGGCGGTGTATTCGCTAAGAAAATTGGTGAGCTCTTGGATTTGCGGTCTCGCCGCTTCTGCTTCTTTTGCTGCCGCCATTTCTGTTGTCATTATTTCCTCCGCTACTCTTGTAATCTCAATATCGTTTTGCGCTGTTTTCGTCGTTTTTACTTCTACGACGCTCGTTGTAGCTTCCTGTTTTTGCGGCGCCCGCCATCGTTTTTGATGTCGCTATGATGTCCGCCGTCGCGGAATTTTTATTTTTAAAATTTAACGCAGCGGCAGCGTCCGTGGAGGAATTCTCACTATCTAAATTTGACGTGGATGCGATACCTGCGGCAGTCAAGCTTTGGCTGCTTAAATTTAACGTCGCCGCAGAATTTTCATCGCTCAAATTTAACTCGCAGGCCGAGCTTTGCTCGCTTAAATTTAAACTTTCGGCGTCCTCGCAAGATCCGCTAAATTTAGAATTTTCCCTGCTCACGGCTTACCTCAAGCTGATTAGATCGAGCGGGTTGATGTGGTAGTTCTGCTGCGTCACTTCAAAGGTCAGATCCGAGCCGATGCGCCCGATAATGTAGCCCTTTTTGACGTTGGAGCCGACGCGCACGGTAGGCGGGATCTGATTTAGATGCGCGTAGATCGTGTGGATGCCGCCGCTGTGCTCTAGGATCACGACCTTATCGAGCACGGCGGTCTCTTTAGCAAAGACCACTTTGCCTGGCAGCACCGCTTTAACCTGCGTGTCGCCGCTGTTTGAGCCCAGCACGATATTTTCGTTGAAAAGCTTGATGTTATACACGGGATCGTTGTAGTTGCCGAATTTTCGCTTCAAATACGCGCTGTTCAGAGGCGCCGCGGTCTTGGCTCCGCTGTATTTTTTAACGCGCGAGGACTGATAGCTCGAGCCGTACTGCTTGACCTTTTGGTTGATCTTACTTACGCGCTCATCCGCTGGCTCGCTCACTTCGGGCTCGGGCTCGCTAGGAGGCGCAGGCTCTGGCTTACCCGCCTTTTTGGCAGCCGCCTTTGCTTTGGTGTACTCTTTTTCGCGCGCCCGGCGCTCCTTTTGCTTCTGCGCCTCCAGCTTTGCTTGGCGTGCCGCTTCCTCCTTCTGCGCTTTGGCTTTTTCCTCGGCGTCATCGATGATCTTAAGCTCCTGCAGGGTCTTAGATATGGCATCTTGCTCGTCGTTTATCTTCTCCAGTCTCGCGATGTAGTCCTCTTTGTCCTTTTTCATCTGCGCGAGCTTCTCTTTTTGGGTGGTTTGCTTGGCGTCAAGATCAGTTTTTTTCTTGTCATAGCCCGCCATACTCGCCTGGATCGATTTGATCTTTTTGTTCTGCTCGTTGATAAAATTTTGATTATTTTCGTAGTCTTTGATCAGCCCTTTAAGCTCGTCGTTCATAACGACGCCGAGCCCCTCTAAAATTTCGCTAGCCATGATAGAATCGGGCGTGGTGGTGGAATTTACGTCGGTGATGAGATCAAATGATAGCTCTTGTGAGATCACGCTTGCGATCTTGCTTTCCAGATCGTTTTGCACGCTAAGAAGAGTGGCGTTTTGGCTATTAAGCTTTTCAAGCTCCTGCGCTTCGGCGGCGTATTGATCTTTTAAGCCCTCGATCGTTTCGCTTAGCTGTTTGATCTCACCCTCGCGCTTTTTAAAGCCCTCCTGCTCCTTTACGATTTGGCCCGCAATCTCGTCAATCTTTTGCGAGAGTTGCATCCCCTCCTTTTGCGAGCTTTTGAGCTCTTGACCCGCTTTGGCGATCTTATCTTTCGTGCTTTGACCCTTTGCGGGCGCGGCATAAGTAAGAGCCGCGGCGAGCCCCAGCACAAGAAGCGGCGCTAAAAAAGCCCTTTTCATGCTCGTTTATTTCCAATTTGCAGCATCACAAAACTTACCGCGATGATAGATAGCGTCAAGGCGACACCCAAAAGGATCAGCGCGTCGTAAGGCAGCACTATGGCGGTGCGCAGATCGCCGATACCTTTAAGTGTGGTCGAAAACACCTCCCAGCCTGGAAGCGCAATGTAGAAGCAGGTCACGATCAGTGTGGCGATGAAGGAGTCTATTATCGCCATTCGGTAAAGTTTGCCGCTTTTTATCAGAAACGACGCGCCGAAAAGCTCCATGATCTCGATGCGCTCTTTGTGTTCATAAACCCAGATACGCATCTGGCGGTGAATTAACATCACGCCTAAAAGCACGATGAGAAACGCAAAGCCGTAAACGAGGCTTTTGATAAGCAGTAAAATTTTAAAAATTTCATCGTGGGTCTTTTTAAAAATTTCAACCCTCGTAAGCGAGCCTATGGATTTTAGATCCTGCTCGATCTTGGCAAGCTGCGCGGCGTCGGGGAAGCTTTCGAGCTTGACGCTATAAAATTTAGGCAAATTTTTACTCAGCTCGGCAAAGGCGTTTTGTGAAATTTTACCCTTCAGCCGCTCGGTGATGCCCGCGGTCGAAATTTCGCTAATCGAGCTGATTTTAGGCACCGCTTTTTGCGCGTCTTGCAGGCTGAGCGGGGTTTTAGAGACTAGTACGATGTTGTATTCGTTTTGGATCGAGCGCTCGTAGCTTTTGGTTAGGTTACTCATAAAAATTCCAAACTGCACGGAAAAAAGCAGCGCGACGAGCGAAAAAATCACGCCGAAATGGGTTTTAATCGATTTCATTTACTTTAGCGTCCTTAATCTCAAAATGTCGGTGCCTAAAACGCAGCGTAGCAGGCATTTTGTGCGTCACGATGACGACGCAGGCGTTCCACGACTCGCACGCCGAGCGCAGCAAATTCCAAATAATGGCGCTGGAGTAGTCGTCCAAATTTCCCGTAGGCTCGTCGCACAGCAGCAGCCGCGGATTATGCGCCATCGCGCGCGCTAAAGCCACGCGCTGCTGCTCGCCGCCGCTAAGTTCGAGCGGATACTTGCCCATCTTATGCCCGAGCTCGACGTGGCGTAGTAGCTTTTTGGCTTGGTCTTGGCAGACCTGCTGATTGTAGCCCATTATCATTAACGGAAGCATTATGTTGCGCTCGATCGTCCATTCGTTGATCAGGCGGTAGTTTTGAAAGATAATGCCGATGCGCTGGCGCAGGGTGCGCAGATCGGAGTTCGTGATGCCTTTTAGATCGCATAGGCAGACGTTCAGCTCGCCGCCGATGATGTCGATGCCGCCGTAGAAGGACTTAAGCAGCGTGGATTTGCCGCTGCCGCTCTTGCCCGTGATGATGACGAAGTCCTTCGCGCCGATGCCGAAACTCGCATCTTGGATGACCGCGCCCGCCTTTTCGTAGCCTAGCGTGAGGCCCGCTGCGGTGATGATGTTGTAATCGTCCGTTATCTCTGCCATTGTGAAAATATCTCCGAAATTTTTTGATGTGCCGCGTGGTTTTCGCGCGTAGGAAGCGGGCGGCGGATGAAGTAGCGCGTACCGCTTGCGTTTACGCGGATGAAACACTGCTGCGGAAAGTCGAATGCACCTAGCGAAAGCAGGATTAGTACGTCTTGCGGCTCGGCGGCGCCCGACTTACTTTGCCGTTCGTTTTGCTGCTCGGCGCAGCTTGGTTCGCTTTGCCATTCGTCTTGCGACTTAGCGCGGCTTGGTTTGCCTTGCCATTGCTGCTCGGCGTGATTTAATTTGCCTTGGTGTTCGGCTTGCAACTCGTCATGGCTTAGCTCGCTTCGGTGACCGATTTGCGACTTGACAGAATTTGACTTATTTTGTAATTCTGTTTGCGGTTCAGCAGTGTGGTTTAGCTCGTTTTTCAGTTCGGCTTGCGGCTCATTTTTGCAAAGTATGGCGCTTGCTTTTTTTAGAATTTTCGTAACGTCCGCTTCGCCTGTGTGGGTTGCATTTGATGCGGCGTTTGCTTCCGCTGCATGGGTCGCCGTGAATGAGCCGTCCAAATTCGGCGCATTGTTTGTATCTATTGTGCCGATCGCTGCGGGTGTAGTGCTTGCGCCTGTCGCGCCGATAGCCGCAAGCGCACCCTCCGTGCCGCTAGCATTTAGCGCGCTGCTTGTTACGATCTGCTTGCAGGCTAAAGCGCGCTTTTCACCTGGGGCGGGGCGGCTAAATTTAGCGCTTACTGCAACGGGAACGTCGCTCGTTAAATCTATGCCCTTTGTGCTCAAGCGATCCTCGTTTAAATTTGCGCCGTCTTTTGCGCCCGTTTCATCCGCGCGGTTTGTATTCAGTGGGGCGCTCGCTTTTTTTGGAATTTGCGTAGTGTTCGCGCAAGTTAAAATTTTATCGCCCGCTGTCGTAGCTGAAATTTTGCCGCCGCCTGACGAAATTTCATCCATGCTCGCACGCTCGGTTAAATTTCCGCCGCGTGTCGCGTCTAAATTTATAGCTTCGTCTTTTATAACTTCGCCCGCGCTGCTTAAATTCGCTCCGCCTGCCGCGCAAGCGCTGCTCGCCTCCAAGCTTTTCTGCGCGTCAAAGTAAAAAATTTCCTCAAAATGCACGAAAAAATCCTCGCCTTTAAAGGTGAAATTTTTAAAATTTCGCGCGATTGCCGCCGCGTTAAATTTTAAAAATTCCATCTCAAATTGCTGTGGCTCGTCCCGGCCCGCGGTTTTATTCTCGTAGATCAGATCGTAGATGTCTTTATCCATCTTGCGCCATCTATCCTCGTATTTGCTCGCTATCGCGGCGTCGCGGTTTTTAAAATGCGAAATTTCGCCCGCTTTGCGCTGCACGTAGGGCGAGAGCTTTTGCATCGCGTAGAGGAAGTACTCCCCGCTGTCGGTGCGAAGCTCGAAACGACCGCCGCACCCGAGCGTGCGCGCGATCTGCGAGGCAAACTCGTCGCTTATGACGCGGCGGTGCGGCGCGTCATCCCACGGCACGGGGAAGTGCAAAAATACGCGCTGCAGGCAGCCCGCAGGAAGCAGGCTCAGCAAAACCCGCGCGTCGGTGGCTATGAGAGCGATGTTTTGCAGCCCCTCGCGGATCGCTAGCTTTGCGACCTGCTCAATTGCTGGCTTATAAATTTCGATACCGATTAGCAACGCGTCTTGATTTGAGCGCGCTTGATGAAGCAGATGTCTGCCCGAGCCGAAACCGATCTCGATGAAAATTTTATCAAATTTAGAGCTTTTTACAAGGGATAAAATTTCATTCTCGTCCAAAATCAGCGGTGTTTTTTCGGTGAGCGAGCTGTCTTTGTAAGCAAACGCCTGCGAGATGATCCGCCCGCAGAAGCGCTCTTTAAAAATTTCGAGCGCTCGCTGCAGATGACCGATCTTAGCGGGCTTGGTGATCTTTTCGCCCTTTACTATCACTTTGCCGCCGCTGGGCTTTAGGGTGATAAAAAACTCACTATCAAAGCTCTTAGTTCGCACGAGCGTTAAATTTCTGCCACGCGCCGTTTCTAAAAATTCGGTCTCACCGAGCTTAATCGGCAGCGGCGGCAGGCTCACACTTTGGGTTATGAAATTTGGCAAACTTTATTCTGCCTGCGCTGCGGCAATTACTGCACTAGGCTTGGACAGCTCTCCGTTTTCGGTTTTGACGGTGATACGGTATTCATATCCTTCGCCGTAATCGATATTGTCGATATATTCGGCGCTAAGTCTGCCGCGAACCTCTTTAATCGTGCTCCACGACTCGCTTCCCTTAGGACGGCGCTCGATGAGATAGGAGCTTACACGAAGATCCGGATGCGGGCGCCAGATGATCTTAACGCGGCCCGGAAGTCCGTAGATAGCCTGCGCAAACGGCACGGATTCTAGCATCTTCGCCGTGCTTGCGATAGCGACGGGAGAAGGAGCCGAAACGCCTTTGGCGCCGTATGTGCGCACCGTGTATTTATACGAAGTGCCTGGCTGCAGCCTCGTATCTACGTAGTGAGTGGAGTATGGATCTGCGATGGTGGCGATCTTTTTGGCTTCGCCGCCGCTTGCGGGCGCTCGGTAAACGACAAAGCCCAGCACGGCGGTATTGCTGTCGTATCTTGGCCACTCAAGTCCGATCTCATTGTCGCTCGTGATCGTCCTAATGCCCTCTACACGCGGCAGGCTTTCGTCGCTTGCGCTAGGCGCGCTAGACGTAGCGCAGCCAGCCACTAATATCGCTAAAGTAGCGCTCAATGTTAGTCGGTAAAATTTTTTCATAAATTTCATCCTTTACCTTTTGATTTGTCGTAAAATTTAGAAATTCGCTCGGCAAGCCCGCGCATATTTTCACCTCTTTGCCGCTTCGCGGATGGATGAAATAGAGCAAATAGGCATGGAGCAAAATCCTGCTAATTTTAGCGTTTTCGCTCTTAAATCCGTATAAATGATCGCCCAAAATGTGCCGATTTATCGAGCTTAAATGCACGCGGATCTGATGCGTGCGGCCCGTGAAGAGCTTTGCCGCGACGAGATTAAAGTTCTTTAGGTTTATCGGCGGCAAAATTTGGTTTTTAGCGGGATTTTTAAAATTTAAAAATTTATTCTTGGCGAGACGGGCGGTCCGGGTTTGATCCGCACTCACGTCGGTAGTCGAAATTTTATCTGCGTTGTCCGCGCGGCTGCTTGGAATTTTATCTGCGCTTTGGATTGAAATTTTATCTACGCTCTGCATGCAGTCATTTAAAATTTCATCCATGCCCGCGTTCTTGCTCGCAGCCGTACCGTCGCCCGCGCCCGCGCCTAAAATTTCATCGCTCTTCTCGGCGGAGTTTTGAAGCTCCGTTAGTTCCGCTCCGCTTAAAATTTCATAAAACGCGCTCTTTGCGCTGCGTCCGCCGGGCACGATCCCCATTTTTAGACGGTTTGCAGGGTTGCGAGCGATCGGGCGCTCGATCACGCAGGGCTCTTTCAGCGGCAGGTCGATGAGCGCGAGGTATATCCGCCCCATGCTCTTATCGCTTAGCTGCGCCGAGAGCGCGGCGTGCGCGGCGTTATTTTTGGCGACGAGCAGGGCGCCGCTGGTGAGCTTATCTAGGCGGTGCACGATGCCCGCGCGAAGCTCGCCGCCGAGGCTAGAGAGCAGATAGCCGCGAGCTTTGAGCCAGTCCACGAGCGTGGGCTCTTTGACGCTTTTGGCGGGGTGGACGGTAAGGCCCGCGGGCTTATTTACCACGAGCAGATCTTCGTCCTCGTATAAAATTTCAACATCGAAGTTTAGCCTCTCTGCGTCTGTTTGCTGCGGCGCGGGCGCGGGGTAGTCGACGTGCACGAGCTCGCCTGCGGATAGCCTGTAGCCGGGCTTAGTCTGCACGGCTCCGTCCACTTTGACCGCTGCGGATTTGATTAAGCTCGATATTTGATTGCGCGAAATTCCGAGCTGCGAGCTTAAAAAAACGTCGAGCCTTTCGCTGCATTGTGCTATTAGATTATCCAAATTTATACCTTTTTTGGCTATTCTTACGTCAAAATTTTAATAGGATTAAGCGTTGTTTAAAATTGACAAAAAGATTTTAGCATATTTTGATTTCATTCAACCTTTTTTGATCGTGCCGATAGTAGTTTTTTCATACGTTTTAATAAGCGAGGCAAACGACGTGCTGTCCTCGAAGCAGGTGGTATATTTTGGCGTCGGATTTGCCGTTTTTACGCTGTTTTTTCTCTTTCCGATACGCAAATTTTTATATCTGATACCGATATTTTATTGGACCAACATCATATTGCTGCTCAGCGTCGATTTTTTCGGCGTTAGCAAGCTAGGAGCTAGGCGCTGGCTGGAGATTCCTTTTGTGCATTTTACGCTGCAACCGAGCGAGGTTATGAAACCCGCGTTTATCCTGATGCTGATGTATCTGATACACAAAAATCCGCCGCCGAAAAACGGCTACGGGCTGAAGGATTTTTTGCGCCTTAGCTTTTACATACTTCTGCCTTTTGTTCTGATCGCGAAAGAGCCCGATCTAGGCACCGCCGCGATACTTTTTTTGACGGGATTTGCGATCCTTTTCATCATCGGCGTCGATAAAAAAATTTGGCTCACGCTCATAATCGCTTTTGTGGCCAGCTCGCCGATTTTGTACGAAAACATGCACGATTATCAAAAAAAGCGCATCGCCGATTTCATCAGCGAGGAGCCCAATTACCAGGTCAAACAAGCGATCATCGCTATCGGAAACGGCGGCATCTACGGCAAGGATAGAGACGAAGCGACGCAGACGCACTTTAAATTTTTGCCGATTGCGACGAGCGATTTTATCTTCGCTTATACGATCGAGCGCTTCGGCTTTGTGGGGGCTGCCGCGCTGATTGCGCTGTATGCGCTGCTGATACTGCATCTGCTGAGTCTGAACTACGATTTTAAAAGCGATTATCTGATACGGGTCTTTACGAGCGCGCTTGCCTCGCTCATTTTCATTTATACGGGCGTTAATATCTCGATGGTGGTAGGTTTCGCGCCCGTCGTAGGCGTGCCGCTGCCGTTTTTCAGCTACGGCGGCAGCAGCTTCATCACCTTTATGATCCTCTTTGGAATTTTACAAAATTTGCTGACGTTTAGGATGAAGGATAACTACAAGACCTACAAGATCAGGATGTAAATTTGCGCTTGCACTGATAAATTTTGAAATTCTACAAAATCGCGCGAGACTTGTTTTTAAGTTGGCGGTGAAATCTTAAGCAGCGGGCTAAATTTTAAAGCTCGCTACAAAATCACGCCGATACCGAGCGTAAAAACCACCGCGAGAAAGGCGTATGTAAAGGCAAATTCCAAAGTTTGCGAATTAAAAAATCCGTAGTACAAAACGCTTGTGAAAAATCCGCCCACGAAGGCTACGGCAAAGATCCCGATCCGCGCTACGACTGGCTTTGTGCCGCAAAATCTGTATAGGTAAAAAACCCCGCAGAAGCTGATCGCAAACCAGATCATCGCAGGCACCGGCCCGTTTAGGCTTATCATGCCGAAAAGATTTGCAAAATTTAAAAGCAGCAAAAATATTACCGCAAGCGCGATCAGCGCGGATTTGATCATCTATCTCGCCTTGCGTCGGGCGCGGAATTTTCAGCGCCCTGATTGAAATTTTGCGCGGAATTTTCGTCCGCGCCACCTTTTGAAATTTTAAAATTTCCGTCGGAATTTTCATCGGCGCCGCTTGCGAAATTTTCACCGAGATTGCCATTGGAGTTTAAAATTTCATCCTCACTTTGAGAATTTGAAATTTCGCCGCCGCTTTTAAAGTTTAAAATTTCATCCGTCGCGGCGCTTTTATTTTGCGGCTCCTGCGCCTCTTTTGCGCCGCCGAAATCCGCGTCTTTTAAATTTGCGCTCTCATCTAAATTTCTATAGCCTTCGTCCGCAGAATTTTTATAAATTTTATTTGAAAATCTTTTGTACCTGATCTGCAGATAAAAGACGAAGGCGACGAACGCCACCGCCGTGATCGCGATGTAGTAGCGGTTTTCGAAGAGCAGCACGCCCTCTACCAGCCCCGAAAACAGTGCCAGCAGCGAGGCGGTGAGAAACGGAAAGCGCACTACATCCTTTTCACCGATCGCTAAGGCGATGAGCGCGACGCCAAAGATCGTGGCGTTTAGCAGCGCGCCTAGGATTTTGATTTCGGCGAAAAGATTTGGATTGACGCGCGAAGTGATGTAGAGTGCGAGCGCGACGGCTGCGAAAAGCAGGATCAAAAATACGATTTTTTTCATTTCAGACCTTTTAAATTTTATCTTTAAATTTACGATTCAGCTGCGCCTTTTATGCGCATAGAGCGCAAGTATCGGCGCGTTGCAACTGCCATGTCTGCAGCATTATGCAAATATCGCGCCCTGCGGACATAGCGTGAAATTCTAAGGCGCGACTGTGTCGTTGTGCGACTATAGCGATACACATGCTAATGGCTTAAAGCGCAATCCTAATTGTGCGGACGCGGTTTGAAACGCGACTCGCATTAGCGTGACAAAATCGCTATTTTCGCGCGGTTTAAATGCGATTTTGTCGGTAAATTTTACCGCCAGTCGCACTACTCTGTCGTGTAGAGCAGCGTCAAGTTCGTGCTTTAAAATTTTACGCCGAGCCGCGTTAAAATTCCGCGTCTAAGCCGTTATATATCCCTAGCTCGTGGCGCCGCAAGACGCTCCGCAAAATTTACCTGCTCGTAGTAAATATTTGGCATGCGAGCGAATTTTGCATGCAAACGCCGCGCGTTTTATTTTAAATTTAGCGCGGCGGGTTTTAAATTTTAAATTTACCGCCTCCGCGCTCTGTTTATCCGCAAGATCCATGCCGCTCGCTAAACTATATCTGCGGAGCAAATCCTGCGCCGAAATAAAATTTCATCTCGCTCGTAAAGTCGCAGCGCGTGAAATTTCATCACTTGTTTTTCTGAAAGTACGCGTCCACGCCGTTTGCGATACCCTGAGCGATGCGGTCTTGATAGGCGCTTTTGCCTAAATTTTTACCCTCATCCGGGTGCGTGATGTAGCCCATCTCCACGAGCACCGCGGGCATCGTAGCGCCCACCAGCACCCAAAATGGCGCCTCGCGCACGCCTCCGTCTCTGCTTGAGAAGCTCTTTTTGACCGAGCTTAGCATATAGCTTTGAATATCGATGGCAAGCTTGTTTGAGGAGATTATCTTCTCTCGGTTTAAGAAATTTAGGAAGGTCTGCTTCGAGAAGGTGTTCATATCCTCCAAATCGCCCCTGTTTTCGAGTGCGGCGGCGTTTTTACTGCGCTCGCTTCTAGCCGGGCTTAAGAAAAAGGTCTCCACGCCGCTCATTTTAAGTGCTGAGCTAGCGTTAGGAGCGGCATTTGCGTGGATCGAAATAAACATATCGGCGTTTTTTTTAGCGGCGAAAGCGGTACGCGACCTTAAATTTATAAACACGTCGGTGCTGCGCGTATAAAGCACCTTGTATCCGCGCTTGGTAAGCAGCGTACCGAGCTTTTTGGATGTGGCTAGCACGACATTTTTTTCTTTTAGCCCGTTTCCGACCGCGCCCGAATCGCTACCGCCGTGACCCGGATCGATTACGATGAGCTTGCCCTTGGTGGATTTGTAAATTTTACCGGCAGCCACGGAGACCGATTTGGCGCCTTGAGACTCATCTATCGTACTAATTTGCGGCTCGCTATCTTGCTCGCGTTCGCGCTTGCGCCCTGATTTTTGATCCTTGTTTTTTTCTGTGCGCGCGGATTTTGCGGCTTTTAAGCCTTCAGCCGTACTTAAAATCATCATATTGCCGCTAATTTCAACGTTTGCGTTGAATTCTTTCGGATCGCTAAGTACGATGCGCACGGTCCTATCGTTGTATTGCGAGACGCGTACATCGCTAACGAAGCTATCTTTAAGCCGCGTTTTTTGTGACTTTTGCCGCGCGCTAAAATCAATCACGAAGCGAAAATTATCGCTACTTGCGATCGTAAAATCTTTATAATCGCCGCGCTTTAGATCGCGGTTAAACTCAAACACGATCTCATCCGCATCGCCGCGCAGCGATGCTAGAGCGAGTCTAGCATCGGAGGAGGATTTTTTTACGCTGCTTTTGCGAAGCTCAGAATCTAGTCGCTCTGTCGCAGCGCTACCCGCGGAATTCTGCGCTTGCGAGGACTCGTTAGTTTCTGCGGGATTTTCGCTCGCGTCGCTGCCATGCGCATCGTCTGTTGAATTTTTTGCGTCGTCTGCGCCGCGGGGCCTAGTCGAGCGTAAAAACTCCAAATCCTCACTAGATAGCGAGCTTAGATCGGCTTCTTCTGGCGCGCGCGTATTTTTGAGATTTTTGGAAGTGGAATTTTTTGGATTTTTAGAATTTTTGGAGGCGGAGGCTTTGGGGCTATGCGCTAAATTTGAAGCGTTTTTCTCGTCCGAGCTTTTGGAATTTTTTGCGTTTTCATCTTTGAGCTTTTTAGAATTCGTGCTGCTATCGCTTACTTTGCCCTGTAATTTGGCTAGCGCAGATTCATAAGGCGAGGAGTCAAGCCCTAAATTTTTCGAGCTGTAAACCAGCCTCTTTAGCGCTTTGATGCGGACCTCTTTATCGGACGCGCCTTGGTAGAGCGATTTTAACTCTTTGTGCAGCGAGCGCTTATAATTCGGCGTCGCTACGATGAAATCCTTGTCGAATTTCGCAAAAAACGCCTCACTCGAAGCTCCAAACGCCAATACGCAGCTAAAAGCTGCGATTAGAAAAATTTTAACTATCTTCGCCATTTACAAGTTTTTCTATCAATTCCTTCACGGATATTATCTCGTTTAATCGCCATCCGTTCGCGCCGGTAAAAAACAGACCGCTTTGCGTTTTGCCCAGATACGCGTCGCTTAAGCGGTCGGCGATGCAGTATCCTACGGCATTAGCGCCTTTGCCGCGCTCGCATGGGCTTACGCAGTTGCTGATACAGCGGATCTTAGGCGCCGTGCCTGCGGCGATCATATCTTGCAGATTGGTATGAATGCCGCGCGCGGGATAGCCTACGGGCGATTTTAGAAGCCGGATGTCCTCTTTTTTGGCGTTAAGAAGTACCTGCTTAAATTCCTCCGCGGCGTCGCATTCAAAGGTGCCGATGAAGCGCGTGCCCATCTGCACGCCGTCTGCGCCCAAAGATTTCACGCGATCAATGTCGGTTTTATCCCAAATTCCGCCTGCGACAAATAGCGGGAAGCTGCCCCATTGTGCGATTTCTGCTTTTACTTGCGGGATTAGATTATCCAGCGCAAACGCCGGATCGCCGCACTGCTCGTAGGTAAAGCCCTGATGTCCGCCGCTAAGAGGACCCTCCAGCACTACGGCATCCGGAATGCGGTTATAGCGCTGCTTCCAGCGTTTGGCGATGATTTTAAGAGCCTTGGCGGAGGAGACGATAGGCACGAGCGCGACGTCCGGAAAATCGGCCGTAAATTCCGGCAGATTGGTAGGAAGGCCCGCGCCGCTAATTATGATGTCGATACCTGCTTCGCACGTGTCGCGCACGATGCGTTCGTAGTCGTTCGCCGCGCACATTACGTTCATCCCCAAAGGCGCATCGCCGCAAATTTTACGGGCGTTTTGCACGATGGCAAAAAGCGCCTCTTTGCTATAAAAATTCTCGCTTTGATATGGTCTCCCATCGAGCGATTTTTTGGCAAATTTAAGATTTTCGTAGTAGCCGGTGCCGACCGAGCTAATGACGCCTAGACAGCCGTTTAGGCTGACATTGCCGGCTAGCTTGTCCCAGCTGATACCAAGTCCCATGCCGCCTTGAATTATCGGGTGTGCAATCTCGTGTTTGCCTATCTTTATACTCATTAATCTACCTTTAATTTAGCGAATTTTTTCTTTCCTACTTGGAGTGTATATTCGCCCGAGCTAAGCTGAAGCTGCTCATCTAAAATTTTATTTTGATCGATACTGACGGCGTTTGATTTTATCAGCCTGCGCGCATCCGAGCTGGATACGGCGAGCTTGCAGCTGATGAGCGCTTTTACGATCCATGCAGGCGAGCTTACGTGATATTCCTTGATCTCGCTAGGAAGCTCGCCGGCACCGTGGACGCGGTCAAATTCCTGCTTGGTCTCAAAGGCGGTGTTTTCGTCATAAAATTGCGTGACGATCTCGGATGCAAGCTCCTCCTTAACCGCCTTGGGATGGATCGAGCCATCCGCTACGAAGCCTTTTATGAGCTCAATATCTTCGCTGCTTTTTTGGCTTAGCAGATTATACCAATCCCACATTAACGCATCGCTGATACTCATCACCTTGCCGTACATATCATGAGGCGTATCGGTTACGCCGATGTAGTTACCAAGGCTCTTGCTCATTTTATTTGTGCCGTCGGTACCTACTAAAAGCGGCATCATCACGACGCTTTGTTCTTTGCCGACATCATAAATTCTTTGCAGCTGGCGACCCATTAAAAGATTAAATTTCTGATCGGTACCGCCAAATTCTATATCGCATTTCATGCAAACGCTGTCGTATCCTTGCAGTAGCGGATACATAAACTCGCTGATGCTAATCGGTTGCTCTGCCTTGTAGCGCTTCTCGAAGTCGTCGCGCTCGAGCATCCTGGCAACATTGAAAGTGCTTGATAGCTCGATCATACCGCTAGCACCCAGGCGGTTAGTCCATTCGGAGTTAAACATCACCTTAGTTTTTGCGGGATTTAAAATTTTAAACACCTGCTGCTCGTAAGTTTTGGCGTTTTGAAGCACGACTTCGCGCGCTAGCTTTTTGCGAGTCTCGCTCTTGCCCGTAGGATCTCCGATTTGAGCAGTAAAATCACCGATTAGAAACTGCACGATCGCGCCGTGGTTTTGCAAAAATGCAAGCTTATTTAGCACGACGGCGTGTCCTAGGTGCAGATCCGCAGCAGTGGGATCCATGCCGATTTTGACGTAAAAGACCTCGCCGCTGTCGTAATAGCGCCTAATCAGTGCTTCAATCTGCTCCTCGCCGATGATTTCCGCGACGCCGCGCTTAAAATTTCCCATAATGCCTTGAATATCAGCCATTTGCTCTCCCTTATTTAGTTTTTATATACGTCCGTAAGCGATACGAAATCCACGATTTTAAAGCGGTTTTTGAGTTTGTCTTTAATCTCCGTGGAGTCTAAATTTTCGTTTAGCTCGATGATAATCTCAAAATAATCCGACGTCGTTTCGCTATTTTCGTTGAGGCTTATCGACACTAGATCGACCTCGAGCTTGACTAAATAGTTCAAAAACGTCGCCAGCGAGCCGCGCTTATTTTCTAAATTTAATATGATCTTGTAGCGGTGCGGCGCATTGCGCGTCCATTTTACGAAGATCATCTCATCGGTTTTGATTAGCTCGCTTGCACGTTCGCATAGCTTATGATGCACCGTCACGCCGTGCCCGTTGCGAAAGCCGATGATGTCATCGCCGCGCTTTGGATTGCAGCAGTAATCAAACTCAACCTCGTCGATTTTAAAATTTGAATACACCACGATGTTGTCAAATTTTTGCTTCTCGATCTCATACTTGCTTCGAAATTTCATATTGAAAAATTTCTCTTTGAGCGGGTATTTTTTCAGCGCATTTACGACGTCTTTTAAAAATACCGAGTCGTAGGCAGCTTTGCCGATTTTCTTACTTAAATTTTCTTTTTCGAGCCAGCTTAGAATGCTCTCCTTGCTCGTCGTAAAGATCGCGCATAAAATTTTAATCGCTACTTCAAAATTTATATCTCTGATCTTTTGCTTGCAAAATGCCTTTATCGTTGCGCGCGCCTTGCCGGTTTTGACCGAGCTTAGCCAGCTGCAGCGGTAGTGTGGCTCGCTTCCGGTGATGATATGAACGATATCTCCGTTTTTAAGCTCCGTCAGAAGCGGCACCTTGACGCGGTTTATAAAGGCTTCGGTAGCTTTTAAGCCCACTTGAGAGTGTATCTCGTAGGCGTAATCAAGCGCCGTAGCGCCGCGCGGCAATGTAAAAATTCCGCCCTTTGGCGAATACACGGCGATATCTTCGACGTAGAGGCTATCTTTGGCGTATTCGTAAAGATCCTCGGCGTTGGCGTCGTCCTCTTCCTGCTGCATGCCGATGTCGTTTAGCCAATCAAGCTTCGGATTGATTGAGCCGCTATATTTATATTTCCAGTGAGCGGCGACACCGAATTCTGCGGTATTGTGCATATCGAAGGTGCGGATCTGCACCTCTACGATCATACTTTCGTTAAAGACAGTCGTGTGGATCGTCTGATATCCGTTTTGCTTCGGCAGCGCGATATAATCCTTAAAGCGCGATATGAGCGGATTAAATTTAGTATGGATTATACCCAAAGCCAAGTAGCAATCCATCGGCTTTTGCACGATGATGCGGATAGCCAAAAGATCAAGCACCTCCTCGATCGAAATTCCTTTGCGCTGCATCTTTAAAAAGATCGAATAGTAGTGCTTCATCCGTTTTTGGATCTCAAAGCTACCCTCGCTAAAGCCGTTTGAGAGCATATACTCCTTGATCTTTTCGCTAAATTTGCTCAAGCTCATCTGAAGCTGCTGCTTATGCTCTTCGACGTAATCGGCGATCGCCGAGTACTCTTTAGGCATAACGTATTTGAAGCTAAGATCTTCAAGCACGTTTTTGATCGATGAAATTCCAAGCCTGTGCGCGATCGGCGCGTAAACCAAAAGCGTCTCCTCGCCGATGCGTTTTTGTTTATCGGGGCGTAGTGCGTCTAGGGTTAGCATATTGTGTAGCCTATCGCAGAGCTTGACGACTAGGACGCGCTGATCGTTAATGGAGATCATCAGCATCCTGCGGAAGGTAAGTGCGGTGGTGCGAAGCTTGGCGTTGCTATCGCCGGATGGAGCTAATTTATCCTCTCTGATGTTTACGATTTTAGTAAGCCCTTCTACGATTTTGGCTACTTCGTCGCCGAATCTTTGTCTAACCTGCTCGATGCTGTAATCTGTATCCTCTACTACGTCGTGTAGTAGCGCAGATATCACCATTGCGTCGTCTCCACCCATAAAAGATACGAAGCAGGCTACTAAAATCGGATGGATCGCATACGGCTCGCCGCTTTTGCGAAACTGCCCGTCATGCTGCGCGATGCATAAATTTATAGCATCCACCAGCAGTGGAGTGGGCTCTTTTAGATTATAAAGCAGCTGCTTGGCGCTTTGAATGTCTTTGGTATCGACGACATCGTCGATGAGACTTTCTAAGAAGTTATCATTAATCCTTGTCAACGATTCCATCTAATGCGATCTTACCTTCGGCTAGTTCCAAGATTGCTATATCGGCAAATTTCATCCTGCGAGTATCTACGTTATCTATTAACGGCGGTTCGCCTGCAGCTAGCTGCTCGGCGCGTTTGCTTATCATCAAAGATAGCTTATATCGGTCTCCGCCCGTTACTTTTAAAGCCTTGGCTACAATTTGTTCGGTTCTCATCAATTCTCCTTAAATTTAAAATTTTAGTTTTTTACGATCGAGCAGGAGCTTAGATCTCCGCCATCGACGATTTTGTATAAATTTCCGCTCTTAAACATATTGCACACGATGATCGGGAGCGCATTATCCTTAGCAAGCGCGATAGCCGTATCGTCCATCACCCTGATGTTGTCGTGTAGGGCTTGATCGTAAGTGACTTTGGAAAGCAATTTCGCGTCTTTAAATTTTTGCGGATCCTTGTCGTAGATCCCCATAACTTTGGTGGCTTTTATGATAGCGTCGGCTCCGATCTCGATCGCGCGGAGAGTGCCCGCAGTATCGGTCGTGAAGAATGGATTTCCCGTGCCCGCGGCAAAGATCACGACGCGGCCTTTTTCGAGGTGCCTTTTAGCGCGGCCGATGATGAAGGTCTCGCAGATCGCTTCCATCTTTATCGCGCTTTGCACGCGTACATCCATACCTGCGTATTCTAGTGCCTCTCTCATCGCGATTGCGTTGATGACGGTGGCTAGCATGCCCATATGATCGCCGCTGGTGCGCTTGATGATACCGCTAGCTGCGGCGCTTACGCCTCTTATGATGTTGCCGCCGCCGATTACGATGCCTACTTCGATGCCGCCCTCTACGAGCTGCTTGATCTCTTTAGCGATAAATTTTAAAATTTCGCTGTCGATCCCAAAGCCGTTCTCTCCCGCTAGCGCTTCACCCGAAAATTTTACGAGTATGCGATTGTATTTAGCCATAAATTTAGCTCCTAATAAAATTTTAAAATATTACCCAAAAGTCGTTTAAAAATAACTTTTTAGGCTATTTTAGATGATCTTTAAGGCGGTTTATCCAGATCTTTTTCGGAGCGATTATCTCGCTAGCGCTGCCGTTTACGGCGTGATAGATCAATGTGCCGTGCAAGCTCGCGTAGTAGCGGATTATGAGGCGCTGCAAATAGGGCTCGTAGCTTGGCACGAACCAGCCGTTATTACTGATCGCTACGACGTATTTGGGCGAGCCCTCGTAAAGCTCTGCGCGCGTAGCCTCGTAGCAAACGGCGCTTCTTACGCTTCGCTCGCCAAGCTCGTAGTCGCTAAAACGGCTAGCCGTCGAAAAATCGGTCGCGCCGCCTAGCAGCACGCGGTTGATGAAATTTCGCGCAAATTCCGGCAGCGGCACCATTTCGCCAAACGGCACCAAAATGTGCTTATCGAAGCGCTTCATTTCCCCGTTCGCAAAAAGATAGGCGCTGTTGTAAAATTTCCCGTTCTCATACGCTTCCGCGCCCGCTACGATAGTAATTGCGCGCGATTTTTCCTTTAGAGCTTCAACTAATACGTTTTCTAAATTTAGCGGCATCGCAAAGGCGCTTTCGGGCAAGATTATCGCGTCTTGCCCCGCCGTGATCGCCTCATCAATCCGAGCCAAATTTGCCAACGCGGCGGATAAAATTTTATCTTTCGCCCAGATGTCATGCTGCGAAATATCGGTGTTCGCGAGTAAAATTTTAATCGGTAGCGGCTCGGGCTCTTTTTGGCTGAATTGCAGCGCGCAGATCAAAAACGCTGTAAAAATTAAGGCGTTGAGCCTAGCCGCAATGCCGCGTCCGCGGAGATACAAAATCGCGCAAAGCCCCGCTAAAATCAGAGCCAGTGCGCTAAGATCGGCTCTGAAAATTCCATGACTTAGCAGCAGTTCAAAATTTAGCCAATCAAAGCCGAAGGGATGGATAAATTTTAGAATCAAAAGGCACACGGCGCGCAAAACCGGCGCGTTAAAGATCGCAAAGATGCGAAAAATAAAGGCGTAAACGAGGCAAATTCCGAGAATTTCAAGCGGGATCAAAAACGCAAGATCGAAATAGATCAGACTGAAGCTGATCCAGTGCATCCACAGCGCGCCGATAAAAAATCCGCACCAAAACCACTCCGCCTTGCTTGCTTTTAGTAGATAAAAAAGTGCTGCTATCGCAATTAGAGGCGAGAAAAATTCCGCCACCAAAGCAGCCAAGCCGTCAAATTTAGAGCTTAAAATTTCTACGAAAATAAAATTTGAAAGCGCAAGGGCAATAACAAAGCCTTTATTTATGTAACTTAATGTAAAATAGCTACTTTTTAAATTTCTAATGAAGGAAACACATGGAACAAGGAAACTTCTTTGCATCAATCCTGCCTATCGTCGTAATCTTTGCGATTATGTATTTTTTGATTATCAGACCGCAGCAAAAGCAGGCCAAGGATCATAAGGCGATGGTCGATGCGCTCGGCAAAGGCGATAAGATCATAACTAGCGGTGGCATAAAATGCACGGTCGTGAAAACAAACAATGATTTTATCACAGTTAAGCTTAACGATGAGGTCATGGTTGAGCTGGATAAACAATTTGTGGCAAGAAAATTAGATGAGCAGTAAAATTTCATACCGCCTGCTGATCTTTTTGGCTGCGGTTATTTTTTCGGCGATTTTTGCCGCGCCTTCGATCTTTCAGACCGAAAAGGGAAGCAAGATAAACTTGGGTTTGGATCTGCAAGGCGGTTTGCATATGCTTTTGGAAGTTCAAAGCGACGAAGCGGTCGTTTCGAAGATTAAATCGATCGCCGCTAGTGTCAATTACGCCGCTAAGCGCGATGATCTACTAATGGACGGGCTAAAATTAGAAGGCGATTCGTTTGAGTTTGAAATTTTAGACGCGGACGAGGCTTCTAAATTTGATGCGATTTTGCATAGCGCCGCAAGCGGATTGGATATTCAAAAATCGGGCGAAAAATACCGCGTCACGCTAACGCCGGAGGAGGTCGAAGCGACTAAAAAGTACGCGATCGAACAGGCCGTAGAAACTATCCGAAACCGCTTGGATCAATTCGGACTTGCGGAGCCGACGGTAGCAAAGCAGGGCGAGAGTTATATTTTGGTGGAGCTTCCGGGCGTCAAAAGTGCAGCGGATGAGCAGCGCGCCAAGGATCTGATCGCCAAAGCGGCTCACTTGCAGCTTATGGCGGTGGACGACGTACGCCAAGACCGCGCGCAGACTATCAGTGCAGCGGATGCCAGAGCTTACGGCGACGTGATCTATCCCGACGTTAAAAATCCGAATTACAAGTATCTCATAAACGAAATTCCGGTGCTTGATGGCGCGATGCTAGTCGATGCGAAGGTCGCTTTCGATCAGCACACCAACCAGCCGATCATAAATTTTACGCTTAACTCTCAAGGCGCTCAAATTTTCGGCGATTTTACCGGCAAAAACGTCGGTAAGCGCCTTGCGATCGTACTTGATGGCAAGGTTTACTCCGCACCGCGCATTAACGAGCGCATCGGCGGCGGCAGCGGTCAGATCAGCGGCGGATTTAGCGTCGAGGAGGCGCACGACGTAGCGATCGCGCTTAGAAGCGGTGCGCTTTTAGCTCCGGTTAAAGTATCCGAAACGCGCAGCATCGGCCCTAGCCTAGGACAAGACAGCATCGATAAAAGTATGGCGGCGCTTAGTCTTGCGGCGGTTGCGATTTTGATCTTTATGATTTTATACTATGGCGTAGCGGGGCTTTTTGCCGATATCGCGCTTGTAGTCAATATTTTATTTCTGATCGCTTGTATGGCGCTTTTTGGTGCAACGTTAACGCTTCCTGGAATGGCTGGAATCGTACTAACTATCGGAATGGCGGTAGATGCGAATGTCATCATTAACGAGCGCGTTAGAGAGGTGCTAAGGACGGGAGTTTCAATCCGCCAAAGCATAAATAAAGGCTATGAAAATGCGATGAGCGCGATCGTGGATTCAAATATCACTACGTTAATTACTTCTGCTGCGCTTTATGCTTACGGCACGGGTCCAGTGAAGGGCTTTGCCGTCACGATGAGCATCGGTATCGTAGCGTCGATGATAACGGCTATTTTAGGCACTCACGGAATGTTTGAGTTAGTAATGGATAAGATGGAAAAGAGCAAAAATACCGCGCTTTGGCTCGGTTATAAAGTAAGAGGAGGCGCAAATGCAAGTGTTCGATAAGGGCAAAATTTATGATTTTATGAAATTTAGATATTTTACCTTTGCGCTTTCTGCTGTTTTGATAATAGGCTCTATTGCGCTGTTTTTCATTAAGGGCATTAATTACGGCATCGATTTTAGCGGCGGTACGCTCATTCAGGTTAAATACGACGCCAAAGCACCGCTTGATGAGATCAGAAAGCGCTTCGAAGCGGCAAATTTAGGCAATATCAACGTTACGGAATTCGGTAGCGATCAAGAAGTCACGATTAGATATTCAGGCGCTGCGAGCGAACTGGGCGATAATCCCGCTTTAGCGGCGCAAAAAATTTTACAAGGCAGCGGAAACTTCGACATTCGCAAGGTCGATATTGTAGGTCCTAAAGTCGGCGAGGAGCTTCGCACAAACGGAATTTTAGCGGTATGTGTGTCGTTTGCGCTCATTTTGGTTTATATCACCCTGCGGTTTGAGTGGAGATTTGCGATTGCAGCCGTACTATCGGATCTGCACGACGTCGTAGTTGCTGTAGGTGCGATGATTTTAGCCGGCGTGGATTTCAACCTTGAAATTCTAGCTGCACTGCTAACTATAATGGGCTACTCACTTAACGACACCATCGTTGTTTTCGATAGAATTCGCGAGGGCGTGAAGGAAAGCAAATCCGTCAAGCTTAACGAAGTGATCAACGAATCGATTTCGCACACGCTATCGCGCACGCTGCTTACTTCGCTTACTACTCTCATCGTCATCGTGATTTTATTCGTCTGGGGCGGAGAGATGATCCACGGCTTTAGCTTCGTGATGCTAATAGGCGTCATAGCAGGAACTTTCAGCTCTGTATTCGTAGCTGCTCCGATGCTGATTTTGTTTAAATTTAACGTCGAGAAATACCGCGCGTTTTTAGCCGAAAAACAGCGTCGTATCAAAGAGAAAGAAAAGAATCGCGCCATGTATGAAAAAGGCACGGTGTAAGGATAGAAGATGAACTGGGGAAGGGTAATTTACATATTTTTTGCGCTGATGAGTATGACTACGATAGGCGGGTTTTTGTATGAGAAGAATGAAATTTTACTTTTCATAGCAACCAGCGTGAATGCAGTCTCGACGCTTTTGAAGGTAGGCGTGCGAAATATGCTAGCAGCCGAGCTTTTTGCAAGCTCGCTCGTAGCGGATCTGCATCTCATACCGGCGTTCGTTTTGATTGTAGTAGCGCCGGGAGATTTGTCGATCGTGACCTCGCTTGCGATCGGCGCGCTACTTGCAAACTTTTTCTCGCTAATTTTAATAGCGATTGAGTCGGCAAAAACTAAAGACGAATTCTAGGAGCGCAAAATGCCTTACGATAGTAAAAGTATTGAGCTTAAATGGCAGAAAATTTGGGATGAAGAGGGAGTTTTCGAGCCTAAGGATGATTATAGCCTGCCTAAAAAATATATCCTTTCGATGTTTCCCTACCCAAGCGGTCGCATCCACATGGGGCACGTGCGGAACTACAGCATCGGCGACGCGCTGAGTCGATATTATAGACTACGCGGATACAACGTGCTTCAGCCGATCGGCTTTGACAGCTTCGGTATGCCTGCGGAAAATGCGGCGATCAAACACGGCATTCACCCTAAAACTTGGACTTACGAAAATATCGATTATATGAAAAACGAGCTGCACCGCCTGGGCTTTAGCTTTTCGGCTCGTCGTATGCTTGCTACCTCCGATCCGCTTTATACGCGCTGGGAGCAGGAATTTTTCATCAAGCTTTTTGAAAAAGGGCTCATTTATAGAAAAAGCGCCGTGGTAAATTGGTGCGAGTACGATCAGACGGTGCTTGCCAACGAGCAGGTCGAGGAGGGCAGGTGTTGGCGCTGCGGCAACGAGGTCGTGCAAAAGCAGATGCCGGGATATTATCTAAAAATCACCGCTTACGCGCAGGAACTTTTGGACTGCCTAAAACAGCTTGAAGGCAAGTGGCCCGCTCAGGTGCTTACGATGCAGGAAAACTGGATCGGGCGCAGCGAAGGTTTGGAATTTAGCTTTAAATTTGACGAGCAAAGCAGCGCCAAACTTGGCGGCATCGAGGGCTTTAAGGTCTTTACGACGCGCCCCGATACGATTTACGGCATGAGCTACGCGGCACTTGCGCCGGAGCACGAGGTCGTAAAGAGACTTTTGGATAATAATTTACTTGATGCCGAAGCTGCGGCGAAGGTGAGAGAAATTTTAAATCAAAGCCCACGAGAGCGCCAAGCAAGTGATAAAGATGGCGTGAGCCTCGGAATCAGCGTGCTTCATCCGCTAAGCGGCAAAAAGATCCCCGTTTGGACCGCAAATTTTGTCCTGGCAGAATACGGAGGTGGCGCAGTTATGGCTGTGCCTGCGCACGATGAAAGAGACTTTGAGTTTGCAAAGAAATTTAACCTGCCGATCATTCAAAGCATCGCTCCAAAAAGCGGCGATTACGACGCTAGCAAAGCCTACGTAGAGAGCGGAGTTTTGGTAAATTCCGCGGAATTTAGCGGCATGGATAGCGAAAAAGCAAAAAGCGCCGTTATCTCAAAATTTGAGGAGCTAGGGCTCGGACGCCGCGTGGTAAATTTTAAACTGCGCGATTGGGGAGTGAGCCGCCAGCGCTACTGGGGCGCGCCGATCCCGATGATCCACTGTCCAAAATGCGGGCTGGTAAGCGAGGAAATTTCAAATCTGCCCGTAGAGCTTCCGCAGGATATTAAGATCACCGGCAAGGGCAATCCGCTCGACGCGCATCCTAGCTGGAAGTTTTGCAAATGCCCTAAATGCGGCGGCGACGGGGTGCGCGAGACCGATACGCTCGATACATTTTTTGAAAGCTCGTGGTATTTCGCGCGCTACGCAAGCGACGAGCGGACGTGGCAGCAGCTGGCGTTTGACGAGCAAAGCGTGAACTACTGGATGAACGTCGATCAGTATATCGGCGGCATCGAGCACGCGATCCTGCACCTTTTATATGCGAGATTTTTCCAAAAGGCTCTTCGCGACATAGGCTATCTGCGCGATAGCGAGCCGTTTGAGCGGCTGCTAACCCAGGGTATGGTGCTAAAAGACGGCGCAAAGATGAGTAAAAGCAAGGGCAATACCGTCGATCCGGACGACATTATCGAGACCTATGGCGCCGATACGGCGAGACTTTTTATACTTTTTGCAGCACCGCCGCAAAAGGAGCTTGAGTGGAACGACAGCGCGGTAGAGGGCGCGTATAAATTTCTTGGTCGCCTCTACGATCGCGCCGAAAATGCCTACGCTACGGATAAAATTCCGCAGATCGATCACGCAGCTTTAAATAAAGAGGAAAAATACGCCCGCCTTAAAGTTTATGAGGCGCTTAAGAAATCACAGCAGGTTTATGAGAGCAGCTTTGCTTTCAATACCCTAATAGCCGCGTGTATGGAGGCGCTAAACGCCCTAAACGCGCAGAGCGACAAAGACGTATTTACCGAGGGCTATTTCGTGATCTTAAATTTGCTAGAGCCTATAGTGCCGCACATCTGTGCCGAGCTTAGCGAGAGGCTGTTTGGACGGGCGAATTTTTGCGAGCTGAGAGTTTGCGAAGAGGTCTTTGAAAGCGATACTATTAAACTTGCCGTCACGATTAACGGCAAAAAACGCGCCGAGTTCGAAGCGCCCGCGAGCTTAAGCGAGGGCGAAATTTTAAGCCTTGCGAAGCAGAACTGCGCCAAATGGCTAGAGGGCAAGAGCGTCGTAAAAGAAATTTATGTCAAAAACAAGCTCGTAAATTTGGTGATAAAGTAGGCGAAGATGAGAAGAGTTTTAACCGTTTTTTGTTTGATTTTTTTAATCGGCTGCGGCTATAAGCCCGTTTCAAGGATTGCAAAAGAGACGATGAGCGGAAGCGTATTTGTGGATGTGATGATGAGTAAGACCGATCCACAAAACACCGTCGCTATCAAAGATGCGATCAGACAGGGTATAGTCCAGCGCCTAGGGATGAGCCTTTCGGATAAAAACTCGGCGCAGACGATTGTAGTAGCGAGCATAAAAAGCCTAAGCTTTAGCGAGCTTTCATACGATCAGTTCGGCTACGTCACTAGCTACCGCGCAAATCTCATCGTAAATTTCAGCACCAAGCTTAAAAACGGCGAGATTTTCAGCAAGGATTGCGTGGGCGATTACGATTTTAAAGTTAGCCGCCTAGTCAAAAATAGCTACGATACGAGCTCAATCATTAGCGATAAGGACCGCTATAAGGCGATCGAAAATGCCTCCGCGCAGGCGTTTGACGAGTTTATTTCGGCGCTTGCGATTAGGGGATTCAGACTTGGGCGGGCGCAGCATTAAAGAATTTTTGCAAAATCGCCCGATTTATTACAAAAAAATCGACTACGAGCGCTTCCCGCGGGCGTATGCCGCCATTAAAGATAAAATTCCGCTCAAAAACGTCATTCAGATTATCGGCACCAATGGCAAGGGCAGCACCGGGAGGTTTTTGGCTAACGCGATCGCCGCAGCGGGCTTTAGCGTCGGGCACTACACCAGTCCGCACGTTTTTAAGCTCAACGAGCGCATCTATCTAGGCGGACGTATCGCGCAAAGTCCCGTTTCTGCGTTGAATTCCGACGCTTCAAATTTTAAAAACGAGCAAAATTCCGCTTCGGCGTCAAATTTTACGGAAAGACAAAATTTCGAGAAAATGCAAAATTTTGCGAACAGAGAAAATTCAGCCTCACAAATTTCTATTTCTAATTTGCAAAATTACGCCACGCAGGATTTGCATAGCGAGCAGAATTCCGCCCTGCAAAGCTTCGTTTCTACCACGCAAAATTTTTGTAGCGAGCAGAATTCCATCGCGCGAAATTCGATCTATACGCAAAATTCTGCTTCTACACAAAATTTATGGAATTTGCAAGATCTCAGATCGCCGTCTGAGCAAAATTTCAATTTCTCGTCTGAGCAAAATTTTAAATCCCCATTAGGATCAAATTTCAAACCCGCTCAAAGCTTGCTTCCCATTTCGTTAGGGCGCGATGCTACGGATGAGGAGCTTGATTTCGCGCATGAGTTTTTGCAAGAGAGCTTGCCCGCGGAGTTTAAAGATAGCCTGTCGTATTTTGAGTATCTCACGCTTGCGGCAGCAGTGCTTTTTAGGGATTGCGATTACTGCGTGATCGAGGCTGGGATGGGCGGCGAGTTTGATGCTACATCGAGCTTTGGTCGCACGCTGTCGCTTTTTACACCGATCGGCACCGATCATTTGGGCATGCTAGGATGCAATCTAGAGCAGATCGCCCACACCAAGCTCATTACGATGGATAAGGAGGCGATTTTAAGCGACGAGATGAGCGAAGTTCCGCTTCGTATCGCGCAGCAGATCGCAGAGCAAAAAGGAACTCATTTGAGGTTTGCAGCAGAGCTTTTAAGCAAGAGCGAGCAAGCGCAGATCGCGGAGTTTTGCGCGCACAATAATCTGCCTAAATTTCAAATTTCAAATTTAGCTCTAGCGCTTGCTGCGATGAAATTTTTAAATTTAAAATTTGAAATTTCGCAGCTGCCACCTCTAAATTTACGCGGCAGGATGGAAGTTTTGGCGCCAAATTTACGCGTAGATGTCGGACACAACGAGCTTGCGGCACAGCAAGTAGCCCGCGAAATTACCGAAATCTACGGGGGCAGAAAGATCGTGCTGATTTACAATGCTTTTGCCGATAAGGACGTAGCCGCGGTGCTGCGGACTTTAGCGCCTGTAGTGGAGCGCGTGGAGATTTTTAGCTACGAGGTTGCGGATCGCGAAATGGCGGCAGAGGCGATAACCCGTGCGCTTGACGCGCTTAAAATTCCGCATTCGCCGTTTCGTGGCGAGCTTAGAGCGGAGGAGGAGTATTTGGTTTTCGGCTCGTTTCATTTGGTAGAAAATTTTATTTTATGGCTTGAGGCGTGCCGTGGCTAAAACTAAACTTACCCTAAGCGATCACTTTGGCACCAAGACGCTGTATTTCGGCGAAAATTTTAGATTTCAGCTTAAAATTTTATCCGCGTTTTTTGTAATTTTTCTGCTTGTTTTGTTTTTTGCGATATTTAAACTCGCGAGTGACCGTTCAAATTTAAAGGAGCTAAACAAAACCCTATACGCCGAAAATCTCGCGCTTAAAGAGCAAAATATCGCGCTTGAGGGCAAAAATGAGGAGGTGCTTGCCAAGCTGGACGGACGCGAAGACGATGGAGGCGGGCTGGATAGTGATATCCAGGTAATGCTTGCGATGAATGAGATGAAAAAGGAGCGTAAAAAGGGCTCCGGCGCGCACATTGCAGCTAGCGAAAAAACGGCGAGCGCGATTCTTAGCGCTGTGCCTAATGGACTTCCGATGCAGTATCGCGGGATCACTAGCCCTTTTGGGATGCGCACTCATCCAATCAGCGGCGTTATGAGGATGCACCACGGCATCGACTTGCGAGCGAGTGAGGGCACTCCGGTGTTTGCGACGGCAGAGGGCTTCGTGCAGTTTGCAGGCGGTAGCGGCAGCGGATATGGAATTTTAGTGATTTTATCGCACAATTATGGCTTTGAAACCCGCTACGGCCACCTTAGCTCCGCGGTCGTAACGCCTGGTTCTTGGGTTAAAAAGGGCGATCTTATCGGCTATAGCGGTAATACCGGCTACAGCACCGGTCCGCACTTGCATTATGAAGTTAGGTTTTTGGCTCAAAGTGTCGATCCTGCAAATTTTATGAGCTGGAACGCGCAGAATTTCAAAAATATCTCGACCTTGGAACCTAATGTTTCGTGGCAGGAGATCGCAAATGTCGTGCAGCACCAGATCGAAAGGTTTAAATAATGCAAGCCGAGGTTTACGAATACTTTTTGCAAAACCAAAAAGAGCTTTTGATCTGCGAGGACGATAAAGAGGCCGCAGCGTGCGAGCAGGTGCTTAAATTTATGGGCTATGCGACCTTTTGCCTACCCGACTTTAGAGCGAGCTTCGGCGAGGATCTGCGCAGCTATATGGGCGAGCTCGCAGGCATCAGCACCGCTCTTAGCGCGTTTTACAAAGCAAGCGGCAAAAAAATTTTAATCTCTCCCGTCCGTACGATCCTAAACAAACTCCCCGCCGCAAGCCATCTGCGCCCACTAAATTTAAAATTTGGCGAAGGGTTAAACTTAAGTGAGCTGAAAGAGGAAATTTTACGCCTGGGATACGACGTGCGCGACATCGTCGAAAGCATGGGCGAGGTGAGCTTCCGTGGCGAGATCATCGATATTTTTTCGGTAGGAAGCGAAAGCGCGGTTAGAATTCTGCTCGACGGCGAGACGGTCGAGAGCATCAGGCGCTTTGACGTCGCGACGCAAAAAAGCGAAAAAGATGAGCTTGTGCAAGTCGAGATAGCGCCGTTTTTGGCAAATTTAAGCGAGGACGAGTTTGAGAGCGTGAGCGAAAAGATATCGCGCGCGGATAGCGACGCGTTAGCGCGCGATCTGGGCTCGCTCGGGTTTTGGTTTATCGATGGCTTCGTCGATTACACGGAGGCGTTTGATTGCGTCTTGCTGCACGAGATCAAAAAGGATGAAATTTTTTCCGAGCGCAATTTGGATTTTTTAGACGCGATCGAGGTACTGCCCGCGGCGCGTAAATTTAAAGACCTCGCCGTGACGCCGTCGCAGGAATTTTTTGAATTCCACCGCAGCGAGGCTATCACGCTGATCGCGCGAAACGACGCGCTGCTCGCGCCGTTTGATCTTAGCGGATTTAGCAATATCGAAATTTTACGCGAGGATTTCGTCGTAAATTTAATAAGCGCCGAGCGGATCATCCTTTCGCTAAACAAAGCGGTGCCTAAAAAGCGCGTGCGAAGATCGAGCCTGGCTCTGGATGAGCTAAACGTGGGCGATTTTGTCGTGCACGAAGATCACGGTATCGCTAAATTTAACGGGCTTGAACTCATCGAGGTGATGGGGCGCAGCAAGGAGTTCGTATCCCTGCTCTACGAGGGCGGCGACAAGCTGTTGCTGCCGGTCGAGTACCTAAACAAGATCGATCGCTACGTCGCAAGCGGCGGCGCGGTGAGCTTGGATCATCTGGGCAGGGCGAGCTTTTCAAAAATCAAAGAGCGCGTGCGCGAAAAGCTCTTTGCGATCGCTTCAAAGATCATCGCGCTGGCTGCCAAGCGCGAGCTGGTGCGAGGACTCGTCATCAAAAATGAAAGCGCGGATTATGCGAAATTTCTAAGCGCAAGCGGCTTTAGCTACACAAGCGATCAGCAAAAGGCTGTGAGCGCGATTTTGGCGGATCTGCAAAGCGGCAAGGTAATGGACCGCCTACTTAGCGGCGACGTGGGCTTTGGAAAGACCGAGGTTGCGATGAATGCGATCTTTGCTTGCATTCGCAGCGGGCATTCGGTGCTGTTTTTCGTGCCTACGACGCTGCTTAGCTCGCAGCATTACGCCACGCTTAGCGAGCGCTTTAAGGAGTTTGAAATTCCTGTTTTCAAGCTCGATCGCTTCAGTAGCGCGAGGCAAAAGAGCGAAATTTTAAAACGTCTGCAAAGCGGCGAGGCGATCGTCGTGGTCGGCACGCATTCGCTTTTAAATTTAAACCCCGCAAATTTAGGGCTCATAATCATCGATGAGGAGCATAAATTCGGCGTTAAGCAAAAGGAGCGGCTCAAAGAAAAAAGCGCCGCCTCGCACCTGCTTAGTATGTCTGCTACGCCGATACCGCGCAGTCTAAATATGGCGCTAAGCTCGATTAAAAGCTACTCCACGCTGCTTAGCCCGCCGCAGGACCGCTTGGATGTGCGCACCTTCGTCAAGCAGTGGGACGAAAAGATCATAAAAGAGGCGATCTCGCGCGAGCTGCGACGCGGCGGGCAGATTTTTTACGTCCACAACCACATCGCAACGATGCAAAGCGCCAAAAAGAAGCTGCTTGAAATTTTGCCGAGCCTTAAAATTTTAATTTTGCACTCCAAGATCGACGCTAAAACTACGGAGGATGAAATTTTAAAATTTGTATCGGGCGGATACGATCTGCTGCTTTGTACCAGCATCGTAGAAAGCGGCATTCATATGCCGCGCGTAAATACGATAATCGTCGAAAACGCGGATAAATTCGGTATTGCCGATCTGCACCAGCTGCGCGGTCGCGTCGGGCGCAGCAACAAACAGGGCTTTTGCTACTTTTTGATCGAGGATAAAACCGCCCTTACGCAGGACGCACTAAAGCGGCTCGTAGCGCTTGAGAGCAACTCATTTTTGGGTAGCGGCTCGGTGCTAGCATATCACGATCTTGAAATTCGCGGCGGCGGGAACCTACTCGGAGAGGCGCAGAGCGGGCATATCGAAGCGATCGGCTACTCGCTTTATCTAAAGATGCTAGAAGAGGAGATCGGCAAGCTGCTAAGCAGAAAGAGCGCCGCTGCGAGCGTAGAGCTTAAAATTTCCGTAAACGCCTTTTTAAACTCGGAATTTATCAGGGAGGATCGCCTGCGCTTGGATCTTTACAGGCGGCTTAGCAAGTGCGCCGAGGCGAGCGAAGTGCTCGAAATTTTCGGTGAGATCGAGGATCGCTTCGGGCGCGCGGACATTTACACTAAGCAATTCATCGACGTGATGATGATTAAGGTTTTGGCTACGAAGCTTGGCTTACGCGTGATTTCGAGCATGGACGAAAATATCTTGATCACCCTTGCAAACGGCGATAAGGTGCGATTAAAGGCGCAGACGCGCGACGATGACGACGTGATAAGCGAAATTTTAATATATCTGCGAAGGGAGCTAAAAAATGCGAACTTGCGATGAAAATATCAAAAAAAGCGCGAGCAAAAGTAGAAGCGAAGAGCTAAATTTAAACTCGGCGAGCGGTTTAAATTTAGCGCCGCAAGCCGTCCTAAGAAGCGCGCAGAGCGCCGCAGGCGAGCAAATTTATTTCAGCGATTTTAGCGCGATTGATTGGCGCACGGTGCAGGTCGCCGTCTTCCGCGCGAATAAAAAGGCGCTAAAGATCGTCCGCGACATCGATTTTACCGATCTTGACGCGCTTGTGGGGCTAGAGAGCCAAAAATCGGCTCTTATAAAAAACACTGACGCCTTCCTGCGCGGCGCGAGCGTCAACCACGCGCTGCTATGGGGTGAGAGCGGCTGCGGCAAATCAAGCCTTGCAAAGGCGGTTTTTTCTAAATTTATCCCGCAAGGCCTTAAGATCATCGAGATCGGCAGGGACGATCTGGGTTATCTCGTGGATATAATCGATGCGGTCCGCGAAACGAACTTTAAATTTATCATCTTTTGCGACGATTTGAGCTTTGAGCTCGGCGAGAGCGGCTACAAGCACCTAAAGCCGCTGCTTGAGGGATCCTTAGAGCGCGCGCCGCGCAACGTGCTGATGTATGCGACGTCCAACCGCCGCCACATCGTAGGCGAATGCGCAAGCGACAACGACGCCGCGCAGATCAGTCGCGGCGAGCTGCACCTAAGCGACGCGGCGAACGAGCGAATTAGCCTGAGCGAGCGCTTCGGGCTGCAGCTAAGCTTTTACGGCGGGAGCATGCTGGAGTATTTGGGGATCGTAGATGCCTATTTTGCGGCTGCGCAAGGTATGAGTGCGGCGGAATTTAGCTTGAGCTTTGTTGCAAATTTAGATGCGCTGCACGCAAAGGCGAGAGAGTTTGCGATGCTTCGCGCAAGCCGCAGCGGCCGCGCGGCAAAGCAGTTTTTCTTGAACTTTAGTGAGGAATTTTTTGCAAATTTAAAAGGCGGCAGATGAATACGGCGCGCGGATTTAAATTTGGCGTAAATTTTATCGCCGTGATAGAGCGTACGCGAAAAATCGCCGTCGCTGCGCGAAATTTTAGAAACGACGCCAGAAATTTCGGAGGCGCAAGATGAGCGCGACCGAGCTTTTTATCGCGCTTTTTCGCGCCGTGAAAATCAAGGATTTTCGCTGGTGGCCTGCGTTTGGAAGCTTTGAGGTGGTCGTCGGGGCGATTTTGATCCAAAATACGGCGTGGCGCAATGCCGATGCAGCACTGCAAAACCTGCGTAGCAAGGGGCTTTTGAGCTTAGAGGGGATCGCCGGGCTAGATGAAGCGGAGCTTGCGAAGATCATTAAAGTGAGCGGATTTTATAACCAAAAAGCGAGACGTCTAAGCTTGCTTTGCAAAGTGATAATCGCGGATTTTGGGGATTTTGAGAGCTTCAAAGCGGGCGTTAGCCGCGAGTGGCTGCTAGCGCGCAAGGGGATCGGCGCGGAGAGCTGCGACGCAATCCTGTGCTATGCGTGCGAGCGCGCTGTGATGGTCGCAGACAGCTATTCGGCGCGGCTGCTCGGCGCTTTGGGCTATGAGTTTGAAAGCTACGACGAGCTTAGCGCGTGGCTTGGCGAGCTGGAATTTGAGCGGATCTATGAGCTTGTAAATTCCGCTAATTTTCCCTGCGATGCGGCAGCAAAAACAGATAAGCTGGAGAATGAAAACGGCGTGTACGCGCTATTTCACGGGCTCATCGTAGAATTTTGCAAAGCGCATCTAAAAGGCAAAATTTTTGATGATTTTGCAATGGAATTTTTTGATAATTTAAAATAAATCTTAGCCATCTTTGAAAGCGAAGAATATTTATACCATCCAAGTAACGACAAATAGGTGATTTTATGTATTGTTAAGCGCCGATATAGCAAAATTTAATTAAAATTACAGCAATAAATTCGGTTAAAAAACCGATATTTAGGGGAGTTTATGACGAAAAGAAAAATTTTAATAGTATTTGGAACGCGCCCGGAAGCCATTAAGATGGCTTTGTTGATAAAGGAATTTCAAAAGCATGCAGAATTTAAAGTGAAGGTTTGCGTTACGGCGCAGCACAGACAGATGCTCGATCAGGTGCTTGAATTTTTTGAGATAAAGCCCGATTTCGATCTAAATTTAATGAAGCAAGGGCAGGATCTGTACGATATTACGTCAGGCGTTTTGCTTGGTATGCGCGATGTATTTAGAGAATATACTCCAGACATCGTGTTTGTGCATGGAGATACGACTACTACTTATGCCGTTTCTTTGGCGGCGTATTATCAAAAGATAGATGTTGCTCACGTCGAAGCTGGACTTAGGACGCATGATATCTATTCGCCGTTTCCTGAAGAGATAAATAGGCAGATGACAGGGCTCATAGCTAAATATCACTTTGCGCCGACCATCGATGCAAGAGACAATCTATTAAAAGAAGGCAAAGATTCAAGAAATATAATCGTTAGCGGCAACACCGTTATAGACGCACTTTTGTGGACGATAGATAAAATCGAAAACAACAAGCTGCTAAAAAATAAAATTTTATCTTTTATAAATTCCAAATATAAGCTTAGTGATAGAAAATTTATTCTTGTTACAGGACACAGACGAGAGAATTTCGGAGAAGGCTTTGTTAATATTTGTGAGGCTTTACGTGAAATAGCACTAAAAAATGAAAATATCGACATCGTTTATCCCGTGCATCTAAATCCAAATGTAAGAAAGCCTGTGGGAGAAATTTTATCGGGCATTTCGAATATATTTTTAATCGATCCGCTAGAGTATGATAGTTTTGTCTATCTTATGAGCAAGTCATATATGATAGTAACCGATAGTGGTGGCATCCAGGAGGAGGCGCCGAGCCTTTGCAAGCCTGTTTTAGTTATCAGAGAAACTACCGAAAGACCCGAAGGGATAAGGGCAGGATGCGTTAAGCTTATCGGCACCAAGCGCGAAAATATCATAAAAGAGGTGCAAAAATTATTAAATTTAAAAGATGAATATGATAAAATGAGTAAAAGTACAAGTCCGTATGGCGACGGTAAAGCTTGTAAAAAAATACTGGAATTTTTAAAAGGAATATTATGAAAAAAGTTTGCATCTTAGGTCTTGGGTACATAGGGCTGCCTACGGCGGCGCTTTTGGCAAATAGGGGCTATAAAATCCATGGCGTTGATGTGGTGCAGAGCGTCGTAGATACGATTAATGATGGTAAAATTCATATCGTCGAGCCGGAACTAGATGGATTTGTTAAAAAAGCAGTGCAGAGCGGAAATTTAAAAGCAGACGTTAAGCCTGATTTCGCAGACGTTTTTATCATAGCTGTTCCGACGCCGTTTCGAGACGGATACGTGCCAAATATCGATTATGTCATAAGTGCGGCAAAATCTATAATACCATACGTAAAAGACGATAATATGGTCGTTTTAGAATCCACTTCACCGGTAGGTACTACCGAAAAGATAGGTGAAATTTTAAAAAATGGCGGTGTTGATATTTCTAAAATTTATATCGCTCATTGCCCGGAGAGGGTTTTGCCGGGTAAAATTTTAAAAGAGCTCACGCAAAACGATAGGATCGTGGGCGGTCTAAACAGAGAAGCTGCAGAAAAAACGGCGGAATTTTACGAAGAATTCGTAGAAGGCGAAGTTTTGCAGACCGACTCAAAAACCGCAGAGATGTCGAAACTGACCGAAAATTCCTTTCGCGACGTAAACATAGCCTTTGCAAACGAGCTTAGCATTTTGTGCGATAAATTCGGCATTAACGTTTGGGAGCTCATTTCTCTAGCAAATCGCCATCCGCGAGTTAATATTTTAAACCCGGGCTGCGGCGTAGGCGGGCACTGCATAGCGGTCGATCCGTGGTTTATAGTGCATGCGGGCGGCTACGAAGCAAGGCTGATCAAATCCGCAAGAGAGGTCAATGATCACAAAGCTGAGTGGTGTATTGAAAAAATCAAAAACGCCGCTTTGAAATTTGAGCTGCAAAACGGCAGAAAGCCCAAAGTCGCGTGCATGGGGCTTACTTTTAAGCCCGACATCGACGATTTGCGGGAGTCGCCTGCGCTAAATATAACCAGACGCCTGATCGCAGACGGCGTCGATGTGGTCGCCGTAGAGCCCAATATCAAGGCTCACAAGGATTTTGAGATAGTGGATTATAAAAAGGCTATTGAAATTTCAGACATTATCGTATTTTTAGTCGGACATAAGGAATTTAAGGGGCTGAAAATAGAAAAAGAAATTTTGGATTTTTGCGGCGTGCGAAATACTAATATTTAATATTTTTCAAGGTATAGTTAATGATACAAGCAATAGTTAAAAAAGGTAAAGTTTTAGCAGAGCAGATGCCTGCTCCGAGCGTTTCAAGGGGATGCGTTCTTATAAAAGTAGTAAATAGCTGCATATCAGCGGGCACCGAGATAAGCGGCGTATCAAATAGCGGAAAGAGCTTAATTAGAAGAGCCTTGGAGCAGCCGGAGAACGTAAAAAAAGTCATCAATATGGTGAAATCCGACGGAATAGCTAGCGTCTATGCGAAGGTAAAGGGCAAGCTTGATAGCGGAAGTCCGACCGGCTATTCGCTTAGCGGCGTCGTCATAGCAGTCGGAGAGGGCGTTTCAAATTTTGAAATCGGTGAGCACGTCGCTGCAGCCGGTGCAGGGCTTGCGAACCATGCAGAATACGTAGACGTGCCAAAAAATTTAGTTATGAAAATGCCGCAGGATATGGACTTTGAGCGGGCTTGCACCGTGACGCTAGGCGGCATAGCGATGCAGGGCGTTAGGCGGATCGATCTAAGGCTGGGTGAGACCTGCGTAGTGGTGGGAGCTGGGATTTTGGGGCTTCTTGCGGTACAGATGCTTAAAATTTCAGGCGTAAGGGTTGCGGTCAGCGATTTTGACGATAGGCGCTTACAGATAGCAAAGGAATATGGCGCCGAGCTCGTCATAAACCCGTCAAAAGACGATTTGCTGGATGTCGTTTCATCCTGGAGCGGCGGATACGGCGCCGATGGAGTGCTATTTACCGCCGCTACGAGCAGTAGCGAGCCGCTATCGCAAAGTTTTCAGATGTGTAAGAAAAAGGGCAGAGTGGTGCTCGTAGGCGTTGCCGGCATGCAGATCAATAGAGAGGATATGTATAAAAAGGAGCTCGATTTTCTCATCTCCACCTCTTATGGTCCTGGTCGCTACGACAAGAGCTACGAAGAGGGGGGGCTTGATTATCCGTTTAGCTACGTCAGATGGACCGAAAATCGAAATATGAGCGAGTATCTAAGGCTGGTAAATGAAAATTTGATAAAGCTGGATAAGCTCATAGACGCAAAATACCCTATCGAGCAGGTAACGGAGGCGTTTGAGTCGCTGCAAACATCGCAGAATAAGCCGCTTATGGTTTTGCTCGACTACGGCGAGGCAAATTTGACCGAGCTTGATAACTATCTAAATCACGATAAAAAAATCATTATAAATTCTATACCCGTAAACAGAGATGTGATAAACGTCGCATTCGTAGGCGTTGGTGGATTTGCTACCGGTATGCACCTGCCTAATATCTCAAAGCTTACGGACAAGTATAAAATTTACGCGATCATGAACCGGAGCGGACATAAAGCAAAGGCCGTGGCGCAGCAATACGGAGCGAACTACGCTACTTCAAATTTAGACGATGTTTTAAATGACAAAAACGTCGATCTTGTGATAATATCCACAAGGCACGATAGCCATGCGGAGCTTACTTTAAAGGCGCTTGAAGCGGGCAAAAACGTATTTGTAGAAAAGCCGCTTGCGACAAACAAAGAGGAGCTTGAAAAGATAAAGAAATTTTACGAAGGTGGAGGCGACAAGCCCCTTTTATTCGTGGGATTTAACAGGCGATTTAGCGCCTATGCACAGGAGATAAAAAAGCACACGAGCGCTAGAATAAATCCGATGATAATTAGATATAGAATGAACGCGGGTTACATACCGATGGATCACTGGGTGCACGAAAACGGCGGCAGAATGGTGGGCGAAGCGTGCCACATAATAGATCTAATGACGGCGCTGACGGGCAGCGAGATACAGAGCGTATTTTCGCAGGCGATCACGCCGAGTAATGAAAAATATAGCGCCGAGGATAACAAATCCATCGTCTTAAAATACAAAGACGGCTCGGTAGCAAATATCGAGTATTTCGCAAACGGCAGCAAGGAGCTAAGTAAGGAATTTATGGAGATTCACTTTGACGGCAAGAGCATCGTTTTAGATGACTATAAAAGTCTTAAAGGATACGGAATTGGGGTGAAAGAAATTTCAACGAACGTAAGCCAAAAGGGGCAGCTCGAAGAGCTTGAGGCGCTATTTGGGGCTCTAAAAGGAAGCAAAAAAAGCTGGCCGATAGAGCTTTGGGATATGGTGCAGACGACGGAGATAAGCTTTATATTGTAAATTCGGATCAAAATAATGTGTGGAATAGTCGGTAAGGTCTCTTATAAAGGAATAACGCAGAAAGATATTGATGATATAAAAAATATGTCAAGCGCAATAATACATAGAGGGCCCGATAGCGAAGGTTTTTACTCTGATGAGAATGTTGTGTTTGGACACAGAAGGCTGTCTATACTAGATCTATCTACTACAGCTGATCAGCCGATGGTTGATGATGAAAATACTTTAGTTTTGATTTTTAACGGTGAAATTTATAACCATTTAGAGATTAGAGAGAAATTAAAATCAAAATATAGTTTTAAAACGGATCACTCTGACACCGAAACTATTCTATATGCCTATAAAGAGTGGGGACTAGAATGCATAAAATATTTTAACGGTTTTTTTGCTATTGCCCTATACGATAAAGTAAAAATGGAAACTATTCTTATTAGAGACAGAATGGGTAAAAAGCCGTTGTTTTTTACTATGAGTAATAATGCTCTATATTTTTCTTCAGAAATTCATGCATTTTTTAAGGCAAGCGTAGTTGAGAAGCGTATTAATGAGGAGGCGATATATAATTATCTGACATTTTTAACAACCAATGCTCCTGATACTTTTTTCGCTAATATTTATAAATTAGAATGCGGTCATTATTTAAAAATTACAAAGAATAAAATAGAAAAAGTAAAGTATTGGAATATTGCGGATTTTATTAATGTAGATAACGCGGATAATTTTTTGCAGGCTACCGAAAAAACTGAAGATCTGCTTGTAAAATCAATGAAATATAGAAATATAGCAGACGTCGATATAGCTATAGCGCTTAGCGGCGGTATAGATAGCTCTTTAAATTTATTTTATTCAAGTAAAGAGGCCGGAAAGATAGATGCAATTAACATAAGTTATGATGCGGATGATATATATGACGAATCAGAAATAGCACAAAAATTTTCAAAAGAACTTGGTGTAAAATTTATTAAAAGCGTTATTTCTTCCAACGATTTTGAAGAGTTAGCGAAAGAATATATGACTAAACAAATAGATAGCCCTACCGGGGATGTAAATTCCGCTTTGCTGTATTTCCTATCAAAGCTTAGCAAAAGCAATAGTCTTAAAGTTATGATCGTTGGCGAGGGTGGCGATGAAATGGGCGGTTATCCTATATATGAAAAATTAAATAAAGAATATAATATTTTGAAGCATTTTAAGAATTTAAATTTTATGTTTAAAAGCCTGCCAGAGAAATTTGCTAGAAAGTTTGATATTTTCTATAATAATGACATTATTTCTAGGCGCCACATACACGGCTTTACCGAATTTGAAAAAAGAAGTTTTTGGTTGAGCGATAAGTCTTTTAATTCATATAGAATTCTACATAATTATATGTCTGAAATAAGAGATGATTTGCCTGATAGTTTTTTAAGAAAAATTCTTAATGTTGAATATAAAATGCGACTCCCCGAGCTTATCTTGCAGAAGATAGACTATTCCACGATGTCCCAAAGCGTAGAAGCAAGGAGTCCGTTTATGGATCATTTTCTTATTGAATACAGTTCTAGCCTATCGTTCGATACAAAGATGAAATATGGCGCCAAGAGTATTTTAAAAGAAATAGCAAAAAATAAGCTTCCTAGCTATATTTTAAATCGGCCAAAAGTCGGTTTCGGTATGCTCTTAACACCTTTTTTGCAAAATATTATGCCTATATGGTATCAAAAGGAATTATTGCTTAAAAAAGCTATGATACATGAATTTATATCTAAAATTTTCTTGCAGAAGCTATTAGATATCCACACTAAATATAAAAATCAGGGATATAAGATGTGGATATTATTTGCTTTAGAAAAATGGCTGGAGATAAATTTTGATAGCAAAAAATAAAGTATTTTATCAAACGACCTTCCTTTTTGTAGCACAGATATTTGGTATGGTTGTGGGCTTTGTATCTAATATGCTTTTGGCAAAACAGATGGGAGCGGTTGATTTTGGGATATATTCTTTGGCCTTAGCTATCATCATATTTATTTCCATATTTTTTGAGTTCGGATATTTTTCTAGCGCTTCAAAAATGCTGGCGAAAAATCATGATATAAATTTGGAAAAAAAGATATTTGGAGCATCGATAATTATAGTCTGTGTTATATTTGTATTATTTTTACTATTTTCGTTAGCTATTTCTTTTCTACTAGATATCATTTTTGATGACAAGATAGGTCATATCATTAGAATTTCATCCTTTGTTAGTTGGAGTTTTACAATTCCATTTTTTATGGAACTAATATTAAAAGGTAGTAATCACATAGGTTATTTAGCTGGTTTTAATATATTTTCTAAAATTTTATTTGTAGTATTTTTATTCATTTTGTTTATTTTTGAAGGCTTAACTCCACTAAATGCTCTTTTGTCGTTTTCATTGTCTTATGCGCTTGCATTTGTGATATATGGGTGTATATTACGACCAAATTTTAGTGATTTTTCTGAGATCTTTGGAATTATAAATTTAGAAAACAAACGCTACGGTATACATGTGTATGTAGGTAGAGTAATTGACGTTTCGACATACAATATAGACAGGCTTTTAATAGGGTATTTTATGGGTGCAAAGGATGTTGGCTTTTATGGGCTGGCAAATTCTATGGCCACCCCGATAAATTCGCTATCAAATGCGATGAGTAGTACTATGTTTAAAATGCTAGCAAATAGCAGCAAAATACCCACTGCCGTTTTAAAGGCAAATTTAGTTTGGGTATTTCTAGCGTTTGTTTTAGCTAATATACTGGGGTATTTAATTATAAATTTTTATCTAAAAGAAGAATACAGTGATGTTTCTTTCTTGCTGCTTTTGATGTCTATCGCGGTTTGTTTCCAAGCCCTTTATCAACCATATAATGCTTGGATTAATGGGCATGGATATGGGAAAGAGCTAAAAAAGGCTAATATAAAAATGACGATTATGACTGCTTTATCTAGTATTTTATTAGTTCCGATAATGGGCGCGATTGGAGCCTGTATGTCAAGTATGATATCAAATTTGTATTCGCTATTTTTATATACAAAGATTTACTATGCCAAAATATAAAATATATACGAGTTATGCAAGAACTGCGATATACTTAGCTTTATTATCTATAGGCGCAAAAGGCAAAAAAGTTTTATTGCCGGCTTTTACATGCGCTACAACGCTGCCGGATGCAATAGTACAGGCTGGCGGGATTCCAGTGTTTGTGGATATTGATGTGCATAGTTTAGAAATGATTCAAGATGATATAAAAAATAAAATTTCATCCGATACGATAGCAATTATATCTCACCATTATTATGGCGCCTATATGGACCATGTTGTAAAAATACAAGATATTGCAAAAAAATACAACCTTATTCACATAGAAGATAGGGCTCATTGTTATGGCTTAAAGAAAGATTTGATCGGCGATGTCGCTATATATTCTTTTTCAAAGAATATGATTTCTCCCGGCGGGGGATTAATAGTTACAAAAGATCATAAAATACGGAAAGAATGTCTAAGCATTCAGGACAAAAATAAGAGTATTTTTCATACATTCATTTTAAACACTGAAGCCTTTAATTATATGGAGGCCATTAAAAGCGATAGGTCTTGCAGCGGATATAAAAAATGTGAACTTCTAAAATTTATTAAAATGAGTGCCTCCAAGCTGCTCAAAATTCTTGGTTTTTATCAAAAAAACTATTTTTATAAAATAACCAGCAATGACATTGGAAAAAATTTCCATATATTTGATACCAGGATGACTTCAGAGCAATTGAAATATATCTTGATCGCCATAAGAAAGTTAAGGCTTGCGATTAATACTAGGAAAAAAGTTGCATCCAGGCTTAATGAAATTTTACCGTCCTTTTTTAATGTAGACAATAATATATTTACAAACTATGTAATATATAGCGATGAACTTGAGAAGCTAGAGCGTATTTTTGGCGCTCTTAATATTAAAACCAGAAGAGTATGGCCGTATTTTCAAAAATATTGGCATGAACAAAAGACCGCAAATGTCGAAGAACTATCTAAAAAACTATTGCTAATAGACCTGGATTGCTTTGATGAAGAAAAAATAGGCAAGTTAAGAGGTGTCCTTAATGGAAATTAGAATTCTTACAAAAGATTTAATTAACCCGATAGAGTGGAATATTAGTATAAAGAATCCAACACAACTATTTGAATTTGCAAATACTAGTGGTAAATTTTCAATTCCGTATTTTCTAATCATAAAAGATAAAGATATTATTTTTAAATGGCAGTTTTTCGTAGTAGGTTTTAGATATTTTAGATATATCAATATTATTTCAGAGCCAAATATTCAAACTACCGAATTACTGGATATCGCCTTTAAAGAAATTTTAAGAGTCTTTAATCCCTTTAAGGTAATTTTTTACTCTATCACATTATCAAAATTTACAAATATAGATTTTTTAGAACTAAATAATTTTAATGAAATATATAGATACGGCTCATCTGTTTTAGATTTAACTCAAAATGAAGACGTAATATTTTCTAATATACATAGCAAACACCGTAATGTTATAAGAAGGGCGCAAAAAGAAAATGTGCAAATATTAGAGGACACCAGCGAGCAAGGAATATATGATTTTCAGAAGATTACTATCGAAACGTATGCCAGATCAAATAAGCCATCCTTAAAAGTTGAGTATCTATTAAGGTATTTTTTTGCGTTAAATAAAACAAATAGAATAAAAATTTTTTTTGCAAAACACGATGGTATTATTCAAGCTGGAGCAATTTTTATAATTTCTGACAATATGTCTATATATTGGCATGGTGGTTCTATAAATAATTGTATTTTGGGATCTTCGAATTTGTTGCAATGGGAGGCAATAAGATATTTTAAAAAAAATGGTATTGCCCAGTATGATTTTGGCGGCTGCTCTTTTGGTGAAGATGAGAAGTCAATAAGCATAAATAGATTTAAAGATAGATTTGGTGGTGAATTGCGATATTATTTTGGAGGAATATTGATTTATAGATCATTCTTAAATACACTATTTCGGGCAATACTTTGGTTTAAGAATAAAATATGATTGGTTGATTTGAATGAAACAAATTTTGATAACCTGTGATACTGAAGTCGGCGAACTGCATGCGGATAGGTCCGATGCGTTTGAGATTTTTATAAAAGGCGAGATCCTGGGTAGGGAAGTAGGCGTAAAGCTTATAAATGATCTGGCGAGCGAATACGGTGCGATGCTGGAGCATTTTGTGGATGTGTATCCTTATGAAAGGTACGGCGAGCATAAATTTGATCGGTTATGTTGCGATATTATCCGGGGCGGACACGGCGTAAATTTACATACTCATCCGTCCAGCAGATATGATAAAAATAGAAAATTTATGTGGCAGTATAGCTTGGATGAACAAGTAGAAATTATAAAATTTGGTAAGCAAAAGATACAAGAGTGGATCGGTATAGACGTCTTGGCTCATAGGGCTGGTGGGTATGGAGCGAACGACGATACTATTCAGGCTTTGAAACTTAATGATATTTTTATAGACAGCTCGTTTTTCTATAAAAACGGAAATTGCAAGATAAACTATGATTACATAAATAAAGTGTCCGAAAAAAACGGCGTGTTGCAGCTGCCCGTGAGCGTTTATGAAAAACAAAAGCATTACGGTTTTATAAAAACAAAAAGTAGTTTTCAAAAATTTGATTTTAGATACGGCTCTAGTGCGGATGAAATTTTAAAAGCGATAGATCTGATGCCTGAAAATTGTATAATAGTGCTTTTTTTACATAGTTTTAATTTTTTAAATTTGAAGTATAGTTTTAAAGATAAGAAATACGTAACAATAAGTATAAATGATAAATTAATAAATGAATATAAAAGGCTTCTTGCGAGTATCGCCGATAAGGCGGAATGTAAATTTTTCTCCATAAAGGATTTGGATGTGGGGGGCTTGAGCGGTAAGGATTTTGTTCCTACGATACACGTTGATGCCGATATGATAAAATATGCAAAAGATAAATTTAGGCTAAAATTTATGCGGGTGGGCGATATATAATGAAAATCCTCTATCTTAGAACGCTTTATTGGTTTGGCTTAAAGGCTGGCGGTTCGGTAGGGCACACCGCGGGTGTCATAAATGCTATGGATAAAAAAGTCGAGTTATCTGTTGTTTCAAACGATTTTTTGCCCGATGTAGACAAAGATATCACAATCGTTAAGCCTATAAAAATACCGCTTTTACTAAAAGATATACTTGAGCTTTTTTATAATTTTAAGATAATTAAATATTGTAAAAATTTAAAGGCCGACGCGATATATCAAAGATATAACGGGTTTAGCTTTTGCGGGGCATATATAGCAAAAAAGAAAAATATACCATTTGTTTTGGAATTTAATTCATCTGATGTATGGAAAATTAAAAATTGGAAAAATAACGATACGTTTTTAAAGCGGATTTTTAAAACCATTTACTATAAAATTTTCAAACTTCCTATCGTTTCCGCTATAGAAAAATATAATTTAAATAGCGCGGCTCATATAGTCGTAGTGTCCGAGGCACTAAAAAATATTCTTTTAAAATTTGGAGTGGATGAAAACAAAATAATCGTCAATCCAAATGGTATTGATGCAAGCAAATATAATCCGCAGATAAAATGCGATGATGTGAAGCAAAAATATAATCTTGAAAATAAAATCGTAATCGGCTTTATAGGGACGTTTGGGCAGTGGCACGGGGCTGAAAACATAGCTCTGGCTTTTGGTAAGTTGCTAAAAAAATATCCTGAGTATAAAAATAAAGCAAAGCTCTTTATGATAGGCGATGGCGTTAGGATGCCAATCGTAAAAAAATATATTTTGGAATTCAATTTGCAAGAAAACGTCGTATTAACAGGCCTGATTCCACAATATGATGGGGCGAAATTTCTAAACGCTTGCGATATCCTGATCAATGCCACCGTGCCAAATCCAGACGGAAGCGAGTTTTTCGGAAGTCCCACCAAGCTGTTTGAGTATATGGCTATGGGTAAGGCCATAATATGCAGCGACATGGCTCAGATGTCTGAAATTTTAGAACACGGCAAAATCGCCTATATGGTAGAGCCTGGGAATATAGACGAGCTGGAGATTGCCATGAAGAAGCTTGTGGATGATGGTGAGCTAAGACAGCGCCTGGGCGATAGCGCCAGAGATGAAGTGATCCAAAAATACACATGGGATAAACATGTGGATAAAATTTTAAAGGCCGTAGGTAATGAGTAGAATTTCTTATTATCTTAAAAAAGCTAGATCAATGCCGTTTGATGCGTTGGCTGCAAAAATAGCTAATAAAATTTTAAATATCGCAAAGAATAAATTTCAAAAAATGTGCGATCTGCTAGGCAATACTCACATAAATTTTAACGTTTCTATTATCAAAACTAGCTATATAAATACAAAAGAGCTCGACCTGTCAAATATCGATCCGGATGTCGCAAAATATCTATCTAAAATGTACATCGAGCATAAATTTGATCTGTTCGGTAGCGGCTGGGTAAAAAATAGCTATGATAGCGCGGCGCTCGGGCTTGAGGGCTACAAATACGATATGAATGTCGCGGCGCCCGCGAGCGCGTCCGAAGGCTACGAGCCGATCGATTGGCAAAAGGATTTTAAAAGCGGCTTTCGGTGGAGCGAAAAAAAATGGTACAAAGATCAGCGCATAGCCCATAAGCTCGGCAGCGATATAAAGGTGCCGTGGGAGCTTGCGAGGTTGCAGCACTTGCCGCAGCTCGCTATTTTTGCGATAGTAGATCCGAGTTTAAAAGAGCAAAATTTAAAAGAATTTAAAAACCAAATTTTAGATTTTATCCGCAATAATCCGCCTAGAATGGGCGTAAATTGGACCTGCACGATGGACGTTGGCATCAGGGTCGCCAACATGCTGGCGGCTTACGATATGTTTTGCCAGATGGATGAGGGTGGAATTTTGGATCAAAATTTCAAGCAGACTTTTTCAAATAGCGTCTACGAACATGCACTTCATGTCGTGAATAATCTAGAATATTCGCCGCATCTTACGTCAAATCACTATCTGAGCGATATCGTGGGTCTGCTGTATGCGTGCTCGTATTTGGACGGCGGCGGCGAGACGGACGCGTGGCTAGCGTTTGCCGTGCAAGAAGTAATCCGTGAAATGAAAAATGAATTTTGCCAAGACGGCGGAAATTTTGAGAGCTCTACGAGCTACCACCGCCTAAGCGGCGAGCTAATGGCATATGCCGCGGCTCTGGTACTGGGCCTAAAAAGCGAAAAAATTTCATCGCTAAAAAATTATGATGCAAAGCTTTGGCGCAAAAAGCCGAAGCTCTTGCCGCCGGACGAGCAGGAATTTAAAATTTTAAACGGACAAATAGCGCTGCCGCAGTGGTTCGTGGACAGGCTGTATAAAATCGGCAGGTTTACCGCGGACATTACAAAGCCAAACGGCGAAGTACCGCAATTCGGCGATAACGATAGCGGCGGGTTTTTTAAATTTAGCCCAAACGGCGAGTTCTTGAGCAACGAACAAGCCGTGCGAAAATATCTAAATTTGAGCGGCTTTGAGGGCGGCGACGAGCTGTTTTGGGATGAGAATATCTTAAACCACTCCACGCTAATTAGCTGCATGGACGGGATTTTTGACGATGAGATATTTAAAAACGGTTTTTGCTTTGAGAGGAGTTTTATTCGCTCGCTCGCAGGGCGTACGCTGCAAGCAGGCGATAAAACATATAAAAGTCCGAGCGCCTCGGGTGCGAAATTTAGCGAACTACCATATCAAAAGGGCACGGAATTTAAAATTCCAAATTCGCAAGAGATCAAAAATATATTTTATCCGGATAGCGGAATTTTTATCTTCAAGTCCAGCAAATTTTACCTCGCCGTCTGCGCTACGCCGCTTGGACAAAAGGGTCACGGTGGACATACGCACAACGATAAGCTAGGCTACGAGCTGTGGATAGACGGGCTGGATATAGCGAGAGATCCCGGCACCTATCTTTATACGCCGCTTCCCGGCAGAAGAAATGAATTTAGAAGCGTCAAGGCTCACAACGTACCGATCGTGGAAGATCTAGAGCAAAATAGTTGGGGCGAGGGGGCGATAGGACTATTTGGAATGTTTGCGGAATGCAGATGCGAAGTGACGGATTTTGGAGAAAATTTTATAAGCCTAGCCGCAGAATACAAGGGCGTAAAGATAATTAGAAAATTTGAGATAAAAGAGGATAGGCTGGAGATTATCGATATGGCAAATAGAGAATTTTATTATAGTAAATTTGAGTTATATTCAAATGGATATGGGAAGTTGATGAAAAATGTCTAAAAAAGTTTTAATGGCCGTTGCGAATTACTATACTTCGCCGTTTCAGGTCGGTAGCCATCATTATGCCAGGGCGTTTGAAAAGCTAGGATATGAGGTGCTTTTTATCTCAAATCCTATCTCGCCGATACATAAAATTTTTGCAAATAGTAACGAATTAAAAGAGCGGGAAAGAATTTATAAAAAAGGAGGCGAGGGCGCAGGCGGTATTTTTTATTATGTTCCGCACTCCTTTTTTACGCCTCAAAATAAGCCGATTTTATCGTCAAATTTTGTTTTAAATAATTGGCAAAATTTTACGTATCCAAATTTATTAAATTTTATAAGAGAGCGGGGTTTTGGCGAGGTTGATATATTGTGGTTTGATAGCCCATTGTTTGGTTTTTTGCTGGATACTATAACTTATAAAAAATCGATTTTAAGGATAGCCGATTATTCAAAAGGCTTTAATGCGGTTTCTGATGCGCAGTTTAACGCCGAGATAAATATCGCAAATAAAGTAGATGCTGTCATTTATACGGCAAAAAATTTAAAAGAAAAATACGATCAAATAAAAGATAAATCTAAAATGAAATATGTGCCAAATGGCATTGATCTCGATTTTTTTAAAACGGCAGACAGGTCTTTGCCGCAGGAGCTTGAAGATATTCCTGAGCCTAGGGTAATTTACGTAGGCGCAATACATGATTGGTTTGATGTGGATTTAGTGTATTACTGCGCTAAAAATTTGCCAAATTTTAGTTTTATTATAATAGGTCCGGAGCAAAAAGATCTATCTTTACTCAAAAAGTTAAAAAATATCCATATTTTAGGCTCTATTCCATACGCTAAAATTCCTGCGTTTTTATATAATTCGCAGGTGGGCATAATTCCTTTTAATGTTAAGGATTATCCTGATTTAGTAAATAGTATAAATCCGCTAAAGATGTATGAGTATCTAGCTTGCGGATTAAAAGTTGTTAGCGTGGAGTGGGAGCAGATTAAAGATATGAGTGATTATGTGTATTTTGCATGTAATAGCGATAGCTTTCTGAATTGTATTGAAAGTAGAGAAGCTAGGCAGAGGTTTCATCTAGAACATGTTACATGGAATGGCAAGCTAAGCACCTTGCTTAAAGATTTATGAAGTTACTTTATAGACTTTTACCTTTTTTTATATTAAAACAACCATTTAGTCTACCATTATATTTTAATGCTTTGGCTCCCATTTTTGGATTTATTTACATATTTAAGTATAAAAAGATATATGCATGCTATATTCCAATTTTTATTATGATAATATGCAATGTTGTAGTATGTGTATATACTGCCCGGATATCATCGATTTTTAGGCTACTGCAACTTACTTTAATTTTATTTTTCTCTATGTATTTAATCAAGGTATTAAAAAAGTATGATATATTTTTAATATTAAAAATAATGCTTATATTTATTATACTTGTTTTTATCTTAGAAGTATACATGGGCAATAATGCTGGCTATAGAGATTTTTTTGGTTTTTATTTGCCACGATACAGGGGGGTTATTGGAGAATTTAATTTTACTGCATTATTGCTTACCGGAATTGGTCTTTTATTCGCAACAAAAAAAGTATACTACTATTCTGCCATATCTTTTTTATCTATAATTTTTACTGCTAATAGGAGCTTTATAATATCCTTATTCTTATTTATATTTTTGTCTATAATCTCGAAGATAAACAAACGAGTAAGTGTTTATTTTGGATGTCTATATATTTTATTTATATTTCTATATCCTTTTTTGATACTTGGAGTGGACCGCATTTTGGATATAGATAATAAAATTTTAATAGATGATTTTTCGTCTCTTAGGTATCAGTTACATGTTGCATATGCTAATATGGGTTTTGATAATTATGGTTTTGGTATAGGATATTTTAATGGCAAAAATTTAATTCTTGATTCAGAGTACTTATTGCATTTAAATGCTTTAGAGCGTATGAATTTGATATTAGAACAACACAATCTTTTTCTACAAGTATTTTCTGAATTCGGTGTTATTGGTTATATTTTGTTTTGTGCTTTTATAATTTATATTTTAAGAAAAGCTATATTGACAAATCATAATTTATTTATTGCCTTTATATCTTTATTAGCTTCTTGTCTATTTGTCAATGCTTTGCATGAGCTTATTCTATATATATATATATCATTTATACTGAAGGATTATGACAAATGAAAATTTTATTTATAACGCTTAGGGCCGATCACGGCGGCGGTCCAAAACACGTTGATCTACTTATAAATAATTTATCTAGCGGGATAGAGATATATCTTGCTTGTCCGAAAGATAAGCCCTATTATAATATGTGGAGCGAGTCAAAAAAGGTTAAAGATATATTTGCCCTGCCGCACAGAAAATTTAGTGTAAAAAAACTCCTTGGGCTGAATAAATTTATAAAAGATAACGATATAGAGATAGTTCATTCTCATGGCAAAGGTGCGGGCATCTATTCGCGGATGCTTAAAATTTTAAATCCAAGGCTAAAGATAGTTCACACTTTACACGGCGTTCATATCGGAGAATACGGCTTTTTAAAAAAGAGCGCATATGTTTTTTTGGAGCGATTTTTAACGTTATTTACCGATAAATTTATAAATGTCTCAAATAGTGAAAATAGCGTTTGTTTAAAGCTTGGGCTATTTAAAAAAGGCAAGAGCGAGATCGTATATAACGGTATAAAAGCTCTTTTAAAAGACGATAATGCCAAGATAAAATTTAATTTATCAGGGAAAAGGGTAGTTACGACTATTTCAAGATTTGATTATGCGAAAAATATGTCTTTGGCGTACGAGATAGCTCAAAATTTTAAAGACAACCCAGACATCGTTTTTTTGTGGCTCGGAGACGGCGATGATAGGGCGAAATTTGAATCTATGGCGCAAAAAGACGGCGCAAATATAATCTTTACGGGCTTTACAGACGAAGTGCCCGCGTATCTATCCGCTACGGACATCTATCTGTCTACGTCCAGATGGGAGGGGCTGCCTTATGCGCTTATGGAGGCTCAGTCGCTCGGTATCCCGATAGTGGCGACAAACGTCGTGGGAAATAACGAAGTCGTAGAAAACGACAAAAACGGGTTCTTGTTTGAGAGTGCACAGAAGGCGTGCCGGGAGATAGAAATTTTATTAAATGATGAGAAAATATACGGTAAAATGCAAGCCGAAGCATTGCTAAATTTTAAAGATAAATTTGATATAGGCATCGCGGTTCGTAAAGTGGAAAAAATTTACGAGCAAATATTTGAAAATAGATCAACTAGGAAGCTGCAATGAAAAAAGCCCTTATTCACGACTGGTTTAGTACCTATGCGGGCGCGGAGAAATGCGTTGAGAGTTTTACCGATATCTGGGATGATTTTGAAATTTACAGCCTCATCGACTTTTTAAGCGATGCCGACCGAGATAAAATTTTAAAGGGCAAGCGCGCCCATACGAGCTTTATCCAGAAGCTACCCTTTGCAAAGGATAAATACCGCAACTACCTGCCGCTATTTCCGCTCGCGATCGAGCAGTTTGATCTAAGCGGCTATGATGTCGTGCTATCCAGCTCGCATGCCGTAGCAAAGGGGGTGCTGACGCACTCAAATCAGCTTCACATCGCTTATGTACACACGCCGATCCGCTACGCGTGGGATCTGTATCATCAGTACTTGCGCGAAAGCGGGCTAGATCGCGGTTTAAAGGGCATGCTGGCGAAGTATTTTTTACATAAAATTCGGCTTTGGGACGCGAGCACCGCAAACCGCGTGGATCACTACGTCGCAAACAGCCGCTACATCGCGCGCCGTATCAAAAAAACATACGGCAAGCCTAGCGACGTCATCTATCCGCCCGTGGATGTAGATAAATTTACGCTGCGCGAAGCTAAAGAGGAGTTCTATCTCACTGCCTCGCGTATGGTTCCGTACAAAAAGATCGATCTTATCGTCGAGGCGTTTTCGCAGACGGATAAAAAGCTGCTAGTCATTGGCGACGGACCCGATATGGCCAAAATAAAATCAAAAGCAGGCAAAAATGTCGAGCTTTTGGGCTTTGCGAGCGATGAAACGATGGCGGATCTCATGGGGCGGGCTAAGGCGTTTGTTTTTGCCGCCGAAGAGGACTTCGGCATTACGCCGGTAGAAGCGCAGGCATGCGGCACGCCGGTGATCTGCTTTGGGCGCGGCGGCGCTCGCGAGACGGTGCTTGACGGCGAGAGCGGACTGTATTTTATGGAGCAAAATACAAAGGAGCTGCTCGCCGCCGTAGCTAAATTTGAGCAAAATTATGATAAATTTGAGCCTGTAAAAATCAGAGAAAATTCTTTAAAATTTTCGCGCGCACGCTTTGAAGTCGAGATCAAAAGCTACGTCGAGAAAAAATATGAGGAATTTAAGGACGGCCTAAATGACTAATATAATCCTAAGCGGCGGCAGCGGCACGAGGCTGTGGCCCATCAGCCGTACGCTTATGCCAAAGCAGTTCGTGCGCCTCTTTGACGACCGCTCGCTTTTTATGATGAGCTACGAGCGAAACTCTCCGCTATGCGAGCGCACGCTCGTCGTCTCGAACGAGCAGCAGTATTTTTTGGCGCTTGATCAGCTTGAGGTCCTAGGAGCGCGCGGTGTAAAATTTTTGCTCGAGCCCGTTGGCAGAAATACGGCTCCTGCGATCGCGCTTGCATGTTTGAGCCTAAAGGCCGAGGAGATCGTTTTCGTAACGCCGAGCGATCATCTAATTAAAGACGAAGCGGCGTATAAAAACAGCGTCTTGCGCGCGCACGAGCTTGCAAAGCAGGGGTTTTTGGTGACGTTTGGTATCAGGCCTGCGGATGCAAATACGGGCTACGGCTATATCGAAGCAAGCGGCGAGGACGTGTTAAAATTTCACGAAAAGCCTGAGCTTGCGGCAGCGCAAAGCTACATAGCGGCGGGGAATTTTTATTGGAACAGCGGCATGTTTATGTTTAAAGCTGGCGTATTTTTGAGCGAGCTAAAGGCGCAGAGCCCTGAAATTTACGAAGCCTGCGTCCGTGCGTACGAAAATTCTAACGCAGAAAATCCGCTTAGAATTAAACTAGACGATATGCAAGAGATCCCCGCAGATAGCATCGATTACGCAGTTATGGAGCACACGAGCCTTGCTAAGGTCGTACCCGCAGACATCGGCTGGAGCGATCTGGGAAGCTTCGATAGCTTAGACGCCGAGCTACCTAAAGACGCGAACGGCAACACCGCAAGCGAGCAAAATATCGCTCTAAATTCTAAAAACAATCTCATCATCGGCTCGGGCCGCACGATAGCCGCCATAGACATCGAGGATCTCGCTATCGTCGATACCAAAGACGCCCTGCTCATATGTAAAAAAGGCTCTACCCAAAAGGTAAAGCAGGTAGTGGAGCGGCTCGGAGATAGCGATCTAGCGCGCGTGCACGTAACGACGCACCGCCCGTGGGGCAGCTACACGGTGCTTGAAGATGAGCACGGCTACAAGATCAAGCGTATAGTCGTTAAGCCCGGCAAGCGGCTATCGCTGCAGAAGCACTACCATCGCAACGAGCATTGGATCGTCGTTAGCGGCACCGCGACCGTGACTGTGGGCGAGCGAAATTTCTTGCTGCGCGAGAATGAATCTACGTTCATTAGGATGGGTGAGGTCCATCGCCTCGCAAATGAGGGTAAAATCCCCGTCGTGCTAATCGAAGCTCAAGTCGGCAGCTATACCGGCGAGGACGATATCGTGCGCCTGCAAGATGATTTTAATAGGAGCTAGGATGAAAAAGCAACTCTGCGTTTTGATAATCTTGGCGGTCGATATTTTCGGTATCTGGCTTTGCTTCGGGCTTGCCGTGGTGCTTAAAAATCTGCTCTACGGCGATAGCGTACTGCTGGATATCGGCAGGTATCAGGGCTTTGCGCCGTCCTACGTCATAATGATATTTCTATTTTTCTATCAGGGGATCTATTCGAGGCGATATGATTTTTGGCATGAGAGTAGAATTTTAGTAAAAAGCTGCTTCTTGGGGCTTTTACTAAGCCTTGCGCTACTTGCTTTAATCAAAGTCAATTACGAATTTTCACGTGCCAGCTTTATTTTGAGCTTTGCCTTTATGGCGGTGATTTTGCCTCTTTTTAAACTCATAACGAAAAGGAGTCTTTTTAAATTTGGCCTATGGCGAAAGAGGGCGAAAATTTTAGGCGAGGGCGAGGAGTTTGAGAGCGCCGTCTTAGAAAGCGCGTATTTAGGATATGTTAGAGCTCTTGGAAGCGATTACGACGTATTATTTATCGGCGGAAGTAGGCTTGGTGCGAAAGCCTTGAACGAGCTTATCGAACATAATATCAGAAAGAACAAAGAAATTTTATTTACCCCCGTGCTGCGCTCATACGATTTTACGCAGGCAGATATTTACAGCGTTTTTGCCTCGCGCACCAGCCTCTTTGCGATACGAAATTCTCTGAAAAGCCCTTTAAATTTAGCTCTTAAACGCGGGCTTGATTTAGCGCTAATTTTCTTAGCGCTTCCTCTGCTGGTGCCGATTTTTGGTATAATCGCGCTGATGATGAAGCTAAAAGAGCCCACGGGACGCATATTTTTTTCGCACCAAAGGATGGGATTCGGCGGCAAGCCGTTTGGATGTCTGAAATTTCGCTCGATGAAAGAAGACGGCGATGAAATTTTAGCGCAGTATCTTAAGCAAAATCCGCAAGAGGTGGAGTATTTTGAAAAATATCACAAATACGAGCACGATCCGCGCATCACGAAGCTGGGCGATTTTTTACGCAAAAGCTCGCTCGATGAGCTTCCGCAGCTGATCAACGTCCTAAAGGGCGAAATGAGCATCGTAGGTCCTCGCCCGTGCGCGCAATACGAGCGCAAGGATATGGGCGAATACGCCGATCTAATCCTAGCCGTTAAGCCCGGTATTACGGGGCTTTGGCAGGTGAGCGGGCGCAGCGACGTGGATTTTGCGACCAGGGCGGGCATGGATACGTGGTATATGAAAAACTGGTCGATATGGAACGATATCGTGATAATCATAAAAACCTTTAAGGTGGTCCTTGTTCGCGAGGGCGCAATTTAAATTTTAAATTTGGAGAAGAAATATGCAACAGAATTATTGTGAAGATGATGAGATTGATCTGCTAGATTTGGCAAAAAAGATATGGAAATATAAAAAGCAAATTTGTATAGTAACTTGCGGATTTATTGCGATTGGGCTTTTGTACATTCTATTTGCTACTCCGTGGTATAAAGCAACGGCGATGATAGAAACCGCCTATTATAATAATGAAACTGGTATGCCACAGTATATAACCGAAAGATCCGTTCGGATGCATGAGCTTAGAGTAAAATATATTGATGGACTAAAGGATATTAAGGACAAGAACGTAACGGTTGATAGTATCGTCGCCGATAAAGATAGCGCCAATATATTTATTATAACGGCGTTTGCCAAATCAAACGAATTACTAAAAAAACAGATAGATGAGATGGTGGCAGATTTAAGCAAAGAAGATGCTATAGTTTTAGATGAATATAAAAAGGCTGTACGTGAACAATCGGTAAGTATTGATTCACAGATAAGTTATTTAAAAAATGATAAAATTCGTATTTTAAAAGAACGCATAGAATATTTAAAAGGTATTCAGATAGCCAAAATAGATGATCAAATAGACATGCTGAACAAGAAAGAAAAGCTTAGCGATGCTGGCGAATTAAAACTGATGGAGTTAATGAATATAAAAGACAAAATTTTAAACGACAATATACCTAAAATAAGCGATGAAATGAGCGCTATAACTCTAATACAAATTCCTGATTTAATGAAGAAAAAGAGCATTATAGAAAGTAGGCTTTCTGATTTTAATTTTAAAACTTCTCATATAATTTCTAATATAGTTTTATCTGATCGCCCAGCAAAGCCTAAAAAACTAATCATTTTAGCAATATCTGCAATAATAGGACTTATGCTTTCTACCTTTGTAGTATTGGTTTATGATAAATTTAAAACCTGCAATTCCGAAAATAGATAAATTTTAAATAATTTATTTCTATATTGGGGTGTTACGGCTGAATGTAAAGGCTGCTTTGATAAAACTCCCTACTGCGGCGCTTTATATGGAATATTATGTTGTGCAAACTCTAGTAAAATAATATTGACGTTAAATTAGCAATACTATTTTACTAAAGAGTAAGAATGACATTTAGCTATTACAGTATCAAAGCTAGAATTGTTTTTTACTTTTTGACTATGACTATTAAATTTCATCTATGCATCGAACTCTATCGCTTGGATACATTATCGAAAAAGTCATTTATTACTATCGAGTGGTCCCAATTTGCATTTACAAAAGCATCGTAATTGTAAATTTAGCGTATTAATTAAAAAGCACCGATTAGAATTCTATAATTGTAAAGGATTATTGGTGTCCCGTGTAGGATTCGAACCTACGGCCGCCTGATTAAGAGTCAGATGCTCTACCAACTGAGCTAACGAGACAAGAACTATAATTGTAGTGATAAAAATATAAAAAACTGATTAAATTTTATAAAAATTTCGTTAAATTTTATAAAATTATATCGATCTTTATATATCCAATGACTCATAAAAATTAAATAAAATACTTTAGTCAAGAATCAATAATTTTCTAAGAAAACAACTATGTGCTTTAATTTCACGCTTGCGCGCTCTTGCACAAACTCAACGCAAGAAGCCCCATAAACGATAAACGGGGCTTGGCTCGATAATTTATTTTGCTTTTTTAGCCTTTTTGCCTCGCGTAGCTTTAGCGTGAGTTCTAGGAGAGCGGTTTGAGATGATCGGCTTGCCGTCCGGATATTTTTTCTGCACGTGATTTACAGGTATCGCCGCACTGCTGCTAGCGCCGTATTTCTCGCCGTTTGTGAAATACTTCCTCATCACTTCCTTCCATCTTTTTGCGTATTTATTCGCGCGCGGAGAATCGTTTAAGATATCCTCGTAGTCGTAAATTCTCTCATAGAAGTCGTTAGTTAGTTGATCGTCGATAGTGATTCTACCGTTGTCGATCGATACGCCTAGGTAGACGCCTGTTTGCTCGCCCGGGCTTACCATCCATGCAGAAATATCAGGTAGATCGGTTGCGCGGCCTGTTCTTCTACCTACGCCGCCTGCTGCAGCACCTACATTGATCTCAAGGGTATCTGTGCCGGTAAAAATATCTTGATATGACTTCGTAGTATGGAAGATCATAACAATGTCGCTCGTCTCGTAGCCTGCTTGCAAGCCCACGCCGTAGCCTTTATATTTGATAAAAATCGGCGAACTCCACTCACCATTCTCGCCTTTGACGCTAAAAATTCCATCGCCGTATTGTAGCGATGCGCCCGCAGCTAAACGTTTTACGTCGGTTAGGATTGCGACGGCTTTGGCGCTGGTGAGATAGCGCTCATCGGTGCCGAAGTTATTAGCCGCTACGAAAGATCTAACGACGTTAGTCGCCGCTATAACCTCTTGATTTGCCACGACGTCCGCGTGCAAAAAACCGCAAAGTGCAACAGATGCTAGAAGCAAAAACTTTTTCATCATTTAATCCTTTTAAAATTGAATTTTCGTTATTATAACAGCAATTTCATTTGTTTTAGCTAATTTTTAACAAAAAATTGATGAAAAATAACAAATTTTGGAAAATTTATGAAATTTCTAGCTATTTTTGCACTTTTGGCGATCAAAATTTTCGCTTTAGACATAGTAAATGGTGACGTTATTATCTTAAAATTAGATAAAAGCACAACCGAGTTGAGCTTTGGCTCAAAGCAAATTCCTCTCATCGAGGCACCAAATTCTAGCGATAAAATCGCCGTTTTGGCGGCGAATTACCGCGCTAAGGGAGATTTCGCGCTGCGGATAGTAGATCAAAGCGGCAGCCACGAGCAGATCGTCGCTTTGAAAAAGGGCGAGTATAAAAAAGAGGCTCTAAGCGTCGCTCCTGGTAAAGTTAAACCACCCAAAGAAGCCGCCGCGCGTATCAAAAAAGAGCTCGACGAAGCCAACGCGATCTATGCGATCACCACGCCACGCTATCTTTTCTCCACGCCGTTTGAGCTGCCTTTAAACTCCAAAATAACCTCTGCATTCGGCAATGCCCGCACTTTCAACGGCGAGCTTAAAAGCTATCACAGCGGCACCGATTATCGCGCCGCGGTAGGCACTGCGGTGCGCGCCGCCAACGACGGCGTCGTAGTCATCGCCAAAGACCGCTACTATGCCGGCGGCTCGGTCGTGATCGATCACGGCGGCGGCATCTATTCGCAGTATTATCATCTAAGCGAGATCAAAGTGGCGCTTGGCGATCACGTTCGCAAAGGTGATGAAATCGCACTATCGGGCGAGAGCGGTAGAGTTAGCGGCCCACATCTGCACTTCGGCATCGCGATCAACGGCGTTAGCGTCAATCCGCTAAGCTTCGTTGCTAAATTTAATGAAGTGGTTTTTGGCGAGCGCTAAAATGCCCTACAATCCGAAGGAGTTGATGAAAAAAATTCTCGCAGGCAGCGATTTTAAGCTAAAAGGCTCGGTCAAAGGTCGCGTGCGCGTCGCGAGTAGGGACGGAGCGATCGTAAATTTTACCGCTGCAGACTTCGGCGTGCAGAGCCTAAACGACAAAATTTCGCTCAGTGGCGAGCAGTTCGAGCGCTTTAGAGCTAGAATTTTTGGGATTTTAAACTCCGGCGGACGCGAGCTTGCAGGCAGGCTCACACTCCCTTCTACGCCCAAAAAGAAAGCCCGCACAGATCGTCTCCGCGCGGCGGATGGCTATGCGGAGTTTGACGGCGCCTGCGATTTTGGTAGCTTTTGCGGCGGAGATTCGGGCGCGGTTTCGTCCGAGGCTGGCGGCAGCTTAGCAAAGACCTCGTATGCTACAAACGCAAGGTGCGGCGAGCGAGATTTTTCTGCGCGTAGCGCTCAGAGTGCGCGAGATTTTGCTTCACGAGCAGAATTTCAAGATGCTTCGCGAGCAGAATTTTATGGTGCGGCTCGAGCGGAATTTTGCGTAGATACCGCGTGGGATACGGCGCGCGAGAATTTAATTTTGCAAAATGACGCCGCGCAGGATGACATGAGTGTGGGGCTTGCTGCTAGTTTCGAAGAGAGCGAAAATGCGAGGAGTGACAAATTTATGCCGCAAAGCTCTGCACCTGCGAATTCTGCCAAAGGGCAAAGCTTCATTCCTGCATCGCGAAATTTTATTTCCGCGCAAAGCTTTGCGCTCGTGAAAGATTCCGCATTTGAGGCGCAAAATTCTAATTTTATGGCGCAAGCAGAGAATTTTACGGTTGAAAATTTGTTTTTAGCAGAGCAGGGCGCGAACTTAAGAAGTAAAAATTCTACGGCGCAAGGCTCTGCATCAAAAAATTCCACCTTCGCAAATTCCGCGCTTGATATAAAGTGCGCAAATGATTGTGGGCCTCAAGGCTCCGAGTTTTCTAAGGGGCAAAGCGCTAATTTTGCTAGCCGCCACGCCGCAAATTTTGCCTTAGAAAATGCCTTGGAATTCGCGCCTCAAGATGAGAATTTAGTCGGTGAGGATTCAATGTGCTTGGCAAAAGGGCAAAATTACGCGCTAAAAAATTCCGACGAGCAAAATTTAGAGCAGAAAATCTCTGCACAAGAGTGGCACCCTTTAAATTTGCCGCTGCAAGCGGGAAATAAATTTGCGCCCGAATTTGAGCAATCCGCGCAGTCTGCGTTAACGGGTGAGAATTCTACGTTTGCTTCTTCTATGGCGGAGGGGGCGCTTGGTGATGAGCCCGCGTCTGCTGCTTTTGGGAGCGAATCAACTTTTGCGACTAAGCCCGTAAATTTCTATGGCAAGCCTACGCGCAAAGCGCCTGCGAAAGAGCGCGCGCGCCTGCCGGGACGTCCGCAGGCTCTGCCTATTGCAAGCACTTCGCGTCCTATCTCGCTACCGCAAGCGTCTAAAGCTAGGCTCATCGAGCTTAAGCCGCGTTTCATAGGCATCGCGCATAGGATTAAAATTTCGTTTTTGAAAAAGAGCGCGAGCGAGCCTGGCGAAGGGGTTTTGGCGCGCGTTCGTATTCCGCTTTTGATGGAGAATTTCGGTCTTAATGATATTTTGTCGTCCACGGCGAGCTACCAAATGGCGAAAAAGATGGTGCGCACGATCGCTGATCTTTACATCGCCAAGGATCTGCGCGGCGTGCACATAGGCGTGCCGGTACGCCTTGAAATGGGCTTTAAAAGCGGTATCTCTGACGTCAGCAACCACGCCTTTATCTTTAAGCTCATCGAGGACAGCCTCGTCAAAAACGGCGTTATCGACGATGATAACGCAGATATCGTGCGCGAGATCAAGCTTTTTAAGCAAGACGTTTTCGACGGGGTTTTGGTAAACATCATACGGTTTGAGTAGGGGCTTCGCGGCGCCTTGCAGATAAATTTTAAAAATTTGCGTTGCCGTATGAAATTTCGCCGTTTTCGAGCTTTAGCTCGCACCGCAACAAGCGCTTTTTAAAATTTTTTTGATCAAACCAGTAAAAATTTGAAAGGATTGAGATGCAAAAAGCCTTTTTTAATTCGCCTATTGGAATGCTTGAAATTTGGGATGACGAGATCGGGATCTGCAGTATTGACTGGGTCAAAAGCTCTGTACGCGGGCCCAATGATGAGATCTTTAAAAAGTACGATGCAGGGCTTATCGGCTTTGTGTGTGCAGCGGATGATAAAGGACGCGATTTAAAGCTTAGCGATTTAAGAAAGAATTTGACTCTTTGCACCGACGAGCTTAGCGCCTATTTCAGGGGTGAGCTTGAGAGCTTCAGCGTTAAACTGAGCCAAAATGGCACGCAGTTTCAAAAGTCCGTGTGGAGCGCGCTTTTAGAGATCCCTTACGGCGAGGTCGTAACATACGGCGAGCTAGCTGCGGCTATCGGCAGACCGCGCGCAAGCCGCGCAGTAGGCAGCGCAAACGGCAAAAACAAAATCCCCATCATCGTGCCGTGCCACCGCGTCGTAGCTGCGGGCGGGCTCGGCGGATATAGCGGCGCGGGCGGCGTAGCGACCAAAGCGTGGCTGCTAAACTTTGAAAGAGAAAGCCTAGCCAAATTTGGCAAGTAAAATCCATTAAATTCTGCCTTGCCGCTCAGGCGTTTATTTTAAAATCTTACCGCGCGACGCTGCAAAATTTCATAAAGCGATTTTGTAAATTTCTAGTTTTGCGGCGACCAAGGTAGTTAAAATTTGGCAAGAAGCGAAGCCTGCTTGAAGCTCTAATTTGGAATTTATCGCGCCGCAGACGCCTGCTATGAGCGACTGAAATTTTTCGCAGCGGTAAAATTTAGCCTCACGAAATTCTGCGCAGAAACTTGCGGCGGTAAATTCCATCTTGCGTGCATTTAGTGCAGCAGCGCGCGAGGCGGCAAAATTTTGCAGCCTTTCGTGAAAATAAGCAAGGATGCAAATTTTGAGGCGGAATTTTGCAGAGGTTGAAATTTTATGTAGCTGCGCCGCACGGGCAAAATTTCACATTGCCGTATTAAGGCAAAGTAAATTTTTAATTGCGCTTGCCGAAGCGGGGTAAAATTTCCACAGAAGTAGTAAGGCAGGGCGGAATTATCTCAGCGGCAACGTGACTAAGTAAAATTCTATAAACCCACGAAGCAGGCGGTATCCCAGCAGAAGCAGCATCGTCCTAGCCAAACTTCTTGCGTAAGCAGCGAGCGCGCCAAAGATAAAATTTTTCGCGGAGACGACAAAGTACAGCAGTATGACGCTAGAGGCATCCGATGAAGATGAAATTTTACGCGAAGAGAGCGAGAGGAATTTTGCGCAAAGACCGCGCTATTTGCTGAAATTCGCGCGAAAGCAGCATTTTTATAAAGAATTCCTATCAGTGGCAGCGTTATCGTCGGCGAAGCTCGCCTTTGAAAGCGACGTTTTGCTAGGGTTTCTTGCGAAAGCGACGTTGCATAGCAAAGTAATTGTAAAAGTGGCGAGCGTGCTGTAGATAAAATTCTTAGCAAAAGCGGCGTATCGAGCGAAATTCTTACGTAAGACGCACGGCAAAGATAAAATTTGCCAAGCAACTACGAGCGAAAACCCCGGCAAATTCGGCGAAGCTTGGCAGAGCGCAGAATTTTTTATCAAATCTACGCAACTTTGCCAAATTCCTAAATTAGCCGAAATTTTCTATCAGATCGCTAAAAATTTTAGCTAAATTTTCGACATCGCTAATCTCTACTCGTTCATTGATCTGATGAATCGTATCGTTTCGCACGCCAAACTCTGCCGTCTCCACGCCAAACTCCGCGAAGTATCTCGCATCGCTCGTGCCGCCTGCAGTGTTTAGCTCGGCTGCTGCGCCGCAGATCTTCTGCACGCTAGCGCTTAGTTTTTGCACGATTTTGGAGCTTCGCTGAGTTAAAAAAGGCTTTGAGGAGCTTTTTAACGCAAGGTGTAGCGACGCGCCTGCTCGTAGCTGCGCGGTGCAGCTCATTTCTAGCTTGCCGCAGGATTCGCTTTCGTTGCATAGCGCATCTTTTGCATCCAGCTCAAATAACCTCAGTACGTAGTCTCGCACGTCCTCTAGCCCCAGCCCTACGCCGCCGCGGACGTTAAACATCACGCGCACGTCCTTGGGTGTTACGTTTACGACCTGCGAACCGCCGCGAATGTCGGTGATGACTATCTTGGCCGAAGCGAAATCCTCGCTACCCGCGTCCAGATCATGCCCCGCAAGACTTGCAAGCACCGGCGCTAAAATGTGGACAGAATTGATGCATTTATCTGGGTAGGCTGCGTGCCCGCCGATACCCGTGAGTGTGAGGATACCGTTAATCGAGCCGCGACGGCCGATCTTAATGGTATCACCGAAGCGCACTTCGCATGTAGGCTCCGCAACGATTGCGAAGTCGGGTAGGGCACCTTGCTCGCGCAATTTAGAGAGCATTTCGCGCGTGCCGTAGATGCCGTCACCTTCCTCATCGCTGGTTAGCAGCAGGCTTAGCGTGCCCTTAAAATCGCGTGCCGCCGCTAGCGCGCAGATTGCCGCTGCGATGCCGCTTTTCATATCCTGCGCGCCGCGCCCGTATAAAAAGCTCTCCGCTTCCACCGGCTTAAACGGATCGCTCGCCCAGCCCTCGCCCGGCGGTACGACGTCGATGTGCCCGGCAAAGCACAGATGCGGACCAAGCCCTAAGCGCTTGGTAAAAATCGCGTTAGTTACGCCGTTTAGCTCGAATCTATCCTCGCTAAAGTCCGCCAGCAGCATTGAGACGTAGTTGAAAGCTCCGTCGTCGCTAGGTGTGAGCGAGCGGAATTTGATGAGCTCTTTTAGAATTTCAATCGGTTTCATAAGCCTTCCTTCGGTTTAAATTTTAGCGAAAATTATAGCGTATAAAAGCTTTAGTGCGAAAAATACCAAAATAAACGCCGAGATATATGCAAATGCCCGCACTACTATATTTGGAAGCTTGCTGCGGGCTAGATATATCGCAAGCGGAAAAAGCGTGATCCAAGCTAAGATTCCGCTTACAAGCCCTGCAAGGGCAAGCGCAAAATCTGCTCGCGCGGTGCCGGCAGAGACGCTGAGCCAAAACATAATGACGTATGGATTTAGTAAATTTATCAAAAAGCCTTTGCTATAAAGCGCCGCGCCTGAGCAAGCCTCGACGCTTGCAAGTTGCACCGAGCGAGTCGCGCCATGCCAGATCGCGTACGCCGTGTAGAGCAAAAAACACGCGCCAAATACCGATATGCAGGCAAAAACGATCGGGATTTTGGCTAACTGCGATATGCCGAACGCCGATAGCGCTAGATACAGCATATCCGCGCTCATGGCGCCGAGACCCAGGCACAGCGCTTTGGTGTAGCTTCGCAGCGCGTAGGACATTATCAGCACGTTTACCGGGCCGATCGGCACGCTAACGCCCAGCCCCATCAAAACCCCTTGTACGAACGGTTGCATCCCTCTCCTTGCATTCCCCAAACTGCTCTAAAATTCCGGCGTGCGGCGCTGCGAAAAAATCTATGGACGCGGCTTTGCGAATAGATCGATGACGCACGGCTTCGCGAATGGATCAATCCTAAAATTTCGCGCGACCGCCGATCGGTTTTAAATTTAACGCAATCGCCGCCGTAATACGCCTTAGTTTTAAAATTTTAACGCGAGCGGTCGCATATGCTTCGGCTCTAAAATTTTTAACGCGTGCGCTTGCATGCGCCTCGACTTTGAAATTTTAACGAGCGCTTCACATACACGCTCAGTCGCAAAATTTCAATATGAGCATTATGTGCTTGAAATTTATACGAGCATTCGTGTGGCGGACCCGCTCACTAGACTTCAAATTTAGCTTTTAAATTTTTAACGCACGGATCGCGGTTTAAATTTGTAGTTTAAATTTGCGGCTCAAATTTTGTGAGGCAAAATTTGCCGTCTCGCCTGTGTCGCTAAGTTTGCGAGCCAAATTTTGCAAAGCTAAATTTAAACCGGCAAAAGATCGGTGACGAACGGCGGCTCGCGCAAGTCGGTAAATTTTAGTCGCGCAAATTTAAAGATCGCGGCGGTAAATTTAGCCCGCCGAAATTTTGCTTTACGAAATTTCGCGTGTTCGCGCTCATAAACAGCCCATGATCTCAGATAAAATTTTGCGAAGCAAAATTTCGCGCTTTAAAATTTTATCCATAAATTTTAAAATCCAGCCGCGGCGCCTGAAATTTAATCGTTTGCCCTCTTTAAATTTAGCCGCACGCTCGCAATTTGGCTACGCCCTCTTTTTAAATTTTATCGGCCGCCGCAAAACAGATGCACTCCAAAACCTGCCCCGCAAAACAGACGTACCGCAGAGCAGACTCCGCCGCAACGCCAAATCGCGCCGTAAATTTTATCGTTTCGCAGCGGGGCAAATTTTACCCTGCAAAGCAAGAACCTGCGCGCCGCTGGATTAAATCTGCGCCGCAGAGCAAATTCCGCGTCACAGCTTGGTTTGCAGAGATTTTGCGCGCAAAGCTCGCTTTGCAAAATCCTGCGACGCAAGAGGAAGGCAGTGGTATATTTATACCCAAATTCGTAAAAATCCCTCGTCGCGTCGCAATAGCTAAATTTAAAACGAAAAATCCCCCGTCGCGCCGTGCGACATGCTCTCATAAACCGCCTTGACGTATTTATCGCGCACCGCGCAATCTAGCAGCTTCTCGCACTCCAAGCAGCTGGTGAGGTTGTGCTCCGCCTGGCACGCTTGCAGCGCGGCTAAGCTTTTATCCAAAATTTCGTCGTAAACGTCGCGCGGCGCGCTGCTCTGGGTATCAGCCATCAGTTTTTCTCGCCGTAAATTTCATGCATCTTCGCGATCTCGTACTTCGAGCCGAAAAAGCAAGGGCTACTTTGGTGGATTTTTTCAATCTTAAGATCCAAAAGCGAGCCGTTCGCGCCGTCGCTGGTGGCGCCTCCGGCGCGCTCGAAGATAAACGCAAACGGCAGCACTTCGAAGGTTACGCGAAGCTTGCCGCGCGGATGATCGCTAGTAGCGGGGTAGCTGAAAAGTCCGCCGCCTTTTAATAAAATTTGATGCAGGTCGCTTACCATCGCGCCGCTGTATCGCAGACGGTAGCCCTCATCAAACAGCGCCCGCACGAGCTTTTGGTGCGGTTCGCTCCAGCCCTTTTGCGTCGCACCGGTGGCGTTTAGTTTGCCTTTTTGCTGTAGGCGCAGGTCTTTTACGAAGCTAAATTTGCCCTCGCGATTTAGGCGGTAGAGCTTCGGCGAGTCCTCGCAAACGACCATTTCAAGGCGCGGTCCGTAAATGCAATAGATCGCCGCTTTTAAGCTTGCGGGAGAAATTTCATCTTCATAAATGCCGAAAATCGAGCCCACGGCGAAATTTACGTCCACCAAGCTCGAGCCGTCGAGCGGATCATAGGCGACGATTAGGCGCGCGTCCTCTCGCAGCGTTAAAATTTCATCTTTCTCCTCGCTGATTAGGGCGCGCACGAGCGGATTTTTGCGAAATTCCGCCTCGATTATGGCGTCGCTTTTTACGTCGAGTTTGAGCTGCGTATCGCCCGTGCTGTTGTGATGATCGGTGTAGCCGAAGTCCGCGTATTTCAGCTCTTCGGCGATTTGTAGCGCGATATTTTGGATTGATTTTACGATCTCTTGCATTTTATTCCTTTACATTTTTTTGGCGTTTTTTAAGATCCATTCGCTAATGCCCGCAGCATCGTCGATGTCGAAATTTACCGGGCAAAACTTATCCATCTGCTCGCCGCTTAAATTTGAAGCGATCGCGTCCGAAAATGGCAGATACGCCGGATCGATCTTGTCGCGAAACAGGCTTATGCGCGGCAGCGGCAGCGTCTTTAGCCCCTCTACGAGCAAGATATCAAACTCGCCTAGCATCCGCACGACCTCGTCGATTTGCATACAGCGCTGCGAAAAATAGCTCGTTCGCGTCGGGCTCATCACGACGGTTTCGGCGCCGAGCTCGCTAAATTTGGCGCTGTCCTTGCCCTCTACGTCAAAGCGCGCCTTATCGCCAGGATCGTGCTTTACGATCGCGATCCGCAGCCCGCTAGCGATAAAAATTTTAGCGATCTTGCAAATTAGCGTCGTTTTGCCGCTGTTGGAAGGGCCTGAAAATGCGATAACAAGTCTTTTCATTTTTAAAATCCGGCTTTTAAAGATGAGCAGATTGTAGCGAATTTAGCCTTTTAAAAAGCAAAATTCGTTAAAATGCGCCTAAAATTTCAAAGGAAGATCGATGAAGAAATTTGATTTTAGCGGCGCGCGAGGTAGCGCGGCAAGGGGCTCGTTAAGCGTTGCGGCAAAGGGCGCTATTTTAGCCGCGCTAGCGCTATTTTTAAACTCCTGCTCCACAAACGATCCCCGTCACGATCCGCTTAAAAACGAGTTTTTGGCCTACACGCAAAAATTTGAATCGGTGCGCGCGGGCGATCGCTATTTGGCAGTGGCGACCTATCTAAATCCCGTCGCGCCCGAGCTTAGAAACGCCGCGGAGGACGAGGTGTTTTTGCTCACCTCCTATCCTAAAGAGGTGCAGATCCTCGCGGTGCAGATCAACGGCGCAAACGCAAACGTAGTGCCGCTGAGCGACGGCGATCCGCTTTTGCAAAAGGAGCTTTTTAAGATTGCGTGGGCGAGCCGCTACAAGATCACCGCGCCTAAGAGCGATAAGGACGAGCTGGTGCTTAGCTACCGCACCTCAAATGAGCTGAACGCCACGATGAAATTTCGTAAAATTTCAAAGTCGCTGTATTGGCAGCCGCAGATCGATCTGAAAGATTAAAGGAAAGAAGATGGGTTACGATATAAGCTACCACGCGATTGGCAAAGATGAAATTTCGCAGTGGTATTTTAAGCCGCTAAAGCTCGCGCAGAAGGGAGATTTTGAGGCTATCTCCCAAATCGCGCGCGAAGCGGGGATGGACGAATTTTATGTAAAAAAATACGCGGATGGCTTCCGTTCGGCGCTGCAGTACGGCACGCAGAGGATTTTTAATAAAACGCACGGATTTCATATAGCCGTGGCGCAGGGCTATTTTAGAGAGTATTTTTACACGCGCGGCACGGCGTTTAGCTTTTTGGCGGAGCAAAGCTTTAAATTTAAACCTTACATAAGCGATTGGCGCGAGGTTTTACCGGCGGAATTTTTAGCGGAGTTTAGCGGTGAAATTCACAACGAGATCATCGAAAATTACTGCTGCGGCGCGTATCTAAACGCCGATAACGTGCAGAAACTGCTGCGCGATTACGAAGCGGACGGCGAAATCAAATCTGCCGTAGATGAGTTTTACGCGCAGAATTTGCCCGTGTTTTTAAACGCGCTAAATTTCGCTGCAGAGCTTGAAGTAGGGCTGCTTGAGGCTACCGAGGTGGTTGAGCCCAATCCGATTGATCTGAATAGGTCCGAGTCGTTTTCAAATCTTTTTAATTGCGATACGCAGGGCGCGCTGATCTATGCGGAAATCGCCGCTCAGCAGATCGGCGAGGCGATAGAGCGTAGCAATACAGGCGGAGGCGTTAGGATGGTCAGAGAGAATTTTACCTCGCGCGGCGTCGATGTAACGGGCGGCAGCAGTGCAATAGAAGCGGATGGCGACATAATGAAGGCAAGCGGCGGGAATTCCGTCCCGTGCAGCGGCGATACGATAGAAGGCGGCAGCGAGAATTCCGCCGCAGAAGATCATAAAGACGCAACCTCCGCAGGCGGCGAGAAGTCGCTTTTCGGCAAGATCAAAGGGCTTTTTAAATAGCAATTTGATCGCTAAATTTTATTCCGCCAAAGCTCGCGCGGAGTTGAAGTCGTAAAATTAAATCATCTCGCGCTCGCAAGCTCTGCGCCGCGCCGTTAAATTTAACTAAAACGGCGCAGTCGGCAAGCGCAAATTTAAAATTTAAAACTTGCCGAAATTTTAAAACAGCGGCTTGCATATCCGAAGTTACGAAATTTTAAATCGCCGCAAACAAGCTGTAAAGAGGCTAAATTTAAACCTACCGCAGCCTTTGCGGCGGATAAGCTGCGGATAGGTTATATGTTTAAATTCCATAACCAAAAGCGCCCGATTTTGATTTCATGTCACTTAAAATTATACGTTCGGGCGCTAATTTGATCGCTCACAAAACGCCGCGATAAAATTTCAATGAATTTTGAATTTTAAAGCTCGTCACCCCAGAAATAAAGCTCGAAAAAAGCAAGCGCAAAGATAAAAAAGACTATCAGCGCCGCGCCGCCCGCTCGGACGTAGTTCTTGTCCCCTACGCCGAATTGCACGCAATACGTAAACGTCATAAAAAACAAGCAAGCCGCTAAATTCGCGGAGCGTTTCTTTTTGTCTTTAAACGACGATACGTACAAAATAGCGGCTATTATGAGAACTACGGTCGCGATAATTTGCATGGCGCGCCACCTTTCGTGCAGATCTGGAAATGGCCGTCATTAGGCATTAATAGATAAAATTTAACCACTGAAGTCAAAATAAATTCGCACGATTTTATAGCGCCTTACCTACTTTTGCGGTAAAATTTCGCCGTTTTGATCTACCCGTCTAAGCTCTTAGCGGGCAGATTTTGCGCTTTTGTTGAAGCGGCGGCTTTTAAAATTCCTTGCTCACCGCTTTTTAAAATCATCCTCCAAGCTCGCCGCCGGCTTAGCGGAAGCTGTCGCTTCTGCTCGGTATCAGCAGATCTTGTAGCTCCTGTTGCACCGAGACTTTCGCGCGCGGATCGAGGATCTGCGAGTAGATGATGAAGTTTGCGAGCACCTTTTTGCCGTAGTCCCTGCTCTCGGCATACGGCACGAGCTCCATGCTAAGCCAAGGCTCGAATTTGCCCTTGTTAAACATATCGCCGCGCTGAAGCATCTTTTTGACGAGCCCAAGCCCGCCGTTGTAAGCGTATGCGATGAAAACTGGGCTGTAAATTTTGCGCTCCAGCCAGTCGATATGGATGTTGGCGAAGCGGTAGGCGATCTCCGGGCGAAACATATCGTCTTGATCGAAGCCGTCGATTTTGAGTTGCTTTTTGCCGATCTCGTTAGCCAAAAACGGCATAAATTGCATCATTCCGAGTGCGTACGAGGTAGAAACCGATGCGGGCACGAAGCGGCTTTCTTGGCGGGCGAGTGCCAAAATTAGCGCCTTGCGGCGGTTGTCGCCGTCGCCGATATATTCCATAAACGGCGTTGGATAGAAGTTATCCTTGCCGCCGCTTGCTTTATTCATGATGTATGAGTACTCGCCGATGCTTTGCTTGGTGTCGAATTTTTTGGCAAATTCCAAAAGCTGCGGGCGCGACATTCTATCGGCGCTATTTTTTGTGCGAACCCAAGCGAAAGGATCGGTTATATCGTAGCCTTCGATGGAATTTTTAGCAGGATTTGGGATGATTATGTTTAAATTCCTATCCCCTAAGACCTCCTTGGCATAAAGCGCGTAGAGGCTGTAATAATCGCTGCTAGCAAGCTGGCGCAAGACGTTTTGATCTCCATTTAGCAGGTAGATCCAAAATTTCGCATTGTGCACGTCGTGAGGCTTCTCAAAGCTCGCTGCTGCGCGGCTAAAAAATGCAAGCGCAGCCCCTTCATCGCCCTGCATTACGGCATTTACGCCCAGCATAAACGCTACGTCCTTCTCCGCGGTTAGCGGATCGACGCCCGTGAGCGAGCGGCGCAAGTGCGGGTATTTGCGGTTGATTAGCGCGTCGTTGAGAACCGCTTTGAAGCCTTTTTGCGAAGCCAGTTCGCTTACGAAGGCTGCGTCGGCGTCGATGTCGATCAGAGCGTCCTTGCCCGCACCTTTTAAGTAGTCGTAATATAAAAAGTAGTTTTGCGCGTTGCGGCTCTGCATAAAATACTCGCTCGGGTTTTTGTCGTTAAATCCGCGCAGTAAATTTACAGCGTTTCTACTTGCCACGTCTTGGTGCTTTTCAAGCTGTGAAGCGAGCGTCTCGCGCACCGACGGGCTTAGCTTGGCGATAAAATTTGGATAGGAGCGCGCCTTTTTGCAGGTTAAATTTGCATCTAAAATATTTGCCGCCGTTACTCCTGCGCAGCGATCCGGACGCTTAGGAGGGCGAATGGCGCCAAAAATTCTATCTAGCTTCTCTTTTAGTTTGCCCTTGTAGCGAAAGATGCTCTGTTTTAAAGCTCTAATCTCCGCTTTGTTGTATTTTGTCTCATCTATTAGGCGATAGATGTAATAGTCCTTGGCTAGGGATTTGGGCTCGTCTTTGATCTGTTCGTAGCTTAAAATTTTACCGCTACTTGCGGCGCACAGCAAAGTTAAAATAAGGCAAAATTTACAGATGGCTCTCAAAGAACGCTCCTATTTAGAATATAAATTATCATATTATCAAAAAACATTAAAACAAATAAAATCACTAACGGCGAAAGATCAAACCCGCCGAACGTCGTAGGCAGATAGCGGCGCACGAGCGCGAACGCTGGCTCGGTAAGCGCAGAGATGACGCGGAAGATTTTATAAAATTTACCGAACGGATTTGGGCGGATGAAACTCAAAACGCAGGCGACGAAAATGAGCATCATATAAGCTTGAATCACGTAGTGAATACTTACTAAAATGCCGTAAAATACGCTATTTAGTAGCATCGAGTATCTCCTTTAAATCAGCGCGGATCAGCGGATACAGCTCGCTAAGCTCCGGTCCATGAGGCGCGCCGGTTAGTAAAAACCTAAGCGGCATAAACAGGCTCTTGCCTTTTAAATTTGTAGCCTGCGAAAGCGCCGCTTTGAAATCATTAAATTCCACGCTCGCGCCGTTTGAGCTTAATAAATTTAAGATCGCCTCTCGCAGCGCCTGCGCCTGCGCCGCCCACTCCTGCGGGATATCTTTCGCGCCGTAGATCGCTGCGATCTTCTCTTTGATCTGCGGGATTAGGCTCGCTTCTTGAGTGTAAAATTTTATCAAAGGCGAAAATTTTGGCTCGAGCTCAAAAAGCTCCGCTAGGCGCTGCTCGCTCGCTCTTTTGATATGTTCGCGGTTTATAAAGGCGAGTTTGTCCTCGTCAAATTTCGCCGGGCTTTTTGAAATTTTAGCGATGTCGAAAAACTCCACCGCCTCATCCATACTAAAGACCTCGCGCGGCGTTTTGTTGCCCAGCAGGATTAGATAATTCGCGATCGCCTCGGGCAGGTAGCCGCTTTGAAGCAGCCATTTTACCGAGGAGCTATCCTCGCGCTTGCTCATCTTTTTGCCTTCGGAATTTAATATGATCGGCAGGTGCGCGTATTTGATCTCGCCGTCGTAGCCGAGGCTTTGGCGGATCCAGTTTTGCTTTGGAGTGTTTGAGACGTGATCCTCGCCGCGGATTACGAAGCTCACGCCCTGCATCATATCGTCGCAGGCGCAGGCGAAGTTATATGTAGGCGTCTTGTCCGCGCGCATGATGACGAAGCTGTCGATATTCTGCGGCTCAAATGCGATACGACCTTTGATCGCGTCGGTAAATTCCAGCGCGTGATCAGGTTTTTTAAGGCGGATAGTAAAGGGCTTGCCGCAGTTTAAAACCTCTTCATCGCTTAGATGCTCGCAGTGCCCGTCGTAGCGATACGCCTCGCCCGCGTCCTTGGCGGCTTGCTTTTTCGCTTCCAGTTCCTCCTCGCTGCAAAAACAACAAAACGCCTTTTTCTCGGAGAGTAGCTTTGCTGCGAATTGCTGATGAAATTTTAAATTTTTGCTTTGATAATACAGGCTCTGCCATGAGATGCCGAAGCGCTTTAAAATTTCGATTATCTCTTGATCTTTGCCTTCGATATTGCGCGCAGTGTCGGTATCCTCGATGCGTAAAATAAAGCCGCTTTTATCTTGCAGCGAGCAGATGTAGTTGAAAATGGCCGCGCGTAAATTTCCGATATGCATATCGCCGGTGGGCGATGGAGCGAAGCGATACAATTTAGGTCCTTTGGGTTTAAATTTAAGCTTGGATTATACTTTTTACTTCCTAATAAAAAGCAAAAACAAAGCAAAAATAGGCTAATATCGGCGCATTTTATTTAAGGAGACAATATGAGTTTCATTCAGGAATTCAAAGAATTCGCGATGAAAGGAAACGTCATCGATATGGCGGTGGGCGTCGTCATCGGCGGAGCTTTCGGCAAGATCGTAACCTCGCTTGTAAGCAACATCATGATGCCGGTTTTAGGACTTCTTACGGGAGGCATGAATTTTACCGATCTTAAGATCGTGCTAAAAGAAGCGGTGGGGCAGACCCCGGCCGTTACGATAAACTACGGCTCGTTTATCCAGGTAACGGTCGATTTTATCATCATCGCGTTTTGTATATTCTGCGCGATCAAGGCGATCAATAAGCTTAAAAAGCCTGCCCCTGCTCCAGAGCCTGCCGCACCTGCCGAGCCTAGCGAAGAGATTAAACTTCTTACCGAGATAAGAGACCTGCTTAAAAAATAGGTTACGGCGATGCTTGAGAAAATCCCTTATTTTAAAGCTCTAAGCGCAGCGCAAATCGATCGTTTGGAGCAGATTAGCATCCATAAAAGCTACAAGAAGGGCGAAATTTTGTTTTTCGAGGGCGAGCGCTCGCAGTATCTATTAATCCTGCTAAAAGGAATTTTAAAAATCTATAAAACCTCCGCAAAGGGGCGTGAGATCCATATGCGCGAGATCCGCCCCATCTCGCTCGTGGCAGAGATGGTAAATTTCGAAGAGACGAGCTATCCTGCAAGCGGCGTGTTTTCGACAAACGGCGAGGTGCTAAAGATCGATTATGAAAAATTTAAAAACGAGTTTATGAGCGATCCAAAGATTTGCCTGGAGCTTTTAAAATCGATGTCTGAGAAGATCCGCGCGCTAAATGCGGTCTTTGATAATCAAGTCGTGCTTAACTGCGACGGCAAGATCGCTAAGTTTATCAACGAGAATTTCGATATTTTTATGAGCACGAAATACACTAGAATAGCCAAAATTCTAAACGTGACTCCCGAGACATTTTCGCGCACCATCACTAAATTTAAAAAGAGCGGCGCGCTAATTTTAGACGATAAGCAAGAAATCACGGGCTTTGATAAAGATAAGCTGGATGAGTATATCCAAGGCTAGAGTTTGAAAAGCGCCTATATTTTCCCGATCGTCGGCACGGTTTTATTTCTGTTTTTTAATCTTTACGTCTACAGATCGATCGGCGCGCGCTTTACGCCATATAAAGGCTTCGCTACGTTTCGCCCCGCCTTGAGCTTGCTTTGCGTAGCTTTGGCGATTTTAGATGCAATATTTTTTGTGGGTTTTGGGCTTAATGGAAGCTTTAAAAACGAGCTGCTTTATAAGCTATGCGTATTTTGCATGGCAGCGTCCTTTTCGCTCTTTTTTATCTGCCTTGCTTACGATGTGCTAAGCGCCGCTGCGCATGTAGTTAAATTTAGCCAAAACAGGCGAAAATTTTTAAAAACCTTTATCGACATAACCTTCGTAATAATGGCATTTAGCTATATTTTTAAGGGGCTTTATAATGCACTAAAAATTCCAAAAATTACTGAGCGCGAAATAAAAATCAAAAACTTAGCTCGCGAGCTAAGCTTCGTCGTCATCTCGGACGTGCATCTGGGCGAGTTTTTGAAAAAGGAGTTTTTGCAAGGCGTCGTAGCGCAGATAAACTCACTAAATTACGATGCGCTGCTGATCGTGGGCGATATGTTTGATCTGCGCTCGGATGAGCTCGGGGATATTTTGCAGCCTCTTGAGGCGATCAAAAAGCCTATCTTTTTCGTCACTGGCAACCACGAGTATTACCGCGGCGACGCAAGCGGGCTTATCGCGGCAATGCAAAAAGCGGGCGTGCGCGTGCTGCAAAACGAAAGCGTGGAATTTGAAGGGCTAAATTTAATGGGCGTGCACGATCTTAGCGGCCTTCGCTTCGGATATATGCAGCCCGATCTCGGCGCTGCGCTAGTGCAGGTGGATCCCGATAAGCCTAAAATTTTACTCGCGCATCAGCCAAAATACGTCGTGGATTTCGTGCGCGACGAGGTCGATCTGTGTATCTGCGGACACACGCACGCGGGGCAAATTTTTCCATGGACGCTTTTGGTGCTGCTTAGCCAGAAGTATCTTTACGGGCTGTATAACGACGGGCTGAAGCAAATTTACGTAAGCAGCGGCGTAGGATTTTGGGGCCCGCCGATAAGGGTCTTTGCCGATGCAGAGATCGCGCTGCTTAAGCTTAGAAAGGCATAGATGAGAAGTTTTATTTCGAGGATTTTCGGGGTTATCGCCGCGGTGAAATTTCCTAAATTTATACAAAATTTTATCAACCGCAAATACGTGGAATTTTTCAAAATCGATATGAGCGAATTTGATCCGCCGCAGAGCTACGCGAGCCTAAACGCGCTTTTTACCCGCCGCTTGCTGCGTCCGCGCGAGATAGCGGCAGACGAGCGAGCTTTTATAAGCCCTAGCGACGGCGTGATCTTTGAGAGCGGGACCTGCGCCGATCTGCGGCCTTTTAGCGTGAAGGGCTGCGAATATAGCCTTAGCGAGCTGCTGGGTCGCACTTTTACGGCAAGCGAAAACGGCGGAGCGGTTAAAAATTCAGATGACGCTACGGACGCTGCGCAAGCAAAAAACATGGACGGCGAAAACGGCGCAACTTATGTCGCGAGCGGCGTGCGAGCCGAAATTTATAGCGATAAAAGCGGTGCGAGCTGCGAAACGAGCGCAGAGGATGCCCAATGCTGCAAAAATACAAGCGGCGTAAATTTAAGCTACGCAAACATCTATCTAAGCCCACGCGATTATCATCATTATCACGCGCCGTGCGACCTGAGCGTGCTGCAGGCGCTTTACATACCCGCCGATCTCTACAGCGTGGCGAAGAAATTTTTACTTAAAATTCCAAACCTCTACGCTAAAAACGAGCGCGTGATTTTGAAGTGCAAAATGCCTAACGGCGGGATTTTGTGGATGGTTTTCGTGGGCGCCTTAAACGTCGGTAAGATGAGATTTGATTTCGATACTCGAATACAGACGAATGCATGCGCAAGTAGATCTGAGGCGCTTTACGAATATGAAAATTTAAGCTTTAAAAAGGGCGATCATCTGGGAAATTTCGAGCTGGGCTCGACGATCGTGCTCGTAGCGCAAAGCGAGTTTTTAAAATTTGAAACCCCGACTGATACGTCCGTAAAATTCGGACAAAAAATCGCAGAATTTAATGAAATTTCACAAAATTCCATTTAAAATGCAGGATTTTTTCTTTAACTAAAATTAATTTTATTTAAATTTGGCTATAATCATCTCACTTTAAATCAAAGGATTTAACATGAAAAATTTAAAAGCTTTTACGATGATCGAGCTTGTTTTCGTCATCGTCGTTTTAGGTATTTTGGCGGGCATTGCAGTGCCTAGATTGGCCGCTACACGTGATGATGCTACGATCGCTAAGATGCGCGGAGATATCGCTGCTATTAGAAGCGGACTTTCGCTAGTTAGAAGCGAGAATATGATGAGGGGCGTGACTACGTGGCCTGGTCTAGAAGCTAATCCAGATGTAGCCGGTACGCTTTTTGAAGGTGTTTTGCAGCAGCCCATCTATCCAATGAAAGCTGGTGGCAGAAACGGCTGGAGCTTAGTTACAAATGGTAATGCTAATGCTACATCCACATATACAGCTACCGTTGCCGGTCAATCAACTACTTTTAACTACTATCCGACTGCGGCTTCTAGACCTGCAGGCTCAACGGTTAATGTAGGTTCATTCGACTGCAATCATCAACAGCCTCTTTGTCAATCCTTAGCGCAATAGCTAAATGCTCTATTATGAAGTTGCGGTTTTGGGCGCCAGCCTAAAGCCGCTTACTTATAGTTCAAATTTTAAAATCCCAGCTTATCAAATCGTATCCGTTCCCGTAAAATCGAGCGTCAAATCCACCGTGATCCTGCGTGAGGTTTCAAAGCCGAGCTTCAAAACCAAGGAAATTTCTGAAATTTCGCAGCTTAAATTTAGCTTGTTTCAAAGTACGCTTGCAAATTTTATCGCGCATTACTATGTTTGCGAAAAGGGCGTTGCATTTGGGATTTTCGAGCCTGCGAGCGAGACGGCGCAGGATTTGCGGAATTTGCAGGAGCATCCTACGACCGAGCGGAATTGTGTTTGCGAGCAAATTCCCGTTAGTAAGCCAACCTCCGCTTGCAAGCAAACTTCTACCTTCGAACAAAATTTTATTTCCGAGCAGGATTCCATCACCGCACAAAATTCTGCGCTCGACGATGACTTTAGTGCCATACAAAATCCCGCCTCAATCCAGAATTTTGCATTGACGAGAAATTCTACTATCTCAAAAAATTCTGTTACCGTCATGAATTCCGTCATCGCGTCGAATTCCACGCAAAAGCAAGATTTAAAGCAGGCGCAAAATCTTATCTTTCAAAATTCGGCATTAAATTCTACCGCCGCGCAGAATTCTATCCAAGAGAGGGACTTTGTCGATGAGCAAAATTCCGCCTCAATTCAAAATTTCGCATTGATTCAAAATTCTGTCGCCATGAAGACCGCCATAAATTTTGTTGCCGTTCCCGATCCTGCACACAAACAAAATTTCACTATCGCGCAAAATTCGACCCAAGAGCGGGATTTTACTGAGGGAGAGAATTCCATTTCGATTCAAAATCCTACTTCAGCGCAAAATTCCATCTCAATTCAAAATTTAGACGCTACCGCGCAAAGCCCCATTTCGCAGCCGCTATCTCCGCTTCAGATCGACAAAATTCCAAACCTAACCCCCGCGCAGGAGCAAGCGCGTAAATTTACCGAAGCTAATGAGACGTCGCTGATCTTCGGCGATACGGGCAGCGGTAAGAGCGAAATTTATATCGCGTTGATTGCGCAGACGCTCGCTGCGGGCAAGCAGGCGCTGTTTTTGATGCCCGAGATTTCGCTAACGCCGCAGATGACGAAGCGGCTACAGAGCTATTTCGGCGAGCGGCTCGGCGTCTGGCACTCCAAAATTTCGCCTAAGAAAAAGCGCGAAATTTTAGAAAAATTTAATGCAGGCGAGATCAGGCTCATCGCGGGCGCCCGCTCGGCGCTGTTTTTGCCCTTTAGCGATCTGGGCCTCATCGTCGTGGACGAGGAGCACGACGACAGCTATAAATCGGCCGCCGCACCGCGTCTAAATGCCCGCGATGCCGCGATTTTCGTCGGCAAAAAGCTCGGCATTCGCGTGGTTTTGGGCTCTGCGACGCCTGCACTTAGCACCTACGCGAAGCAGCCGCACTTCCGCCTGCGCGGCACCTATTTTAGCAGCGCCAAACGCTTCATTTTCGACGAGAGCGAGACGGGGCTGAGCCCTAAAATTTTAACCGAGATCGGGCGCAGCCTCGAAGCGGACAAGCAGGCGGTCGTGTTTTTGCCGACGCGCGCGAATTATAAATATATGGTTTGCGAAAACTGCGGGCAGATCGTGCGCTGCCCGTTTTGCGCCGTCGGGATGAGTTATCACGCGGACGCTGCGGCGCTAAAGTGCCATTACTGCGGCTTTAGTACGTTTTACAAGGCGTCTTGCGAAAACTGCGGCGGCGAGGTGATGCAGGCGCGCAAGATCGGCACCGGCGAGCTTGCGGCACAGCTTGCGGCGCGTTTCCCAAGCGCCCGCATCGCAAAATTTGATCGCGATGAGATCACCACGCAGCGCAAGCTCGAGGCACTGCTAAATAACTTCAACGCCCATAAAATCGACATTCTGGTAGGCACGCAGATGCTTAGTAAGGGGCACGATTACCATGGCGTTGATCTTGCGGTGATAATGGGGATCGACGAGCATCTGAGCTATCCCGATTTTAGGGCGCGCGAGAAGACGCTGGCGCTTGCGATGCAGGTGGCTGGCCGCGCAGGTCGCTCGGGGCAGGGCAGGGTCGTCATACAGACGCGCCAGAGCGGCTTTTTTAGGGATTATATCGAAAACTACGACGATTTTTTGCGCGACGAGGCAGAGTTTCGCGAGGGGCTCTATCCGCCGTATATGCGGCTTTTGCGCGTGCTGATCTCGCATAAAAACGAAAAGGCGGCGGGCGAAATAATGAACGCCGCGCTTGAGCTTTTGCGCCACAAACAGGCGGAAAGTAGCGCGTTTGCACCGCGTGACGGGCTAGACGCGAAGAGAGCAAATTTAAGCGCTTTGAATTTACAAAATTCTGTGCAGCAGGGCGGCAAACAAATATCAAATTTTAAATTTCAAAGCCCGGATTTGCGCGCGGGTGATGTAAATTTAGACTCCCAAAAAAACGCTTCAAATTTAAAAAACACCGCGCAAATTTCAGCTTGCGACAGGGATGCGGGTAGCGTAAATTTAAAGCCTGAAAGAAACGGCGCTGCGCAAAATTTTATAAATTTAGAAACCGAAAACCCTGCCGAAAATTCCGCGCAGTGTTTGAAAGAGAAGGCGAGCGAGAGCTTCGAGATCATCGGCTACGGTAAGGCCGGTATCGCCTATATCGCGTCGAAATTTCGCTTTGAAATTCTGCTGCGCGCTAGCTCGCACGTGCCGCTGATTAGTGCTGCGCGCGCGCTTGAGCATCTGCCGGTCGAAATCGATATGGATCCCGTAAACTTCGGCTAAGCGCGATTTGTAAAATTTTACCGGCATAAGCTTCACCCGCAAAATTTTACGCAACGGGGCGATGAATTGATGCGAGAAAAATAGATTTTGGCGGCGGTAGGCCTTGCTACCTTGTATAATCAAAAAAGGCGACGATTTGAAAAAACTACTTAGAAATTTTATGATTTTTGCAGGTTTTATCTTTATACTATACACTTCTTATTTTCTATATTTTTATTCTAAAAGAGCTGAGTACGCGACTATTTTATTGCAAAAAGCGCTTCGTTATGAAGAGGAATTTTTTACTGAGAAAACACAAAATTTAGACCCGTCTGAGCATATTGAACTACGACATGAGTTTGAAAAAGAGAAATCAAAGCTAGAAAAATATTGCAGTGATACTATAATAAACGGCGAAAATGGTCATTGCAAGGTTTATTATAACTTAGATTTCGACTATATTCATTTTTACGACGGGCGAAATCAAGATATCGCGCTGGGCTACGACTTTGATAACGAAAGCATTGAGTTTTATAAAAAGCTATCAGATCGCTATGATTACAAAGGCAAAAAATGCAGATCGCGCAGGGTGTATAGCGAGCACCATGCGACATTTGCGATTGACAATTTCGAGCATGCGACGTTTTGGTTGGGAGATCATGGCGAATTTACCCTAAAAGATCCATATATTCATGAATGTGAATAAAAGTGATCGGTAATTGAAACACTGAAAGCCTGCCGTATAGATCGGCGGTATATGCATAAATTCATATTTGTGCGGATATGATAATGTATTTTATACTTTAGATTAAGTAATTATGTTGTATAAGCGTATAACGTTAGTAATGAAAAACGCTTTTAAGGCTTCAAAAGCTCATTTTAAGGAGTGAGGGATGCAAGTTCGTGCTTTTATTTTAGCGATATTGTTTGCCGTATCGTTCGCAAAAGCGGATGATATAAAGCATCCATTGATGCCATGGCAACTGGAACCTATTTTATGGAAAATTCAAGATAAAAAAGTTGTAAGAAAAGCTCTTCACGAACCTATGATCCGGGGTGCAACTACCTTTAACGGCAAGAGTTTTTATTTTTTTACGATAGAAGATAATGCAACGCTCAAAAAAGAGTATGAAGAGCATTTATCAAAAGAAAGAGACTTCTGCAACGACTTTTACGATGATCTGTTCGAATGGAAAAATATAAATATAATCAAACCTCTGGTTTTTGATACGACGGATTACAATAACCCAGTTTTAAAGAAAAATATGGGCGATTGTTGGTATATGGATATGAATAAAACGATTAAAGACGGCTTTAGCGGGCGCGGATTTACATTGTATAAATTTGATAATAAGCTTTTGTATATTATGATTTATAAAACCACTCCTTATATATATCAGACGGATGATTTCGCAAATCTTGCTTACATTTTAGATCCCAAAGAGTGTAGTAAAATCATAAAAGATCCTCGTAGCAGAGAAAATTTAGAAATTCCGGGCAATATCATATATAAACCGCGTCTGTTTTATGCCGAACCGATACGTTATAAAGATATAGACTATCTACTTTTCATAGATTTCGACAATACGCACAGCGGTCAATTACTAAACGTCGCAATCAGGAAATTTAAAGACGGTATTTTACAAATGCCTGTTTGTAGCAATTCATACTTAAACATGAAGCTTTATCGATAGGGGCGGTTATGTGGGTTCATATTTTCATCTTAATGATCGCATTCGTACTATTTGCGAATGCAAACGATGCGAGCGATACGGAAATTCCTTTTGATTTAAAAATAGCTTTATGGAAAGCTAATGATAGGAAAGTAGTAAGAAGCAGTCCTTCCGGTATGGTAGAAGGAGAAACCACTTTCAACGGAAAAACCGTTAGCTTTTGGCAAATAGATAGAAATGCAACGCTCAAAAAAGAGTATGAAGAGCATTTATCAAAAGGAAGAGACTTTTGCAATGACTTTTACGACGATCTATTCGAGTGGAAAAATATAAATATATCAAACCTCTGGTTTTTGATACGACGGATTACAATAACCCCATTTTAAAGAAAAATATGGGCGATTGCTGGTATATGGATATGAATAAAACGATTAGGGACGGCTTTACGGGGAGAGGATTTACATTGTATAAATTCGATAATAAGCTTTTGTATATTATGACGTATAGAGATTTTCGGCAATACGAGATGTCTTTTGCAAATTTTATGTATATTCTAGATCCGCAAGAGTGCAGTAAGATTATAAAAGACCCCTCGAGCGATTCATATCATAGCAGGATAGATTTTGAGGATTATCGAAACAAGATCACAGGAGACACCCTGATTTATTTCGGACCGATAAAATATAAAGATGAAGACTATCTGCTTTTTATCGATTCCATAAATTTAGTAGGCGGCATTAAAGCGATTTCTATTAAAATTAATAAATTTAGGGATGGAGTTTCGCAGACCCCCGTTTGTAGAAATTTGTATTTAAATACAAAAATTTACCATTAAGTAGTTAATCATACAAATGCATTCAGTTGCGATTGATAATTTCGAGCATGCGACGTTTTGGTTGGGAAATCATGGCGATTTACCCTAAAAATCCTTTTATCGCTGCGGTTTTGGGCTTGCAGTTTTTGCTTTCCAATCTGTATTTTTAAAATTTGATTAGAATTTTAGGCCGCTGCACATGCCTTGCTCGCCCTTTTTTGATATACAGCGCCTACTCCTCGTTTTCCTCCGTTCGTACGATCAGGCTTTTTGGAAGGCGAAATTTCTCGATGATCTCGCATTCCTTGGCGCGCATCTGCCCGTCGTCGCTCTCGTGATCGTAACCTAGCACGTGCAGCAAGCCATGCGTAAAAAGCAGCGCCGTCTCGTCATCCCTGCCGTGCCCCAGCTGCGCGGCTTTCAGCTCTACGAGGTCTAAATTTATCACGACCGAGCCGAGCAGTGCGGGGGCGAAATTCTCGCCGCCAAAATTCTCACTCTTTAAATTTTCATCGTTAGGATTTTCGTTCTCGGAATTTTTGGTATTTATGGTATTAGAATTTTCGCTCGCAGAATTCGCGGTGTCTGAATTTTCACTAGCAGAATTTGTAGTGTATGGATTTTTGCCGCCGCTGTTTTCATGCGCGGAATTTTCCTCGCTCAAATCCTTGCCGAAGCCCGCAAACGCCGCGGGATCGAGCGGGAAGCTCAGCACGTCGGTCGCCTTGTCGATGCCGCGCGTTTGCGCATTTAGCTGCCGCATCTCCTCGCCGCGCACGAAAATTAGCTCGATGTTCCCGCCGCCCAGCTCTGCCGTGATAGCGTCCAAAATTTCGGGATAGGGCTGTTCGCAAAGTATCATTTTTACCCCTCTTTTATAAAATTTTCGTATAATTTTAGCAAAAAAAGGACGAAAATGAGAGCTTTATGCGTGATCAGCGGCGGCATGGACAGCGCGACCTGCGCATACATCGCGAGGCGCGAAGGTTACGAGATCGTGGCGCTGCACTTTGACTACGATCAGCGCACGATGGGCAAAGAGCGCGAATGCTTCGGTAAAATTTGCGACGATTTGGGGGTCGCAAAGAGGCTGATTTTAGACGCTCGCTTCATCGCGCAAATCGGCGGCAGCGCCCTTACAGACGGCACATTGCCGATCAGAAAGGGCGCGGCGGAGCTTTGCGGCGCGGCAAATTCCGCTAGCGCCGAGATTGACAGCGCGGCAAATTCCAAGAGTGCCGAGCTTGGAGAGTTAAATTTTACCGAGACAAATTCCGTCGCCGAACTAGACGGGCAAAATTCTATTGCGGTAAATTCTTTTAATGCCGAGATTGGCGGGCAAAATTTCACTTCGTCAAATTTCTCGACGAGCCCCGCGGACGCTCCGCTAAGTGCAGATTTGGCGCGAAATAGCGGCGGCTGCGCGCAGAAAGACGAAATTTTAACCCAAGATGGCGAAGCTTCACTCAGGGACGGTGAAATTTCATCGCAAGGTAGTAAAATTTCGGCTCAAAGCGGTAAAATTTTAGTCCGCGACGACAAAATTTCACTGCAAGGTAGCGAAATTTCACCTCAAAGCGGAGCCGAGCCGCAGCGGGGCGATAAAATTCCACCCAAGCACGCAGGAGGTGAAATTTCACCTCAAAGCCAAAACAATCAAATTTCACCGCCAAGCCGAAGCGATAAAATTTCACCGCCAAGCGGCGAGAGCGTGTTTTCGGATCTGCCGAGCACCTACGTGCCGTTTCGCAACGGCGTGTTTTTGAGTATCGCCGCCGCGCTCGCCGAGAAGGAGTGCTGCGACGCGATTTTCATCGGCGTGGTGCAGGAGGACAGTAGCGGCTATCCCGACTGCGGCGCGAGCTTCATCGGCGCGTTTGAGCGAGCGCTCGATCTGGGCACGAGCCGCGACTTTCATCCGCGCATCAAAACCCCGCTCGTGCACCTTAGCAAGGCGCAGATCGTCTCGCTGGCGCTTAGAATCGGCGTGCCGCTAGAGCTTACGTGGAGCTGCTACGAGCGAGAGGACGCTGCGTGCGGGCTTTGCGACAGCTGCCTACTGCGGCTTAAAGGCTTTGCGGGCGCCGGCGCAAAAGATAAAATCCCATACGCGATAGAAGCTTAGGCGCGCTGCGACGAAATTTAATCGCGCCGCGGTAAAATTTACCGAGCCCGGGTAGCGTTTAAATTTGAAATACTGCATGGTTTGCGGCAGGATTTAAACGCGCTGCGGCTTGCACTTTGGCACGCGCCGAGCTGCGGCTGTAAATTTAAACTACGCTTTGAAATTTTAAAAATTTTCTGAGAGCGTTGCGCGCGGTTCAAGGCAAAATCAATTATAAATTTAACTCCTCGCTATATTTATTAGCACATAGGCGGATATAAACATATCGCGGTATAATCCGAGAATTAAATTTTAAGGAGTAGGAAATGGCGTTTGAAAATGCTATCATCACTAAAGAGGATGATGAAAAGTACGGGTTGAGTAAAATTTTTTATCAATATAGTCCGTATCATGAAGAACTACCTAGAAATTTTGTTGTTGATAGACAAAAAGATATTTGGTTTCTTTTAATTGAAAGACTACCAAATGAAGGGTATGATTATGGTTATGGGAGCAAAAAGCTATGGAGGCTTTATATTCAAGGAAATAATTTAGATATTCTTTTGGACTACGAATATGATCAAGAAGTGGATGGACGCAAATTTCAAAGGGTGTGGAAAATTATCGAGATAAATGTTATAAATTCTATTATTCCAGATAATGAAGTTATTAAAATATTGAGAGATATTTTGATTGATTTTAAATTTAGACCAGGCTGGGAGGATAAGTATGATTTTAGTGTAGCATTAATAGATACGAGAAAGGAAAAATAAAGTGGCATTTGTAGCGGAATATATTTCGAAAGAGGACTTGAAGAAATATGATATTATAAATCGTGTAGATCAGTGCTTGGCAAAATATCATTATGATCCACAGGAGCCCAATGAAATAAAGTGGTTAGACTGGGTAATCGACAGGCAAAGAGATATTTGGCTTATCTTTGTTTGTAGCCCGCATCTGCCTGATCCAAGAGACGGATATACCGGAGAGGAGATTTGGCTGCTTTATTATAAGGGTAGAGAAATCGAGCTTGACATTAGACGGGTCTATGACGAAACCACAAGTAAAATGCTAGTCGATAATCCGTTTTTTATCAAATATAAGCTGGAAAATATAAATTCTAGTATTGACGGAATTTCGTTAGATGAACTTTATAGGGTGCTTAATGAGGCTTTGATAGAATATGGCGACAGTGGCATACACGGTAGAAAGTTCCTGCCAAAAGAACATGAAGTCGTAACTTTTCTACACGATTAAATATAAAGGATAAAAAATGACGAGTAAACAAGCTGATCAAATTTTAGCAGATATTACAAGCGGCTAGGACGTGCAAGGGTAGCCGCACCGATGGCGGTGCGAGCACGAGAGAAATTTAACAAAACGCGGCGTGAGCCTGAAACGCGATGTGTAAATTCAAAGTGAATTTTATCCAAACCCAACCGTGAGCGAGCGCGAGATAAAATTTTACTCAAACGCCCAGCGCGTGAGAATCCGCTAGCGGACGCAGATTATCTGTAAATTTTAAAATTTTACTCAAACGCCGAGCGTAGATTTAGATGCGGAATGATTTGCAGCTCTGCGGGCGAGACGAACTCCTTTTTACGCAGCTTTTCTATCGCCGCGCGCGCGATCATAGCGGCATTGTCGGAGCAAAATTTCATCGGTGCGAAAAGTATCTCGCAGCCCGCCCGCTCGCACAGATCCGTCAAAAGTCCGCGCAGATGCAGGTTTGCGCTCGCTCCGCCCACAACGCCGAATCGCGCAAAGCGGCGCAGCTCAAAGATCCGCTGCAATTTATCGAGTATGTGCGCGCACGCCGCGTCCTCAAAGCAGCGCGCCAGATCGCGCATCGCCTGCTCATCCAGCTCGCCCGCCTCTTTTAGCTTTTCGATCTGCACGCGCACGGCGTTTTTAAGACCCGAGAAGCTATACTCCAGCCGCCTGTCGCCCTTTAGCGGCACTGGCAGCTCAAACCTTGGCTCGCCGCCTTTTGCGAGCTCCTCGATGAGCGCGCCGCCGGGGTAGCCGAGCCCCAGCATCTTTGCGACCTTATCGAAGCTCTCGCCGAAGCTGTCGTCGCCGGTGGTCGCTAAAATTTCGATACCCCCCGCAGCGCCGATATCCAAAACCATCGTATGCCCGCCGCTAACGAGCAAAACGCCCATCGGAAATCGCGCCTCGCCGCCTAAAAACAGCGAGTAAACGTGGCCTATGAGATGATTTACGCCGATGAGCGGCAAATTTAGCGCGAGCGCGAGCGCTTTTGCCATATTCACGCCGCCGATCAGGCTCACGCTAAGCCCCGGGGTATTGGTCGCTGCGACGGCGCTAAGCTCGCTAAAATAGGGCTTTGCGCGCTGCAAAATCCGCGGCAGCGCCTCAGTATGCAGCCTCGCGGCAAGCTCGGGCACGACGCCGCCGTATCTAGCGTGATCGGCCTCCTGGCTTATTTTTTCGTAAAATTTCAGCTCGAAACTGCGCTCATCCATCACCGCGACTGAGCTGTCGTCGCAGCTGCTCTCAATAGCAAGTATCACACGAAATCCTTAAAATTTTTCGCTCATTATACTCAAAAATCGGCGCAGATGAAATTTTAAAATTTAAAACGGCGCGCTTTAAATTTTGTCTTTGTCGCGACACACTCCCGCTCGCGGGGCTAAATTTTAAAATGCGCCGTTCGGCTAGGTCGCGACATGCTGACGGAATTAAATTTAAAACGTGTCGCCGCGCATCTTGCTTACGCGCCGCGCTTTGTCTGCCGCGGCGGGTAAAATTTCAGATAGATGAAATTTTGGCAGTTGAAATTTAGCGAGCAAATTTAAAAAGGCCTTTGGATTTTAAAGCCCCAAAGGCCGTTGCGATTAAATTTAGCGGCAAATTTAAAGGCTAAATTTCAGGCTCTTGCTCTTGTTTTTTCTCGCCGCTTGGGATCGCGGTGTCGTACCAATCGAGCTTACGAGTAAAATACATAACGAGCGAAATCACCGCAAATATCATCAGGCTTCCCATTAGTAGCGCGTAGTCTTCGGAATTTAAGATGACGTAGAGGATCGCGTATGAAACGAGCTGAACGCAAGTGATGAAAATGCCCCAGCGCGCGCCTTTGAAAATCGCGCTCGCGTAGAAAAATACTATCACGCTTACCGCGATCGCCGAGATCGCGTAGCTGATCGCAAAGCCGATGTGTTCGGAGAGCGAAAGCACCAGCAGGTAGAAAACGACATCCTCAAGCCCGATTAATAGGTATTGGATCGGGTGGATGCGCTCGTGAGTGTAAACCTCGCACAAAAAGATCGCTAAAAATGGCACCGCTAAGAATAACAGAGCGTAATCCGTGCAGCGTTTAATCAGCGAGTAGTTGTTCACTGGCTCGATGAAGCCGATGCTTACGGCGTCATTTCTATCGTCGTTGCTGCGCCAGTTCGTCATAGCGACGCGATCATCTTGATCTGCAAGCCACGCAGGAGCGATGCCCGCGGCTAAGCCCGTAACTTCCCACGAAGCTTTAAAACCACTAGCGCTTACCTCGCGCGATTTGGCGATAAAGCCGCCGCCAAAGCTAGGCGATGCCCAAGTAGAGCTAATTTCAAAACGGCTATTTTGTGCGATCGGAGCTAGATGAAGCGCCTCGCCGCCTTGGATCTTAAGCGTGCCGCTGATGCTAAAATCAGACGACAGCGCGGAAGCGGGGAGCTTGTAGATTAAACTCCGATCGAAAATTTTAGCCTCGGTGTTGCCGTGATATTGCTTAAGCTCCTTGCCGTTTAAGCTTAAAGCGGGGGAGGCGGTGAAGGATTTTTGATTGCCTACGCCGAGTACTAGCACGGCTTCGTCGAAATTTAGCCGCGCAGGATCGACGCCGAGCTCGGTATAGTTTATCGCCTCAAAGTCCGCCTTAAGCGCAAAATCGCCGTTATAGATCGGAACGCGAAAAATCCCGCGCTTTAGATAGGTGGGGTCGATCTGCGCCGCGAGGGAGTAGTTTTTAGGCACGATGATGAAATTTTTCTCTACGCGCCTTTTTACGAGCTCGTTGTTGCTTTTGTCTATCGCTTCGATTATTTCTGCGTAGGGCACTACGATCGCAAGGCCCTGGATTTGCAGCTCGCCGCCCACCGGCGTGAGGATTGAATCCTGCGCGAGCTGCTTGGTCTCGGAGCGCGAGTAGGTGAGGTTATCAATAAAGCTTAGCGGAATTAGCAGCAGCAAAAGCAGCACTAAAACGATGAACGGTTTCGTCCAAAACGCGCCGCGAATGGCGTTTTTAGTAGAATTTAACAAAGGCTCTCCTTTTAAGTAAAATTTAAAACGGAATTTTAACGACGAAGAGTAAACGGACGGCGCTTTAAGCGGGAGGAATTTTATAAATTCTAAACGAACTTCGGATGTGAAGTGCTGCAGATATCGCTTTGAATTTTTGGAATTCCGCTGCACGCTAGAATTCCATTTTGAATGAGAATTTTGCTATTTGCAAGAATTTTATGAGAAAAATTTTTGTTAGTAGAATTTAAAAGCTTGAAATTCAAAGCCCTTGGAATTTCAAATTTCCAAAGCTCTAGGAATTTTGAAATTCCAAGGGCTTTGAATTTTTAAAATTTCGCTGCTTTAGCGCGCGAAATTTCGTGCCATCATCTCGCGTAAGCTTTAAAATTTATACGCCACGCTTAGCTTGAAATTTCGTCCCGGCTCCCAGTCGATGTAATCAGAATCCCCGGTAAAATCGGCTTCGCGCTGCGAGTGCGATGCGTAGGCTTTATCAAAGAGATTGTAAACACCCGCGTTGATCTCAAGCCCTTTAAATCGTCCGCTATCCGGAGCATAGGTGACGTATAGATCGTGAACTGCGTAGCTAGGCACTTTCGTCTTTTTGTCGCTATCCGCGCCGACTACGTTTTTGGAGTTGAAAAATAGCAAGTTGTAGCCTAGCAGCAGATCCGCTGCAGAGATTGCGTACTCGGCATTGAAGGTGTATTTATCGCCGTAGTCGCGGTAGCCGATGATGTTTGAAGTGTAGTAGCCGCCGGCTCCGTCGCTGACGCGATCTTTGTAATTGATATGTTGATGAGTATAGCCCGCGGCTAAGCTAAGATCTTCAAGTATCAATCTTGCGTAAAGCTCGACTCCGTCGATGTCCGCGCCGCCTGCGTTGATTCTATAAAGTATCGGATTTACGCGCCCGCCCGCCGCATTGTTATCTACGATTAAATTTTTATATTCCGTTCTGAAATACTTCGCAGTTAGGCTTACTGAGGAGTTCTCCCCCAGATCGCTTTTGTAGCGACCGCCTATTTCGTAGGCGTTGCCCGTGGTGGCTTTTAGATCTTCGTTAGCCTGCCAGCCTAGTACCCTGCCGCGGCTCGTGCCCGCAGCCATCATACTCTCCATTACGTCTGGTCCTCTAAATACTCGCGCATAGCTCGCAAATGCTCCAAATCCCGCGCCGATTTCGTAATCAAGCGCTAAAGCAGGGCTTACTTCGTCGAATTTATATTTGTAGCTAGAGATGTTGGCGCCTCTGCCGTTGTAAGTTTTTAACTCGTGCCTTTCGTAGCGGATGCCCGGAGTTATCGTAAGCCCGCCGTATCGCATAGCATCCTCGATATAAAAGCTATAATTATCGACCTTTTCGGGGCGCAGATTGCCGGGCTTAACGTAGTTTTCGGAGCGGTAGTAATCAAAGCCGTAGCGCAGCGTATGAGCCAGATCGCCCGTTTCAAATTTACTCTTAGCACCGATTTTGCCGCCCTTGGTCTCGACGCCCCATTTTGAGCCTGACGAAGTAGAACCGATGCGTTGATGCTTCGTGTAGTATCCAGTGATGTCGAGCTCTAACAGGTCGCTTGGATTATACGTGTATTTGATCGTGTGCGTATCGCGCTCGTATTTGCGGTTATCCAGCTGTCCGTTTAGCCATGAGCCGAATTCCGGGCGCAAAGGATACAAGCCTTTATACTGCATATGCTCGGTAGATAGCGAAATTTTATGAAAATCCAAAAAGCTATAACCTACTTTGAATAAATAATTTATATCGTTGCCATCGCCGCCCGTAGGTTTGCCGTTGCCAGATTCGCCGAAGCCATATCCGTAGTGCTTAAACGCAGCAAGCATATCTAGGCTATCAAATGCCCTGCCGTAGAGCATCGCGCTTTGCGAATAGCCTTCGTTATTGCTCGTATAACCCACTTTGAGCTTCGCGCCGATATCTTGACCGTCCTCAAGCAGATCAGAAGCGTCCACCGTCTTAAAAGCTACCGAGCCACCCAAGGCGCCCGAGCCGTTCACGACCGAGCGCGCGCCTACATCGACCTCTACGGCTTTGATAAGATCCGGATCGATTAGTAAATCGGCGTTGTGATGAAAGGTATTGCCGTTTTGCTTCGCGCCGTCAATCGTGATATTTAGACCGCGATCGCTCACGCCGCGCATATAAATTTTTTGATTCATGCCGTTGGTGCCGCCCACATACACGCCAGGAATATCGCGAAATACGTCTTTGACGAGCGTGGCGTTACGGGTGTTGATTTTGACATCATCCACGGTGTTAGGCGTGCTAGAATCGCTAGTAACTTCGATTACGCCCAGGCTTTGCGTATTTGAATCCTTGCTTTTGGATGCGTCCGTAGCGCTTGATTTCTCGTCTGCTTGTCCGCTTAAGCAAAGAACTGCGCACAAAGACAAAGCCAGATGAAATTTTTTCATACGAAACTCCTAAATGATAATGAGATTAAAGAATGGCAAATAATATAAAATTAATCCTTTATTTTATATTAATTATCAAGACGTTTTAAAATCATTGCAATTTTATCTTCGAATGCTTTATTATCATTAAATAAAGCTAAATGATAAAATATAATTTAAATATCGATCATCAAAATTTTAGTAAAAATTAAATCTACTTTTGATAAAATCGCTCATTTTTTTGGCAAGGCGATTTGCTGAATTTATAAAAATTTTTAAAATTTTTAAGGAGAGCTTATGGGCATTATGGAATTTTTGGCGCATTACGTGGATTACATTATCTTTGCGATCCTCGGATTTATGAGCTTTTTAGTCGTGTGGTTTACTATCGAAAGGCTGCTTTTTTATTCGAAGGTTAAGGCGAGCGATTACAAAAGCAAGGCGCTATATGAAGAGGCTCTGACAAAAAATTTAACGACGCTTTATATTGTTTATTCAAATGCCCCGTACATCGGTCTTTTAGGTACCGTCATCGGCATTATGATCACATTTTTTGATATGAGTACTGCAAGCGGTATCGATACCAAGGCTATCATGCAAGGTCTCTCGCTTGCCCTTAAAGCTACGGCTACCGGTCTAGTCGTCGCCGTGCCTACGCTTATCATCTACAACGGTTTCGTCCGTAAAGTTGATGTGCTTCTAAATCGCTACGATGAGGTTAAATAAATGAGCATTCCTAGACGAGACGGGCTAAATATCGTCCCGTTCATCGACATTATGCTGGTACTGCTAGCGATCGTGCTTAGTGTCTCGACTTTCATTGCGCAGGGGCATATTAAGGTAAATCTTCCATCTTCTTCGAGCTCGCAAAATCCGCAAGAGGATAAAAAAGTTACCATCAAAGTGGATAGCGAATCTAAAATTTATCTAGACGATGTCGCAATAAGCGAGGATGAGCTTGAGGAAAAAATTGCCGCGCTCGATAAAAACGATCTTGTCGTGTTGAAAAATGATAAAGACTCGAAATTTTCCTCTTTCATTTCGATCATGGATGTCCTAAAAAAGGCAGGTCATGAAAAATTTGCGATCGTGACCGAAAAAGAGCAATGAATAAAGATAGCGCAGTAGGTTTTATCGTATCTTTGGTGCTGCATTGCATCATCGCTGTGGGTGTTTTCGCTCTTTTATCGTCGACACCGAAGCCGCCTAGCATGCCCGATATGATAGCCTTTTCCATCGATAGCATAATGGATGATGCCAAGCAGGGCGATATTTCTGATGAGCCCAATATCCCGCCTCCTTCCGATCAGTCCGAACCGGAACCTGAGCCAGAGCCCACTCCGCCGGAGCCCGAACCGGAACCGGAACCAACTCCGCCTGAGCCAGAGCCGATACCTGAGCCAGAGCCGATTCCTGAACCGGAGCCTATACCAGAGCCTGTAGTCGAAAAACCAAAACCGGTCGAAAAGCCTAAGCCAAAGCCGGTAGAAAAACCAAAACCGATCGAAAAACCGAAGCCTAAAAAAGAGCATAAAGTTCAAAGCAGCGATAGGAATTTAACGGCAAAGTTTGACCCGACAAAGCCTATTTCGCTAGGTAGCGGCGGGGGCGGCGGCTTCAGTAGCGCAGGTGGCGGTAGTGACGCTATAACAAGCCGCGGCGATCCTAGCAATAGCGATGTTGGCAAGAAAATTTTCGCCATTATTTCGCGCTACGCGCAGTCGCACTACCCTAAAAATGCCCAACGTATGCGTAAAATCGGCGTCGTAGGCGTGCACTTTACCTATACGGCAAGCGGCGATGTTAAAGGTCTTCGCGTTACGTCTTCCTCGAATGTCGATTCGCTTGATGAGGGCGCGTTAAGCGCGGTCGAGCGTACAAAAGGTAGCTTTCCAAAGGTCGAGAAAGATATGGAATTTAACTTTAGCATAAAGTATACGCTAAATTTTAACTAGCCTTAAAGCTTCTACTAAAAACCTCCTACCCGGGCGGTGAAATTTTAAAATTTCACCGCCCTTGCCGCTTTATCTTAGCTCGCAAAATTCCATTTCGGCAAAGTGAAATTTTAAAATTTACTGCTTTTGCTGCCGCTTTTGTCGCTCTGCCGCATGAGCTTTTATAAACGGATTGGCGTCTTGGAATTTAAAATTTAAACGGAGAAAATTATGTCTTTTTAAATTTAGCCAAGCAAGCATCTTAAAGCGTTAAAATTTTAAATTAAAGCTACGAAATTGCTAGGAAATTCCACTGATTTTAATGGAATTTTTACTATAATTTTGTATGAAATTTAAAAGATTAAAGGAAATTTATGATAGACGTTTACGACTTGGCGGTGATCGGCGGCGGTCCTTGCGGCATCGCTTCCGTAGTAGAAGCCAAAAGAAACGGGCTCGCGCATGTGCTTCTGCTCGAAAAAGGCGACAACCACTCTCAAACGATTAGGCAGTTTTACAAAGATAAAAAGCGCGTCGATAAAGAATATAAGGGCTTTGACAGCGAGACGCGCGGCTCTATTTCGTTTGAAACCGGCACAAAAGAAAGCGTGCTAAATTATTTCGATGAGCTCTTAGATAGCGACGAAATCGATACGAATTTCAAAAGTGAGGTCGAAAAGATCGAAAAGCACGCAGATGAGTTTTATATCACGACTAGCTCGGCTGGATACCGCGCGCGCAATGTCATCATCGCAATTGGCAGGATGGGCAAGCCCAATAAGCCCGCTTATAAAATTCCGCCTTCGATCACGCAACGGGTAAATTTCAATCTCGATAAATGCACGATCAATGAAAAAATTCTAGTCGTCGGAGGTGGTAACTCAGCTGCGGAATACGCTATAGCGCTGTGTAAAACCAATGTCGTGACGCTTTGCTATCGCAAGTCTAAATTTACCCGCCTAAACGAGACGAACGAAAGCGACGTAATGCGCGAGACCAAATACGGCAACATTATCTTGCGTTTAGGCATCGATATAGAGGCTCTTGAGAATGAAAACGGCAAGGTGCTGGTGAAATTTGATGATGGTACCGAGCTCGTATTTGACCGCGTGATCTATGCGATCGGCGGCACGAGCCCGATTGATTTTCTTAAAAAATGCGGCATCGCTTACGATGAAAACGGCGTGCCGATCGTGGATGAAAATCTCCAGACTGCCACTAGCGGGCTTTACGTGGGCGGAGATCTTATCAGCAGAAGCGGCGGATCGATCGTAGTGGCGATAAATCACGCCCATACCATCATCAAAAATATCCGCAGATGAGGCTTTATCAGCCAAAAAAAGGTTATCGCTATACGAGCGATACGATTTTTTTGTGGAATTTTATAAGAAGCTCAGGCGTGCGTAAAGCTGACGTAGCGTCACAAAATAACTCTTGGGCGCTGGGCTGCGGTGCGGAATTTAAAGGCGCGACAGATAGGAGCTTTAATGCGCAGTTTTGCGCTTCGGATTGCGCAGGCTGTGAGGCGAAATTTTGCGCCGAGGATTGCGCTTTTAGCAAAGAAGAGTCGTATGCCGCTAGCCATAGCGCGAGGAATGATCGCGATTTTGGATATAAGGGTTGCGCCGAATTCCGGGCGGAATTTAAAAAGGAATTTCAAGCGGGATTTCAGGAGAAATTTCAAAGCGAGCACTGCAAAAATTCCGATTTCCAAAGCGACGAAGCCTGGCATACTTTAAAGCCTGACATTGCAAGCGGTGAAAATTTTAAATTTTGTGACGAGCAAATCGCGCAGTCTTTAGAATCTCAAAATACGCACGATAAAGATTTCGCGAGCAAATTTGAAGACACCAAAGCGCGAAAGGATTTTGCTGTGGAGTGCTTGTGTGACGGCTGGGTTGCCGCTTGCAATGAGCGTAGCCTAAAAGGCTCGCTAAATCCGCGAGCGATATACGGCGACGTGCTGGATGTGGGCGCAGGATGTGGAATTTTGGGATTTTTGCTAAAACGCGATTTTGAGAGCATCAATCTAAGCTTGCTAGAAATTCAAGAGCGAAATTTAGAAATCTTAAGGCTAAATTCTTTGCAAAACGATCTGCCTGCCGAGATTTTGCACGCGGATTTTGCGGAGTTTAAAAGCGAGAAGCGTTTTGACTTTATCGTCTCAAATCCGCCCTTTTATCGAGAGCGCATTTCGCTTAGCAAAGAGCCTCACATGGCGCTTAGTAAGAGCGCAGCAAGCCTTAGCCTACGGGATTTTGTGCGATCTGCGAATGCTCATCTCAAGCCTGGCGGTACGCTTATTTTTTGCTACGAGGCGGGTAAGCTAGCTAAAATTTGCGAGCTTTTGGGTGAGTTTAAGCTAAATTTGACGAGGCTTGGTTTTGTCTATCCTGACATTTCAAAGCCCGCTAAGCTCGCGCTTTTGCAGGCTCGTAAGAACTCGCGCTCGCCCTGTGAGATCATCCTTCCGATCTACGCTAGCGCGCACGGAAAGCGCACCGCACAAGCCCACGCGATCTATAAAAGCGCAGATTTAACGAGCGTGGATTATGAGTGAGTTTGGCTTTAGCTTTGATGCGAGCGCGTGTGAGCGCTGCGGCGGCAAGTGCTGCACCGGAGAGAGCGGCTATATCTGGATAGATGAGAGCGAGATTGCGGCGCTAGCGGCAAAATTTAAAATTTCGCCCGCAGAGCTTAAAAGGGCGTATTTGGACAGGATAGGCGCTAGATTTAGCGTAAAAGAAAAGCCCTTTGAAGGCGGCTTAGCGTGCGTGTTTTTTGACGAGACGCAGCGCAACTGCGGGATTTACGAGCTGCGTCCGAAGCAGTGTCGTAGCTTCCCGTTTTGGGAATATTTTAAAACGCATACTAAAGAATTGGAGGAAGAATGTATCGGGGTAAGGTTTTAAGCGGAATTTTAATCGCGGCGATGATTTTAGCGCCGCAGTATCTAAGTGCGGAGAGTGGGACGAATGCTGCAGCGGCGAAGCAGTCCGTTACGGATAAAAAGGCGTCTGATCGGAATTCCAGCATTGGCACAAAAAACGGTGCAAAAGATGCAATTAAAAAGAGCTTGATAAATCGTGGCGTAAGCGCCAAAAATATAACCAAAGAAAAGCTAAATCACGCGATGCGAGCGCAAGAGGACGCCGAGTTAAATTTCGATTTGCTTACAGCCTTGGAGCTACTGCATAAAGATCCCGTCGCATCGATGTTTTTATACGAAAAGGCATACAATAAAACGGGCTCGTCCGTTTATCTGCTAGAAGCGCTAAAGACCGCTTTTGCGATCAAAGATCGTAAAAATACGGCGCGCTATTTAAAGCTCGGCGAAAAGAGCCTAAGCTCAGACTCTGAGTATCTGCGAGTAAAAATCGGCTACTACTTAGGCATTAAAGATAATCTAAATGCCAATACCGCTGCTCTTAAGCTAGTCACCGTAGATCCCGTTTCGCGTAGTTACGCGATCTTAGCGGCGACATATTATGCGATGGAGAATTTTACTTTAGCCAAAACCTACTTCGAAAAAGCCTATGAGCTAGACAAAACCGATGAAAATCTCATTAGATTATGCGACGTGCTGCTAAATAAACTCGATGATTCGGACGGAGCGATCCGCATTATAGAAACGCACAGGCGCATCTACGGCTGCGCCCAGGGTATGGCGTGCGAGCTGCTAGCTGATGTGTATCGCGCGAATAAACGCTATTTAGATGTCGCTAAGATCGATGAAGCGCTGTATGAAGCCAAAGGGGATAATAAATTCTTAGACGATATGATAGCGATTTATTACTACTCAAACGACTTTGATAAAATAATCGAGCTTTTGAAAAAATACGACTACAAGCGCGAGCTTCTAATCGATGCCTACGCGCATAAAAAAGACTATAAAACCGCGATTAAAATGGCGCGCGATGAGTTTATGAAGACCAAAAATTACGACTTTTTGGCGATCGAGGCGATCTATGAATATGAAAGCGCGGGCAAAAACGTGGACGCTAAAACCCTGTCTAGTGTAGTGGCAAAATTTGAAAATATCGCGCCGCAGCTTAAAGACCCCGTGCACCTAAACTACTACGGCTACATCTTAATAGATCACGATTTGGACGTTCGCAAGGGCATCGAGCTCGTCCGCCGCGCCCTGCAAAAAGACCCCGACTCGCCGTATTATCTGGACTCGCTTGCTTGGGGATACTACAAGCTTGGCGAGTGCGACAAGGCTAAAAATGAAATGGCTAAGATCAAAGACGCAGAATTTTTTAATTCCCCTGAAGGCAAAGAGCATTTAGAGGCGATCGATGCGTGCGCCGCAGGCACAGGCGTAGCGCCGCAGAATTCTATATTGCAAAACCCCGCTATGATAAAAGGCTCTGTGCCAAAAGATCAGGCGCCGCAAAGCCCGGCAACAAAAACCCATTCGCCTAATTCCATAAAATCTACGGCGCCCGAAAGCTCTGCGTTAGATTCCGCACGTCCGAGATCCGCTGCAGCGCGTGATTTAACGCCAAAAGACTCCGCTTCGCAAAATTCTGCTGGGTCTGCAAATTCCGCAGTTCAAAATCAGGCACCAAATTCCGCGACTTCTGAAAATTTCGCGACGCCCATAAATTCCTCCGCGCAGAATTCTGCTTCGTCAAGACAAAATTCCGTATCGAGACAGGATTTTATGTCAGAGCAAAATTCTACGTCGAAAGAGCCTACCGGCTCTAAAATCCAGACGCCAAAGCAGTAGCGATGATTTTAGACGAAATTTTAAAGCGCACTCGCGAGGATCTCGCGCTTCGCAAAGAAAAGCTGCCCGAGGATCTGCTCGGTCGCTCGCTAAGCGCCAATCCTTACGAGCCGCGTGACGTCATAAACGCGCTTAGAAGCGATGAGAAGGACCCACTTCGCATCATCGCCGAGATCAAAAAGGCAAGCCCGAGCAAGGGGATCATCCGCGAGGATTTTGAGCCGCTAAATCTTGCCGTGGAGTATGAAAATGCAGGCGCCAGCGCCTTTTCGGTGCTTACCGAGCCGCATTATTTCAGAGGCGATTTGGAGTTTATCCCGCAGATCCGCCGTTACACGCATACGCCCATTTTGCGCAAGGATTTCATCGTCGATCGCTATCAGATCCTCGAGGCGCTGGTTTACGGCGCGGATTTTATCCTGCTGATTGCCAAAGCTCTGGAAGGCAAACAGCTAAGAGAGCTGCTCGAGTTTGCCCGCAGGCTGGGACTTGAGGCGCTGTGCGAGATCCACGATAAGGATGATCTGAAAAAAGTGGTCTTCGCAGGCGCCGATATTATCGGCATCAATCATCGAAATTTAGAGACTTTCGAGGTCGATACGAGCCTGAGCGAGCGGCTAATCCCGTTGATTCCAAATGGCAAGATCATCGTCGCCGAAAGCGGCCTGTACTCGCACGAGCAGCTTTTAAGCTTGCACGAGGCGGGCGTCGATGCGTTTTTGATCGGAGAGCATTTTATGCGCCAAAATGACGTCGGCGCGGCACTGCGCGAGATAAAGCTCGGCGCGGGCAGCGAAAATTTAAATCAGCTCGTTTGATCGCGCAAGATCAGATCGGAACGAGAAGTTAAATTTAGCGAAGGGAGCGAAATTTTAAGGCGGTAAATTTTAAAATTCGTAAAATTTGGCGGACTTTAAAATTTAGCAGCTCTTTAAATTTAGCGTTTGCAACGTGATCAAATATCGCACGCTGCGTAAGCGTTCACGCTGCGCTTTGGCGTCGTGAGTTTATTATCACGCGTTGCGCGGGCGGCTGCGGAGCGAGGTTTAAATTTTACGCCTTTCGATTTGTATAGCTTTCCGTCGCATCACGATCTGGTGCAAAAGCGCGGGTTTAAAATTTAGCTTTACGTTTGCGAAGCTTCGCGCGCGAGGGGTTGCGCTTGTAGCATTGAGCGCAGAGAATTGCGCGTCCGCCGTAGCGCCTTGCATGCCTAGCGCGCTCTCAAGCCCAGTATCGGCGATTAAATGGCGCCGTAAATTTAATCGCAGCTTGCGACCAAGCCGCCCATAGGAGCTGTGCGTACGATAACTGCGCAAAGCAAGCTACCACAAAAGCGAACGTGTAGGGGCTTAGCAGGGCTGCGATACCATGCGATACGACGCGATTGAGCCGTAGCTGCAATACGGCTGCGCTATGACCGCGCCGCGTTAAATTTTACCACGTGTCGCGACGGTGATTGCGGCGTAGGTTTGGCATCGCATACCGTGCCTGTGAGTGCGTCAAAGTTTTGTTATAATGCGCACGCAAACCGCCTGCGGATTTAATATCGCCCGCCGTGTGCTTTGATTTGCAAAGCGTATGTCGCACCGAAGCGCCTTGCGCAGTACGAGATTCGTAAAGGGCGCGTACCCCGCGCGCATAACTTTGCGCCGTGCGAGCAAGCGCGAGCTGCGTAAATAAAATTTTATGAAATTTAGAAGTTTTAAATTCCAAATTTCATAGAATTTTGCTAAACGCAAATTTTAAAATTTCATAGAATTTTGGAATTTCGGAAAGGAAAAGAGATGGATTATCTTTGCGCCCCTTGGCGAAGCGAGTATTTTACCGAAAAAAGAAGCGGCTGTCCCTTCTGCGACGCGGCGGCGGATGCGGCGTTCGATGATCGCAACGGCGTACTTTTTCGCGCGCAGCACTGCTTCGGGGTGATGAACCTCTACCCCTACAGCCCGGGCGCGTTTATGGTGATACCTTACGAGCATGTCGATAATATCGAGTGCCTTAGCGATGATGCGTGGGCGGAGATGAGCCGCTACGTGCGCGCCGGAGTGGGGATTTTGAAGCGCACGCTGGGCGCAAACGGCGTAAATATCGGCATGAACCTAGGCGCTGCCGCGGGTGCGGGCATAGCCGAGCACGTGCACTATCATCTCGTGCCTCGGTGGCAGTGCGATACAAATTTCATCACAACGATCGCGAACGTCCGCGTAAACGGCGTTTCTTTCGCCCCGCTTTTTGAGAAGCTAAAAGCGGCTTACGCAGAAATCAAAATTTAAATTCGGGAGATCGAGATGGTATCGGCATGGGTTAAAAAGAACGATAAATGGGGCTTTATCGATAAAACGGGAAAGGAGATAGCTTCTTGTATCTATGATGATGTTTCGTATTTTAGCGAAGGCCTAGCATGCGTTAGAAAGAACGATAAATTCGGCTTTATCGATAAAACGGGTAAAGAGGTGATTTCTTGTATATATGATGATGCTTATAATTTTGAGGAAGGACTGGCGGAAGTTCAAAAAAGCGGCTATTGGGGTTTTATCGATAAAACCGGCAAAGAGATCATTCCTTGTCTATATGATGACGTTGGCGTTTTTCGCGAAGGCTTGGCAGACGTTAAAAAGAACGGTTATTGGGGATATATCGATGAAACGGGAAAAGAAGTTATTCCTTGCATATATGATCGGGCCGGGAGTTTTTGCGAAGGCTTAGCAAAGATTGAAAAGGACGGCAAATGGGGCTTTATCGATAAAACGGACACAGAGGTAGTGTCTTGTGTATACGAGCTTGCTTGGGATTTTGACAATACTTTGTGCGAATATTATGACGAAATCAAATATTGCGAAGGATACGTTAAAGTCAAAAAAGACGGCAAATGGGGATTGCTAGATGATTTGGAAAATGAAATTTTAAAGCCTATGTTTTACGATGAAGTAGAATTTGTGAAAGTTTTAAGCGACGACTACGTCAAAATCATACTAGACGGTCGCGAAATAATCGTTGATAAAAACGGCAAGATAATATCGTAAATTTAAAGGAGAGATAATGGTTAGCGTAGAGCAGGCGATCGAGGATCTGAAAAACGGCAAAATGCTCGTTATGGTCGATGACGTTGATCGCGAGAACGAAGGCGATTTGGTGTTTGCGAGCACATTTAGCAGCGCAGAAAAGGTAAATTTTGCTATCACGCACGCTCGCGGAGTGCTGTGCGTGGCGCTTAGCCCACAGATTGCGCAGCAGCTAGATCTGAATTTGATGGTCGATAAAAACACTTCGAGCCACGAGACCGCCTTCACCGTCACGATCGACGCGAAGGACGCCAAGACTGGCGTGAGCGCGTATGAGCGCAATATGACGATCGAGCTGATGTCGCGCGTAGGCGCTCGCGCGGATGATTTCGTCCGCCCGGGGCATATCTTCCCGCTTATCGCCAAAAGCGGCGGCGTGCTCGCTCGCACGGGGCACACCGAGGGCTCTACGGATCTGTGCCGTTTGGCGGGGCTTTCGCAAAGCGCCGTGATCTGCGAGATCGTCAAAGACGACGGCGATATGGCGCGCAGGGACGATCTGGAAAAATTCTGCGCGCAGCACGACATTAATATGATCTCGGTCGCGCAGATCGTGCAGTACCGCCTAAAACACGAAACTCTCGTTAAATTTAGCGAGCCAAAAAGCGCTATGTTGTGCGGCGAAGCGGCGAAATTTTACGACGTGAGCGATCATGAGGGCAACGAGCACCGCGCCTATATTTTCGGCGAGCTGGGAAAGAGCGCGCAGACGAACGTGAAATTTCATAAAATTTCAAGCGATTTGGAATTTTTGAGCGATACAAAATTTAACGATTTCATGCGCGATCTGGACATTTTGCGCAAAGAGGGTGGCGTGCTTTTGATGCTAAAATCCGCGCAAAATCGCGCCGATTTTAAGAGCTTCGGCATCGGAGCGCAAATTTTAGCGCATCTGGGCGTGAGAAAAATCAAAATTTTAAGCAAGAGCGAGCCGAAAGACTACGCGGGGCTTAGCGGTTTTGGGATCGACATAGTTTGATAGCCCATATCGATTTAGATAGCTTCTTCGTCTCTGTAGCGAGGCTCGCCGATCCTGCGCTTGCGGGCAAAAAGATCGCAGTCGTCGGAGGCGGCGACGAGGAGATTTTCGGCGGCAAGAGCGAGCTTGGAAGCGTGATTTTAAGCGCGAGCTATGAGGCTAGAGCGGACGGAGTGCACTCGGCTCAGCCCGTTAAAATCGCGCTCGGACTCTGTCCGCAGCTGATTTTGGTGCGCGCGCGGCACGGCGAATACCGAAAAGCTTCACGCGAAATTTATGAGTTTTTACTAAACTTTACGCCCGAGATCGAAAAATTTAGCATCGACGAGTTTTTTCTAAATTTGCGCGGAACGGCATACGACGCGGACGCACTAAGCTTTGCCGCGTTTTTACAAAGCGAAATCATGCGCCGCTTTAGCCTTCCGTGCAGCGTCGGTCTTAGCGAAGCAAAACTCATCGCAAAGCTCGCTACGAGCCTTGCCAAGCCCTTCGGCGTGCGGCAAATTTTAAAATCGCAAATCGAGAGCGAACTATCCGCCGTGCCGGTAGCGAAATTTTTCGGCATCGGCAAAGCGGCGCAAAAGACGCTCGGCAAATACGGCATCGTAAGCTTCGGCGACGCGCTAGCGCACAGAGAAATTTTTGAAAAGATGGGCGCAAACGGCAGGAAAATTTTCGCAGCCCTTAGCGGCGAGGATGAGGGCGAGGTCGTCTCAAAGCGCGAGCGCAAAAGCATCGGCTTTGGGCGCAGCTTCGCGCCGTGCGCCGATCGAGACGAGCTGCGGCGTAAAATTTTAATTTTGGCGCGCCATTTGGCGGGCGAAGTGCTCGCAAGGGGCCTAAAGCCCGCGACGTATGATTTAAAGATCCGTTACAAATCGCGCGAGGAGTTTTCGCACCAGATTAGCCAGGATAGGGCGTTTAGTCTAAGCTTGCTGAGCGAGACCGCGCTTGAGCTGTTTAGGCTCTGCGACGTGAAAAAAGGCGCGCAGATAATCCACCTAGCGCTAAATCTTTCAAATTTTAGCGGCAAATCGGGCAGCTCGCTGCTCTTTGGTGAGATCGATAAAAAGCAGCAGAGCTTAGATCGATCTTTAAGCAGGATTTGGGAAAAATTCGGCATCGAAAAGCTAAAAAAGGCGAGCGAAATTTGATTAAATTTAAAGGAAAAAGATGAAATTAGGCGAGCTATACTCGGTGATCTGCATAATCTTTGCGACGAATTTTAGGGGCGTGATAGATGAGCAGAAGTTGCGCGGCTTGGGCAAAAACTGGATCATCGTAAATAAAAATATCGAGAATAAAAACGGCCACGAGCTTTGGCAAAAGGTGCAGGGCGAGGACTACGCGGCGCTAGGGCGCGATTTTGAGGCGCTAAAAGAGGCGTTTGAGATGGACTTTTTCAAGCTCATAAGCGAAAGCGAAGTGGAGCTGTTTTATGAAAAATGCCGCTTTAAAAAGCCTTTTGCAGAGCTTAAAAGCGCTCACGCAGCCAATATGCTAGCGCTGCTTGCCATGATCTTTAAGCAAAACACGGACGCGAAATCGCATAAAATTTTGACGCTATATCTGGCGCAATTCATCATCCCTAGCTTTTCCGCGCTTGCTACGCACGTGCAGATAAACGCCAAAAGCAGCTACTACAAGGCGCTCGGGTGGTTTTTGGCGGATTTTTGCCGCGTGATGAAAGAGACGCTAGGGCTTGGAATTTAGAATTTAGAATTTAGAATTTAGAATTTAGAATTTAGAATTTAGAATTTAGAATTT